>CANQQE010000015.1 GCA_947625935.1 uncultured Muribaculaceae bacterium | reverse complement strand
TTCTTTTCATAAACAAACTGCACTCCAAAAGTTTTTTGTCTAACTTTTGGGGTGCAGTTCACTTGTTAGACAGTCTCCTACCGGAGAGGGAAATTTGCATCGGAAGGCGGGGTGTCACCGAAAATTAATAACTTTGCTATTGAATTTCTCGGCACATGGGAGGTGATACATAACCCTAATTTCAAAGTGGTCGAATTTGACCACTTTAGAATGAGCGCCGGTTTGCCGTCGTTTGTGTTGAGCGCATCAGAATGGATAGAACGCACAAATGCAGTCGGCATAATTGTGAGGAAAGGGCGTTATGGAGGCACATACGCACATAAAGACATCGCTTTTAAATTCGCAAGTTGGATTTCAGTAGAATTAAATGAGTGTGTTGGAGAGCGGTGACAACGACAGGAAGCTGTTGCAATAAACTGTTCATAGGAATACTTTCCGGGCATTGCCTGACGGCAATACCCGGCTATACATGAATGAATCCCTACCGGGATTTACGGACGGGACGGCGGCCAGCCCATGGGCTGGCCCTACCGGCAATAAAAGCGTTTTTTTGGCGGCCAGTCCATGGGCAGGCCCTACCAACTCTATAAACGCACTATCAGGCGGCTTGCCCATGGGCAAGCACTACCGGGGAGGGGCTACCCGGCGGGAGTCAGGCGTTGTAGAGGTAGCGTTTGATGGAGCGTTTCGGGGTTTTTTCAAATTCGTTGGCGATGAGCTGTATGCGCTGTATCTGTTCGTAGGGGGCTACGAGTTTGTTGAGATCCTGACGGACGCGTTCCATGACTTCGGGGAGCGAGTGGATGGTTATGCCGTCGGCATCGACGGCTTCGTAGTCGGGATAAACGAGGGCTGTGAGCCCGTTACCGCGCTCGACGACAAGGCTTTCGGCGACGTAGGGCATATTGTTGAGTTTGGCCTCGATTTCCTCGGGGTATATGTTCTGCCCGCTCGCTGAGAGTATCATTGTTTTGTAACGGCCTCGGATGAAAATGGTGCCGTCGGCGGAGATTGTGCCCATGTCGCCCGTGTGGAGCCATCCGTCCTCGTCGAGCACGGCTTCGGTTGCTCCGGGGTTTTTGTAGTAGCCTTTCATGACGTTCTGCCCTCGGACGCATATTTCTCCGGGTGTGTTTTCGGGGTCATCGCTTATGACTTTGGCTTCCATAATGGGTTGGAGCACCCGGCCGGCGGAAGTCGGGATAAACTGCCGCCAGGGGGTGTAGCTGATCAGTGGCCCGCACTCGGTCATTCCGTAGCCAACGGTGAACGGGAATTTTATGTGATGCAGAAATTCCTCGACCTCGCGGTTGAGCGGCGCACCGCCTACAATCACTTCTTCAAAATGGCCGCCGAATGCGTCGACAAGTTTGCGTCGAATCTTGGCGTAGATGGCTGTGTCGAGCAACGGGACCACCAACGCCCAGCGCATGGCGCGCTTTGTGATCAGCGGCACGATGCTCTTGCGGTAAATTTTTTCGAGAATCAGCGGTACGCATATGACGAGATTGGGCTTTACCTGAGCCAAGGCCGAGAGTAGCAATTTGGGGGTTGGGAGTCGGCCGAAAAGCGTTATGTGAGTTCCGGCTGCGAGCGGCACAAGCATATCGAAGGCGCAACCGTAAGCGTGGGCCAACGGCAGAAATGACAGGCAGCGTGATCCGGAGAAGTGAAGGCGTGATCTGACACCGAAGACGATGTTGCCGACGAGGTTACCGTAGGTGAGCATGACCCCTTTGGAGAATCCGGTGGTCCCGGAGGTATAGTTAATCACGGCAGTGTCGCCGGGGTTGGCCTGAGGGTAGACGACATCATCGCGGGTGAATCCGGCGGGGAAGCATCGGCGGAACTTGCGTGTGAGGTTTTTCAGCGCTTTTTCCACAGGCCGCGAATCGGTGTCGCGCTCATCGAGCACGCGGCGGTTTTCAAGCGAAACGGCGGCTCTAATCTGCGGCAGGCATTCGAGGTCGAGGTTTTCCCAGATAGAGGGGGCAACAAAAAGCAACTCGGCATCGGAGTGGTTGATGATGTGTTGGGTGTCGGTGGGGTTGAAATCCTGCAAAATCGGAACAATCACGGCCCCGTAGGTCACGGTGGCCATAAACACAATGACCCAAGTGGCGTTGTTTTTGCCAACAAGAGCGACTTTGTCGCCGGGTTTTATGCCGAGAGTCGCATATAGCAGATGCACGCGGGCGATGCGGCGTGCGAACTCCTCGTAGGTGACGGTGTTGTTCTCGCCAAACTCAGTGAGTGCGGGCAGACTCCAATTCTCACGGAAACTGTCGGCAAAAATCTTGTTGAAATCTTCGGTAAAATATTTCATGCGGGAGTGTTTGCAGGGTTAGTTGAAAGCAAAGATATAGAAAAAGGTGGAAAATGACACATTTTCGATAGGCAAAAAGCGTTACCTTTGTAAATTCAATGAGAACAGGAGCATCATGATAGATAAATCGACATTTGACAACCGCACCGCGCTTTTCCACACACTCGGCTGCAAGTTGAACTTTTCGGAGACCTCGACAGTAGCCAAGCTTCTTGCCGACAGGGGTATACGCCGGACACAGATCGGCGAGAACCCCGACATCATCGTCGTCAACACCTGCAGCGTCACGGAGCTTGCCGACAAGAAAAGCCGCCAAGTCATCCGCTCACTGTCGAAACGCTATCCGAAGGCGGCTATCTTAGTGACAGGCTGCTACGCCCAGCTCAAGGGAGACGAGGCCGCCACGCTACCGGGAGTGGCGGTAGTGGCCGGAAACGACCAAAAAGACCAGCTCGTCAAATTTTTGGATGAGTGGACATCGACCCACCGCCCTACCCTGACCGTTACGCCTACCCGCGACATACGCCGGTTTATCCCGTCATGCTCACACGGCGACCGCACGCGCTATTTCCTGAAGGTTCAGGACGGCTGTGACTATTACTGCACCTACTGCACCATCCCGATGGCCCGCGGCCGCAGCCGCTCCGGGAGCATCGGCGATATAGTGAATCAGGCTCGAGAAGCGGCCGCCAACGGCGGTAAAGAGATCGTAATCACCGGGGTCAACATCGGTGACTTCGGGAAGGGCCGCGATGACACGTTTTTAGACCTCATCAAAGAGCTTGACAAGGTTGAAGGAATAGAACGCTACCGCATCTCGTCGATAGAGCCGAACCTGCTCACGCCTGAAATCATAGACTTCGTCGCAGGGTCGCGCAGTTTCATGCCGCATTTCCACATACCGCTTCAATGCGGGTCGGACGCGGTGCTGAAGCTGATGCGCCGCCACTATGACACGGCCCTTTTCCGCGACAGGATAGAGCGAATCAACCACGCGCTGCCTGACGCGTTTATCGGTGTAGACCTTATCGTCGGGGCCCGCGGAGAGACAGCCGATGAGTTCAAGGCGTCGCGGGAGTTCATCGAGTCGCTCAACATCTCGCAGCTCCATGTGTTCCCCTACTCTGAACGTCCCGGGACCAAAGCTCTCTCAATCGACCACATAGTGACTCAGGAGGAGAAGCACCGCCGCACCCGCGTGATGCTCAATCTATCGGAGAAAAAGCTGTCGGAATTCGCGGCGCGGTTTGTCGGACAGACTCGCCCGGCACTATTGGAACACGGCCACGACGGCACAATGTCGGGTTTCACCGACAATTACCTGAAAGTGAGGGTAACGGCCGACAGCTCATTGGACAACAACATAGTCAACGTGAAACTAAACGAGATAATAAACGGTGGCGAGGAAATCGCCGGGGAGGTATGCCTATGAAGGAGTGGAAATACAAGCCGCTGCAACTGATGCTCGCCGCAGGTTCGCGAATGCCGATGTGGATGCTCTATGGATTGTCGGACGTGATTTTCGCGGTGCTTTACCATATAGTCGGTTACCGCCGCAAAGTGGCATTGAAACATATCACTGACTCGTTCCCCGAAAAGAGCGAGCGAGAACACCGCCAAATCTGCCGCCAGTTTTACCGCAACTTCGCCGACTATATAGTTGAGACAGTCAAAATAGGGCATATCTCAGACAGCGAAATCAAACGCCGCATGACCTTCGAGGGAATCGAGGAAATCGACCGCCTGATGAGCGAGGGGAAATCAATAGTGGCTTACTTCGCCCATACATTCAACTGGGAGTGGGCACCGTCGATCACCTTGTGGAGCAGCCTGAAGGCGGGTATCGACGCTGAGTTTTGCCAAGTGTACCGCCCACTGCGCAACAAATGGTTTGACGCCTATATGCTCAAGATACGCAGCCGCTTCAAGCCGCTGTCGTTTCCCAAGAGCAGCGTTCTCCGCGACCTGATCAGACTCAGGCGTGACCATATGCCGTCGATCACGGGGTTCATGAGCGACCAAAAGCCAAGTCACGGCGACCCGACGCGGGTGCTGATGTTCCTGAACCACCCAACGGCGTTTATCACCGGCACCGAGACTCTCGCCTCGAAGCTCGGTATGGCTGTGGTGTACTGGGACATGAGGAAGACCTCACGAGGGCACTATACCATCAAAATGAAGCTGCTCACGGAGGACGCCTCGAAGCTGCAACCGATGGAGCTTACAGACCAATATGCGGCTCTGCTCGAAGAAACGATAAGAAGAGACCCCGCAAACTGGCTGTGGACCCACAAACGTTGGAAAAAACCAGTGACGTTACCCGCAAACGACCTACAGAATGACACCAAACAGCGATAAACCTATCGCCGTCATAATCCTCAACTGGAACGGCGAAAAACTTCTTAAAGAGTTCCTACCCAAAGTAACGGCCACAACCCCGGCCGACATCGCCGACGTGATTGTGGCCGACAACGGCAGCACCGACGGCTCGACGACACTGCTGAAGGAGAAGTTTCCAACAGTAAAACTCATTGAATTTGACAAGAACTATGGGTTTGCCGAGGGCTACAACAAGGCTATAGAGCAGACGGGATACCGCTATACGGTGCTTCTGAACTCGGATGTGGCTACCTCGGAAGGGTGGCTACGCCCGCTCTATGATTACATGGAGTCGCACCCCGAGACGGGAGCCTGCCAACCTAAGATACGCTCTTACCGCGAGCCTGAGCTGTTTGAATACGCCGGGGCGGCGGGAGGTTTCATAGACCGCAACGGCTATCCGTATTGCCGGGGTCGTATGCTGTCGACGGTGGAGACCGACAATGGGCAATATGACAGCGTTATACCGATTTTCTGGGCTACCGGGGCCGCACTGATGGTGAGGTCGGAGCTGTATCTGAAGGCGGGAGGCTTGGACCGCGATTTCTTCGCCCATATGGAGGAGATAGACCTGTGTTGGCGCATATTGCTAATGGGGTATGATATTGTCGCAGTGCCTCAGGGGGTGGTTTACCATCTCGGCGGGGGTAGCCTGCCGGCATCAAATCCGCGAAAGACTTATCTTAATTTCCGCAACAATCTGTTGTTACTACACAAGAATCTGCCCCCGAGAAGCCGCCGGAGGACTTTGCTACGCCGCCGTCTGCTCGACACGATAGCGTTCATGAAGTTTGCCCTGACGATGGATTGGGGTAACGCGAAGGCGATATTGAAAGCTCACAATGATTTCCGACGCATGAGGGTGAAATATACCTCCACGGCGGAGCGTGACCTGCTCCGCGAACGGGATGACTGTCGGCTGAATCTGCTATGGGCATATTACCTTAGGGGTGTGAGGCGGTTTTCGCAGTTGTAGAAAGGGAGGGCGTGAGGCGGGGCAACCTTTGCGAGATAGCTATTTTGGGGTTTGGTTGTTGGTCCCCCATGTAGTCGCGCCACGCGCTCCAACATGGGGTTATCCAACGCGGGGGATAACGGCGGGTCATGGCAGCGGCGCGCCGCCCCGGAGGTGGGAAAAAAGAAGCGACCCCGGCGGGATGCCGGGGTCGCAATTGTTATCTTATGGTATAATCAGCGGTGTGATTATTTGTCGAGGGTGCAGATTGCTACACGGTTCCAGCTTTCTTCCTCGAACATGTGACCAACGCCTTCGCCTTCAGCAGTGATGCGGTCAGCAGCCACTTTGTATTTCTTAACAAGAGCTGTCTTAACGGCCTCAGCACGAGCAGCAGCGAGTTTAGCGTTGAGCTCAGCGCTACCTTCGGGAGAAGCGTAACCCTTAACGACGAGTTTAGCTTCGGGGTGGTTCTTGAGGTACTTGGCGATCATCTCAACGTTGGGCTGCTGATCGGCAAGAATCTTAGAAGAACCTACGCGATAGAATACGTAGCGAACAGAGTTGATAGTGTTAGAAACGACTTCTTTAACAACGGCTTTGCGAGCTTCGCAAGCTGCGAGTTCAGCAGCGAGACCGTTAGCCTTAGCCTGCCAAGCGTTGGAAGCGGCTACGCAACCGTCGAGCTGACCGCGGAGGTCGTTGATCTGAGCGTTGAGGGCATCAACTTCAGCCTGGTCGTAGGGACGAACGCAGTTGAAACCGGGGTTGATGTTGTAGCTAACGCTTGCAAAAAGGTTGAAAGAAGCGAGACGAGCGTCGTAGGCAGCAGAAGTGTGAGAAGCGGGAGCGTCGCTCATGTTGTAAACTACAGAGGGCTTGAGTGACAAGGTGAGGTTTTTGTTCACGTTGTAGTTGAACGAGAGACCTGCCTTGGTAGCGAAGTAGTTGCTGTAACCGCCGTGGGTCTGATAGTAACGGCCCCAGCCTGCACCTGCGATGAGGTCCATGTCAAATTTACGGCCTTCGCACTTGTAACCACCGAAGAGGTTGAAGAGGTTAACACGACCATAGAGACCAACGTAAGAGTTGTCGATAGCGGTTGCGCTGTGGCCCTGGCTGTACTTCCAAGAAGAAGTGTTGATAGTAGCATAGCCTTCAACACCCATGCCGAAAGTGGGAGTAATCATTTTGTCGATGTGGATACCGAAACCTCCGCGGATGTCTTTGAAGAAATCACCGCCTTTGAGGGGAGCAAGAGCGCCACCATCGATACCTACTTGGATGTTGTCAGTCAATTTAGGAGTAGCAATTGCTTGCGTTGTCTCCTGAGCTTGCGCTGCGAATACACCGAATGCAGCAGCAACTAAAAGAATTGATTTTTTCATTTTGTAAGGTAGATAACGTTGTTAAATTTGGGACAAAGATATAACATTAGTATGAAATTAAAAAACATTTTTAGAAAATTTTGACGAAAATGGTTAATAGACAACCAATTTGGACTCAAAATTTGTTAAGGCGATTTGCATGAAATTTCCATTTTATTAATAATGATAGAACTAACCCAAGTGGAAGCTACCAAATATATAAACAATCGAAAGCGGGAAATTGCTCACACCGACCATAAATTTATGTAGCAGCCGGGGGATGCCGGCGTTAAACAGTGGCCGGGGGATGCAATAGTTGGGAGGTGATTCCGTTATACTTATATGATTCCGTTATACTTATATATAGTATGCAATTAATATAACCATTTAGACAATAACATTCAGATTATGAAAAAAATCTTACTTATGCTGAGCGCGATCGCACTTTGCGTTTCGCTCAATGCCGCAGATGTGACTACCTGCAATAAAGTTGAATCGTGCTGCAAGGCCAAGGTAGAATGCAAGAAAGAGGAGTGCAAAAAGGCCGATTGCAAAAACGTTGACTGCAAAAAAGCTGAGTGCAAGAAGGCCGATTGCAAAAACGTTGACTGCAAAAAAGCCGATTGCAAAAACGTTGAGTGCAAAAAAGCTGAGTGCAAAAAAGCCGAGTGCAAAAACGTTGACTGCAAAAAAGCTGAGTGCAAAAAAGCCGAATGCAAAAAATAAGATCAGCGCAAAAGAACGCATGAAGGGGAGCGATTTGATTAGTCGCTCCCCTTCATGCGTCTATTAACCTTATATATGTGTAGCTACGGGGATAGATGTAGCATTCACTGTTTATAGTGATCGACGACGTCGTCGATGGAGATGCCCAGCATCTCCATCTCGCGGAAAAGTTCGGCGAGAGTTGTGTCGAAGAACTCCTGGCGTCGCGCCTGCATCACGCGCCCGGGCGCATCGGGGGCAAGAAAGAATCCCAATCCGCGGCGGGGTATGATTATTTCGGCCGACTGGAGAGTCTCAAGAGCTTTCAGGACTGTGTGGGTGTTGACCGACAAGGCCATAGCAAGCTCTCTAACCGATGGAATTTTTCCGTCGGGAGGCCACTCGCCGGAGAGGATGCGGGTGTAGCAATAGTCGACAATCTGTTGATATATTGGTCGATCGGTTTTAAAATCCATTGATGCGCTAAATAGTTTCGGTTTTAGATTTGACGATTGCGAAGGCGACGAAACATCAGGTAGGCAAGGAGGAAGCTCCCTAAGGCCGCAACGCTTGAGACGACAATCATCATGAGTCTCATGATTGGCAATTTATACATCTCGTCCATTATGACCCCAGTGTTGCCGGGGTCGCGCTCGGCGATTTCACCTATCTGAAGGAAGCCGTCGGCGAAACCTGAGACAAAAGCCATTATTATGCCCATGATGGCACCAATCATGCCGATGGCGATGCCGGAACCGATAACGAATCCAACTCCGGCCAAGGCGCGGTTGCGCGTGAAGGCCGTCACGCCGAAAAGACAGGCCAGAACGCCAATCGCTTCACCGAAAATACCGATACCGTAGGTGTACTCGACCATGAGGCTGCGCTGTGTCAGCAGTACAGTGTAGTCGTGTAGCCGTTCGGCACCAAAAATCATTGTCGCCACAAGGTGTAGCGCACCGACAGTGAGAATGGTCAACACCGGGACAACGATGAGGAAGTAGAGGAGGTAGAAGACAAATTTCTCATCGGCCCTCACGGGCAGCATCGTCTCACTGACAATGGCATTGTTTCTGATCAGCATCAACGGGCCGAAACTTATCAGCATCGAGAGGCCGGAGATAGCAAAGGAACTGACCAAGGAGACGGGCGATAGAGCCGTGAGCATCCCCATCAGATATATTCCGGCGGCTATCAGCGGCCAAAGCCACAACTGCATTCTGAGAACCGGGGAATAGTAGGTCCATACCATGGCGACACGCCGCCATGAAAAAGAGTCGTTGCGCTGCAAAGCGGCTATAGAAGTTGTATCCATGATCACAATCAATAGTTAAGTTGACGTAAAATGCCCGGCATGGCGGCGTCGGATGACAGCGCGCTATAGAGTGCGGTGAAATTGATGTCGCTCTCGACGGTGCCGTCGTTAGGCACAATCGAGCGGTAGCCGCCCATCTCTTCCTCGGAGTAGAGCGCGCCCGGGACGGGAGCGGGTGTGAAGACGAAAGCGAGTTTATCGAGGATGGAGTAGATGGAGGCGTTTAGCACCAGTCGGCCGCGGCGCACCATCATGACGCTTTCAAAGAGGTTTTTGAGATCCCAGACGGTGTGGGTGGATACGATTACGGTCTGGGTGTCGGTCATCGACTGCATCAGAATCTTCTGCAAGGCTTTTTTGCCTGTTATGTCAAGGCCGTTGGCGGGTTCGTCGAGGAGTAGAACGTCGGTGCGCAGAGACAGGGCGTAGGCAATGGCGGCTTTCTTGCGGTTTCCGAGCGACAACGCTCTCAACCCTTCGGCGCCTGTCAGCCCCATGGCTTCGAGGTTAGACCGTAGCAGCGACTCGTCGAAGGAGGGGAAGAAGCAGGCATGGGTGGCGACAAGCTGGTTGATCGTCGCCGCTGACCATTGCATATTGTCGGCGAGGAAGAACACCCGGCTCATTGTCGATGGCTCGCGGCGCGCCACATTGACATCGTCGAGGGTGCAGCGTCCGGACTGCGGGAACAGGAGACCCGCGATGACGTGCAGGAGGGTGGTTTTGCCGGCGCCGTTCTCCCCCATGAGCAGATGAAGTCCGGGGAGAATGGCGGCGTTGACATCGACCAACGCATGACGGCCTGTATTGTAGGTGTAATTAAGGTTCTCGCAAAGAATCATAATAGGGTCGGTGTTAGGTGATGTTACTTGACGGGGGTTACTTCATAACCAGCCTTCTTGAGCAGGGCAAGCAGTCCGCGCTCTCCGGGAAGATGTCCCGCGCCGACAACGAACATGATGGGTTTCTCGGCGATGAGGGAGGGTATGAGCCGCATCCAATTTTCGTTGCGGTTGAAAAGCATGCGTGCGGCCTCGTCGGGGGTCATGCCGAGCATGGGGTCGTTCATGAGTGTGAGCATCCCGTCGATGTCCTGTGCGGCGTAAAGTTCGGCGAGACGTTTTGACAGGAGAGTGGCATACATATCCTGGGAGAGTGAGCGGGCGAGCGAAGCGGCCTGAACGGATATAGGCTCGCCAAAGAGGAGTTTTATCTGGTCTTCGGCTGTCTCAAGGCCGCCTGTGGCTTTCTTCTGCTTCTTGCCCATTTTCTGGATTTTAGTGTCGATCTGGTCGGCGGGGTTGAAGTCGGGGAACGCTGTCAATGCCTGGAAGGCCGAAATCTGCATACCGACAACCGACGGGGTCATGCTTTCGAGCTTGTCGGCGGTGAGCATATTGTTGGTGTATTTCTTCACGATTTCGTCGAGCAGCTTGAACTGGTCGGGAGTGAGGACTTTTGACAGGGTGCTGTCGGAAGGGGCTTCGGCGTATTTCTTGGCCAGTTTCTGGACCTTGTCTTCATCGAGTTCTCCTTCCTCGACCTCGCCGTAGATGGCCTCGACGCTGCTGAGCGCAGGCTCGAACCCTTTTATATCTTTAAGCATGGATGACGGTGCGAAGTGGTGAGTGCCCATAACATAGGAATCACCCTTAGCTCCGTTGCCGGACACTTTGTAAAGCACTTGCGCACTTGCTCCAAGCGTTGCGAAAATCATCATAAACGACAGTACTAACTCTTTCATCTTCATAAATATTAAAATATTGAGATTATAATTGGTTTTCTACTTTATTAGTGTTGTAGCTGACTACAACACTGCAAATGTACGCACTATTTTTATTCCTGCAAATTTTTTTTCAAATTTTTTCTAAAAAAATTTATCATGGGCGGCAAATCGATTGAAATAACGCAGCGTAGTGGCACGGGGAGGGGAACAAACGGCAGGAGGAGTTGTTATTATGGTATATGAAAAGATGGAGCCACCAAACGCACCTACCCTCTCATAAGTGACCAAAAACAAGTTTGACAACGATAAAAAACCACCGTCATGAACGACAGAATTTCGTATGAGGAGAAAAAAGAGCTTCCCGACAGCGTTTTCGGGCTGCCGGAACGTCGGGAGTATCCAATGCCCGACGCGGCTCATGTCAGGGCAGCCGAGGCATATTTCCGCTATTGTCCTGAAGATTTAAAGCCGAGATTGGCGCGAGCCATCATGGAACGCGCGAGGGAGTTTGGCGTTGACGTGGAAAGCCCCACCATACTCGATTACGCGGGGCAACAGTGACAGACCGCAGTAAAACAGGCGGTAAAAGGAACTCGCGAGGGTAACGTAGAAGATACTCATTCACCCCTCTCCCGGGCGGTTGCGGAGCGGTCCTCCGCGACCGCCTTATTTTTTTAAGGTGAAACGGTAGAGGTCGATTGGCTGTCGGACGTCGCAGCCTTTGTGGCCGAAGGCTCGCATCAACTCAAACCGATAGGCGTCGAGATAGGGCGCCATCAGTCCAGAGGCGTCATCGCGGCCGACGATGAGGTATCCCTCGGTGGGTAGCTCGGCATCGAAACGGCGCAGGCGGTCGCCGAGGTAGAAGTTTATGGTGTAGTAGCGCAACATAGAGTCGTCGACAAGTGTGTAGATTCCGGCGGATGGGGGAACCATGCAGGCTATGTCGCGCGCCACAGGCAGGTCGCTCTTGGGGTTCAACACTCCGGGTTGGTAGACGGCCGAGAAGCTCCAGTAGATAAGCACTACGGTACCAACACTCCAGGCGAAGCAGTTGCGGGCAGATTCACGGAACAGCGATACCACGAGCGATAGCCCGGCACCAAACGACAGGGCGAGCATCAGCACGCCGACCACACCGACATCGACCGACATCAGTCCGCTGACCGACCGCTGAAGCGAGCCGCCCCCTACCCCATCGAGCGCGCCGAAACGGATGACGGCGAACAGCACGGGCGCGGCCATGGCGAGAAAGGCGATGATGGCGCAATAGAGCTTGACCATGCGCGGCCCGACGGCGACCATGCGGCGCACATAGAGGGCAATGAAGTAGGCTAAGAACGGATAGACAGGGAGGAGATAGACGCTGCGCTTGCTTTCGGGGAAGCAGTAGAACAGGAATATGAGTGACGCAGCCAGCAACGACATACGCGAGATGGGGCGCATTGACAGGAAATTACGCCACTGACGCTTGAGCCACTCCAGGAATGGGATTCTGCCTGTAGCCGGATTGCGGCGGCGCAGGCTGAACAGCGTGAGCAACAGGAGCAGTGTGTAAGGGAGGTATCCGGCGATGAGGGTCAGGAAGTTGTACCACACGGGGTTGGCATGGGAGGAATAGCTCATTTTCCCGAGAAAACGCCCGAAGTTCTCCTCCATTGCGAGGTCGAGGAACTGGCGACCGCCACGATTGTAGGCTGCGATATACCATAGGGCCGGGAGGATAAGCGATGCCGCTCCGATAGCTGCCATGGAGAGGAATGCCGGCCAGAAGCGTTCGCCTTCGGTGAGCCGGAACACGCCGATGACGAGGCATGGAAGAATCATGCCGACAGGGCCTTTGGTCAGCACGCCGCAGCTCATGAGCAACACCGAAAACAGCAGCCAGCCGGGACGGCGGCCAAAGCGGTAGTAGCGGTAGAGGGTGTAGATGGAGCAGACGATGAAAGCTGTCAGGAGCATATCGACCCGGCAGGCGTAGGCGGCCCGATGGACTTCAAAAGCGGTGAAAGTG
Organism: uncultured Muribaculaceae bacterium; assembly: GCA_947625935.1. Classification (GTDB taxonomy): domain Bacteria; phylum Bacteroidota; class Bacteroidia; order Bacteroidales; family Muribaculaceae; genus JAJPXC01. The sequence continues at coordinate 48,932 of CANQQE010000015.1, read as the reverse complement.
ATGAACGCGGCGGCGACGGCGACAGCACCGGAGCCGTGCCCGCGCGACTCGCGGGTGTAGAGCGAGAACCCTGCCATCACCATGGCGACACAGGCCAGAGCTGAAGGGAGGCGGGAGGTGAACTCGGTGACGTGGCCTCCAAACAGTGCTGAGAAAGCGGCGATGCACCATGCGAGGAACGGGGGCTTGTAGGGGATGTCGGCACCATAGGAAACGGGCAGAATCCAGTCGCCCGATTGCAACATCGAGAGAGCCACGATGGCTTCGCGCGGCTCGCCTTTGGTGTTGAAAACGGTTTCGCCGAGGAAGGGTATGAAGGTCACGAGGAGGATGAGCAGCAAAATGAGCCAGTTGCGGCGTTGTATGGCCAGGGTATTGGTTTTCATCATCAATATGTCTTTTGGGTTCCCAAGGAACCGTAGATATCTCCCGCAAAATTACAAAACTAACGTTATATAAAAAAACCGGCCGCCGTGCGGAAGCACGACGGCCGGCATTGTTATTGTGCATTCCCGGGGTGATTATGCCTGGGGAAGTTTGGTCTTTTTGCCATAACCGTAAACGGCGGCGGCACCAAGTTCTTCCTCGATGCGGAGGAGCTGGTTGTACTTGGCCATACGGTCGGAGCGGCTTGCGGAACCGGTCTTGATCTGTCCGGCGTTGGTTGCTACGGCGATGTCGGCGATGGTTGCGTCTTCGGTCTCGCCTGAGCGGTGAGAGATGACGGCGGTGTAGCCGTTGCGCTGTGCGAGCTCTACGGCGCGGAGGGTCTCGGTGAGCGAGCCGATCTGGTTAACCTTGACGAGGATTGAGTTGGCGCAACCAAGCTCGATACCTTTCTTGAGGTATTTCACGTTGGTAACGAAAAGGTCGTCGCCGACGAGCTGGCAACGGTTGCCGATGAGGTCGGTGAGGATTTTCCAGCCTTCCCAGTCGCCTTCGGCCATACCGTCCTCGATTGAGTCGATGGGGTATTTCTCGACAAGTTCTTTGAGGAACTCGGCTTGCTGGGCTGAAGTGAGCTTGGGAGCGTCGGCACCTTGTTTCCAAGTGTAGTCGTAGACGCCATCTTTGTAGAACTCGGAAGATGCGCAGTCAAGACCGATTGTAACATCTTTACCGGGTTTGTAGCCGGCGAGTTCGATAGCCTTGATGATTACGTTGAGGGCGTCCTCGGTGCCATCGAGTGTGGGAGCGAAGCCACCTTCGTCACCGACGGCGGTAGAGAGGCCGCGGTCGTGGAGCACTTTCTTGAGGTTGTGGAACACTTCGGTGCCCATGCGGATGCCTTCTTTGAATGATGCGGCGCCGATGGGACGAATCATGAATTCCTGGAAGCAGATGGGGGCGTCGGAGTGTGCGCCGCCGTTGATGATGTTCATCATGGGAACGGGGAGAACGTATGAGTTGCAACCGCCGATGTATTTGTAGAGGGGGAGGTCGAGATAGTCGGCAGCGGCTTTAGCGACGGCGAGAGAAACGCCGAGGATTGCGTTGGCTCCGAGGTTTGATTTGGTGTCGGTGCCGTCGAGTGCAAGCATTTTCTCGTCGATAGCGATCTGGTCGAGCGCGCTCATACCTTTAAGAGCCTCTGCGATGGGGCCGTTTACATTGGCCACGGCTTTGGTCACACCCTTGCCCATATAACGAGATTTGTCACCGTCGCGAAGCTCAAGAGCCTCGTTAACGCCGGTAGATGCACCAGAGGGCACTGAAGCGCGGCCGCGCGCACCTGATTCAAGCATTACGTCAACTTCCACAGTGGGATTGCCTCGTGAGTCGAGAACCTCACGACCGATGATTTTTTCAATCTTCATAGTTCTTTACTTTTAAAATTCAGTAAAAATATTGAGTTATTTTTTGTTCTCAAAATCGCGCCACAAAGATAGTAAATTTCCGTCAAAAAACAAGCTGTCCGGCGACGGTGAAATTGTCGCCGGACAGCTTTATTAACAATTTGGATGTTGTCGGTTTGTTATTCGGCTGCGGGTGCTTCGGCAGCGGATGCCTCCGCAGCGGGCGCGGTTGTCTCGACAGCGGCTTTGTCGGCTGCTTTCTTGCCTGAGCGGCGGGTGCGGCCGGCGGTTTTCTTGGCGCCTTTGTCCTTGAGCATATTCTCGTTGTAGTCAACAAGCTCGATCATGCACATCTGGGCGTTGTCGCCAAGGCGGTTGCCTGTCTTGAGGATGCGGGTGTATCCACCCGGACGGTCAGCGATCTTCTGTGCCACTTCGCGGAAAAGTTCGGTGACGGCATATTTGTTCTGGAGATAGCTGAAGACGAGTCGGCGGTTGCCCATTGAGTCTTCTTTGGCGCGGTTGATCAGCGGCTCGGCGTACATACGCAGGGCTTTTGCCTTGGCAAGCGTCGTGAAGATGCGCTTTTTCATGATCAGTGATATGGTCATGTTTGCGAGGAGGGCGTCACGATGGGCTTTTTTGCGGCCAAGGTGGTTGAATTTTTTATTATGTCTCATCGTTTTTACTCTTTATCTAATTTATACTTGGAAATATCCATCCCGAACGAGAGGTTCAGGTTGGCCAGCAGCTCATCAAGCTCAGTGAGTGATTTTTTGCCGAAGTTGCGGAATTTGAGGAGGTCGGTCTTGTTGAATACCACGAGCTCGCCGAGAGTCTCGACCTCGGCGCTCTTCAAGCAGTTGAGCGCGCGGACGGAGAGATCCATATCGACAAGTTTTGATTTGAGAAGTTGGCGCATATGCAGCACTTCTTCATCAAATTCCTCGTTGTTGTCGGTGTCGGGTGTCTCGAGAGTGATTTTCTCGTCGGAGAAAAGCATGAAGTGGTAAATCAGTATTTTGGCGGCCTCTTTCAGAGCGTCTTTCGGCAGAATCGAGCCGTTGGTCGTGATTTCAAGAATGAGTTTTTCGTAGTCGGTCTTCTGATCGACGCGGAAGTTTTCGACTGTGTACTTCACATTTTTGATGGGGGTGTAGATCGAGTCGATAGCGAGGACGTTTATGTCGTCGTTAACGCCTTGATTTTCTTCGGCGGGAACCCAGCCGCGGCCCTTGTTGATAGTGAGTTCAATCTGGAAACGAGCGTCGGGATCCAAATGACAAATCACCAAGTCGGGGTTCAACACCTCGAAGCCAGAGAGGGCTTTGCTGATGTCACCGGCCTTGAATACCTCCTGTCCCGCCACGGTGATGGTAGCCTTCTCAAATTCGGTGTCTTCGACAATCTGTTTGAGGTCTACCTTCTTGAGGTTAAGGATAATGTTTGTAACATCCTCTTTAACTCCGGGGATAGTATCAAACTCATGTTTCACGCCGTCAATCTTGATAGACGATATCGCATATCCCTCAAGCGAAGAGAGGAGCACGCGACGTAGGGCGTTGCCCACGGTGATGCCATATCCCGGTTCCAAAGGTTTGAACTCAAACTTGCCGAAGAAGTTGTCGGCTTCCAGCATCAAAACTTTGTCGGGTTTTTGGAAAGTTAAAATAGCCATGGATCTTGCTTATTTATTATTTAGAATACAACTCGACGATCAACTGTTCCTTGATATTTTCGGGGATATCCTCGCGTGCGGGCATATGAAGGAATTTGCCGGCTTTCTGAGATTCGTCCCATTCAATCCAGGGGTATTTGCTGTGGTTGAAACCAGCGAGAGCGTCGGCGATGACTTCGAGTGATTTGGCTTTCTCTCGCACGCCTACGATGTCGCCGGGCTTCACCTGGTAGGAGGGGATGTTTACGACGGCTCCGTTGACGGTTATGTGTTTGTGGATCACGTTCTGACGTGCTGCCGCGCGTGTGGGGGCTATGCCGAGGCGATAGACAACATTGTCGAGACGGCTTTCGAGGAGTTGCAGGAGAATCTCACCGGTGATACCCTTAATGCGTGAGGCTTTGCCGAAGAGGTTGCGGAATTGTTTTTCCAAAACGCCATATGTGTATTTGGCTTTTTGTTTCTCACGCAACTGGACGCCATACTCGGATGTTTTGCGACGGCGGTTCTGGCCGTGCTGACCCGGGGGATAGTTCTTCTTGGACAAAACTTTGTCTTCGCCGAAGATAGGCTCGCCGAACTTGCGTGCGATTTTGGTCTTTGGACCTGTATATCTTGCCATTTTTGTTTTCTATTTTTTTTGAGCGCTCGAATCCCGTTAAAGTGCAGCCGCGACCATAGAGAGGTGACTAAAATATGGTCTATTCACGTTAATAGGTTCCGGTTGCGCGCTCGAGTTAAATAATAGTTACTCTAATACTAAAGAAAAGATGTTTTTTGAACTTATGTTGCAGTCGGCCGAAAAATCGCTGCTCTAATCAGACGCGGCGACGTTTCGGGGGACGACATCCGTTGTGAGGCAGCGGTGTGACGTCGATAATCTCGGTCACTTCGATGCCTGCGCCGTGGATTGTGCGGATAGCGGACTCACGACCGTTACCGGGTCCTTTGACATAAGCTTTTACTTTTCGCAGGCCCAGGTCGTAGGCTACTTTAGCGCAATCCTGGGCGGCCATCTGCGCTGCGTAGGGGGTGTTTTTCTTAGAACCGCGGAAGCCCATCTTTCCGGCACTTGACCATGAGATGACTTGGCCTTCGCTGTTTGCTAAGCACACGATAATGTTGTTGAAAGAGGAGTGTACATGAAGCTGACCTGCTGCGTCAACCTTAACGTTTCTCTTCTTAGCTGCGACTGTTTTTTTTGCCATATTCTATTATTATTTAGTAGCTTTCTTCTTGTTAGCGACTGTTTTCTTGCGTCCCTTGCGTGTGCGGGCGTTGTTTTTGGTACTCTGACCGCGAACGGGCAGGCCGATGCGGTGACGGATTCCACGGTAGCAACCGATGTCCATCAGACGTTTGATGTTGAGCTGAATTTCGCTGCGGAGGTCACCTTCCACTTTGTAGTTAGCGCTGATGACTTCGCGCACTTTAGCGGCTTGCTCGTCGGTCCAGTCTTTTACTTTGATATTTTTGTCAACGCCAGCCTTTTCGAGTATGGTGTTGGCTGCGCTGCGACCGATGCCGAAGATATAAGTCAAGGCGATTTCACCTCTTTTGTTCTGGGGGAGGTCAACTCCCACGATTCTTACTGCCATATTTGTTGACTAATTTTTTGCAAAAATAACAAATTTTATCCTTGACGCTGTTTGTACTTGGGATTTTTCTTATTGATGACGTAAAGACGTCCTTTGCGACGTACAATTTTGCTGTCGGGGGTGCGCTTCTTGATTGAGGCTCTTACTTTCATATTTCTTTAGTATTTTATTATTTGTATCTAAAGGCTATGCGACCTTTTGAGAGGTCGTAGGGAGACATCTCGACACGCACTTTGTCGCCGGGAAGGATTTTGATGTAGTGCATTCTCATCTTTCCCGAGATGTGCGCGGTGATTTCGTGGCCGTTGGCCAGCTCTACACGGAACATTGCGTTGGACAATGCTTCGACGATAACTCCGTCTAACTCGATTGCTGCTTGTTTTGCCATTATATCGACTTAAATAAATCTATCTCCCATTGCCTGTTGGATGTAGTCGAACGTTGTGAGGATTTTCGCTTCGCCGTCGACGACCGCCACCGTGTGCTCGTAATGGGCTGAAGGTTTACGGTCTTTTGTGCGGCAGGTCCATCCGTCGCGTTCGATCACTATGTTGCGGCTTCCGAGGTTAATCATCGGTTCGATCGCGATGCACATTCCGTTGCGTATCACCGCGCCGGTGCCTCGACGTCCGTAGTTGGGGACTTCGGGGTCTTCGTGCATCTTGCGGCCGATGCCGTGCCCGCACATTTCGCGGACTACGGTGTAGCCCCGGGCTTCGCAGTAGGTCTGTATGGCATTGGCGATGTCGCCAATGCGTTTGTCGACTTTGCAGGCCGCGATCCCTTTGTAGAGCGATTCTTTAGTGGTGACGAGCAGTTTCATTACTTTCTCGTCGACCTGGCCTACGGGGAATGTGTAGCACATATCTCCGTTGTAGCCGTCGAGCTCGACAACAGTGTCGATTCCGATTATGTCGCCTTCGCGAAGGGCGTAGTTTGAAGGAAATCCGTGGACGACTGTCTCGTTGACTTCGATGCAGAGCGTCGCGGGGAATCCTCCGTATCCGAGGCAGGCAGGCTTTCCGCCGTTGTCCAGGATAAATTCCCGGGCAACGGTGTCAAGCTTGTGGGTTGTGACACCGGGAGCGACGAGCTTTGCAACCTCGCCCATGGCTTGGCTGACAAGCGTGCAAGCGGCTTGCATCTTTTCGATTTCCTGAGGTGTCTTTAGATAAATCATTTTTTAGTTTTTAATGTAGCTGTCAATTAATGCCGGATTAATAAGCACTGCCTGTTGTGCGGCCTTTGATCTTACCATCCTTCATCAAACCATCGTAGTGGTGCATCATCAGGTGGCTCTCGATCTGCTGCAGGGTATCGAGCACGACTCCGACCATGATCAGCAGCGATGTGCCGCCGAAGAATTGCGCGAAGTTCTGGCTTATGCCGAAGAAGCGCGCGAATGCGGGTAGGATTGCTACGACACCGAGGAACAGAGATCCGGGGAGTGTGATGCGTGACATGATCGAGTCAAGATACTCAGCGGTTTTTTTGCCGGGTTTGACACCGGGGATGAAGCCGTTGTTGCGCTTCATGTCTTCAGCCATCTGAGTGGGGCGTACGGTGATCGCGGTGTAGAAGTAGGTGAACGCCACAATCATCACGAAGTATACGAAGTTATACCAGAATCCGTTGATGTCGGAGAACGCTGCGAAGAAGCTCGATGAGTCTTCGCCGGCGCCGAATCCGGCGAGGGTGATGGGGATGAACATGATCGCCTGGGCGAAGATGATCGGCATCACACCGGCTGCGTTAACCTTGAGAGGGATGTACTGGCGCGCTCCTCCATATTGCTTGTTGCCGACGATGCGTTTGGCATACTGCACGGGGACTTTGCGTGTTCCCTGCACGAGCAATACGGCTCCAACGGTGACGGCAAAGAGCAGAATCACCTCGACGATGAACATTATCAGACCGCCCTCTGAGCCGGTAGAGCCCGGGAGACGGCTGGTAAATTCATAGAACAGTGCCCCCGGGAGTCGGGCAATGATGCCCACGAGGATTATGAACGAGATACCATTTCCGATACCGCGGTCGGTGATGCGCTCTCCGAGCCACATGATGAACATGGAGCCGGCGGCGAGGATGATGGTCAGGTAGACCACGGTCCAGAAGCCCATGTGGGCGTCGCCACCCGCGGCACTAACCTGTACCTGGATGTTGACGAGGAAGGCGGGACCTTGGAGCAAGAGGATCAGCACAGTGAGGTAGCGTGTGTACTGATTGAGTTTTTGGCGTCCGCTCTCCCCTTCTCTCTGCATTTTCTGGAAAGAAGGGAGCACCATGCCCAGCAACTGAATCACGATGGATGCAGTGATGTAGGGCATGATACCGAGGGCGAAAATCGAAGCCTGCGAGAACGCGCCGCCCGAGAACATATCGAGCAACTGCATCAGGCCGCTTTTGTTGGTGAAGTTGGACAGCGCGTCAAGCTCGTCGGGTGAGATGCCTGGAAGCACCACATAGCAGCCGAGACGGTAGACCAGCACCAGCAAGAGCGTCACAAGAAGACGTTTGCGCAGTTCTTCAATCGTCCAAATGTTTTTTATGGTTTCAACAAATCTCATTATTTCTCGATTTTATTGATTGAACCACCTGCGGCTTCGATGGCCTGCTGAGCGGCAGCGGAGAAGGCGTTGGCCGTAACTTCAAGTTTCTTGGTGAGGGTGCCTTTGGCGAGAATCTTCACCAAGTCCTTGTTGTTGATATAGCCGGCCTCGCGGAGTTCCTCGATACCGATTCGCTGAAGCTGTTTTGCTTCGGCGAGCGCTTCGAGGTCGCGAAGGTTGATAGCCTTGTATTCCTTGCGGTTGGGGTTCTTGAAGCCGAATTTGGGGAGACGGCGCTGGAGGGGCATCTGACCGCCTTCAAAACCGATTTTGCGGCTGTAACCAGAACGTGATTTGGCACCTTTGTGGCCACGGGTAGAAGTTCCACCCTTTCCGGAGCCCGGACCGCGACCGATTCTGGTTTTCTTTCTAACCGATCCAACGGCGGGTTGCAAATTACTTAAATCCATAGTCGTAAATAATTATTTTAAGCGTTGGTCACTTCTACCAAATGACGAACTTTGTTAACCATACCCATCACAGAGGGGGTGTCATCCATAACCACAGTGTGATGCATTTTTCTCAAGCCGAGGGCGTCGAGAGTGCGTTTCTGAACCGCCGGGCAGTTGATGCGGCTCTTTATCTGAGTGATTTTAATTTTTGCCATTTTGAGTAAGCGGGATTAACCTTTAAACACTTTTTCAACGGCTACACCGCGGTTTTGCGCGATAGTTGCCGGGCTTCTCATCTCGTCGAGTGCGGCGATGGTGGCCTTCACAAGGTTGTGAGGGTTTGACGAGCCCTTTGACTTTGCGAGGACGTCGGTTATGCCGACACTCTCAAGAACGGCGCGCATAGCACCACCGGCTTTTACGCCGGTACCGTGGCTCGCGGGCTTGAGGAGTACTCGCGAGCCGCCGAACTTAGCGACTTGCTCGTGGGGGATTGTGCCTTTGTGGACGGGGACCTTGATAAGGTTTTTCTTTGCGGCTTCCACGCCTTTAGCGATCGCGGCGGTGACCTCATTGGCTTTGCCGAGGCCCCAACCGACGATGCCGTTTTCATTACCAACGACAACGATAGCGGCGAAAGTGAATGTGCGACCACCTTTGGTAACCTTTGTTACGCGGTTGATTGCCACGAGACGGTCTTTCAACTCTAAGTCGGTAGTTGATTTTACTTTGTTATTTCTTTTTGCCATAATCGTTTAAAATTTAAGACCGCCTTTACGAGCGGCGTCAGCCAATGATTTTACTCTGCCGTGGAAGAGATAACCGTTGCGGTCAAAAACCACTTCAGTTACGCCGGCGGCGATAGCTTTGGCTGCGATAGCCTCACCTACCTTGGCTGCGATTTCTGACTTGGTTCCTTCGGCGATACCTTTTGACGATGCAGCGACGAGTGTCGCGCCTTTGAGGTCGTCGACGAGCTGCACATAAATCTGCTTGTTGGAGCGGAAGACCGTCATGCGCGGACGCTGGGCTGTCCCGGAGATTTTACCGCGGATGCGGGCCTTGATTTTATTTCTTCTTTGTTGCTTTGAAAACATGATTGAGTCTATTTTACTTATTTGGCACCAGCCGATTTACCTGATTTACGACGAATAACTTCGCCGACAAACTTGATACCTTTGCCCTTGTAGGGTTCGGGCTTGCGGAGCGAGCGGATCTTGGCGCATACCTGGCCGAGGAGCTGTTTGTCGTCGCTCTCGAGAATAATCAACGGGTTTTTGTTACGTTCGGTCTTAGCCTCAACCTTGACTTCAGCGGGAAGTTTGATATATATAGCGTGAGAGTAACCGAGGGCCAGCTCAAGCACTTGGCCGGTAGCTGTGGCGCGGTAACCCACACCCACTAATTCCATTTCTTTGCGATAGCCCGTTGAAACGCCAACGACCATGTTGTGGATGAGCGCGCGGTATAGACCGTGGAGCGCGCGGTGTTCTTTGTCGTCGGTGGGACGAGTCACAACCACATGGCCATCCTCGACTTTGACTTCGATGTCGGGGTTGACGGTTTGTTTAAGTTCGCCTTTGGGGCCTTTGACGGTCACGATGTTATTGTCGGCTTTGACGGTTACGCCGGCAGGGATCTCAATGGGAGCTTTACCTATTCTTGACATGATGATTTACCTCCTATAAGATTAGTAAATATAACAAAGGACTTCGCCACCGACTTTCTCCTCGGCTGCCTTTTTGTTGGTCATTACGCCTTTGGATGTTGAGAGGATTGCGATACCTAAACCATTTAACACTCGGGGCATATCTTTGTAGCCTGTGTACTGACGCAGACCGGGGCGCGAAACGCGCTTGAGGGCCTTTATGGCGTTGACTTTGTCAACGGGGTCGTACTTTAAGGCGATCTTGATAGTGCCGGCGGGGGTTTCACCCTCTATAAACTTGTAATTAAGTATATAGCCTTGTTCAAAAAGAATCTTAGTGATTTCTTTTTTCAAGTTTGAGGCGGGAATCTCGACTACGCGGTGCTGCGCCTTGATAGCGTTCCTCAATCTTGTCAAATAATCTGCTATTGGATCAGTCATTTTGTTGTTGTTTTAAATTGATTGGGCCTATCCCAACAATATTTAATATTCTCTCGTTGTCTCGTCTCGCCCGCCGTGGGGCGCGAAGCAGCTGGAGGAGAGAATATGATAGTTACCAGCTCGCTTTCTTAACACCGGGGATTAGGCCGGCCGAGGCCATTTCGCGGAATTGGATACGTGAGATTCCGAATTGGCGCATATAGCCTTTGGGACGACCGGTGATTTTGCAACGGTTGTGCACGCGGATAGGATTGCTGTTTTTGGGGAGCAACTGGAGCTGCTGGGCTGCCTCGTAGGCTTCGGCGCGCTTTTCTTCGTCGACTCCTGAATTAACAATCTTCTTGAGCTCGGCACGCTTTTGGGCGTACTTTGCGGCAAGACGCGCGCGCTTTACCTCGCGGGCTTTCATTGATTCTTTTGCCATGTCAGTCGTTTAGTTTTTAGCGTTTTTAAAGGGGAGTCCAAACTGTTTGAGCAGTGCGAAGCCTTCTTCGTCGGTGTTGGCCGATGTGACGAAGGTTATGTTCATACCCATCAGCTTGGAGATGTTGTCGATGTTGATTTCGGGGAAGATGATCTGCTCCGTGATGCCGAGGGTGTAGTTTCCGCGGCCGTCGAGCTTTCCTTCGATGCCTTTGAAGTCGCGGATACGGGGGAGGGCCACGCGTACCAGACGCTCCATGAATTCATACATCTTGTCTTTGCGCAGGGTGACCATCACGCCGATGGGCATTTTTTTACGCACTTTGAAGTTAGAGATGTCCTTCTTTGAGAGGGTAGCCACAGCTTTCTGTCCGGTGATGGCGGTTATTTCGTTGAGTGCGGTCTCGATAATTTTCTTATCCTGAGTTGCCTCGCCGAGACCCTGGTTGATGACGATTTTCTTCAACCGGGGAACCTGCATCACTGAGGTGTAGTTGAATTCCTTCTCAAGAGCGGGGACAATGCGCTCCTTGTAGTCTTTTTTCAGTGTTTGGGTGCTCATTATTTAATCTCCTCTCCTGATTTTTTGGAATAGCGTACCTTTTTGCCGTTTTCGTCTTTGCGGAAGCCGACGCGTGTCGGTTTGCCAGACTTGGGGTCAATTAGGTTGAGGTTAGACACATGGATGGGGGCTTCCATTTTGATTATGCCACCCTGGGGATGCTTTGCGGTGGGCTTGGTGCTTTTCGAGACCATGTTTACGCCCTCGACGATAGCGCGCTGCTTTGCGGGGATCACCGACAGCACTCTACCCTCTTTGCCGCGGTCGTCGCCGGAGTTGACGTAGACCGTATCGCCTTTTTTGATATGCAATTTGCTCATTTCTGAAATTGTTTGCTGTTAGGGGGTGTTAAAGGACTTCGGGTGCGAGAGAAACAATCTTCATGTTGGTGGCGCGGAGTTCGCGCGCAACGGGGCCGAAGATACGTGTCCCGCGGAGCTCGCCGGCGTTGTTGAGAAGGACGCAGGCGTTGTCGTCGAAGCGGATGTAGGAACCGTCGGGACGGCGGATCTCTTTCTTGGTGCGCACAACGACAGCCTTAGATACAGTACCTTTCTTGACGTCAGATGAGGGGATGGCGTCTTTCACCGTTACAACGATGATGTCGCCAACCGATGCGTAACGACGACCTGTACCGCCCAGAACATGGATACACAGGACTTCTTTGGCCCCGCTGTTATCGGCTACATTTAATCGTGATTCAGTCTGTATCATAGTTTACTTCGCTTTTTCGATGATTTCTACTAATCTCCATCTCTTGGTTTTGCTCAAGGGACGGGTTTCCATCAGCTTGACGGTGTCGCCGACGCCGCACTCGTTTTTCTCGTCGTGGGCGTGGTATTTCTTGGTCTTGTTGACGAACTTGCCGTAGATAGGGTGTTTCTCCTTCCACTTGATAGTGACGGTTATAGTTTTGTCACCCTTGTTGCTCGATACAACCCCAATACGTTCTTTTCTTAAATTTCTCTTTTCTTCCATTGCTTGGGATTATTTGTTGTTAATCTCGCGCCAGCGCAACTCGGTTTTGACGCGTGCGATCATTTTGCGATCCTTGGTGATTTGCGAGGGGTTGTCCAGGGGAGACACGGAGTGGTTGGCCTTGAGCTGCGCATAGTCTTTGACCATTTCGGCCAACTTGTCCTGGAGATCCTTGGTGCTAAGCTGCTTGATTTCTTCTTTTGTCATGGCTTATTACACGTTTTGGGTTGGGTCATAGTCGCGGCGCACGACAAACTTTGTGATCACTGGGAGTTTCTGGGCTGCGAGACGCAGTGCTTCCTTCGCGATTTCGTAGCTTACGCCTTCGACCTCGATGAGCATACGGCCGGGGGTTACCGGGGCTACGAAGCCTTCGGGCGAACCTTTACCTTTACCCATGCGGACTTCGGCAGGCTTCTTGGTGATAGGTTTGTCGGGGAATATGCGGATCCAGATTTGTCCCTGGCGCTGCATATATCGAGTCACGGCTACACGGGCGGCCTCAATCTGGCGACCCGTGATCCATTTTGACTCCAAAGTCTTTATACCAAACGATCCGAAAGCAAGCTGGTTGCCGCGCTGGGCGATGCCCTTCATGCGGCCTTTCTGTGCTCTGCGAAATTTAGTTTTCTTTGGTTGTAACATTGTTGTTGAGATTCAATTGAAATGGTTTAACGGTTGTTTTTGGGTTTGCGGAAACCGCCTCGGCGGGGTGCGCCGTTGTTTGACGCTCCGCGACCCTCTTTTGCGTTTGAGGTGAAAGAGGGAGCAAGGTCGCGTTTGCCGTAAACTTCACCGCGGCAGATCCAAACCTTCACGCCGATCACGCCCACTTTCGTGTGAGCTTCAACGAGGGCGTAGTCGATGTCGGCGCGGAGAGTGTGGAGGGGGGTACGGCCTTCCTTGAACATCTCTGAGCGTGCCATTTCCGCGCCGTTGAGACGGCCTGAAACCTGCACTTTGATACCTTCGGCTCCGCTGCGCATTGTCGATGCGATGGCCATCTTGACGGCGCGGCGGTAGGCGATTTTGCCTTCGATCTGGCGAGCGATGGTGCTTGCGACGATCTGGGCGTCGAGCTCGGGACGTTTCACCTCGAAGATGTTGATCTGGACGTCTTTGTCGGTGATTTTCTTGAGTTCTTCTTTGAGTTTGTCGACCTCAGAGCCGCCTTTGCCGATGATCAGACCGGGGCGCGAGGTGCACACGGTGATTGTGATGAGCTTGAGTGTGCGCTCGATCACGATGCGAGAAACGCTTGATTTGGCTAAGCGGACATTAAGATACTTGCGAAGTTTTGAGTCTTCGAGCAGGGTATCTCCGTAATTGCTGCCACCATACCAGTTAGAGTCCCAACCTCTGATGACACCCAAGCGATTGCTGATTGGATTTACTTTCTGTCCCATTTCTTATGCCTCTTTTTTTACTTTATTGTCAATCGTATCTACAAACAATGTAACGTGGTTGGCACGTTTACGGATCCGGTAGCCTCGACCCTGAGGAGCCGGGCGGAGACGTTTGAGCATCGGCGCGCAATCGACGTGGATTGTGCTGATGTAAAGCTCGCCGCTCTCGGCTTTCTTTTCGTTTTTGGCTTCCCAGTTGGCGATAGCCGAGCGGAGAAGTTTCTCTACTTTGGCTGCTGCCTCTTTATTGGAGAATTTCAGGATACCCAGCGCGCGGAATGCCTCTTGGCCGCGAACCAAGTCTGCGACGAGTCGCATCTTGCGCGGGGAGGAGGGGACGTTTGTCAGCTTGGCAAACGCCTGGCTTTTGCGGGCTTCCTTAATTAATTCGGCTGATTGTCTTTTTCTTACACCCATTGTATTTTAATCTTTTCTTTTTTTCAAAAATTATTTATAACCAGGGCCCAGATTATTTCTTCTTGTTACCGGCGTGACCACGGAAGGTGCGGGTGGGAGCGAACTCGCCGAGTTTGTGACCTACCATGTTCTCGGTTACATAGACAGGAATGAACTTATTACCGTTGTGGACTGCGAAAGTGTGTCCGACGAACTCGGGGGCAATCATCGAAGCTCGGCTCCAAGTCTTGATAACCGATTTCTTGCCGCTCTCATCCATCGCCGAAACTTTCTTTTCGAGTTTCACGCTGATAAATGGGCCTTTTTTTAATGAACGACTCATAGTTGCTTAATTAATCAGATTACTTTTTTCTTCTTTCAATAATGTACTTTGAAGAGTGTTTCTTCGGCGCACGTGTCTTGAGGCCCTTAGAGTACAAGCCCTTGCGTGAACGGGGATGACCACCGGAAGCGCGGCCTTCACCACCACCCATCGGGTGGTCGACAGGGTTCATAACTACGCCGCGGTTGCGGGGACGGCGGCCGAGCCAGCGAGAGCGGCCGGCTTTGCCTGAGCGTTCAAGCGAGTGCTCGCTGTTGCCGACAACTCCGACGGTTGCCTTGCAGGCTGCGAGGATTTTACGTGTTTCTCCCGAAGGTAATTTGATAATGGCGTAATCACCTTCTCGCGAAGTCAACTGCGCGAAAGTGCCGGCGGAGCGAGCCATGATGGCTCCCTGGCCGGGACGCAACTCGATGTTGTGGATGACGGTACCGAGGGGTATTTTGCTCAGGGGGAGAGCGTTTCCAACCTCGGGAGCGACATCGGGACCGCTGACGACGGTCATGCCAACTTCTAAGCCGTTGGGTGCGATAATGTAAGCCTTTGCTCCATCGACGTAGTATAGGAGTGCGATACGGGCAGAGCGGTTGGGGTCATACTCGATCGATTTCACTACGGCGGGAACACCGTCTTTGTTTCTCTTAAAGTCGATGATGCGGTATTTGCGTTTGTGACCGCCGCCGATATAGCGTACGGTCAGACGGCCCTGTGAGTTGCGGCCGCCCGACGATTTTTTGCCGACTGTAAGAGATTTTTCTGGTGTAGTAGCAGTGATTGTACCTTTAAATACACCAATAACCTTGTGTCTTTGCCCCGGTGTTGTGGGCTTGAATTTTCTTACTGCCATTTTTTATTTAAATGTTGCTATAAAAGTCAATAGTTTCACCGTCGGCCACCGTGATGATCGCTTTTTTGTAAGACGCTGTCTTACCTTTGAGCAGACCGCTCTTGGTGTAACGGGACTTGTTTTTACCTCTAACAACCGCAGTGTTGACGGCAACCACTTTCACCCCGTAGAGCTTCTCAACCAGGTCCTGGATCTGGTATTTGTTTGCATCGGGGGAAACGCGGAATGTGTAGCGGTTGAGTTTTTCGGTCAACCGTGTAGCCTTTTCGGTTACGATTGGTTCTATCATTATATCCATTGTTTTATCCTCCTATGGGGTTAAAGTTGGTTAATAACGTCAAGGCTACTTTCCGTGAGGATAATAGCTTTGTTGTTAAGCACAGCATAAGTGTTAATGTCTGAGGCGGTCATGATTTTCGTCTCAGGCACATTACGAGCTGACAAATATACGTTTTTATTTTGGTCCGCTAAAACGAGCAGGAGTCGCTTGCCTTCAACTTTAAGATTTTTAGTAATATTTACGAAATCTTTGGTTTTGGGCGCGTCGAGAGTGAAGTCTTCGACGATTATGATCTGATTATCTTGAGCCTTGATAGTCAGAGCGCTCTTGCGTGCGAGCTGTTTGAGTTTTTTGTTGAGTTTGAAGCGGTAGTCGCGGGGACGTGGACCGAACACGCGTCCACCACCGACGAGCACGGGTGAGTTGATGTCACCGATACGCGAGCCGCCGCCGCCTTTCTGTTTGTGGAGCTTGCGGGTAGAGCCGCTGACTTCGCTGCGTTCTTTGGATTTGTGGGTACCCTGACGCTGGTTGGCCAAGTATTGCTTCACATCGAGATATACGGCGTGCTCGTTTGCGTCAATTGCAAACACCTCGTCGTTAAGCTGTGCTTTACGGCCGGTGTCTTCTCCTTTTATGTTGTATATTGCGAGTTCCATTATTTCTCAATTAATACGATTGAACCTTTACATCCGGGGATTGATCCCTTAATCATCAAAAGATTGTGGTCAGCGATGACCTTCAGCACCTGGAGGTTCTGTACGGTCACGCGCTCGTTGCCCATCTGGCCTGCCATGCGCATACCTTTGAACACTTTGGCGGGATAAGAGCAGGCGCCTACCGAACCGGGGGCGCGGAGGCGGTTGTGCTGGCCGTGGGTAGACTGGCCCACACCTCCGAATCCGTGACGCTTAACGACGCCCTGGAAGCCTTTACCTTTCGAGGTGCCGACCACGTCGACGAAGTCGTTTTCGCTGAACAGCTCTACGCTGATTGTGTCGCCGAGCTTGTACTCGCCGTCAAACCCTTTGAACTCGGCCAAGTGACGCTTGGGGGTTACGCCCGCTTTCTTGAAATGGCCGATCTCGGGCTTGGTCAGGTGCTTTTCTTTTTGCTCCTGGAAACCGAGCTGCAGAGCGTCGTAGCCATCGTTGTCAACGGTTTTTACCTGAGTAACCACACAAGGACCTACTTCGATAACAGTGCACGGCACGTTTTTGCCGTCGGCACTGAAAACGGATGTCATTCCGATTTTCTTTCCTAATAATCCTGGCATTTCTCTGTTTGTTAAATTAATTGATTGAAACTATTACTTATTACACCTTGATTTCCACTTCGACACCGCTGGGAAGCTCGAGCTTCATCAGCGCGTCCACTGTTTTGGCGGTGGAGTTGTAGATGTCGATAAGACGTTTGAAAGATGAAAGCTGGAACTGCTCGCGTGATTTTTTGTTCACGAAAGTCGAGCGGTTGACCGTGAAGATACGCTTGTGAGTGGGCAGGGGAATTGGCCCGCTGATAACCGCACCTGTAGCCTTCACAGTCTTTACGATCTTCTCAGCCGACTTGTCCACCAAGTTGTAATCGTAAGATTTTAATTTGATTCTGATTTTTTGGCTCATATTGGTTTGAATGATTTGTTATTTCAAAAGATCAACGCGGCCTTGGCACTCAGTCAAGACGTTTTTAGCGATAGAGGTGCTAACCTCTGAGTAGTGTGAGAACGACATGGTCGAGGTTGCGCGGCCTGAGGTGATTGTGCGGAGAGCGGTGACATAACCGAACATCTCGGCGAGGGGGGCTTTGGCCTTTACGACACGCGCGCCTGAGCGGCTTGTCTCCATGCCTTCAACCTGTCCGCGGCGTTTGTTCAAGTCGCCGATGACGTCGCCCATGCTTTCCTCGGGGGTAACGACTTCGATTTTCATGATAGGCTCGAGGAGCACGGGGCCGGCTTTCTCAGATGCCTTCTTGAACGCCTGAATGGCGCAAAGCTCGAACGACAACTGGTCTGAATCGACCGGGTGGAACGAACCGTCGATAACGGTGACTTTGAGCTGTTCGACGGGGAATCCTGCGAGCACGCCGTTTTTCATCGCGGTCTGGAAACCTTTCTGAATCGAGGGGATGAACTCTTTGGGGATGTTACCGCCCTTGACCTCGTCGATGAACTGGAGTCCGCCTTCGAAGCCTTCGTCGACCGGTTCGACGCGGACGATGATGTCGGCGAACTTACCGCGACCACCTGTCTGCTTCTTGAACACTTCGCGAAGCTCAACGGGCTGGGTGATTGTTTCCTTATATGTTACCTGGGGACGACCCTGGTTACATTCCACCTTGAACTCGCGGCGGAGACGGTCGATAATGATGTCGAGGTGAAGCTCACCCATACCTGAGATGACGGTCTGGCCGGTCTCTTCGTTGGTTTCAACGCGGAATGTGGGGTCTTCCTCGGCAAGTTTCTGAAGGCCGACGCCGAGTTTGTCGAGGTCTTTCTGAGTCTTAGGCTCTACGGCGATACCGATCACGGGATCGGGGAATTCCATAGCCTCGAGAACGATGGGGTGAGTTTCGTCGCAGAGGGTGTCGCCGGTGCGGATATCCTTGAAGCCGACACCTGCGCCTATATCGCCGCAACCGATTTTCTCCATCGGGTTCTGCTTGTTGGAGTGCATCTGGAACAGACGGCTCACGCGTTCCTTCTTGCCTGAACGGCTGTTAAGGATGTAGGAGCCGGCAACGACGTCGCCCGAGTAGACGCGGAAGAAAGTGAGACGGCCCACATAGGGGTCAGTGGCGATTTTGAACGCCAAAGCGCACATGGGGGCTTCGCTTGAGGGCTCGCGGGTTTCAATCTGGTCGGGGTTGCCGGGAGCGTGGCCTTCGATGGCACCTGCGTCGACAGGGCTGGGAAGGTAGGCGCACACGGCATCGAGCAGAGGCTGCACACCTTTGTTTTTGAAAGAGCTGCCGCAAATCATGGGGACTACGTCCATCGAGAGAGTAGCCTTGCGGAGAGCCTTGCGGATTTCATCTTCGGTGATGGTCGAGGGGTCGTCGAAATATTTAGCCATCAGATCATCGTCGTATTCGGCGATTTTCTCAAGCATTTTGTCGCGCCATTCCTCAGCTTCAGCCTGAAGACCGGCGGGGATTTCCTCGATTTCATAGTCGGCGCCCATTGTCTCATCGTGCCAGAAGATGGCTTTCATGCGGATAAGGTCAACCACACCTTTGAAGGTCTCCTCGGCGCCGATAGGAATCTGAATCGGGCAGGGATTAGCTCCAAGCACCTCTTTGAGCTGGCGCACCACCTCGAAGAAGTTCGCGCCCGAGCGGTCCATCTTGTTGACGTAACCGATACGGGGCACGTTGTATTTGTCGGCCTGACGCCAAACGGTCTCTGACTGTGGCTCAACACCGCCCACGGCGCAGAATGTGGCAACAGCGCCATCGAGCACGCGGAGCGAACGCTCAACCTCTACGGTGAAGTCAACGTGTCCCGGAGTGTCAATGAGGTTGATTTTGTATTTCTCATCGTCGTACTTCCAGAATGTGGTAGTTGCGGCAGAGGTGATAGTGATACCTCGTTCCTGCTCCTGTTCCATCCAGTCCATGGTGGCGGCACCGTCGTGAACCTCACCGATGCGGTGGGTCAGACCGGTGTAGAACAGAATGCGCTCAGAGGTTGTCGTTTTACCGGCATCGATGTGAGCCATGATACCGATATTACGGGTATATTTTAAAGCTTCGTCTGATTTAGCCATTGTTTAGAAATCTAAGATGTATCAATGAAAAATTAGAAACGGAAGTGTGCGAACGCGCGGTTGGCCTCGGCCATCTTGTGCATATCTTCCTTACGTTTGAAAGCACCGCCCTGATCGTTGAACGCGTCGACGATTTCGGCAGCGAGTTTGTCGGCCATAGTACGGCCGCCACGCTTGCGGGCATAGAGGATAAGGTTTTTCATTGATATTGATTCTTTGCGGTCGGGGCGGATTTCAGTAGGCACCTGGAAGGTTGCGCCACCGACGCGGCGTGACTTTACCTCTACCTGGGGAGTCACGTTTTCGAGAGCTTTTTTCCAGATCTCGAGTGCGGTTTTCTCTTCGTTGGGCAGTTTAGACTTCACAGTCTCAAGTGCTGAATAGAAAATGGTGTAAGCTGTGTTCTTTTTGCCGTCGTACATCAAGTGGTTGACGAATTTCGACACTCTTACATCGTGGAAAACGGGATCGGGCAGGATAACCCGTTTCTTAGGTTTTGCTTTTCTCATTTGGTTTACAAAAATTGTTGTTTTTGTCTGTTGGTTGCTTGCTTCTTCATATCTTCAGCCCGGCGTCCTCTGACGCTACGGCTTACTCAACCGTTGAATTTAGCTCCAATAAATCAAAAACGAGTCGTTTTGTTTACTTGTTTTAGTTTATCTCGTGGTGCGTTTAGTTACGCTTCATCTTGTCTCCGCTCATCTGCGGGGGTTCGATTACTTCTTGGCTGCACCGGCCTTGGGACGCTTGGCTCCGTATTTAGAGCGACGCTGAGTGCGATCCTTTACTCCGCTTGTATCGAGAGTACCGCGCACGATGTGATAACGCACACCGGGGAGGTCTTTCACACGACCGCCGCGTACAAGCACGATAGAGTGCTCCTGGAGGTTGTGGCCTTCGCCGGGGATGTAAGAGTTAACCTCTTTACCGTTAGTCAATCTCACACGGGCTACCTTACGCATAGCCGAGTTAGGTTTCTTAGGGGTTGTGGTGTAGACGCGCACACACACGCCGCGACGCTGAGGGCACGAATCGAGTGCAGGCGACTTGCTCTTGTCTTTGAGAGCCACACGTCCTTTTCTTACTAATTGCTGAATAGTAGGCATCTTAGTTTTTGGTTTTGTTACTTGGTTTTATTCTCGTTTAAATATTTTATCATTATTTCACATAAGCCCAAAGTGCTGCCTATCACATTAACCCTCAGCGGATTAACGACAGGTCGAAGCACAATAGCCCGAAAAACGCAGCAAAATTACTAACTAATTTTCTAATTTCCAAACATTTCCGCTCTTATTTTACAAAACGTAAAAACGTATGATGTCAGAGCAGTTCCACAATCTGTTTCAGAGGGATGCCGGCCCTGTCTTTTGGCGACAGAAGCAACTCGGCCGCGGGCAGCGGGTAGTCGATGGCAAGCTCGGGGTCATCGTAGAGCAATGTCATCTCGGCCTGAGGCGCATAATAGTTGTCAACCTTGTACTGGAACTGGGCTTCGTCGGACAACACCACGAAGCCGTGGGCCATGCCGCGCGGCATGAAAAGCTGACGTCCGTTCTCAGCCGAGAGCCGGGCCATCACATGGCGGCCGAACGTTGGCGAGCCGAGCCTCAGATCGACCACTATATCGACAATCTCGCCGCGGGTCACTCTGACGAGCTTGGCCTGCGACCATTCGCCGCGTTGAAAGTGGAGCCCGCGCATGACTCCGCGGCGCGAGAACGACTCGTTGTCCTGGACGAAATCAATTTTACCGACGTGAGCCTCGAAAAGGTCGGAGCGGAATGTCTCGCAGAAGTAGCCGCGCTCGTCGCCATGGCGCACCAGCTCTATGAGCCACACGCCTTCTATAGCCTGCTGTGTAAATTTCATTATTATGTCTGTGTATGATAGTTTTTGTCTGATAATCGTCATCAAAATCCCCGGCCTCAGAGCTCAAGCCTGTCTGCGCGCTTTGCCCAGCGGCCGCGCTGTGTGAAGCGTTTTTTGACGGTAACCGCCATGCGCCACCAGCCGCGCAGTTTCACCCACAACGGTGAGGGCGATGACGTCAGATCTGTCGACAGCGGGTCGACAAACGAGGTCATGGCGGGCTCTTTTCCGAACTGCTCGGGATAGATGACCATGAGATTGTTGCGATTGAAATATTTCTGCAGGAAAGCCGGCATATCGGCCATGTCGGAGCTATAGGACACGGAGGTCACGCGCGCATTGACAACCACAAACAGGTCATCGTCAAGCACACGATTGGCCAGCACGACGAAATCGTCCCATTCCTCGACATCGCGGAACTCGCTCCTTATCTCATATTTTTCTTTATGAAGCACGGCTCTGATGGCGCCGCTCACCTCGGTCGTGCAGCAGAAAATTATGCGACATCTTATCTGGCGGGCGAGATTGCCGAGCGACATCACCCACCGGCTGAAACCGGTCTCATACTGTGCTTTGCCGGGGACCCACACAACGATTCTCGTGACGGTGTTGACGGGTATGTAACAACGGGCGAGCACGACCATGCGGTTGGTCGATTTTAGCAACTGTTCGATTTTCGATCCGAAAAAGCTGTCAATTATGTTGGCTTTGCGGTGCAGCCCCATGACCACTTCCGAGATGTCTCGTTCCTCGATGGTGTTGAGCAGTCCCGTGACAGTGCTGAGGTCATAACGCTCTATAGGGGTGACACGGCAATCGGCACTCGCCCCCGCCTGCACGGCGATGTCGAGCGAGTTGCGTCCTATGGCCCGCGCGCTCGCCGAGTTGTCGTCCCTGACGTGCAGAGCGAAGATAGGACGACGGCTGCCGGGTCGGCGCATAAGCACGGCCAGCTCCACCAATCCCTCGACCGTTATGGGGTTGGCCACGGGTATGAGCGTGGCTGTGTCTTTGGTCGACTTGCGCTCGCTGTCCTCGGAGCTTACCTCGGTTTTCATGCGCAATGCGGCCCGCTCGGTAACAACCGAGGAGATAGCGCACGTCACCAGAATCATGACAATAGTGCCGTTCAGCACGCTCTCGCCAAATATGCCGAGCTGGTAGCCTATCATCACAGCTGCAAGAGTGGCGGCGGCCTGGGCGTTTGAGAGGCCGAACATCATAGAGCGGTCAATCACGCTCATTTTAAAACTCTTTTGGGTGAGCCAGGCGGCTATCCACTTACACAAGGTGGCCATAACCGACATCACCGCCGCGACATAGAGCGTGTCCCAGCCCGATATGATTACCTTGACGTTGATGAGCATACCCACCCCTATAAGAAAATAGGGAATGAAGATGGCGTTGCCGACAAACTCTATGCGGTTCATCAGCGGCGACAGATAAGGTATGTAACGGTTTAGCACCAGCCCGGCGAAGAAAGCTCCGAGCACGCTCTCAAGCCCGATCACCTGCGAAGCCCAGCTCGCGAGCAGCACGAGGGCGAGAATGTAGATGAACTGGGTGACGTTGTCGCTGTATTTTTTGAAAAACCAACGGGTGAGCCGCGGGTAGATATACACGACGGCTACCGCATAGAGGAGAGTGCTGCCAAGCAGCTTCAGGAAAAAACCGTGGTGGAACTCACCCTCGGTATGGAAACTGACCACGCCGGCGAGCACGAGCAGCGCGCCGAGCACGGTGACGATTGTTCCGGCAACCGTAATCACGACAGCCGGCGACCTCGTCAGTCCGAAGCGGGAAACCACGGGATATGCTATGAGCGTGTGGGAAGCGTACATCGAGGCCAGGAGCAACGACGTCATCCAGTCAAAGTCGAGGAGGAACACCGAGCTGACCGTGCCCATGATCATCGGCACAAAAAATGTGTAAAGCCCGAATGTCATCCCCTTGCTGAGATTTTTCCTGAGATGGAACATATCTATCTCAAGACCAGCGAGAAACATCAGGTAAAGGATGCCGACCTGACCGAATATCTCGAAACTGCTGTCGCGGGCAAGTATGTTGCACCCGTAAGGGCCGACGACCACACCCGCCACAATCATACCGATTATGTGGGGAATACGCAGCTTATTGAGCAGCACGGGCGCAAGCAATATAATCACGAGCACTATGAAAAAGATAGGCACGGGATTTGTCACAAGCGGGGCTGTGGTGAGAAGTAACATCGCGGTTTCAGGGCGTTATAATCTGATTTTCGATACAAATATACGAATAAGTCGAGAGTATGAATCAAATTTATCTGATTTTTACGGAGCGAGAACCTGTTGGACGAAGCCAAACAGACACAAATCAACTCAAATTCCCAACGGGCCGTACCATAAACACAATATCGGAAACGGCGACAACGTTAAAATATCAATGAAACAGCAGCCGCTCATCACCATAGTGGTGCCGGTCTACAACCGCGAGAATCTCGTGACCCGCACACTCGATTCAATCGCAGCCCAGAATTGCCGGCTGTCGATGGTCGTCGTCGATAACAACTCGACCGACGGGAGCCGCAGCGTCATCGAGAAATGGATGGAGTCGCACCGTTCGGAATCGACCGATATGGTTCTTCTGTCGGAGACCAAGCCGGGAGCGGCCGCGGCGCGCAACCGCGGGCTTGAAGCCGTCACCACCCCATGGGTAATGTTTTTTGACTCTGACGACACCATGCGTCCGGGTCATGTGGCAAGGATACTGAAAGGGATAGCCGACAACCCCGACGCCGACATAGTGGGCTGGGACGCACTGCTTCACCGCATTGACGGTTCCACAAAGAGGTTGAGATTCATCTGCGGCAACCCGATAACCAACCATCTGTTTCACGCCTCGCTGGCCACCATACGCTATGCCGCCAGAACGTCATTTGTCAGGGAGGCAGGCGGCTGGGATGAATCGACCAAAGGATGGGACGACTACGTTCTCGGGCTGAAGCTGCTGACACACCGCCCCGTTATGAAGAAGTTGGGCGGCAGTATAACAGTCGACATATATGAGCAGGCCGAATCCATAACCGGGCGCAGTTTCTCTGAAAAGAGGGGGGAATGGGAAGCGGCACTCGACCGCTGCGAGACGATTCTCAAAAAAAGCGGCCTGCGGCGGCACCTGCGATGGATTAAGGCCCGCCGCGCCATCGTCGCCGGCCACTACACATCAGAGGGGAACCCCTGCGGCCATTCTGACCTTGAAAAGTTAGTGTCGGAGCAAGAATCGGCCTACACCCGCTGGGCCTTGCGACGCATACACGACCACATAGCCCGCCGCCGACGCGGCACCCCCCTACTCTGCCGTATATTATTGTTTAAGAACTGGCTCTAAGTCCGAGCGAACCGGGACGGAACACCGCGCGCAGATATCCCCTTGACAGATAGTAGAGATGACGAAGCGGTGAGCCGCCAAAGCTGCGGCTGCGTCGCCACGCCACAAGCGCCAGCCTCGGAAGGGCCGTCAGCGGATACGCGACCGATATGTAAGCTCCCTCGGCTTTAAGCACACCGGGAAGCACTCCGTCTTCCGAGCCGGTCGACAGGTTCTTGTGGGTGACTATGACTATGGGGAAGAAACGCCCGGTCACCCCTATTCTCATCAGCTCATGTAGCCAGAATGCCCCCTCGCCCGACTGATAATCGTCGTTGCCCACGCCGAAACAGGGGTTGAACCTGACACCCGACTTTCTGACGACATCGAGCCGGAAAGCGACTTCAAACTCGGTCAGATAATGATTTTTAGCGAAGCGGCCCGCCAGGACATACTCCTCGGGGGGATAATACTTTTCATCAGGGCCATCATACTCAAACAACCCGAACCCGCATTCAGGATGGGATTCCATCCTGTCAATCACAGCCTTAATCCCCTCAGGATGATAATCGAGGTCATCGTCAGACATCAGGCACAGCGGCCCGACAGCGTTGTCAAGACAGTTGTTACGATTGTTTGACACCCCACGGGTAGGGGTTGTCACCACCCTTACATCGGGGCGGCGCAACGCTTCGGGAACCACGGCGTTTTCGCAATCGGGGGTCTGCCAGCTTATGAGATAACCAACATCGTCGATGCGGGGCAATACTCCTTGCTCCGCAAGCCGCGCGATTCCGGCGGCGCCATGCGTGCATATCAACACCTCCAGCTTCATCGCGCATTGAGCCTCCTCTCCCAGAATCGGACGAAACGCCCGGCCACGAGATTGACATCGTGATGCTTTTTGACAAACTCCCGTCCCTGACGGCCAAGCGCGTTAAGCTCGCCGCGATGTGAAGCAAACGACAGAAGTCTCTCCACGAGAGCCTGTTCCCGGCCAGGCACAGCGTTTATGACTGGACGCAATCTCTCCTCGCCGATAAAGCGATAGAAGGCTTCCTCTCCGCCCGAGACAGCCACCTGCCCGGTGGACATGGCAAGCAATGCGTTTGTGGCGGGAGTATAGGAATAGAGCTGGTCGAAAACGATATCAGCTCCGCGCAATCGGCTCAGATACTCGCGGTAGGGTAAGTTTTCCACGATGTCAAAGGTGAAGTTGGCGGGGTCGGCCGACTGCACCTCACGTCCGACTTTTTCAAGCACATCAGTCCCCTTCTCAAACAAGCGCGATTTATGCCGTCCGAGGAACAGCCTGATTTTACCCTCGCCCAACGGGCGACCGAGCGGCACCGGCCGTTCAAGATTAATAGGCAGACCGCCGTAGCAGAGTCTGTCAGGCTCAACAAGCCGCCGACAGGCCACATCATATTCATAGAGAGCAGAGACCACTCCGTCGACCTCGCTGTAGATTTTGCGGCACAAGTCGCTGAGCGGTTTCGCCTGCCACCGGCTCACGAAATCGGGATTGGCCAAGCGATAAGGCGTAGTCCGCCCCCACAGGCTCCACTCGCTGTACTCTATAGGCGACCGCGGGTCAAGGCACTCGGTGACGTAGTTGGAATCGGTGCCCAAAGCGGTTAGGAAAACGCTGCCGTTGTCGCGGCGGAGCTTGTCGAAAACCTTCGCCACCCGATGGGGACGCAAATCGACGAAAACGGGGCTGCTGAGCTGCACCACGTCATAGCCTTTCAGCTTGGGAGCGAGCAGAGTGTTGAGACGCGCCCACAATATGGCACCGCCTATTTTCGACTCATGGCGGTTGAGGTCTATATCGCGGGGGGTCTCCATCCAGTAGCTTCCGTTGGAGGCCACCGTAACCTCATGACCGAGGTTTCTCAGACCGATGGCCAGAGTTGCATGGTAGTTGCTGGCATCGCCCATCAGCAGTATTTTCATGGCACAGGCGCAGCGAGTTTACAAACGTGGAATCAAAGATAACGGCTCACGGCGGCGCGAATCTCACTCAGGTCGTCGACACGTTCCACCAGATCGCCCTTACGGTCGATTATGAAAGTGGCGGGAAGGTTGCCCACGTTGTAGCCGAGCAATATCTCGGCGCGTTTAAGCTCGGGAGCGTAGAGAGTAATCCACGGAAGGTTTCTGGCCGACTTCACCCAGTCAAACTGGTTATCGTCGATGGCCACCTGCACTATGTCGAGCCCGGCATCGTGCAAGGAGTTGTAGATAGCTGCGAGCTGACGGTTGTACTCGGGGGAACGCTCTGCGTCATAGACCGTGAAATTAAGCAGCACCACCTTACCGTGCGAGGCGATTTCGCTGAGTGTGCGCGGACTTCCGTTCTCATCTTTGAGCATGAAGTCAATCAGCGGGGTCTCGACCACAGCGATAGTGTCGACGGCCTGAACTGAACGTTTGCGATAGGAGAGGAACAGCGAACTGAGGTAGGCCGTGCGCGGATCTTCGGGACGGTGCTGGACAAACGCGTTGGCCACGGCACCGATAATCTTCAGGTCTTTTTTATCGGCGGGATTAAAAATCGGTGTGGCTCCGACTTTCTTGTTGATGATATAGTAGGCCACCACGCCCGACGGGTCGCCGAGCAGCATCCCCGCAAGCTCGCGTTTCAGCAACGAGTCGGTCGCCACAGCTCTCTCACCGCGCTCTTTGACCACGGCTGAAATCTTCTTATCGACATCGAAAAGCGCGTCGGCCGAGGCCGAACCCGACAGGGTGTAGTCGGTATCGAAGGCACCGGCCGAGCCGGTCACCGTCACCGATTCGATGCTGTCAATCGGGAAATACACCGATTGGCCGCCAATGCGCAAACGATATATGTCGGGGTAGCCCGACGGTGTCTGAGCCATGTCGAATTTTCCTGACGCGTCGAGGAGTACGGAATCGAGGGGGTACCAGTTGCCGTTGTGGGAGGCTTCGAGCACAATGGTCTTACCCTCGCCGCCGGCTATGGCACCGCCGACTTTCCAATGGTTGTCGCTGCAAGAGGTCGCGATCAGGATGACCGCCGCGGCCGCCGGTAAGAGATGTTTCATCGCAAAGAGAGTTATTCGTTAGAAAAAGCCTTGTCGACACGCTCCACGATGCGCTCGCAGGCATGACCGTCGCCGTAAGGGTTGGCGATGCGCTGGTTAGCGGCATAGTAGTCGGCGTCGTCAAGGAAACGGGAAGCCTCTGACTCGATCAGCTCGCGGTCGGTATCCACAAGGCGTATGGTGCCGGCGGCGAGAGCCTCGGGGCGTTCGGTCACCTCGCGCATGACGAGTACGGGCTTGCCGAGCGAGGGGGCTTCTTCCTGAATGCCACCGCTGTCGGTCAGAATCAGATAGCTGCGCTTCATCATATAGACGAAGTAGAGGTATTCAAGCGGTTCGATGAAGAAAGCGTTGCCGTGGGAAATAGAGCCGAACACCTCGTTGATAGGCTTACGCACGTTGGGGTTGAGGTGCATCGGGTAGAGGAAATCGACATCGGGGTATTTCTCGGCAAGCTCTTTGATGGCGTTGCATATGTTGAGGAAGCCGTCGCCGAAGTTCTCGCGGCGGTGGCCGGTGATAAGCACCAGACGGCGGCCTCCGTCGAGACGGCTCAGGTCGTAGCCCATCGACGCTACATGGTCGATGAGTTTCCGCTCAAGAGCGGTGTCGCTTTCGATTTTTGCCACTACGCTTTTCAGGGCGTCGATGACGGTGTTGCCGGTGACAACTATGTTATCGGGATTGACATTCTCGGCCAAGAGATTGTCGCGGCTGGTTGTCGTGGGCGAGAAATGCAGAGTGGCGATACGCCCCGTGATCTGGCGGTTCATCTCCTCGGGCCAGGGGCTATATATGTCGTGGGTGCGCAGCCCGGCCTCGACGTGTCCGACGGGTATCTGAGCGTAGAACGCGCTTAACGCTGCTGCCGTCGATGTCGATGTGTCGCCGTGCACGAGCAACAGGTCGGGACGCTCGACAGCGAAAACGTCGCGCATACCGGTGAGTATTCGGGCAGTCACGTCATAAAGGTCTTGGCCCTGCTTCATGATGTTGAGGTCGTAGTCGGGCGTTATCTCGAAAAGCTCAAGCACCTGGTCGAGCATCTGGCGGTGTTGCCCCGTGACGCACACAATGGTTTTATAGCGGTCGGGGTGACGCTGGAACTCTTTGACCAGGGGGGCCATCTTTATAGCTTCGGGACGTGTCCCGAAAACGAGCATAATCTTCTTCATCGTTTAAAATAAGCGGTTTAAATCATAGTTTACCAGTGTAGAGCCGATAAAGGAACGGGATGTAGTTGAGCTGCCGGCGCCATCGCGACGGTTGCCGCACAAGGCGGTACATGAACTCAAGGTTTAGCTTCTGCCACAGCCGGGGAGCGCGTTTCACCGCCCCGGTATATACATCATAACTTCCGCCAAGTCCCACATAGACGGCCTGGTGGCGTTGCTGCATCTCCCCCATCAGGCGTTCCTGCTTAGGGGAGCCCATGGCCACAAACACCGCATCGGGACGCTTTTCGGCCACATCGGCTATCAGAGCCTCGCGGGCCGCGTCGTCTTTGATGTATCCGTCGCGGTGTCCGACGATGTTGATGCCGGGATACTGTTCGCGGAGTTTCCTGACGGTAGCCTCGTGCACCTCGGGCGACGCTCCGATGATATAGAACTTCCAGTCGCGATGGTAACGCTCGATTATTTTGAGCCACAGCTCGCAACCGGGCAATCTCACTATATCTTTAAGCCCTTTACGCTTGAGTGCCTTCACCGCACCGATACCGTCGCAGTAGCCCACGTTACGGTTTATCATCTCTCGGACCTCATCGGGGGCGGCTATGATTTTTTCAGCATTTATCGCCACATAGATGCGGCGGTCACGATCCACATAGTCGAGGAGTTCGTCCCATGAGCGGAATCCGTTGACGATAATCCCGTTTAGGCTGCGCTGTCGGTCATTCATCTGCAAAACAAGGTATTTATTTTTTGAAAATACCGCAGAAATCCAGAATCACCTTGTCGTCACGCCAGGGAAGCGATTTGAAGGGTGTGTGGGCGGTGAGGAACACCACGATGTCGGCTTTCTCGTAAGCCTCCTCATAGGGCGTGAGTTTAAACACGTTGTGTTTCTCCACGTTAGGCTCAACGACAAGAATGTCTCCGTTGTTGCAGCTTTGCATCACTTTGGTGATTATATATTTCGCGGGCGACTCGCGGAGGTCGTCGATGTCGGGTTTGAACGCTACACCCATCATGGCCACCGTTGGCTTGCGGTGGTTGTCAAGCTCAAAGCGCAGCATGGCGTTGACCACCTTCTCGGCGCACCAGTCGGCCTTGTAGTTGTTGATAGCGCGGGCGGTGGCGATGAGCTTCGACTCTTTGGGGAAGTCGGCGGTCAGGAAATAGGGGTCGACAGCAATGCAGTGGCCACCTACACCGCAACCGGGGCGCAGTATGTTGACGCGGGGGTGTTTGTTGGCAAGCTCGATCAGCTCCCACACGTTGATGCCGGCGCGGTCGCAGATGAGCGACAGCTCGTTGGCAAAGGCGATCTGCACGTCGCGCGACGAGTTTTCGGTGAGTTTGCACATCTCGGCGGTGCGGGCGTTGGTGGGATGGAGCGTGCCCTTGACAAATTGTGAATAAAATTCAATAGCTTTCTTGGTCGATGCCTCGTCGATACCGCCGATCACGCGGTCGTTATGCACAAGTTCATAGATTACATTGCCGGGGAGCACGCGCTCGGGGCAATATGCGATATAAATCTTACCTTTCAGGTCGGGACGCTCGGCATATATTATCTCGGCCATCGCCTCGGTTGTCCCGACAGGCGAGGTTGACTCTATGACATAAAGATCGCCCTCTTTCAGCACCGGGATGACGGCGCGGGTAGCGGCCTCAACAAACGAAGTGTCAGGTTCATGATTTCCCTTAAAGGGGGTGGGGACGACCATGAAATATGCGTCGCACACCTCCGGTTTGGAAACGGCGCGCAAGCTGCCGCCGGCCACGACCTCCTTCAACAGGTCGCCGAGTCCGGGCTCGATTATATGGAGCTGCCCTGCGTTGGTTTTTGCAACGACATCGGGATTAACGTCTACTCCCGTAACATTAATTCCATGTTTGGCTGCGATAATCGCCGTGGGCAAACCTATGTAGCCAAGGCCCATGAAACACGCTTTCATACTTTTCATAGCACTCAAAAAAAATTGAATATTTATTTACGTCGCGCAAAATTACGAAAAAAAAGCCAATCGCCAAAACCGTATTTCGGCAAGGTTGATTAGTCGTTGAAAATTATTCTATCCCGCTATGAATTTCTCTATTTTTCCCATGATGATGTCAAGCCTAAACTGTTTTGCCGACTCCACCGTCTCAGACTTTAATCTGGCCAACTCCGCAGGATTTTTGATAAGACGCTCAAGTTTGTCGGCGATATCCTCCGGGGCATCGGTGGTGAACACCCCTCCACCGTGGGCAAGAATCTCCGTGACACCCGTGACTTTGGTCGACACCACCGGAGTGTGGAGACTCAACGTCTCTGCTACGACCATTGCGAATCCTTCAGTCTGGGAAGTCAGGCAAAATACATCAGCTTTCTTCATCCAGGGGAACGGATTATTTATGAAACCTGCAAAATTCACGCAATCCTCCGTGCCGAGCCGTGCCGACAACTCCTTCAACTCGCTTTCAAGTTTGCCTATGCCGAGGATGTTGACCTTGAACCTGCAACCGCGGTCCTTCAAGATTTTAGCCGCATGAATCAGCCGATCATGACGTTTCAAATCGACGAGCCTGCCCACGTTGATAATAGTGAAAGGCTCCCCGTCATCTTTGCAGGCATCGGCCGCCTTGCTTCTGATCGCATCGGGATCAACCGGATTATAAATCACTTCGAGATCGGCATCCGTCTTGAACAATGATTTAAAAGCATCACGGGCTCCATCCGACACAAAAGCCACTTTATCGACACGTTCATAGAACCTGTGCTCTTCATTTTCATCAAACCAAAAATCATACCAGCGACCAAATTTTAGATTGGTGTGCACCCATGACAGATTGCGCGGTGCCAGGTCAAGGAGCTGGGAATGCAGCTTAGCCACGGACCCCTCCATAAAGGAAACCGTCACATCAAACTTCCGACCTGCGAGCAACCGGCGGGCGCGGCGCTCGCGAATAAAATTCCTCACACCATAGAAATGGGTCGTCAATCGCTGGAAGGGAGTTTTCAGTCTATCAAACAAACCAATGACCTCTATATCCTCGGGGACAGACTCCAAAAACACGCCCTCCTTATATATAAGCAGGAAAGTGACGTTAAACCGGCTGCGATCTATATTGTTGAGCATGGTCGATAGAACGCGCTCGGCTCCGCCGCCCGCCATCGAGTCATGTATCAGAAGAAGATTGGTTTTCATAATTTACTTCCGTTTTAAATTCAAGTGTTTTGATAATAATGTCAATGCCGCTGTCCGCTCCTGCTTCGACAAGCCGAGGAAATAGACCGCAAGAGGCATGGTCACACACCACGCCGCCCCCGTTGACAACAGTCTCGCCAGCGGGTCGGTAATCGCGCACGCCATCATAACGGGAATCAACGCTCCGGCGACAGCCACCGACACCACCGGCCAAGCCACGCCGCGCAGATATGCGCCTACAGTGATTTTGCAATATCGGCTCGTGAACGCCACTCTGAAAAAAATCAATGACACATCTATGCCTATCAACACTATCAGCAGCCAGTATGGTGGTAATCCGCAATAAAACGCCACATACGTCAACGGCAGGCACAAAATCCACACCGAGCTTATGACTATCTGATATGACGCGATTTTGCCTGCCGCCTGCATCGACACCCACAATGGCCCGGTAAGAGAGTCAACGATACAAAACGCTACCATCAACTGCACAAACAGCACTCCCGACGGAGGTGTCACCGTAAGCCACAACGACAAGATATATCCCGCATTCAGCATTATGGGCATCCCCAAAAACAGCATCAGAAAAAACGAGATACGGGATATGCGCATAAACAGCATCGAAAACTCGTCATACTCACCCGCGGCAAACGATTTCACAATTTGAGGGTTGGCAGCGAGCTGCACACTTCGCGTGAACGAAGAAACCGCAGTCTTAACCTGATTGGCTATCCCCATCGACGCATTTAGAGCCACACCGTAGAATATATTCAATATCATCGCCGATCCCTGCTGATAAGCGATGTCGGAAATCGATGTCAGCACGTTCCATCCGGCGAACTTGCCGATAGCCACCATCTGCCCTCTATCAGCACGCAGCGAGAAACGTATGCCCGGCATATTGCGACGGCAATAAACGACATATGAAGCGTTCACCAACACAGCCACGCCGATAAGAAGCCACATATATATGACTATCTTATTTCCCGGGACTAATGAGAGAGAGATGGCGGTCACCAACTTCAGCACCACCTCAAGGATAGAGTTATAAGCAAAAAATGACATTCGCTCATGAGCTATAATCAAAGAGTTATAGGGCACTCTGAACATTTCTATCACCACAATAGCCAACGACATCTGAAATACTATGCGGGCATCACCCATTCGGTCGACCGGGATACTTAACTCATTTTCAAGGAACCATAGACCCGCCGCTTCCGCTATCACAAGAAAAACAGCCACCATAACTATCACGCATCCCCAGCAAGCCGAGAACACTTGCTGCATACCCCGGCCATGGGTCAACGCAAGCTCTACGTTCATGTAGCGTTGTATCGCCGCAGTCAACGCGCTCGTGAAAAACGACATGATAATCGCCAGACCCCCTATAACCGTATAGACACCGAAATCGACTACGCCAAGCTGCTGCAACACCACTCGGCTCGTATAGAGGCTGACACCCATCGAAAGGAGCATCCTTACAGCCATAAAAGCGGTATTTTTCATTATCAGCTTATTATCTGCCATTGCGATAGTGTGAGAATTTACTGATGCAAAATTACGGAAAAATTGCCATACCGACAAATCGCCATCAAATCCATCATCTCCGGTTGGCGGCGTTTGCCCGTGTTGAATATATTGACTAACTTTGCGCTCACCAAATTATCCGGCCGGTCACAATAAAGGCCGACAAAAGCCGTTAATTTCAATATAAAAAACAGTAATTCACAAAAATTGATTTTTAAGATGAGAAGCAAACTCGCAGTTTTAGCCTCGGCCTTGATTATGATATTCACCTCATGCAGCTCGTCCAAGACCTCGTTAACTTATTTTGAGGATCTCAAAGCCAACACGGACGGCAGCATACCTGTTGGGTCATATCAGATTAAAATCGTCCCCGACGATGAGCTGATGATAACTGTCAACTCCCTCGTTCCGACGGCCACGGCCGAGTACAATCTTCCTCTCGTCAACCCGTCACAGCGAGCCAACGCGTCAGTCAACGTCCAACCGATGCAACAGACCTATCTTGTTGACGACGAAGGCGATATAGTATTTCCAGTACTCGGCAAACTTCATGTTGAGGGCATGACCGTCCAGGAACTTACGAAATATCTTGAAGGACGCATAAGTGCTGATGTGGAGAATCCGATTGTACGCGTGGAGTTGCTGAGTTTCCGTGTCAACGTCCTCGGTGAAGTCAACGCTCCCGGAGTCAAACAAGTCAAGACCCAGCGTTTCACCCTGCTCGACGCTTTGGCAGCCGCAGGCGACCTCACGGTGCACGGCGAGCGCGAGAATGTGATGCTCATTCGTGAGGAAAAGGGAAAACTCACCTATCACCACTTCAACCTCAACGACTCCAAAACGCTCGAATCACCCTATTTCTACCTCAAGCAGAACGACGTGGTGATCGTCGAGCCAAACAAAATCCAAAAAGACAATTCAAAATACAACCAGTTCAACGCCTACAAGGTGTCGGTGATCTCAACGGTGGTCAGCGCGGCTTCGGTTATCGCGTCGCTCGTCATCGCCCTCACCGTCAAGTAAGGCGACACTAATTCATTAACAAAAACAGGGCCCCGCTTTTGCGGGACCCTGTTTTTGTTACATCACAGATTAGCTGACCGACGGCGGGTGTTATTATGCGCCTCTATCTGATTTCCTCCATGATCTTTGTGAGAAACTCCTCCGTGAAATTAGTAGTCACGTCGGGGGTGAACGTCATTTCGCCAAACACCGGGCGGCCGTTGATGTTGTACATATCCACCCTCACAAACGTCATACCCTTGCTCAAAGCCTTGGCCATCTCGGTCATCTCGGCCAGCGAGTCCGGGCGCGGCACGGTGTGCGTGACCGGATTTTTGACGACCGATGAATCCGCCGGATTCCAGTTCGTGTCATATACCGCGTTAAAACACTCGTGGCCGTTAACCCTTCTACCCTCATAGTAGAGTATGTATTTTGGCTCACCGTTGAAACAGAAAAATTTGTAGTCGGCGGGCAGTGCTGTCGAGTCGCCGTCGATTTCCAGAAGCTCCTCGGCCAAAATCTCAGGCTCTATGGCACAGTAATGGGGCTGGCCGGTCAACTGGCCATAAGGGAACTCCATCCACCTGCCCAACTTACGCTGCGCATCGGCTATGTCGAGCTTCGATTTATCACGGACTATTATGTTAGTCCCGCATCCATTGTTGGTCTTTATCGCGAACTTCTGTGGAAGCGCATCCCAGTCAACATCCGAAGTCTTCTTCCAATGTCCGTAAAGTTTTGTCAGATACTTCTCCCCCACTCGCTCTCTGACGTATTCCCTGACTTTGACCTTATCGGCCATATCGGCCAGCGATTGCAGTTTTTCGGGGTCCTTGGCGGCATCTATTATCAATTTGGACACATATTCCTGCAACGTATCGGGGTTTTTCCAATTGATAAGTTTATGTGACCAGATATAGTTTCTCAACGAGAGTATCGCCCGCGGAAAATGGCGGGAAACGGCTCCTATCCCCTTTTGGCAGGGTAATGGTAAGTTCTCGATAATTTTCATCGTTTTACTTATTTATTACATTTCACATCTATAAAAGAGACTGATAAGTCTCCTTTAGCTGTCGCTCTATGAAAGGAAAATAAAATTTCTTGGCCGCAGCCCTGGAATTTTCGCCAAGCTCTCTGCGCAACGCCGGGTCATTGATCAGCCGGATTATAGCCTCTCTTATCTGCGGCTTGTCGCCGGGCGCGACAACTATACCGTTGACACCATCCGATACAAGATCAGGGATACCGCCGATATTGGTCGTTATTACAGGCAGGCCGAAATCCATTGCCTCCAGAATCGAGATCCCGAATGACTCAGACCGCGACGGATGGATAAACACATCGGTCGACGCCAGCAACCGTTCCTTTCCCGCCGGGTCAATCCAGCCGAGATATTCCACAATATCCTGAAGGCCGTATTTCTCTATTATAGAATTAAATTTTTGGAGATTACCAATTCCGCCTATGCGGAGCCGAATCTTGTCGGCAAAATAGTCATGCTTTTCGCCAATCGCCTCAAGCACGTCAAAAATCCCCTTACGGTCATCTATGGCCCCGAAATACGACAGATTAGTCACACCGTCGCCTCTTGAGGGCGCCGGTGCGGCGGGCTGCTCCCGTCCGGCTATCCCGTTGTGCAGACACCTGACATTGTCGTTCAGTCGACGGGAACGCATGAAATCGGCATAGTACGACGAAACGGCCAGAACCTCATCCGACATTCTGAATATCATGCGCACATAGGCGCGGCCATCACCATAGAATCTGTCGAAATTCGCTCCGTGCATATGCAGTATTACCTTCTTGCCCAAAGCCTTGAACAGCAACACGAAAAGCGAGCAGCGATAAAAATCGGAATATGACGATGAGTGGATATGCGCCACCTTGTAGCGGCGAGGCAAAAACCGCAACGATTTGACAATGCCGGTCAAAGGCAAGAGAAATTTAAGAGGGCTGCCGACATGGATTCTGATGAAATTAAATGACTCCATCATTCTCCGATGGCTCGCTATCACCGACGCGACTCCGCCGCGGCCCTCGGGACTCGTACCCACTATGACTATTTTGTCAGTAATCTGTCTTTCAATCATATCGTGATATTATGGTTTAGAAGGTTCTGTATCGTGTGCGTGCGTTCAGTCCTTGCCTTGCAGCCGCCTTATCAGAAGTCTGATACCATGCATAACCGGCCTATATAGCGGCATATTGCAGCACAGCCATGTGTGCGCGGCAAGCCTCGCCCCTACATAGCGTTTCATCACCTTGAAACGCAGGAAATCGGCGTTCCTGTCGTCAATCGATTTCAACAGCCCGGGGCTGCACCCTTTTTCGACATACAGGCTCAGATAACGTATGATATAGTTCTTGTTGTCGGCGTCGAGGCCCCATTTGGCATCATTGACGATGTCATAACACAGATAAAGTGCCTTGAATTGCTCGGTGACTGACTTATCGCTCGGACGCTTACGCGTGATTGACTCATTGTTTAACCAATAATAATAGGTCACCGTGTCGGATACCGCTATTTTCGGCTCGCGGCGCGTCAGAATCTCGGTCAGCAGAATCCTGTCTTCTGAAAAGCCTTGACGCATCAGAGCAGTGTACTCATGCCCGTCAAACAGCGTGCGGCTGAACAACGACCCGCACAGCGACGGCGAACCCCAGTTGAGCATCCACTTGAGATAGCTCTTTGAAGTCGCCCCTACCCGCCGAGCTCTTGGCCTAAGCACTTTGCGGCCCTGCTCGTTGACAAGCTCCATATTCCCGACAGTGATGGCCGCCTCACTTTCATTAGCCCGGTCATAGAGTGCTTGCAGCGCGTATTTGGGCAGATAATCATCGCTGTCGAGGAAGAAAAAATAATCACCGCGGGCGTTTTTATACCCAGTGCGCCGGGCCATCATAAGTCCTTCGTTCTGTGGCTTGTCGATAATGACCACACGGCTGTCGGCTTCGGCATAACGTTTCAGAACCGCCATCGAGTTATCGGGCGACGCATCGTTCACGCAGACTATCTCGAAATCCTGAAACGTCTGCCCCAATACCGAGTCAAGGCAGCGGGGAAGATACTTCTCGACATTATAAACCGGTATCAAAACCGAGATTGCGGGGCGTTTGTCGTTATTCATATCAGATTAGCCGAAAGATCTGTCGATCGCATCTTATCCTCATCGCTAAATTTGAATGAGGCAAAAAAGGCGATATAGAACAATATGGTGCAAAACTGGAAAGTTCTCAGCGACTCGTTATAAAACAAAATCAGAAAAAGAATTACGGTCAGATAAATCTTTATATTCTTGGCGAACGCGTAACTCAACCGCTTATAGTTCAAAATCCGGACGGCAGTGGCTATATACCAGATAAAGCCGAGCAATCCGAGCTGAACGATCACAAAAAACGACCAGGGACGGGAACCCAGCAACGCCCACTGGTTATCTTTGGCAAACCGCGACATCTCAACCGATTGGCCACCTTTGAACTGTCCCAGACCAGCACCGAATATCATCCCGCCTTTCGAATCCTCTAATGTCTGCGGCAGCCATAGTATCTTTGTAAAACGAGGGATATCGACGCTCCACACATCACTGGCATCGATTTCTATCGTGCCGTCCTGCACCAACAATGCCACCTCTACCATGCGATCCAAATCTTCTCCGCCAAACAGATAATCATCAAAAAACTCCTCCGATAGCACTCTGTCGGCATCCTGATCTGTGACATCGAGGTAGATTGGGAACAATATCGCCAATATTGCGAAAAGAGCGGGAATGGCTACCACAAACTTCCTGACGGCAGTGCGGTCGAGCTTCATCAGCAACAGGAAGTAACACAGCAAAAATATGAAACTGATTTTGGTCTCGTTGAGAAACGACGGATAAAGCAGAAACACAAGAATGAAATTATTCCACAGATTGTGGAAATAACTTTTATTTGCATCCCACCGCTTGGTCATCAGGTAAAAAGAGACAAAATAGATACAGGTCGACACAACACCCGAAGCCCCTTCTCCCATGGTACCCCCCACGTTATCACCGGCTCCATATTTGATAAACTGCCATGTAACGCAGACCGCTTGCAGCCAAAGGTATACCATTAACTGACGGTCAAACGACCGCACATAGCTCTCCCCCCCCTTACGGCAAGTGAAGAAGTAACGCAGTATCGGCAGAATGAAAAGCAGACCGATAAAATCGCGCATACCGTTAAACAGCATCAGAAACCCTTCGCGGTTCACCAAAAGGGTCGAGACCACGGCAATAACTGCGAACGAGCCCACCACCCGGTTATCACCCTTGTTGCGATTTATTCTCAATGTGACGATACCGAGAAGCAGTATCACCATGTCACACAGGAACAACACTGGAGAACGGAGGGCATTAATTGGCGGCAACAGTTCCTCAGACACGAATCCGAAGCACTGCGCCACCCAGAATGTGATTAGAAACGTACGGAAATAGAGCTTATATCTATCAATCATCTGACCGTGTCCGTGATCTATTTATACCGATAGCCCTTTATCTTATTTATGGCGTTCTCCCGATGCACCCTTTGACTTGTTGCCATAGCCATAGCTTTTCTTGGAGGCTACGCCGTTGATGATAAGCGAGAGCTTCTTCAAGCGGGCCTGACGGTAGATGTCGTTGAGGAACTTGATGTCGGAAATCGAGGTCGAAGCGACACGGGTGACGAATATTGTGGCGTCGGCCAGACGGTTGAGCGTGAATGTGTCGCTGACCATGCCGATAGGCGCGGTGTCGACAATGACGTAGTCATACATTCCGCGGAGCTGATGGAACAGCTCGTCGACTTTTTCCGAGGT
This sequence comes from uncultured Muribaculaceae bacterium, assembly GCA_947625935.1. Taxonomy (GTDB): domain Bacteria; phylum Bacteroidota; class Bacteroidia; order Bacteroidales; family Muribaculaceae; genus JAJPXC01. Next base: position 9,775 of record CANQQE010000015.1, on the reverse strand, counting down.
CAGTAATTCACCCGGGTTGGGAGGCACAGGGCCGGCCACGATGACATCAAGATTTTTGGTCATCGGCTCTTTGTTGATTATATCGCTGATTGTTACCTCACCTGACGAAAGATATTGCGTCAGCCCGAATTTGGGATGAATCTTGAGGTATTGCGACAGGCGGGGCTTGCGAATGTCCATACCCACTAAAAGCACCTTCTTGCCGAGCAATGCGAAACTTGCCGCCAGATTTATTGAAATAAACGATTTGCCCTCGCCCGACGAGCTTGATGTCACAAGCACAACCTTGTCGTTGGGGTTGTTAAGCACGAAAGTGACGTTTGACCTTATAAGTCGGAACAATTCAGCCGACGATGAAGTGCTTGTGGGCGACACCACAAGAGACTGGCCGCTGCGGTCCACACACATCTCGCCGATAATGGGCACATTGGTGAGCTGCTCGACCTCCTCGCGGGTCTCGAATTTGTTGCGGAGCAGTTTCTGAATGTAGATGATCAGCGGCGGGATTATCAAGCCTATGAACAAACCGATAACCAATATCGCCAGACGACCCATACCGACAGGTTCGTTGAGCGTGTACGCCTCATCGACTATTATACCTTTTGGCACTGAATTAGCCAGTATCATAGCGGTCTCCTCACGACGCTGCAACAGGTACAGATACAGTTGCTGCTTGACCGATTGCTGACGCTGCATATTAAGATACTCGCGTTCCTGCGCCGGAATTTTGCCGAGGCTGCTCTGCGTGGAACCCATTTCCGCTCTGAGGTCTCTCACCTTGATTTGAGCCGATTGATACACCTTATCGACCGAGGTGTTAAGATTGGCGCGCATCGCATCCAACTGCTCTGTAATCTGCCTCAAAGCGGCATTGTTGGCCTTGGCGTTATTCATCAGTCCCATGCGGCGCAACACCACATCGTTGTATGAAGCGATGGCGCTCTGCAACGACGAGTTATCGGGAGAGGCCGGTATCAGGTTGTAGGCATTGTTAGGGTCGGAGATAAAATCGCGGGTAACGCCGAGAATCTCAAGCCGGGTCTCTGCATCGAGCAACGCTGCCTCAAGCTGTCCTTTTTTGGTCGTTTGATAGGCGGCCTCGGCCTTGACATCGACGATATTGTTTTTCTGCTTGTATTGTTGTATCGTCGCCTCTGTCTCATTCAAATCCTGAGCGAGGAGTCTGAGACGCCCGTCAAGGAACTCGGCGTCTTTTTCACTCTGAAGCGTGCGGTCTTCCATGCCGCGCTCATTATATTTTTTCAATACAGCGTTGAAGACATCCATCCCGAACGTCGGGTTGATTGTCGTCATCGACAAAAGAATCACGTTGGTGTGACGGTTGGGGATATCATAAGTGATTTCCTGAGCCAGATCCTCGGCCGCGGCATCATAGCCCGACATGGAGATGGTGGTGTTTACCTCCTCTCCGGCGGGATATGATTTGGTCTTGACTATGGTGAAGTCACCGTAGGCGGTCTCGACAGTGACGGGCAGAGGAGCGTTTTTCACCTCCCCGATGACATCGCGCTTGACCTTAAATTTCGCAGTAGCCAATCCTTCCTCGTTAACTTTGATTTTGGCGTTTATTCCCACCGTGAGCGTGTCGTACATTCCCGCCGGGACTTTAATGTCAATCGGAAATTCAGGATAAGCGAACACCTTGTTCAGAAAACCTTTTTTCTCTATGTGCGTGACATTGGCCCCCAACTGCTTGACCACATCACGGTACAACGAGTGTGACGTCAGTATGAACACCTCGTCGTCGACGTTGCCATTAGATCCGAAAAGACCGCTTAGACCGCCGACATTAGCCAACGGGTTGCTATTCTCCTGAGCAATCAACACATTAGCCCTGACTTCATATTCAGGTTTTTTCACTTTGCCGTAAAGGAAAGCCAACGCTACGCAAACTGCTATCGAGATAGCGAAATAATACCATTTGGCCATGTAGCCCGACAGAAGTCCTTTAATATCAATTGTTTCAGAAGATAAATCTTTTGCCATAACTTGACAATTATATTAAATCTAAATTAAATCATTAAATTAGAGCCAGCGTCCTTGCCTGCCGCGACAACAAACGTTGACATTCATTTCAGTTATAAACTAACGGCGGCTTTCACCTATTTATTGTGAATTTTAGTAAAAACCGCCAAGAACAACCGCTCTCCACTTTACGGCCGTTTCAACAAAGCGGGGGCAAAGGTAACACTTTTATAGCGATTATCGAAATATTTTAATGACAATACCATCTGCGTCCACTTCCCTTTTGTCGCCATATCGGGATGAAATGATTATCTTTACAGGGATAAAACAAAACCCGATAGCTTGATATGCAGGGGCTACCGGGATTCAATACTGCAAATGCAGTGTTTTTAATAAAAAAATAATTCTTCAAAAAGACTTCAACGCAGATTAAGCAACCCTGTATCGGCTGAACGGCAATTTGAGGTTATGGCTTTTTTTGTGTAACTTTGCGAGATTAAAACCGCAGGGACTCCGACTCGACCGACGACTCCCCGCTTTCATCAAACCGATTTAAACTATTTGCCACGGCAATGGAAAAAAACGTCAACACAACAACTCAGGCACAGGCCGACAGCCCCGCAAGCTGCGTGAAGCCCAACGTGCTTGATTTTGAAGATATAGTGGCGGTCGCGCCACAATTGAAAGGCCATCGCAAATTAGTGGACAGGCTGTTCAGGTTGTTCGCGATCGACAAAGTGAACTGGATTCACTCCCACAATTGCGCTACCCCCGGCCCGCAATTCTGCACCGGCCTTCTTAAAGACCTCGACGCGAAGGTAAAGGTCGACAACGAGCGGGTGCTCGACAATCTGCCTAAGGGCGCGTTTGTCACCGTCAGCAACCATCCCTTCGGCGCGCTCGACGGCATAACGCTCATCCACCTCGTCGGCTCGCGCCGCCCGGCGTTCAAAGTGATGGTCAACATGGTGCTCAACTACATAACCGCCATGCGCCCCAACTTCATTGCCGTCGACGCCCTCGCCTCTGACGATCCCAAGAAAAAAGCAGTGTCGATGAAAGGGATAAAAGAAGCCATAATACAAGTGCGCCGAGGCGAGCCGATGGGATTTTTCCCCGCCGGAGCCGTCTCCAAGCTCAACCGCCGCGGCCGTCTCGAAGACCGCGAGTGGCAACCATCGATCATACGCCTGATCGAGCAGCTCAACGTTCCGGTCATACCCATCTACTTCCACGGCAGCAACTCATGGTGGTTCAACTTTCTGGGACTCGTAAGCTGGAAACTGCGCACACTCCGGCTACCCGCCGAGGTGTTCCGCAAGAAAGGGAAGACAATCCATGTTTCCATCGGCGACCCGATATCGGTCGAAGAGCAGAAAGCCCACCAAGGTTCGGTCGAGGAATTCGGCAACTTTCTTAAAAGCAAAACCTACTCACTCCGTTCATGCAGATAAACCCAACCGAAATACCCGCCGAGGTGCAACAAGCCAAAATGAGGCTCGGAATAGTGGGCAACGCCCCTGCACTGATCGCCGCCATCACCCGCGCCATACAGGTCGCTCCGATTGACCTGTCGGTGCTTATCACAGGCGAGAGCGGCACCGGCAAAGAGTTTTTCCCGCAGATAATACACCAGTTCAGCTCGCGGAAACACAGCAAATACATCGCTGTCAACTGCGGAGCGATCCCCGAGGGCACCATCGACTCCGAGCTGTTCGGGCATGAGAAGGGAGCCTTCACCGGGGCTGTCTCGTCGCGCAAAGGCTACTTCGAGGAGGCCGACGGCGGCACCATATTTCTCGACGAAGTAGCCGAACTTCCGCTGACCACCCAGGCCCGCCTGCTGAGAGTGCTCGAAAGCGGCGAGTTTCTTAAAGTAGGCTCATCGACGGTGCAAAAAACCAACATACGCATCGTCGCCGCCACCAATGTCGATATGCTCAAAGCAGTCGAGACAGGGCGATTCCGCGAAGACCTATATTACCGACTGTCGACGGTGCAGATAGCCATACCCCCGCTCCGCGACCGCGGCAACGACATCGTGCTGCTCGCCCGCAAGTTTGCCGCCGACTTTGCCGAGCGTTACCGCACTCCCGCCATCACTCTCGACGAATCGGCCTGCAGGCTGCTGACCGCCTACCGTTGGCCGGGCAACGTACGCCAGCTCAAAAACGTCATAGAACAGATATCGCTTTTCGAAGCCGGAGGCGAAGTCAACGCTTCGACAGTCGAGAGCTACATACCGCAGAACGCCACGCTCTACACGCCGGCTGTGGCCCCGCGCGCCGACAACGCCCATTCCTACGCAGCCGAGCGAGAAATACTCTTCAACATGATTTTCAGGCTACAGCACGAAATCGAAGATCTCAGAGCCTCAATCGACAACAGAACGGCCGAAAACCCCGCGGCTGAACCGCTCGACGTCAGCCTACAGCCCGTATTGCAACCCTCCATACAGTCGATCGTCAAATACCGCCCGACGATGACCGAACTCATTGACCGCACGCCCGCGACCGTCGACGCGGTCCCCGCCGAACCGGGCCCCGCCACCCTCGAGGACACCGAGCGCGAGACAATACGCCGCTCGCTGGAGCGCAACAGCGGACGCCGCAAGGCCACCGCACGCGAGCTGAACATATCGGAGCGCACCCTATACCGTAAAATCAAAGAATTTGGCCTTGAATGACAGCTATGAACGCCAATAGACTCACCCGCCGACTGATAGCCATCACATTGCCGCTGCTGCTGATGCCGCTGCTTTGCGGATGCCGCATAAAATACACCTGCAACGGGGCCGCGATAGACTATAACATCTACAAGACTATCCACGTCTCGCAGTTCCCCATCAGAGCCGCGCTCGTCTACCCCCCGCTGCAACAGACGTTTGAAAACGAACTGCTCGACTACATCACACGCAACACCCGCCTGCGCACCGTAGAGACCGGAGGCGACCTGCAGCTCGAAGGCGAGATAACGGGCTACAACCTGTCGCCGCAGGCCGTGACCGAAAACGCCTACGCCTCACGGACGAGACTCACCATCAGCGTCCGCGTGAAATACATCGACAACAAGCAAGAGGGGAAAGATCTCGACCAGACATTCTCGGCCTACCGCGATTTCGATTCATCCGAAATGCTAACCGACGTACAGGACGAGCTATGCCAGCAAATATCGAAAGAGCTTGTCGACCTGATTTTTAACGCCACATTGGGAGATTGGTAATCATGGAGTTGTCACAGCAGATCCGGCACTATCTGTCACACCCCGACGAGTCGGTCGACCCCGCCTGGGTCGAGGCGACGCGTCAACGCTACCCGTTTTTCACCCTACCGGCCACAATGCTGCTCTCACGGCCGCGCGACATCGCCCCCGACACTGAAGCCCGGCTGACACGCTGGCTCGCACTCAACGTAGCCGACCGCAGCACCCTGATGACACAGCTACGCCCCGAAGCCGCCGGATGGATCGACTTCTACCCCCCGGAGCCTAAAGCGGAGCAGTTGACCACCGACCAGACTATTGACCGCTTTATCGACACCTACGGCAGCAACGACCCCGCCGAGGAGGTACTGCTGACCAAACTCATATTCAACCCCACCCCCGACTACGCCCAGATGCTCGCCCGCGAGGAGGAGAAAAGCACCCCGCGTCCCGACGACGCCCCCGAAGGCTCACAGGACGCCGTAATCAACTCATTCATACTCAAAAGCAAGCAGCATCAAGGCCACTTCCCATCGGCTTCAGTCCAACCTGAGCAACCCGACGCCACTCCGCAACCCGACACCACCCCGGTGGCAGCCCCCGAGGAAAACGGCCCGTCAATGCTCACCGAAAGCCTCGCCAAAATCTATATACGCCAACGCCGGTACACGAAGGCTTATGAAATTATCGAGGGGTTAAGTTTGAAATATCCAGAAAAAAGTATTTACTTTGCAGACCAATTGCGCTTTTTGCAAAAATTGATGATAAACCAACGTCACATCGACAAAAACAAAACTAAATAAACACTTTATGTACGCCATCGTAATCATTCTCACCGTCATCGTAGCCGTGCTGCTAATCATCGTGGTGCTGATTCAGAAATCAAAAGGAGGCGGTCTCGCCTCAGGATTCTCGGGTGCAAACCAGATCATGGGTGTGCGCCACACCAACGACTTCATCGAGAAAGCCACATGGACACTCGCTGCCATCATCGGCATACTCGCTGTCGTTTCGGTGTTCGTGATGCCCTCCGACAACATCCAGAGCGGTAGCCGCGTCAAGCCCGCCACCCCCGTTCAGGTCGAAGGCACCGAATACGCCACTCCGGCTCCCGCACAGCAGGCAGCTCCCGCAGCGGCTCCCGCCGAAGCAACCCCGGCACAATAAAGAAAGCCACGACGGTAAAAAAACGGCTCTCTCACACTCATTGAGGGCACGATAAAAAAAGGGAACGTCACCTTCCGCGGAGACGCTCCCTTTGCTCGTTATGGGTGCTTAATAATAAAGCGTGCCGGCCCCGATCTGGCGCGCCACATCCTCACCCTTCGAGTTTTCGAGAATGGCGAGGGCAAACGGGAACGCCGACGACGGGCCGTTAGCAGTGATTATGCGGTCGTGGGCCACAACGCGCTGGCCGGTCATCTCGGTCTTGGGGCATTGAGCCTCAAAGCCGGGATAGCAGGTAGCTGTCAGCCCGTCGAGAAGCCCAAGCGGATACAGCACCACGGCGGGAGCCGCGCAGATTGCCGCGATTTTGCCATTCGCGGCATGGCGTTTAAGCAATGCCGACAATGGGTCGAACGCAGCAAGGTTAGCCGCACCGGGCATACCGCCGGGTATTATCAGCCACTCCGCATCGGTGAAATCTGTGTCGCCAAACAGCGCGTCGGCTTTGGCAGTGATGCCGTTGGCACCGGTCACAAGGGGGTCGTCAGTGATAGAAACCGTGATTACCTCCATCCCGCCGCGTCTGAGCAGGTCGACGGTGGTCAACGCCTCTATTTCCTCGAAGCCGTCGGCGAGGAACAAATAAGATTTTGCCATAATCCTGTTTTTATTTAGTTATTTTAATCAGTTAAGTTCTCAGATTTCATGATGATTCAATATATCATTGTTTATCATGACAGCAGATCTTGCCCATGGGGGTAGAGCCAGCCCGTGGGTTGGCCGCAGATAAGCATAGGCTTTTCGCCGGCAGTTCTGCAACTCCACCACGATTGTTATAACATCGCAAAGGTGTATATTATCGCCTCAAACGCCAAGATATTAACCCAAATTAACAATTAGAGGGATATGTAAAAAAAGAGACAGAGACCCCTCAGTGGAATCTCTGCCTCCGTAATTTATTTAATGTCTGAAAGTTACTGGCGACCTGAAACAACCATCTCTCGGTTAATTTTCAGCACTAAGCCCTGAAGCACCTTGCCCGGACCAAGCTCAACAAACTCAGTAGCACCGTCAGCAATCATGTTCTGAACCGTCTGAGTCCAACGCACAGGGGCGGTCAGTTGAGCCACTAAATTAGCTTTTATTTCAGCGGGGTCGGTGTGAGGTTTAGCGTCAACGTTCTGATATACAGGACAAACAGGAGCTTTAACCTCAGTTTTCTCGATAGCTTCGGCAAGCTCAGCGCGGGCCGGCTCCATGCAGGGAGAATGGAACGCACCGCCCACCTTGAGCTTCAACGCGCGTTTCGCACCGGCTGCGAGAGCTTTCTCACAAGCAGCGTCGATGGCCTCTATCTCTCCCGAGATGACGAGCTGACCGGGGCAGTTGTAATTGGCGCACACAACCACGCCATCGACACTCTCGCAAATTTCCTCGACTTTCTCGTCGGGGAGGGCGAGGACAGCCGCCATGGTCGATGGTTTCAGCTCACAAGCCTTCTGCATGGCTTGGGCGCGGGCCGAGACGAGACGCAGACCATCCTCAAACGACAGCGCGCCTGCGGCGACCAATGCCGAGAACTCGCCAAGCGAGTGGCCGGCAACCATATCGGGGTTGAACTCATCTCCGAGAGTCTTGGCGAGAATCACCGAGTGGAGGAAAATCGCCGGTTGGGTAACCTTGGTCTGACGGAGATCTTCGTCGGTACCCTCAAACATCAAATCTGTGATGCGGAAACCAAGGATTTCATTAGCTTTTTCAAACATTTCGCGAGCCACGGGGTTGGTCTCGTAAAGGTCTTTGCCCATACCTACGAACTGTGCGCCCTGACCGGGGAAAACAAATGCTTTCATACTCATTTTCATGTTAATTGGCTGCAAAGTTACTGAATTTTCCACAATTCGTTGCCCTGTTATGATATAATTCGTTAACTTTACGCTCCATAAACTCTATGACAACCCAATAAATCATGACTGTCACAGCACTGATACCATTGTTTTTAGGAAACCTGCGCGGATGGGAGTGGATCATCATCTTTGCCGCGATTCTGCTGCTTTTCGGCGGCAAAAAGATACCCGAACTGATGCGAGGTCTCGGCAAAGGGATACGCAGCTTCAAGGAGGGGATGAAAGAGGTGCAGAACGAAATCAACGACACCGACCCGTCCGACAAAGATAAACCCGGCAAAAACTAACCCGCGCCCGCAATCTCTATATGGGCAACGGGGAAATGAACTTCTGGGATCACGTCGACGCTCTCCGCGGCGTGCTGTTGCGCTCGGGGGCCGTGGTGCTTCTGGCCGCCGTGGTGCTGTTCATCTTCATGGGTGACATCTTCGACGCTGTCATACTCGCACCGTGCCGCCCCGATTTCCCACTCTACCGGCTGCTCGACCACCTGCAAGGGTTAGGGCCGTTCGCTCCCGACGGAGCCGGCGAGGATTTCCATGTAGACCTGATCAACATTCAGCTTGCATCGCAGTTTTTCATACATATGTCAACATCGTGCTGGCTCGCGGTAGTGCTCTCGTTCCCGTTCATCATCTACCAGTTGTGGGGGTTCGTCTCCCCTGCCCTCTACCCCCATGAGCGGCGCAACGCCTCGGCGGCGTTCCTGTGGGGCAACATGATGTTCTATGTCGGCATAGCGGTCGGATATTTCCTCGTGTTTCCGCTGACGCTGCGGTTCCTCGCCGACTACCGGCTCAGCGAATCCATCCCCAACACCATCACCATCGAGTCATACATGGACAACTTCTTGTTGCTCACGCTGCTGATGGGCTGCGTTTTCGAGCTGCCGCTGCTCGCGTGGATGCTCGGCAAAACGGGGCTGCTCACACGCGGCTTCTTCAACCGCTACCGTCGCCACGCCATTGTGGCTTTGCTTATCGCGGCAGCCATCATAACCCCCACGGGCGACCCATTCACACTGTTTGTCGTCTTTTTGCCCATCTTCATGCTTTGGGAAGGGAGCGCGACACTCGTTCCGCGGGGTGATAGCTAACATTTTCGCCATCGGAGTGTTTATTATGATGAATCATAACACATCCGACATCATGACTGAAAATCGCATCCGTCCCATCAATGACGTCCTCATCGAGATATACGAGGACGGCAAGAAAGTCGATACCTACCAAGGCTCGGGCTATCACACGCTCGACGAGGCCGTCCAGACAGCCTACGAGGCGTCTGACCGCACTCATCTCCCGATAGAAGACTATGTGTTCCGCGTGACCAACCTTGAGAACAAGACCGCCGCGCGCTACCGCATCAACGCCGGCGGCAACCTCAAAATCCTCCCGGAGTAGCACCTTGCTATTCCCTGCGGAAAGGACAAAAAACAATGAGGGTGTGTCAAAATAGACGCGCCCTCTTTTTTACAACCTGTTGTAAAACACAAAACAAAGCCCTGACTTTCACAA
>CANQQE010000014.1 GCA_947625935.1 uncultured Muribaculaceae bacterium | reverse complement strand
CTCATGCCGCTCCCCGCCGCATCGGGTAGGGCTTGCCCACGGGCAAGCCGCCCCACTTGCTCCGTTGCCGCCGCATCGGGTAGGGCTAGCCCACGGCCTTGCCGCCCTCCCCGCCGTCCGCGGAATGCCATCGTTGGATAACCCCATGTTGGAGCGCGTGGCGCGACTACATGGGGCCACAGACTCCACCTCCAATCCCAATATTTCACAAAACCACCCAATAAAATAGAAATAATCTATTAAAATCGCCAAAATTATTGACGAATGTTAGGTAAATCCAAATTTTAGCTATACCTTTGCGCCCAGTTAAGTCACTTATTTATCATATTGGTACAAATTCTAATTAATTAAAGATAATGAAAGCAACCGAAGTGATGGACGACTTGAAACGTCGTTTCCCAAATGAACCCGAGTATCTCCAGGCCGTAGAAGAAGTGTTGTCGACTATCGAAGATACCTACAACCAGCACCCCGAGTTCGAGCGATATAACCTCATCGAACGTCTTTGCATTCCCGACCGCATATTCTCTTTCCGCGTGTCTTGGGTTGACGACAAAGGCAAAGTCCAGAACAACATGGGCTACCGCATCCAGCACAACAACGCCATAGGCCCATACAAAGGCGGCATCCGCTTCCACTCATCGGTTAACCAGTCTATTCTCAAATTCCTCGCTTTCGAGCAGACATTTAAAAACTCATTGACCACTCTCGCCATGGGCGGCGCGAAAGGCGGTAGCGACTTCTCCCCCCGCGGCAAGAGCGACATGGAAGTTATGCGATTCTGTCAGGCGTTCATGACCGAGCTGTGGCGTCACATCGGAGCCGACACCGACGTCCCCGCCGGCGACATAGGCGTAGGTGGACGCGAAGTCGGATATATGTACGGAATGTACAAAAAGATGGCACGCGAATTCACCGGGACATTCACCGGAAAAGGCCGCGAATTCGGCGGCTCGCTCATCCGTCCCGAGGCCACCGGCTACGGCAACGTCTACTTCCTCCTCAATATGCTCGCGACCAAAGGCATCGACATCAAAGATAAGAAAGTCGCCATCTCAGGCTCAGGCAACGTTGCCACCTACACCGCCGAGAAACTACTGCAACTCGGAGCGAAAGTCGTATCAATGAGCGACAGCGACGGCACCATCTACGTCCCCGATGGAATCACACAGGAACAGCTCGACTACATCTTCAAGCTGAAAAACGAATATCGCGGCCGTATCCGCGAATTCGCCGAGGAATACGGTTGCCAATACTTCGAGGGACAACGTCCCTGGCAGATTGCCAAGTGCGACATCGCCATGCCATCGGCAACACAGAACGAACTTGACGGCGACGACGCCCGCGCGCTTCTCGCCCAAGGCTGCATCGCCGTTTCCGAAGGCGCCAATATGCCCTCGACCCCCGATGCCATCAAAGAATTCCTCAACGCCCGCATCCTCTATGCCCCCGGCAAGGCAGCCAACGCCGGCGGCGTTTCGGTATCAGGTCTTGAGATGGCACAGAACTCACAGAAACTCTCATGGAGTGCCGCCGAGGTCGACGCAAAGCTCAAAGACATCATGGCCGAGATTCACCACCAATGCACCCTCTTTGGCAAAGAAGCCGACGGCTATGTCAACTACGTCAAGGGAGCGAATGTCGCAGGCTTCATGAAAGTCGCCCGCGCCATGATGGCACAGGGCGTCCTGTAACAATCGAAGTTAACCGACATATATATGTATGCCAGAGTGCACTTTATAAATTATTAAAAATTTGCCTACTCATGACCGGGACGAGCTCGCGAGAACTCGTCCCGGCCGCTTTTTGCTTTTTAGAGCGGAAACAGCTAATCATATAGTTCTGTTGTGAGTTCAGCAAATCAAAACATACCTTATCTTTCGTTATGAGAGATAACCATACATAATACCAGACAGTTATAAATTTGGTGGTGTACTGATGGTGTACTAATTAGTTGGGTAAATCGAAAATGATAGGCTCGATTTTAGGATTATTAAAGGGCGTTAGTTATATTTAATGCGATTCTTTTTCGGCGAGTTTCTAATGATTTGAGGCCCTGAATAGCAAGGCAATGAGAAAAAATCGTTAACTTTGCAGTTGCAGACCGCAACGCAGAAGCCCGGTCGGGGTTCGAGTGGCGGGATGCAGACATAATGAAAAGCGTTTACTCGACGCTCTTTCTTGACAAACGGAAATCTGGTAAATTTTCAATCTTCGTCAGGGATGCAGCAAACAGTAGATGCCTTGTGGATATGTATATTCCATTGGCGGCTGACGCGAGAGCGTGAGCCAATGGTGTTTACACATATTCTGCGTGAGGCTTCTGCAAGTTTGCTCGTTCAACGAAGATGGGCAATACCAGAGCCTCCGTTTGTGGAACGAGCAACAAGTACGGCTCTCACGCTTTTTTGTTGTACAGTCAGAATTGTGAGCCACTGACACATCAACAAATTTTGTGAATCAATTACATTATCATTTTAAAAGAGCATTGGAGTTTTGCTATGCAATCTTGGCGATTGTAGTAGTGTGCGTTGCAGCAGTCTCCATTTCTTCATGTTCTTCAACTAAAACAATAGGATTGACCTGTCAAGAGCGTCAGATTGAAATATATGTAGATGACGAATATCTCGGCAGAGATTTGGTTTATTATACTGTCCCTAAAAGCTGTGAATATATCGAGGTGTCATGCCGTGAAAATGGCATGGAAGTGTATCACCGTCGAATTAATGTAAAGGACAGAAAAGGAACGCTGATTGAATTACAAATTCCTAAAAACTATAAATATTCAAACAAACCATTTTAGCCAATGAAAAAGTATCTATTTCTTTTTGTGGCCTTAATGGTCGGATTCTCACTGCATGCAGAGAAAAAGGCCAAGGTCATTAAAATCTCGGTTCAACCGCAGGAAGCAGCTATTTATGTAGACAATAATCTTATTGGCTACGGCTATGGAGAATTCACTCGTCCCCCCAAGAAGAACCAAGTTGCAATAATTCGTGTAGAATGCAATGAGTACACGACTGCGAACTCAAAGTTTTACGGTGGAGATGAACGAAATTCTCTTTCCTTCAATCTTATGCAGGATGGATTTTATCGCGGTTCTGCCTCCTCCGGTCTTGTAAACAAGTACATAACAATAACACTTGACCCCCAATATTATACAATTGATGGTGAAGGTAAGGTGAATAGTGAGGCTGCATGGAAACTTCTTCATCAGATTCTGCTTAACTACTTCCCCGAGATTGAAACTACTGATTTTCATGGCGGGTACCTACAAACCCCATGGAAATACAAGACATTTAACATGTCGGAAAAGCAACTCCGCAATCGTGTGACTGTAAGGGATGTAACAACTCCAGAAAGAGTTGCTTTTCAAATAAAAATATCTTCAGAAGTTGCCGGGGCAATGCAGGCTCGTCACGGAGAATTTGATGAAGTGGACCGACTGCCAAAAGAATTAGAACCGATGGTAGAAGAACTCCAGACTCGTATAGGAAAAGCAAGTAGCATTTAACTATTTAATAAAAAACCAAATCATGAAAAGAACATTTCTTTCATTGTGTATGATTGTCGCTGTGTCAGTGGCATCATTCGCACAAAGTTTCGTCGATACATTCGACGCAAACTCTCTGGGCTGGACTGAATGTGCTTTTGAAAGCAACAAAGGTTCAGCTGTAATCGACAAGGGCGTGATGACAATCAAGTCCAAGGGAGAGAATAAGGCTGCCGGGGCGTTCCTCACAGCTATGAGCGGCGTGGCAACAAAGGTTGGCGAGAATACCTTCTTTGAGACGCACTGTTACGCACCTCTTGATGTTAAAAAGCCTTTCGAGGTAATAGCGAATGTCAATATTGACAAACTCGCTAACGACCGCGTCTGTGGTTTTGTATTCAACTATAAAGATGGTGGTAATTTCTACTGTTTCAATTTCAACGATGAAATGGTGAACTTCACACGTTACGTCGACAATCGTGTAGTAGGTAACATTATGCAGGGTATTAAATGGCCCAACAAAAAGAAACTTGACCAGGAATGGAAGCTCGTTTGTGACGGGGATGTGCTTTCATTCTATGTGGATGGCATGGAAATTCTGAAAGTAAAGTATATGCCTCTTGATTTCTCTGGAATCGGATTCTATACATTCGGTAAGCAAACACTGGTCGTTGAAGACATGACATTCACCCAGAATTAAGTGGGATCAACAATGATGCCGATTGAATTATTATAGGCATCTAATACAGAAAAATCGCCCGATACTCGGAGTTAGTATCGGGCGATTTATTAATCATAATCTTATTCTGAAACTGTTCTTGACTGTCTGTTTCAGCGATTGCCATTGCTCTTTATTTGTGCGGATGATAAATATCAGTTAATTTCGCGTATCATGATTACCCGATACTGTGACTACGACTTGACACGCCGCAACACATTCCGAATGAAGGTGAGATGCGACAGTTGGATTGACTATGATTCCCCCGATGACCTCCCGGCCATATTCCGCGAACTTTCCGGGAAATGGATGCACATAGGCGGCGGTAGCAACCTGCTTTTCACCGGTGACTTTCACGGGACCATTCTTCACTCATCCATCCGAGGTGTGCACGCCGACGGAACGGTTGTGACCGTGGGTGCCGGCGAAAAACTCGACGATGTCATTTCATGGGCCTGTTCGCAGGGATTATGGGGGTTGGAAAACCTTTCGGCCATCCCCGGCGAGGCAGGGGCCGCCGCAGTCCAGAATGTCGGAGCTTACGGCGTGGAAATCAGCGATTTGATTGTCGATGTAAGAGTATTCGATACCCTCACGCGTAAATTTAGGGTGATACCTGCGGCAGAGGTTGCCTACGGCTATCGCCACTCGATGTTCAAGGAACCCGTCAACAAGAGCCGTTTTATCATCGTTTCACTGCGGATCAAATTGTCTGATACACCGTCTCCTGTGTTGACCCACAGTGGTTTATCTCAATTTGCCGCCGTCGAAAAACTCACCCCCGAAGCCGTCAGAGGGGGGGTGATCGCAGTCAGAGCTTCAAAACTTCCCGACCCCCTCGTCACGGGTAGTGCGGGCAGCTTTTTCAAGAATCCGGTCATCCCGGTCGACAGGGGGGTATCTTTGCTCGCATCTTATCCCGATATGCCTCATTACCAGGCCGATGGCGGCTGGAAGATTCCCGCCGCATGGCTTATCGAACGATCCGGCATGAGAGGCCGTGCCGAGGGTGGGGCGGCGGTGTGGCAACGGCAGCCGCTGGTCATCGTAAATCTCAGCGGAAACGCCTCACCGGCCGATATCATTTCCCTCGAAAACGAAATAATCGACGCTGTTTTGTCACGTTTTGGAATCGAACTTTCCCCCGAAGTCGAGCATATTTAACATATTTTATCACTTTATTAAGCCATCTATGAGCACGTTTGTTATTGAAGGAGGACACCGCCTCAGCGGTTCAATACGGCCGCAAGGGGCTAAAAATGAGGCACTTCAGGTTATCAGTGCCGCATTGCTCACCTCCGAGCCTGTCACTATCAACAATATACCCGAAATCCTCGATGTCCTGAATCTTATCAAACTCATTGAGAGCGTGGGAGTTACGGTGACCCGGCACTCCAAGGGCGAATACACTTTCCGCGCTGAAAATGTCAATCTCGACTATCTTGCGAGCGACGATTTTGTGAAACGTTGCGCCGCTCTGCGCGGCTCCGTGCTCGTCGTCGGGCCCCTGCTCGCACGCTTCGGACGCGCTTATTTCGCAATGCCCGGAGGCGACAAAATCGGTCGCCGCAAAGTCGACACCCACATCATAAATCTCTGTAAATTAGGGGCTGAGATGACTCTCGATGAATCCAAAGGAGCCTATCTGCTCGAAACAGCCTCACCCGATTCCCGCCTCAAAGGCGTGTATATGCTCCTCGACGAGGCTTCAATCACGGGCACAGCCAACCTCATCATGGCCGCATCGCTCTCACAAGGCGACACTACCATCTACAATGCTGCCTGTGAGCCATATATACAGCAACTTTGCCGTCTGCTCATCTCGATGGGAGCGTCGATTGACGGCGTCGGTTCCAACCTGCTACACATCCATGGACGCGAGTCACTGCACGGCGCAAGCCACACAGTTCTGCCCGACATGATTGAAGTCGGCAGCTTCATCGGCATGGCGGCCTTGACACAGAGTTCGCTGACAATCAGCGATGTATCCTACGATGACCTCGGCATAATCCCCGATGCTTTCCGTCGGCTCGGCATAACGGTGGAGCGTCACGGCGACGACATATTCATCCCCGCCAAAGATACTTATGAAATCCAATCACCGCTCGACGGATCGATTCCTACCATCGCCGACGCCCCCTGGCCGGGACTGACTCCCGACCTGCTGAGTGTGATGCTCGTCGTCGCCACGCAATGCCGCGGCAGTGTGCTGATTCACCAGAAAATGTTTGAGAGCCGCTTATTCTTTGTTGACAGGCTCATAGATATGGGCGCGCAGATAATGTTGTGCGACCCCCACAGGGCCGTTGTTATCGGGCTTGACCATCGCCAGCCGCTGCGACCCGGCAAGATGCTTTCGCCCGACATCCGAGCCGGCATAGCTATGTTGCTCGCGGCAATGTCGGCCAACGGAACCAGTGAAATAGGCAACATCAACCAGATTGACCGCGGATATGAGGATATCGAACATCGTCTAAACCGGCTTGGAGCGCGGATTACGCGCTGCGATGATTGACTTTATTCTTTTGGGTTTATAAACAATTATAGCGTTTCGATTGTCTAAGTTATATAGATTTAACCATATAACAGTCTGCCATTATGAAACGTTTTATTTCTTTTTTGACAGCTTTAGCGGTGTGTTTTTCGCTTCTCGTGCCTACGATTGAGGCTAAGCATAAGCATAAATCAAAGCATGAAGATCGTGTGGAAAAGTTTTACAAACATCATCACCACCACAAAAAGCATCATGGTCATCACAAACACCATCATCACCACCATCATCATGCGCCGAAGGTGTACTATTACGAGCCTGCGCGGGTGGTGAGAGTGAGTCATGTCGAGACCGGGCTGATACCTCTCGTCGGCTTTTCACTCGGGCCGGTGATTAACGCAACTGTCAATATGCCTGTTCCGGTGGCACATACCCGCACCGTGATTATAGACAGGGATTACGACGATGACTACGACGATGACGATGATTATTATTGGGGGCGCCTTGGTGTCTATGAAAGTACTTGGCCGTCATCTATACTGACATTTGACATTTAATGCCTCAGATAGGTTAATCAATGTTAAACTGACGGAATGGGATTAAACCAATAATAGTCTCATTTGTCAAATAAACAAACGCTGATAGCAAAACAACTTTTTCAATAGACTAGCTTTTATCAAATATAGGATGCCCCCGCTCGCGAAGAGTCCCGGGCATCCTTTTTATTTTGTCAAACGATAATTTTGTCGTAAGTTTGTATGCAATTATCTAAGAATACTAATAGCAAATATTATTTATCATTATCAATTCTACTGTTTTATGAAAAAAGTTTTACTTGCTTTCGGGCTTATGACCGTTCTTGTGTCATATGAAGCCCAGGCAGTTGAGATTTATGGCTATCAGACGTGGGAGCCTATGACTGATGTGCCATTCCGGGGACCCATACATTTTGATTCCGCTACCCCCGGCAGTGTCGTAAAAATAGCCGATTGCTCGGATATGGGCGTTGTTTATGGCGGCTATTATCACAATTACCATTGGTATGGCCAAGCCATTGTCAAAGGCACTCAATCAAGTGTCGACGGCCTTTATGAAATTGACATGGCAACCGGTGAGCGTACACTCATCGCCAAAGGGGGGTCAAAGTTAATTGACATGACTTACGATTATTCGACCGATAAAGTTTTTGGTATACGCTCAGGTAACTCATTGCTCGCCGAGTTTAATCCAGAAACAGGAGAGAGTACATTGAAGGGCCGTTTCAGCTACGGTGGCGAGGATATTTATATGCTTGCCATAGCAGCGGCTCTCGACGGCACACTTTACGGTGTGTCATCCAACGATAATTTATTTAAAATCAATTCGTCCGACGGTGCTTTGACTCTTGTAGGCTCTCTCGGTGTTGATGCTGCGTTTGACCAGACCATGGCTTTCGACTACCACACCGGAACACTTTATTGGGCCAACAACGGCGATTACACTCTGTACACGATTGACACCGCCACAGGAGCGGCTACCCCAATCGCGCCCATAGGAGAGCAAGGTGTGTCAAGCATGGGCTCATTGTTTGTCCCTTACATCAATGTTGCTGTCGGCGCGCCTGACCGTGTGACTGATATAAAGGGTGAGGCATCGCTCACCTCGGTGTCGTTGTCATGGACTTATCCGTCTATCACCGCTCAGGGTGTCTCATTGCTATATCTTGACGGCGTGATTATCAAGCGTGACGGTGTTCAGATTGCTGATGTCAAGGTTACCCCCGATCAAATTGGCCAGCCCGGTAATTATACCGATGAGAATCTTGCGTCGGAAAAGGAATACAGTTATGAGATTATTCCCTACAATGAAGCCGGACTGGGTGGCTGTGATTCCAAACCGCTCAAAGTGCGTGTCGGAAATGATCTGCCGGGAGCTGTTGTTGACCTGAAAGCTGTTTCAGGAGACGGGAAAGCTCTGTTAAGCTGGTCTGCCCCGGTATCAGGCGCCACAGGCGGTATATTTGATTCGGCCACTGTCAGCGGTTATGAAATCAAGCGCAGCGGCAATTTGATAGCCACATTACCAGCCACGCAATTAGCCTATGAGGATGAGGTGCCGTTTGGAAAATACTCCTATACCGTGACGGCCATATCTTCATATGGCTCCGGCATTCCGACGACGGTAGAGAATCTGCTTGTCAAACCGTCGTCATGGATTGTCATGGGTGACGGTGAGGCGCAGGTTGAACTCGGAAAAGAGTATAAGTTCTATGATGAGGGAGGCCCCGATGCTAATTACTATAACTCGCGTAAAAACACGTTTGTAATTGCTCCGGCCAATGAAAACTCATATGTCAAGGTCAAGTTTACCAAATTTGATGTAGAGACATACGGCGATTATCTCAGCGTCTATGATGGCCGCGGTACCGATGGCCGATTGATTGGTAAGTTTGCTGCGACTTCGCTTCCGGCCGAGCTTGCCAATCTTGAATCATCGGCGGCTGACGGATGTCTTACATTCTTGTTCTACTCCGATATAATGGAGTCGGCTCAAGGTTGGGAAGCTGATGTGACAGCAGTTAAACGTCTGTCCAATGACCTTGAGCTTACCGCTTTCCAGGTCCCGACAATTGCTGTGGCCGGTACAGCCTGTGAATACGTTGTGTCTATAAAGAACAAGGGTATCAACGTCGCTAAAGATTATACCGTCACACTTTCCGATGGCGGCAGTACGATTGCCACCGTTAATGGCACTGAACTCGCTCCCGCTTCATCGGCTGATGTCAAAATCAGCTTCACTCCGACATCTGACGGAGATATGTCGTTGGTGGCAAAGGTGGTTTATGTCGCTGACGAAGACCAGGCCAACAACGTCTCGGCTGCGGTGGCTCAGAAAGTGCTTCCCGAAGGTTCGGCAATCGTTGACATGTTTGTGAATGAAGGCTCTGCTTCCGATCTCTATGTCATGCCTGTGTCGTTCTTCGGATATGAGTCTATTTCGCAGTTTGTGATAACCTCTGATGAGCTTTCATCGGTTAAGGATATGAAGTTGTCGGCCATATCGTTCCCAATTAATGACTGCACTACAAGCTACCTGAATGTCCCGTTCCGTGTATGGGCGGGTGAAACCGATCTTGTCAATCTCAAGGATAACTCCGTGCCTGCTTCCCAGCTTACCGAGGTGTTCAATGGTAGCACAGATATAGTTTCCGGCGGCAAGTCTCTTGACTTCTCTTTTGAGAATCCATGCATTTATAGCGGGCGTAATCTCGTTTTGATGGTTCATAAACTCAAATCGCAGACCAACAACAGTGGGGTCAAGTTCCGCGGAAGCTATGGCTATGACGGTTCACACGACGATTGCTCGCGATTTGCATCAAATTCATATGAGGATGATCCCGCGTTCGACCCCGAAACGACGTTTGGTTATAGCTCGTCGAGTATGCGTCCCGACGTAAGGCTGATGTTCAGCTCGACCGGTTCGGGCGTTTCAGAAGTGGTGGTATCGGGCAACGCATCTGTTGTCGTCAGCGGCAACGAGTTGACAGCCTGTGAGCCGTTTGATGTCTATACCACTACAGGTATGCTTGTGGCATCTCATGGCGCAAATGAAAAATCCGTTCTGTCGCCCGGCATCTACGTCGTTGTCACCAATGGAAAATCAATCAAAATCGCAATTAGATAAAACCGATTACACACATCATTCGAGAGCGGCCGCCCAGAGTAGAGAGCGGCCGCTCTTTTTATATCAAAAATAATTAAAAGTCGATATCTAAGTAGCCCTTAATGCGCATTTTAGCCGGACTCTTGCTAAATTCGCGCATATGAACCAAGCAAGAAGAATCATCACATCTTTCTGGCTACTGCTGTCGCTACTCCCTGTCGTCGCTCAGGTCAATACCGATCAGGTGATGCGAATAGGCCAGAATGCGTTATATTTCGAGGACTATATGGTCTCGATACAATATTTCAATCAGGTAATCGCCGCCAAGCCCTATCTCGCACAGCCATATTTCTTCAGAGCCATAGCCAAGCTCAACCTTGATGACTATCAGGGTGCGGAGTCAGATGCCGATATGGCAATCGAGCATAACCCGTTCATCGTAGACGCATATGAGGTGAGGGGTGTGGCGCGTCAGAATCAGGGTAAACTCCGTGAGGCAGTCGAAGACTATACTCATGCGCTGACGTTGTTGCCTGAAAACCGTAACATTCTTTTCAACAAGGCCATGGCACAGGTGGAACTTGGCGACACCGCGGCGGCGCGTGAAAGCTATGCCACGCTCGTCAAGGCGCATCCGTCGTATGATAACGGTTACCTCGGCCGCGCGCGTCTGTTGATGATTGAAGGCGATACCGTGGGTGCGTTGGCTGATCTTGACAAGGCTATTTCTATCAATCCCAACGCCACCAACGCCTATGTGATGCGTGCCGACATTGCAATCAATTCGGGTGAAGGTGATTTCAAATCTGCATTGGACGATATGGACCGTGCCATAAAGTTACAACCCCGCCATGCAGGTTTGTTCATAAACCGCGCTTTCCTACGCTACAGGCTTGATGATTATTTCGGGGCTATGGCCGACTATGATTATGCCATACAGTTGGATCCGTTGAATGCTGTGGCATTGTTCAACAGGGGTCTCATGCGGGCCGAGCTGAAGGATAATGACCGAGCGATACAGGATTTCACGCGGGTGTTGAGCCTGAAACCCGGAGATGCGCGCGCGCTTTATAATCGCGCTATGCTCTACCGTGACACGCATCAGTATAAGAAGGCCATGGCAGACATCGACAAAGTTATTGAATCATACCCCGATTTGGCCGGTGCGTACTATCTGCGATTCGACATAAACCGTGCGCTCGGCAATATGCGCCAATCTGAGAAAGATTATAACAAATCGATGGCTCTCGCCAAACACCCGGTGAACCTGAGTGAATCGGGACAGTCCGATGTCGCCGATGCAGGCGGGGGCGGTAACGGATCCCGTCAAGAATCGGCCTCTGAACCTCAGGAGGTTGTGGCCGCCCGGTTCTCGGCTCTACTGACGGTAGACAACTCGTCGGATGCGCTTGAACAGCAATATAATAATCCCGGGATAAGGGGAAAGGTTCAAGACCGCAACATCAATGTGGAGGTGGAGCCGATATTCGCTTTGTCCTATTACTATTCTCCGTCGGAGTTGCGTCCGTCAACATACTACATAAAGGAGGTAGATGACCTGAACGCCACCCGTATACTGCGAAAACTGCTGTTGATCACCAATTCCGACGTGTCGTTGAACGACCAGGCCGAGATTAACCGCCATTTTTCGGATATCGAGTACTATAACTCTTATATAGCGACCCATGCTCCCCGAGCTGTTGACTATTTCGGCCGCGGAATGGCTCAGATGACGGTTAGAAACTATCAGGGTGCGATAGCCGATTTTGACAAGGCGTTGCAGCTTACTCCTGATTTCGCTTTGGCATGGTTCCAGCGCGGGGTGGCGCGTTATCGCAACCAACGTACAGAGTCAAGCCGCGTCGATGGCAATATCCCTGCTGATGTAGCCTCCCAGATGGTGAAACATGAACTATCGGAAGCCATATCTGATTTTGACAGGACTATCGAACTGTCGCCGTCGATGCCGTTCCCATATTACGACAAGGGTAATCTACTCGTTGAAATGCAGGATTATACGTCAGCTCTCGCTGCATATACACAGGCCATTGAGGCTAAGCCTGATTTCGGTGAGGCTTATTACAACCGCGGGTATGTCTATCTGAAACTCGGCAATAAGGAAGCGGGCACTCGCGACCTTTCAAAAGCCGGTGAACTCGGAGTAATGCCCTCATATAATCTGCTTAAACGTATGCGTGAATAAAATATGGCAAAACAGGAATATATCGATAAAAACCGTGAGTGGCTGAAAGCCAAAGCGACCGAGGCGGGAGTGAAACCTCTTGACAAAGGCATTTTTTACAAAGTTATAAAATCGGGTAATCGAGGCGGTATGTCGCCCAATCGCAACAGCGTTGTCACGGTACACTACACAGGTAAAACCATCAACGGCAAAAGTTTCGATTCAAGCCGCGGCGGTGTGGCACAGGCATTTCGCCTGCGCGAGCTGATACAAGGCTGGATTATAGCCCTGCAACAGATGCGTACGGGTGACAGATGGGAAATATATCTTCCGGCGGAGATGGGCTATGGACGCCTTTCGCAACCAGGAATCCCCGGAGGCTCAACTCTCATTTTTGATATAGAACTGATTTCAATCGCCTAATGACGTGAAAACGACAAGAGTAGCTAAATTAATCAGGTTCATGGTGTTCTTACACTTGATTCCGATTAGTATAAATCTATATTCCAGAACTGTTATATCTAAATCGACACATGAGCCAATCTCATATGCGAGTGTAGGCGTTGTCAATCGAAATCTCGGCACGGTAACAGATTCGTTAGGCAACTTCGCTCTAAGCGTACCTCTGAGCTACATTAATGATACATTGCGCATATCTTCAATCGGATATGAGTCTAAGTCGTTTGCGGTCAAAGATATCAACTCCATTCCCGATACCATAGAACTTTGTGACAAGATTGTAGAATTATCTGAAGTAGTGGTCAAGCCTCAGACGATAAAGCACAAGGTCGCCGGTCGTAAAACGGCGGGTGGATTTATCTATATCGAAGTTGAGGGCTATAAGGCTGCCGGACAAGGATTGGCTATCCCTTTGAACGTTAAGAAAAGAGTCTGGATTAAAAAAATGGGATTCACGGTTGTAGTTGACAAACACACGCTTTCCCGTATGAAATTCAGGGTTAATGTGTATCGCAAAGATGGTGATGTTTTTGTGCCTGAATCCATAATGCCGGTTTATTTTAATTACAATAAGGCCGATCTTGTGGATGGTAAATTCTGTTTTGATTTCCCTTATGAACTTATGTTGGATAGGGGTGAGTATTATGTCGAACTTGAGTTCCTGGAAAATTTTAGCAACGAAATTTTCGTAATGAAAACAAAGCCTTTGACCGGTCGCACACGTTATCGTTATGCAAGCCAATCAGATTGGGAAACGTTGCCTTTCGGCGCACCGATATTTATAGAATATGATAGCCTTGAATGAGTTTAATAAACCATACATTCGGCAATTGCCACTGAGACTACGGGGTGACTTAATCAGTGAGAAACAAGAGGTGGCCGGGGTAGGGGGTATCGCTGTCGTAGACGAAGTCGTCAGACTCTATTGCTCGTAATTGCGCCGCTGAGTTGATGCCGCTTACCAGTATCTGCCTTAATAATTGTCCGCGTAGCTCTTTGAGCCGGGTGGAGTTTGGCGTTTTAAGTTCCAGACCGTCTTGACGTTTGAAATTAGCCACAAAGACTTTTGAGAAATTTTTAATCAGTTTCCAGTCAAAACATTTTGATGCGTCCATAGGGAGAAGGTTCAGCAGTTCTGTGTCGCCGCTTTCTTTCATCCGGTTTATAAGGGAGATAGTGTTGTAGCGTTTCCAGTAGGTCGACAATGCCGTATCGCCGGGGGCGATTTTCATATCGAAATCGAGCCTGTAGGATTTGATGATGTCGGTTGGCCTGAGCAATCCGTATAGAGATGACGCTATCATCACCTTGCTTTGCGTCATTTCCTTGGCTTGGGTCGACAGGGTATCGTATCCCAGACTTCTAAAAACGACTCCGTTGAAAGCCTCGATTGCGGGTGTCCCTGTCGATTTGTTTGGAAATTCATAAATGCGATGATAAAGATTTTCGGCCACCTTTGGTCCCAGATTAAGGTCAGACGAAAGTTGCGGGATGCTTCGGCCTGAGAGCGATTTCATGATTTCATCGGCTCTATCGGCAAACTGGGGCAAATGCCGGGTGAGTTCGTCGGGCGAGACAGGATGTTGGGCGTCAGTCATGGATTTGGACTCGGCAATCAGTGTTATCATGGGAGTGTTGTTTAATTGGGAAATTAGTGACGATAAAAAGTAAAGCCCCTCTTGCATGGAGGGGCTTTTGGGAGGGTGAGGTGTGGGGGTCGAACCCACGACCTTCGGAACCACAATCCGACGCTCTAACCAACTGAGCTAAACTCACCATCTGTTTTGAACGATGCAAAGGTAGGCACTTTTTTTTATCTGCGCAATACCTTTGGCGACTTTTTTATCGGATGACCTCAATTTTGTTGATAATATGAGTCGTATCTCGCGGCACGTCGATGTTATGACGCTTGAATATGGTTTCGGCCGACTGCACGAATGCCCGGCAATGTGATTTCCATTGCGGGTCGTCAACCTGTTCGGCGGGATGGAGGGTGAAGTTGCGTTTGAGGGGCTGGCCGGGTAGGGTGAACACTAATCTGTAGGAAGCGTCGGCAACGTAAGCCCGGCCGGTGGAATCGCGCCGGAGCGTGGTCTGAACCAATGCTCCGCCACGGGTGTCGCGGGTTTTCATATTGGATATGAAGTTTCCGAGTGAGTAGACCACCAAAGCCGAGCGACCCGATACGGAGTCGCGTCTCATTTCCATGGGCTGTATGACGTGGGGGTGGCCACCTATTATCAAATCGACTCCCTGCCGATATAGGAAGTCGGCAAGAGATTTTTGAGAGGAGTGGGGGAGAAGCTGGTACTCGTTGCCCCAGTGCACCGCAACCATCACAATCTCGGCTCCTTTTTTCCTCGACTTGACTATGTCACGTTGCATTTTAGCGCGGTCGATGTAATCAACCACGGCATCACCCCTTACTTCAATACCATTGGTGCCGTAGGTGTAATTAAGCATAGCGATTTTGAACCCTTTCACGTCGACCACTAAAGGCGACAGTGAGTCGCGGGCGGCAGCATTGTTATATGTGCCGATATGTGGAATCCCGCGGGCATCGAGTTGTGAGATAGTGCGCTTCAGCCCTTTGTCGCGTCGGTCAAGGGTGTGGTTATTTGCATTCAGCATGAGGTCAAACCCTGCGGCTACCAAAGCGTCGGCGTAACTGTCGGGAGCGCAAAAGCATGGATAACCTGAGTAAGGCGCTCCCCCGAGGGGTGTCTCAAGGTTGACTATGGCGTAATCGGCTTTCTGCACAATTGGGGCTACCTCGGTGAAGCATTCAGAGAAGCTATATGTCCCGTCGGGTTGTCGCGCGGCGTCAATCTGTCCCTGGTGCATCATAGCGTCACCGGCGAACAAAAGAGTGGCCTCGTCGTCGCCACACAGCATGGCGGCCAGCGACAAGCCTATGGATATAAGGAGGGAGAGCATGAGAATCCCGTTGTTACTTATAAATTTCTCCCTTGGCAGCAAGTAGGGTGTTGCGCATAAGGGATACGATGGTCATTGGCCCAACTCCGCCGGGTACGGGCGAAATGAACGCACATTTGGGCGCTACGTTCTCGAAATCTACATCGCCACTCAGGCGGAAACCGCTTTTGCGCGAGCTGTCGGGCACACGGGTGGTGCCGACGTCTATCACGGTAGCTCCCTCTTTCACCATTGACGCTTTCACGAAACCCGGAACGCCGAGAGCGGCTATCACTATGTCGGCTTCAGCGCATATAGCTTCAAGATTTTTGGTCGCACTGTGGCACACGGTGACAGTTGCGTCGCCGGGATAGCCCTTTTGCATCATTAGAGTGGCCATCGGTTTGCCGACGATGTTACTGCGGCCAAGCACCACACATCGCATACCGCGGGTGGGCACATCGTACCGTTTCAGCAGTTCCATTATTCCCGACGGTGTGGCGGGGAGAAAGCAGGGGAGTCCGATTGACATCCTGCCTACATTGACGGGATGAAACCCATCGACATCCTTGCGCGGATCAATCGCTTCAATGACACGTTGCTCCGAGATGTGTTTGGGTAGCGGGAGTTGCACAATAAAGCCGTCTATTTCGGGATTTTTGTTGAGCCGGTCAATCTCCGCGAGCAGCTCATCTTCAGTGATGTCGTCTTCCTTTCGGATGAGGGTTGAGGTGAACCCGCACACTTCACAAGCCTTTACTTTGTTGGCCACATAAGTCTCGGACCCGCCGTCATGCCCAACGAGGATAGCGGCGAGATGTGGACGGCGAAGGCCATCGGCCACCATCGCTTCGACTTCCATGGCTATTTCTCTCTTTATATCGTCAGCGGTCTTTTTACCGTCAATCAGTTGCATAGGTCTGGAATCTAAATGAGTTGTTATTTTAATTTTATTTATCGGCGGCGCATATTGCGCATCATTTTCATCGGGTTCTTAATAGAGGTCGCCGCTTTCATCATCTTGCGGGTTTCCTCAAATTGTTTAAGCAGTCTGTTCACTTCCTGAAGTGTTGTACCAGAGCCTTTAGCTATACGCTGGCGGCGGCTGCCGTTGATGATTGATGGATTGACGCGCTCTTTTTCGGTCATCGAGTGGATAATCGCTTCAATACCCTTGAAGGCGTTGTCGTCGATGTCAATATCTTTTATGGCTTTCCCCACGCCTGGAATCATCGAAGCAAGTTCCTTGATGTTTCCCATCTTCTTGATTTGTTCAATCTGCTTGAGGAAGTCGTTGAAGTTAAACTGGTTTTTCTCAATTTTGCGTTGCAGTTCTCGCGCGGCTTTCTCGTCATACTGCTGCTGTGCTTTCTCGACGAGAGAAACGATGTCGCCCATGCCCAGGATTCGGTCAGCCATTCGCGATGGGTGGAACAGGTCTATGGCGTCAAGTTTTTCGCCTGTACCGACAAATTTAATCGGTTTGGTGACGACTGTGCGGATTGAAAGAGCCGCACCGCCGCGGGTATCACCATCGAGTTTGGTCAGCACAACGCCATCAAAATCAAGCCTTTCGTTAAATTCCTTGGCCGTGTTGACAGCATCCTGTCCAGTCATCGAATCGACCACAAACAGGGTTTCCTGAGGCTTTATGGCTTTCTTGATTGCCTCGATTTCGTCCATCATCTGCTCATCGACCGCCAAACGTCCTGCGGTATCGACGATGACGAGGTCGAGATGATTGGTTTTGGCGTATTGTATGGCGTTTTGGGCAATCGCTACAGGATTTTTGTTGCCCTCCTCGGTGTAGACGGGGACTTCAATCTGTGAACCGAGGACTTTCAGTTGCTCGATGGCTGCGGGACGGTAGACGTCGCAGGCCACAAGGAGAGGTCGGCGTCCTTTTTCGCTTTTAAGTTTTCGCGCTATTTTGCCGGAGAAGGTGGTTTTACCCGAACCTTGCAAGCCGGACATGAGGATGACGGTTGGGTTACCCGACAGGTTCAAAGGCACGGCCTCGCCTCCCATGAGGGTGGTAAGCTCATCGTGTACTATCTTGACCATCAGCTCGCTCGGCTTGATGGCGTTAATCACGTTCTGACCGAGTGCTTTGGCTTTAACGGTGTCGGTGAACTGTTTGGCCACCTTGTAGTTGACGTCGGCATCAAGCAGAGCGCGACGCACATCTTTAAGGGTTTCAGCTACGTTTATCTCGGTGATTTTGCCTTGTCCTTTGAGGAGTTTCAGGCTTCGTTCAAGTCTTTCGCTAAGATTTTCAAACATGGTGTTGAGTCGCTGTCAGGCGTTATTATTGAGGGTGGTTTTTTAAGGGTTGTTTAATCTGTTGGTCGCGGTGTCGGGGAAAATCACCGAGGGCTTGAATTGCCGCGCCTCATCGGGTGTCATCGTGGCATAGCTCATGATGATGACTATGTCGCCGGGTTGCACTTTCCGGGCTGCCGCACCGTTGAGGCATATCACACCTGAGCTTCTTGGCCCGGGGATGACATAAGTGTCGAGCCGTTCGCCGTTGTTGTTGTTGACGATAAACACGCGCTCTCCGCGAATTATTCCGGCGGCATCCATAAGGTCTTCGTCGATGGTGATGCTTCCAATATAGTTCAGGCAAGCCTCCGTGACAGTCACGCGGTGGATCTTGGATTTAAGCACTTCAATCAGCATGGCCGTCAACAATATTTGATGTTATCAATCAGACGCACGTCACCGCAATATACAGTCACGCACCCCACGGCAAACGGTTCTCCGTCGGCCGGCCAGCGGTCTACCGGCTGCATGGTAAGTGAGTCGACAATCTGGTAATACTCCACTTCCAATCCGGGGGTGGAATTAATCAGTGCGATAACCTTGTCGGTCACTTCTGCCGGTGACATTCCCGGTTTCCATCCGCGGCTTTCGTCCAGCACACGGTGTATGGCAGGGGCTATGGCTCTGCCTTCAGGGGTCAACCTTACGTTTCGGCTGCTCAATGCGAGGCCGTCGGCTTCGCGGACAATGGGACAATCGACGATTTCCACGTCGAGGCCGAGAATATCAACCATGCGTCGGATAACGGCTATCTGCTGGAAATCTTTCTCGCCGAAGTAAGCCTTGTTGGGCTCGACGATATAGAACAGTTTGCTGACAATCTGAGCCACGCCGTTGAAATGGCCCGGACGCATGGGTCCCTCCATCACTTCGGCTACAGGCCCGAGGTCAAACTGCCGAGTGTCAGGCTCGGGGTATATCTCCTCGACCGAGGGGATGAACGCTATCGTTACCCCAGCGTCCTCAAGAAGGGCGCAATCGGCCTCCTCGGTTCGCGGATATGTTGCGAGGTCGTTGGCGTTGTTAAACTGTGTCGGGTTGACAAACACGCTGACCACTGTCGCACCGTTTTCGCGGCATGACCGCTCAATCAACGATCTGTGGCCTGAATGAAGCGCACCCATTGTGGGGACCAACCCCACCTGTTGTCCTTGGGCTTTCAGCTCGGCTACGCGAGTTTTAAGCTCTTTGACAGTTCTGATTACTTCCATTGGAAAGAAAAAATTTTGCGCGACAAAATTACTAAAAATAGTCAACATAACCAATACACCGGGTCAATAGAGCGCGGAAGTGGAACGATGCGGTTTGGGAACTATTGCACAGGTAGTGTGGAATGGGTAAATTTGCGCTAAAGATAGACTATGGAACAGGAATTTGAATCTTCGTTGCTCGAAGGTGCGGTGACAGAGTTGTCGCGCCTTCCGGGTCTCGGGCGCAAGACTGCGTTAAGGCTCGCATTACATCTGCTCAGACAGGATGAGGAACAGGCGGTGTCGCTCGGAGAGGCGTTGATAGCCATGCGACGCGGTATAAAATATTGCACTGTGTGTCACAACATATCGGAGACCGATGTGTGTCCGATATGTTCGGATCCGCGTCGGGACCCGTCGGTGGTGTGTGTCGTGGAGACTGTCAAGGATGTCATCAGTTTTGAGAAAACGAGGCAATACACGGGTCTGTATCATGTGCTTGGCGGTGTCATTTCGCCGATGGATGGCGTGGGTCCCGATAAACTTGAAATCGATTCGCTTGTTGATAGAGTGAAGGGGGGCGGTATCCGAGAGGTGATACTTGCGCTTGGAGCCACGATGGACGGCGAGACAACGAGTTTCTACATTTATCGCCGCCTCGGCGACACCGGTGTGATAGTCAGTCAGTTGGCCCGCGGCGTGTCGGTGGGCAATGAAATTGAATACACTGATGAAATTACCCTTGGCCGCTCACTGATAAACCGCACGCTGTTTGCCGATTCGTTCGGCAACGGCTGAACTTGAAAATTTGCAAAGATGAAATTGACTGATGACAAAATCACGCTTCGAGCGTTGGAACCGACCGACATCGATGTGATGTACCGTTGGGAAAATGATGCGGAACTGTGGCGTTACGGGTCGACGGTCGCCCCGTTCTCACGCAAACAGATTTGGGAGTACATAGCGGGTTATGACGCTGATATATATTCGGCGCGACAGTTGAGGCTAATGATTGTCGATAATGCTTCGGGAGATGTTGTCGGCGCAATCGACATAACCGACTATGACCCGGTGAACCAACGCGCCGCTATCGGGATTTTAGTAGACAGGAGTTATCAGCGCAAGGGCTTTGCATCGGCAGCTATCAGGCTTGTCGAGGGGTATTGCGCAGAGCGGTTGGGCATGCACCAGCTCTGGGCCATAGTCCCCGGCGACAACACGCCAAGCCGTTCGCTTTTTACCTCGTCGGGATATAAAATATCGGGGCGGCTCCAGTCGTGGCTCAAAACGCGGACGTCATACTGTGACGCTTATGTCTATCAGCATTTTATTTAAATAGATGATTATGGAATATCCCGAGGAATTTTGGAGGTGGATTGAAGCCCATGCCGGCGATGACACCTCAAAGTTGAGGTTGTCGGCTTCAAAATGGAGAGAGCCATGGATTGCTGACGCAATATTGCAGATAGAGTGCCGCCGCAAGTCGGAAAGAAAATTGCCAAATGCTGTGGCTAATCCGAGGTTCCTGTTCCCGACGGCATTGTCGGCGGAGCAGTCGACGAGCGAGCGGTTAGCCCGGTTTCACGCCGGTCTTGTCGGAAATGGGGAAAGTGTGGTGGATCTGACGGCAGGCCTCGGCATCGACGCTATGACAATAGCGGGGGTGGCCTCTCATGTCACGGCTATAGACATAAATCCGACAGTTGCCGCCGCACTCGTCCATAATGCTAAGGCCACGGGTCATGAGAATATTGATGTCAGGAATGAGGACTGCGCACAGTTTCTTTCGGGAATGTCGGGTGAGGCTGACGTGGCTTTCATAGATCCGGCTCGGCGCGGGGAAAACGGAGAACGGCTTTTCGCGCTGACAGACTGCAGCCCTGATGTCGTGACACTTTTGCCAAAAATTAAATCTCACTTCAAGAGGTTGATCGTCAAGGCTTCACCGATGATTGACATCTCGGCCACGATGCGTGAGTTGCCTCAGGTGGTTGAATTGATTACTTTGGGTACGCGTGCCGAGTGTAAGGAATTGATTGCTGTGGTTGATTTCAAGAGCGTCGCACCGTCAGATGAATCAATAATCGAGGCTGTGACATTGCTTGCCGACGGATCAGACTGTCATTTCTCGTTTACGCGCCGAGAGGAGTCGGAGGCGACAGCGTGGTATGGTAATCCGAAAACGGGAGATTTACTGTTTATCCCTTATCCGGCGACCGTCAAAGCGGCTCCGTTCAAATTGTTGTCGGAACGTTTCGATACTTGCAAACTTAGCGGCAACACCCATCTTTACACTTCGGACAGCAGACGTGATGGCTTCCCGGGGGAGACGTTCACGGTAATCGAGACACTTCCATATGCGTCTAATGTCATAAAAAGATTTGCTTCGCACTATCCGCGTATCAATGTCGCTACCCGCAATTTCGGCATGACAGCCGACGCTTTGCGTAGCAGACTTAAAGTAAAGGATGGCGGGGATAAACGCGTGATGGGGGTGACGCTCGCCGACGGAACGCGCCGTCTGCTCGTCATCGAGTAATCGGAGGAAACCGACGGGCTTATTTTTTCTCAAACATTCTGGCCATCGAGCGGCGGTCCTCACGCTCTTTGATGGACTGACGTTTGTCGTATTCCTTTTTGCCGCGGCCTATGCCGATGACCATTTTGGCCAGTCCGCGGTCATTGATGAACAGTCTCATCGGGACAATGGTGAATCCGGCTTCTTTACCAGTTTTTTCAAGACGGCGTATTTCCTTGCGGTTAAGCAACAGTTTGCGGTCGCGCCGTGCGGCATGGTTGTTGTATGTGCCATAGAAGTACTCGGCGATATACATATTCTTGATCCACACCTCACCGTTGGCAACATAGCAGAACGTGTCGACAAGGCTTGCCTTGCCCATTCTGATCGATTTTATCTCAGTACCGGTGAGGACTATGCCGGCGGTGAATGTCTCGCTGATGGCGTAGTCGTAGGTGGCGCGTTTGTTCTTTATGTTGATTTCTTTGAATTGCATGATAATATGTCACTTTGCGTTTTAAGCAGCCGGAGCGAGCAGGTGTAACAGGTATCCGAGCAGCAGCGGCATTGCTATGATTGTGACAATGGCCGCTATCATGAAGCGTCCGGTGCGGTCGGACAACACCGCCATGTATCGGCATCCTCTCCACATCACAACAGCTACAACGATTGGGAGGAATTGCACAATCGCGAGGTCAAACGGCAGAATGTTCTCTATAATCGTTATCAGCGCAAGGAGCGAGAGGTTGTAGATTATAAACGTAGATGTGCGTTTTTCGTTCGGTTCACCGTCTATGTATCGGGGCAGAATGGTGGCGAAAATGTAGTTGGCGAGGAATAAAGAAATAAAGTACTGCACGAATATGATGATGGCGTTCTGCAAAGCGGCGGCAAGACTGATTTCATGGTCATAAATCATCGGAATGAATGCCGTGATTGCAGATGCGCCCAACAGCGGATAAAAACCTTCGGCCGTAAGGCGTGAGGGTTCGGTTCCGGCATGAGAAATGTCGTCCCAACCATTGGCGGGGGAAATGAGCAGTTGCAGCAGATATTTCAGGAATTTAAGCATTACTCGCGTTTGTGGTTGTTATCGTTTGGACTTTTTGTCGGGTTCAGGGGCAAAATGGTCAGGGAAGTAGAGCTTTACAGGCGGGCGACGCAAAGCGTGCAAGACGAGCAATATGCCCGTGACTATGAATGGCAGGCTTAGCCATTGGCCCATGTTGAGTGTCATGTCGGCCTCGAACGCCTCTTGGTCGTTTTTGATGAACTCGATGAGGAAGCGCGAGGTGAACAGGATGATGAAGAACACACCGAAAATCAAGCCGGGACGACGTTCGGCGTTTTTGACCCAGTACATCCACATAAGCAGTCCGAAAAGGGCAAGATAGCAAAGAGCCTCGTAGATTTGAGTGGGGTGGCACGCTTGACCGGGATAGAGTGCCTGCCACTCGGTTGAACGCACGAACATGAATCCCCACGGCAGGGTTGTGGCATGGCCGAAGATTTCAGAATTGAACAGGTTGCCGAGTCGGATTAAGGCTCCGACAAGGGCAATCGGTATCACCAATCGGTCAAAAGTCCATAGCGGGCTTCGTTTGGTGGTTATGATTGAGAAAAGGAAGACGGCTATGATAATGCCTATCGTTCCGCCATGACTGGCGAGTCCGCCTTCCCAGATGTAGAGAATCTCGGCGGGATGCTGAGAGTAATGGTCCCAGGCATAGAAAAACACATGACCGAGCCGGGCGCCGATTATGGTACCTGCCGCTACCCAGAGCAGCAGGGTACCAAGCCAGCTTTCGGGAGCCCCCTCATGCTTGAACATTTTGGCCACAATCCAATAGCCGATTGTGAATCCGATGGCGAACATCAGGCCGTACCAGCGCACGGTGAGCGGCCAATCAATTATCGTGGGGTTCCAGTTCCATACGATATAGTCAAGCATGAGCGTAACGGGTTAATCAGTTTGTTGATGTTTTCGGTGGGGTATCCCCGGGGTCAAACAAGGTGTCGGATCAGGGTGTCGCGGTCGCCGGGGAGGAAGTCGATTACAGGAATCTCAATCATGGTGTAGGCGCCGGGTTGTTGTTTCATCGATGCGCGCGCCACGCCGACCAGAATCTGGGCGGTGAGTGCGGGGTTGTTGATGCTCATGTTGAAATCAAAACGTTGGTTCTGCGTTTTGCCTGAGACACCCTTGCGGGTCATATGCACTCCGTGGCCCATATCCTTGACTTCATCAACCGACGGGACTTCGATGACGTGGGTTTCATCGCTTGCGAAGTATGGGTCTTCCTTTACTGCCTTGGCGACAGATTCGAGGGTGTATCCGTCTTCAAGTTCGACATAGACCATGCGGCGGTGTATGCCTGTGCCAAGGGGTATGGTCATCGAAAGGGCGTTTTTGACGCCGGGTTTCGATTTCACGCAGACGGTGTGTCCCATGCTCATGCCGGGGCCGAAGTTGGTGTAGGTCACGCCTCTGGGTGCGGCTGCCTGCATCAGCGTTCTGACAACAGAGTCGCTTCCGGGATCCCATCCGGCGGCTATGACAGCCACTGTGCCATGGGCTTTGGCTATTGAATCGAGCCTGTTGCGCAGGGCGCATATGTCGGTGTGTATGTCGAAGCTGTCGACGGTGTTTATGCCGTCGGCAAGCATCACCGATGCGTGTTTCTCTACCTCGCGGGTAGGGGTGCAAAGGATAGCTACATCTACTTTGCCGAGCTGCTTGATGTCGGTTACGACAGGGTAGTCTGCGAGTTCGGCCGGACGGTTGTCGGCATTGCGGCGCACAACTCCTGCGATTTCAAAATCGGGAGCTTCCTGAAGGGCATCGAGCACGAAGTGTCCGATGTTTCCATAGCCTACGATGGCTGCTTTGATTTTATTCATTTTATAAATCAGTTTTGGTTATGAGTTTAGTTTTATTTTTTCAAGCTGTTGACAATCTCCTCGGTGTCTCGGGCGATCATCAGTTCCTCGTCTGTGGGGATAACGGCGACGGTTACCTTTGATGAGGGGAGGGATATGACTGTTTCTGTCCCGCGGGTGCGTTCGTTTAGCTCCCCGTCGATTTCAACGCCCATAAAGGCAAGGGGACGGCACACATTAGCGCGCACGCCGGTCTGGTTCTCGCCGACACCGCCGGTGAATACGATGATGTCGACACCGCCCATCTCGGCAGCGTAGGCTCCGACGTATTTTAGGATTCGTTGCTCGTACATATCGAGGGCGAGCGTTGCGCGCGGGTCGCCTGCTTTTACTGCGGCTTCGATTTCCCGCATATCCGACGATATTTCCGATACGCCGAGCACACCGCTCTCTTTATTGATGATGGTCTGAAGCTGATCGGCGTTCAATCCGTGGCGTTTCATCAGATAGGTCAACGCGCCCGGGTCGATGTCGCCTACGCGCGTGCCCATCATCAGACCTTCGGTTGGGGTGAGACCCATCGAAGTGTCTATGCTCTTGCCATGGTAGACGGCAGTGATTGAACCGCCGTTACCGATGTGGCAGGTGATGATGCGTTGTTGGTTGATGTCGACACCCAGGAACTCGCAGACGCGCTGCGAAACGTAGCGGTGGCTTGTTCCGTGGAAGCCGTAGCGGCGAATGCCGTCCTCAGTGTAGTATTTGTAGGGCAGGGCATACATGAACGATTTTGCGGGCATTGTCTGGTGGAAGGCTGTGTCGAATACCCCTACCTGAGGAACGTCGGGTAAAATCGCCTCGACGGCTTCTATGCCGGTCATATTGGCGGGATTGTGGAGGGGTGCGAGACCATAGCACTCTTTGACTTGTTCTTTGACGGCGTCGTTGATGAGCACCGATTTGTTGAATTTCTCGCCTCCGTGAACCACGCGGTGGCCTACGGCGTCAATTTCTTTGTAGTCTTTTATGCAGCCTATCTGAGGGTCGGTGATATTTTTGAGGATGGCTTCGACTGCTCCGCGATGGTCGACCTGCCCAAGTTGGGTGACGGCTTTTGAGCCGTCGGGGGTGCGGTATTTGAGGAATCCGTCGTTGAGACCTATGCGTTCCACGCCGCCCTCGGCGAGAGTCTTGTTGGCGGTTGTGTCTATGAGCTTGTATTTCACTGAGCTGCTACCGCAGTTCAACACTAATATTTTCATAGTTGAATCGAATTTTATTATCAGTTATTAATCGGAGAGATTCTTATGCTATGCCCTTGAGGCTTATTGCCTGGTTGCAGGTGATGATGATTGTTTTGTAGATGTCTTCGGGGAAACAGCCGCGCGAGAGGTCGTTGACAGGGGCTGCCAAGCCTTGCAGAACTGGGCCCACAGCTTCGACTCCGCCGAGACGTTGCACAAGTTTATAGGCGATGTTGCCGACCTCAAGCGAGGGGAACACGAGGACGTTGGCGCGTCCGCTCAACGGGCCGTTGGGAGCTTTAGTCTGGGCTACTCCGGGAACGATGGCGGCATCGGCCTGAAGCTCGCCGTCTATAATAAGCCCCGGAGCCATTTCGCGCGCGATTTCAGTGGCTTCGATTACCTTGTCGACGCGTTCGTGACGCGCGCTTCCCTTGGTAGAGAACGACAAGAGCGCCACGCGCGGTTCGACACCGGCTATGTCGTGGGCGGTGAGTGCTGACGACACCGCAATCTGTGCGAGCTCTTTTGCTGTTGGGTCAGGAACCACAGCGCAATCGGCGAAGACAAGCAGGCCGTCGGTGCCGAAAGGTGACCCTTGGGGCAGGAGCATGATGAACGCTCCCGACACGACGTCTATGCCGGGCTGTGTCTTTATCACTTGGAACGCCGCGCGAAGCACGTTGCCTGTTGTGTTCATGGCACCGGCTACCTGTCCGTCGGCATCGCCGGCTTTGACCATGAGGCATCCGAGGTAGAGGTGGTTGGCTGTGGTCAGGCGGGCCTCCTCCATGGAAATGCCTTTGCTTTTGCGCAGTTCAAAGAAAAGTGGTGCGTAGCGGTCTATGACGGCTTCGTCGGCAGGGTTGACTATCGTGGCTTTTCCGATGTTCTCGAGATTCAACTCTTTGGCCATGTGATTGATGTCGGTCGGGTCGCCAATCAGTATTATGTCGGCTATCCCATCAGCGATAATTCTGTCGGCAGCGGTCAATGTGCGTGGTTCTGTGCCCTCGGGAAGGACTATGCGCTGCTTATAGTTCTTGGCGTGCCGGGTTAGCTTCTCAAAAAGTTCCATAGAGAATCGAGATTATTGGTTAACGGGTAAATATTGATTTTAATAACGCGAAATTAGGCATTTTTTTTGTAAGATAGGGTTAAGATGGCATTCAATATAAACCATTTTTAGTGAACGTTGTTTAATAAATATCTAATCTAATTAACAGGACTGTCATGGATAAACGTGGAGGAAACAACAAAACGAACTTGTGGATATCGATTGGCGCGATAGTGCTTATCGTGTTGCTGATAGTATGGCTTACGGTGGCCGATCTTTGGGGTGACACTGATGTCGCCGCTATGGTGCCGCTGCCGAATTGATTTATTATGCGAACAAAAGAGCGGTCGGGCGATTCAAAATGAGAATCGTCCGACCGCTCTTTTATGTATGACTTGCGCTAATATCTTAGCGGGGTGTCGCATTATTGGCCGAGGTATGTTTTGAGCAGGCGGCTCTTTTGGCCTTTGAGTCGGCGTATAGCTTTTTCTTTGATTTGGCGCACGCGTTCGCGTGTGAGGTCAAATTTCGCACCGATTTCTTCCAAAGTCATCTCCTGACATCCAATGCCGAAGAACATTTTCAGAATCTCGCGTTCGCGTTCATGCAGTTGGCGGAGGGCTCGGTCCACTTCTTTAGAAAGCGATTCTTGTGTGAGCGTGGCGTCGGCCATCGGAGAATCGTCGTTGGTCAAAACGTCGAGAAGACTGTTGTCCTCGCCTTCGACAAACGGAGCGTCGACCGATATGTGCCGGCCAGAAACCTTCATTGTGTCAGCGATTTTCTCGACGGGCACGTCAAGGGCGTCGGCAAGCTCCTCGGCCGAGGGGCGACGTTCGTTTTCCTGCTCGAACTTGGAAAGCGCTTTGCTGATTTTGTTGAGAGAACCCACCTGGTTGAGCGGAAGGCGCACTATTCGCGACTGCTCGGCCAATGCCTGAAGGATTGACTGGCGAATCCACCACACGGCGTAGGAAATGAATTTGAAACCGCGGGTTTCGTCAAACTTTTGGGCGGCTTTGATCAGTCCGAGGTTGCCTTCGTTAATCAGGTCAGGGAGCGAAAGACCCTGATTCTGATATTGCTTGGCGACCGACACGACAAAACGCAGGTTGGCGCGGGTGAGCTTTTCGAGGGCGGCCTGGTCTCCTTGCTTTATTCGCTGGGCGAGTTCTACCTCTTCCTCAACAGTTATGAGGTCTTCGCGGCCTATTTCCTGAAGATATTTGTCGAGAGACGCGCTTTCGCGGTTGGTAATTGATTTTGTTATTTTTAATTGTCTCATCTTCTGAATTGAAGTTTTGGGCTATTGTAATAGCAACGTGCAAAGTTAACGATTTATTTTGGAATCTGTTGCCTTGTGCACCGACAATTTATGATTTTTAAAACTATGCGACGTCTATGCGGCGTCTATGCGGCGTCAAAATCATTGTCGAGCTGCAAAGTCACGGTTCTACAATCTTGAACGGTCGCCGCAGTTCCGGGGCCGAGATTGGGATAAGGAAGCTTCTGGGCACCGTGGTAGCGTATCGACACCGGGACTTTCAGTGAGCCTTGAGTCAGCTCGTAAATGGGTAGCGTTATGTCGGGTAGGCCGTGGAAATAGTCCACTGGTATGTCGTAGAAGTTAATCAGCGATGAAACTTCGGGAGACGGAGGAATGATAGAATAATCTCTAGGAGCATAACTGCTTATGTTGTCATTGGCAACGACAGATAGAGCAGCCAAGAATACAAAAACTGTTTCTAATATGAATTTGGGTATTAGTAAATGTTTAATTCTTTTGTTTCGCATTGATTATGGATTTCTTGATTTGTTTTCTTAACTGTTTTCGGAATTTAGACATCTCTTTAGATTTGACCCAAGTTGAGTCATTGTTGTAATTTAGATTATTGCGCTCGTTTGTTGACGTTTTTCCATTGATGAGTTTAAGATACCCATCACGCATATCTTTATCTTGTTTGACTATACTCGGTGTTAGATACAGTGAGACTAATTTCCACGTTTTGTAGCTCACGGTGTCGACAGTTGGAGGGTTCAGACCATCAAAAATTATATGCGCGCTCTTTATCCTGCATTTTATGGCTTCAGGGGCTGGCCTGTAGTCACTGAACCATCGAGCTATGGAGCGTAGAGAATCAGGATTCCATTTGTCAATAAGATTATGAGTGGATTCGCTCGTGATTTTGATAATCTCAGCTTTCGGTTTTAGACATCCGTTAGAGGATGGTTCATATAATAATCCGGCTAGTAGAGCTACTTTGGAATTTTTTAAAGTCGCACACTCGTAAACATCACCATCCGAATAGAATGAATATGTTGACAATAATGTAGTATCATTGACTGAGATTGGCAAAGATTCCCATAGCGAGCGGAAACATTGCCACTTTTGATAAATAAATTCCTTTTGTGTGGTGCCGTCATCGCATTGCTCAATAACCCAATATTTAAGAAATATCGAGTCATACAGATTATTTTTAATATCATATCCAGAGGCTAAATTCTCTGTTGTCAATTGGGAATCTGCAAAAACTGGGCATAAAAATAATGCTGCTAATATTTTAATAAATCTGTTCATTTGATTTTAAAAACTGATTCAACCGCTTTTTGATGCAGATGTTTTATGAACATGGGCATCAATTCAGGTATATAATCTGAAGATATGGCCAAGGCGATTTGTGTAAATATCCGTAGCTTACGGTGTCGATGGTTGATTTAGAGCCGTCAATAATTATCCTAGCGGCCCTTATAGTGATTTTATATCCACCAAGTATACGCGGTGCGTCGGCTTTGTATTTTTCTCCGATTTTTTTAAAATGGTCTAAGTCCCATTTTTCGACAAGTTGGTCTTGCTGGGGCATAGAGAGGTTTATCAATGTCGTGGAGGTATTCTGATTAACATGGTTTTCATCATATGCTTGTGGAGCGTATGCAATCATGACCTTGTTTTTATTTTTAAAAATGGCAAATGAATCAAAATCCTCACCGGCTGCAGTGTGATAAGAATAAATATAGATGGTGTCTCCGAGTTTGGGATTAAGTTCGTTCCATGCGGGGTAGTAGTGCTTCCAATCTCGGTTGGGCTTAATTCCATTTTGGGTGTTATCGAATTTATTCTTTGGAATTTTAACGCTCCAGTATTCACAATATAATCGGTCATATAATTGATTAATTTTCTGCCTTTGTTTCGTTTCATTGCCCTGAGCATCTTTGTTCAATACTTTTTTATCGCAGTCTTTTTTCGATTCAGACATATATCTGTCTGATATCTCATTGGCGGTTGTGAAAGACCCGGCTAAAATAAGACTTGAAATAGCGAAAATAAAGGAAAATAATGATTTAATTTATAAACGTAGAATTTGTTATGCTGTATCGTTCCCCAATTTAATTTTCGGAGACTATCGGGCATATTTGAACATCTCCGGGCTGACGCTCAGATCGGCGGCGTAGCTCATCGTGTCGATCCGGTGCTTGTCGCCGTTTATTATCACCCTTGCGTTTGTTACCCGGCAGCGGTTGTCGCCTTTTCCGAACTGAGGCCACTCCATTCCGAGCCGTTGCCGTTCGGATGGTGGAGTCGCTGTGTAGCGGTCGTAGTATCCTTTTTCCCATGCCTCTCCGTAGCGTTTATATGGCTGCGGGCCATCCATGCCGCCCGGCATCCGTGTGGGGGCTTCCAAAACTAAAAGATTGTCGTCTCGGTCGGCGTTAGCATAGCTGTCGGGGACCGGGTTATAGGCCCAGAATGTCATTTTGCGGCTTTGGAACAAGGCTATCCTGAAATTTCGATTATCTGCGTCGGTGCCGTTGAATATTGACGCATAGACAGTGTCGGTTGGCTGTATATCAAGCTGTTGCCATACTTGCTTGAAATCAGTTCGGTCAATCGCTGCCATACGCTTCGCAGGTATATGGGACGATGTGTCGGCTTCCCAATATATGTTAAATAGTTCGTGGTATATTCTGAGATACGGGTCGTAGGTTTTTTCTGCGAGATATTTTTTGTAGAGCTTGACGTACGGCCTGTCTAATTTCCCGCTGCCGTAGCTGACGGTATCGATGTCGATTGTCCCATTGCTAATTATAATCCGTGTGGCATGGGTGTATGACCGAGCACCGCCTACGAAGCCTGCTGCTTTTTGCTCGAATCGCTTGCCGGATTCTCTCAACGAGTCGGGATTCCAGGCCTCCATCAGCAGTGATGTCGCCAGTGGAGACAGCTCGACATGCTTGACAATGCCGTTACTCATGAATGAATGGCTTTTGGAACGCATAATCACAAATCGAGAATTATGTCCGTTGTCGTTAAACCACATCCGAGATATGTAGACGGTGTCATCGTCAGATATGTTCAACGCTTGCCATAACTGTTTGAATCTTTCGTATCTGTAATCAGGTCTTGATGGTCGGTTGTAGTTAGTTTTTGTGGTGTTTTGATTATAGATGTTGTGGTAAAGGGAATCGAAGACATAATCATATTTTTGATTGGTGGGGGATTTGACCGTGTTGTTATCCGGTATGGTCAATGCGTGATTAGTGAGTTTGTCACAGCATTCGATAGTTCCTGTTCTGTGGGTAGGAAATACCTGTAGTGAACAAGTGCATCCTATTAGGAATAACGTTATGTAAATGAGTTTGTGCATGGGGTTTATGGGCTGGGGTATTTGGGGATGACTGTGGCACTTTCCGCAAAGATAACGCACGGAGTTACAGGGACAAAATCTCGGAAGATGTTTTACAGCATATTTTGGGGAGATATATGTGTTGGTGGGGCGAAAAAATAGAATAATTTTTTCAACAAAATTTGTTAAGCGGTTGTTATAAGAGAAAACAAAAATAGTTTAACTCATTTAATTACTATTATTATGAAAGCCTTACAAGTTAATTATTGGGGACAGACCAAATATTGGTGGATGGTCCTCATCGTTGGTCTTTTGATGGTCGTCGGAGGGTTTGCTTATTGGTTTTGGCCGCAAGCAGGTTACGCCATCGCATCACAAATCTTCGGTTGGTTGCTGATTCTCGGCGGTATTGTTCAGCTCTGTGTGTCGGCCGGTCCGAATCATCCGCGCGGATGGGGCTGGTGGCTTGCCGGCGGTGTGATTGATATGTTCATCGGCTTCATGCTTGTGAGATCAATCATCCTCTCGGAGGTTGTGTTCCCCTATTTCTTAGCATTTATCTTCCTGTTCTGGGGCTTTGAAGCTATGGTGGGTGCCGTGAGCCAGCGCGCGCGCCGCTACTGGTGGCTGTATCTCGTGAATGGTATCCTGTTGGTGCTCATCGGTTTCTTCTTCTTTGAGGCCGGCTGGATTCAGGATATGTATATGGTCAGCTTCCTGACTGCTCTCGCATTCATCTACTGGGGCTTCTCTATCGCCATGGCATCGTATGATATGCGCCCCATCGAGGGAGGCCGTCAAGGTTAATCTGAGATTTCGGCGGTTTGCCGCCGAAATCA
This sequence comes from uncultured Muribaculaceae bacterium, assembly GCA_947625935.1. GTDB lineage: Bacteria > Bacteroidota > Bacteroidia > Bacteroidales > Muribaculaceae > JAJPXC01. The sequence goes on along the minus strand of CANQQE010000014.1, from coordinate 29,698 downwards.
GGTAAAAATAGGAGTATTAAAGAATAAATCAGCGGGGGATTCCATCAAGAACAGCAATACGATGGAGTTCCCCGCCTGTTGTGATGCCCAGTGGTGCACCAATCGTGAAAATGGAGCGAAATTTCTCCCTCGTGGCGCGATAATTAGGCTATAATTCAGAAATTTGTTATATTTGTGACTGAGTAGACCCTGACGGCTTAAACTTTATGGAGCTGCGGATGTCTAATCTATAAAACTAACCAAAACGAATAAAAAGAAGAAAGGATTGCTCTGATGATGAACTTTAAACACGCATTGTTGACGTTGGGTCTGTGCGCGGGGTCGGTAGGCATCGTTGCCGCGCAGAGCTATTATGACGACGATATTTATTATGATTCCAAGCAGGAGCAGAAAGAGCGCAAAGCCAAGGAGTCGAAAAAATCCGCGTCAAAAAGTAAAACGACACGGACCACAACGACAACAACCACTACCCGTACCACGACAACGACGGCACCGGTGACATCGGAAAAATGGACTTTCGGCAATTCAACGACACAACCATATCATTATGAGGTCGCTGACTTGGCCGGGTCTGATACCTATACAGTCAATAGCGGCAACACGCGTGATGTCGATGAGTATAACCGGCGTTATACAACCGACAACGCAGCTCCGGCCACACCCGATGAAACTGAAGATTTCACTTATACTCGCAGAATTGAGAAATTTCACAACCCGAATATCGTGACTGATTCAGGCGACGATGATTTGGTGGATTATTACTATAACTCATCTTCGTCGCAGCCGGCTACGGTGAACATATATGTCAACAACAATGACTATTGGAATCCGTGGTGGGGTTACTCTACATGGCGTTCGCCGTGGTACTGGGATTCATGGTACGGGCCTTCGTGGTCGCTATCCTGGAGTTCAAACTGGGGGTGGAATGTAGGTTGGAATTGGGGCTGGGGCCCGGCGTGGTATCCTGCATGGCGACCTTATCCCTACTATTATTACGGATATAGCCGTCCTTATTACTGGCGTCCCTCTCCGGCCGGCTCCCACAGACCACATTACGGCTACAATCGCCCGGCCTATCGTCCCGGTGGCCGTCCCAGCGGTTTACGTCCGGGTAACCGTCCGAACGGAAATTACCGACCCGGCGGCAATTATCGTCCGGGTGCAAGCGGCGTAGGAAACCGTCCTGCTTCGGGTCAACGTCCGGGCGCAGGTCTGAGGCCCGGTGCTACGGGGACACAACGTCCAGGCTCTACAACACCGACTGTCAGACCCGGAAGCAGTAACTTGAATAAGGGCTCGATTTACCGTCCGGCGGCGGGTAACGTTTCTCGACCTGCCACTACGATTAACAACGGCGGCGGGGGTCAACGCCCTGGTTCAAGTGTTGTTCCGTCGACAAATATTAATAAAAACAACAAGGTGAGCGACGTTAGGCGTCCATCGACGACTATCAATAATGCCGGCAGCACTAACCGCAACCAGAACTCTTATTCTCGCCCGTCGCAAAGCCGTCCGTCAACTCCGTCTTATTCCCGCCCGTCGTCGGGTAGTCGTCCCGGCGGTTTCGGAGGAGGACGCTCAGGGGGCGGTTCGAGAGGTGGCGGTGGAAGCCGCGGCCGACACTGAAAAATGATGTAATCCGGTTTAGCGGTGGAAGGCGGTCGTTTCCGACCGGCCTTTGCCGCTAACCGATTAAATGATAAAAATAAATAAGCAAAATTTAGAATATGAAAAAGCATCTACTCGTTGGGCTTATGGGTCTTGTGCCTGTAGCCATGGTGGCGCAGAGCGCGATTGACGCTTACAATCTGTCGCCCACAGAACTGCGCGGTACCGCCAGGTTCATGTCGATGGGCGGCGCGTTCACGGCTCTTGGCGGTGACTTGTCGACACTGACTCAGAACCCGGCCGGTATAGGAGTGTACCGAAGCAGCGAAATCGGGGTCACGCTCGATATTGACATCCAGTCGGCCGAAACCAGTTCGCAGGGGTATAAACGAAGCTCTGACCAAACAAAGGTCGCCTGCAACAATTTTGGTTATGTCGGGGCGGTTGCTCTCGGAAATGACGTTATGCCCTATTTCACATGGGGTGCAGCCTACCAGCGTTCGGCATCGTTTGACCGCGTGTTTAACGGCGGCGTGCCGCAGTTATCGACATCGATGTCAAACTACATAGCGAACTATACGAGCGGACAGAGTTGGGCTTATCCCGAGGATTTGCTTGACGATTATTCCTCAAACTATAACCCATATAGAAACCCGGATGCGGATTGGCTAAGTATACTTGCCTACAACGGCTATATGATCAATCCCACCCATCGCGGCTCCAATGAATATAACGGTCTGTGGCAGAACGGAACAAGCGGCGACGCTGTGTTCAGAACTCGTCAAAAAGGCTATGTTGACGAATATGCCATAAACTTCGGCGGAAACATAATGAACACTGTCTACTGGGGCATAGGTTTCGGCGTGACCGATCTTGATTTCAGGTCAGACACATATTATGACGAGCAGCTCAACGATGCGCTCATATCCAACGCTTCGGCGACCGGGACCGTGACAGGTGACGCAGCCTTCTCAATCGAAAACTGGCAACATACCACAGGTACCGGCTTCAACTTCAAGGCCGGATTGATTTTCAAGCCTATTAACGAGTTCCGTCTCGGTATCGCTGTGCATACACCGACCTATTACGATATGACCACTGTTTATGACGCTCGCGTAGATTACGGCTACAGCTCAGGCATTTATTCTGACCAGCAGCCCAATCGACCCTCGCAGACCGAGGTTGCCGATTATAACTGGCAGATGAAGTCGCCATGGCGGCTCATGATAGGAGCCGCAGGCGTGATTGGTGGCCGCGGCATAATAAGCGTCGATTATGAGCGCACCGCCTACAGCGACATGAAGGTCCAGGATGATGACGGCAATACCTATGAGTATGTTACCGACGACATCAAGAACTATTTCCAGGCTTCAAACACGATACGCCTCGGAGCGGAGTACAGGGTGACCCCTTCGTTCAGTGTGCGCGCGGGATTCAACTACACGACATCGGATGTGAAGGATGAAGCCGCCGACAATCAGACACAAATCTATACTTCGGGTACTAATCCATCGTATACGTTGAAAAAAGACACTTACTATGTGACTTGTGGCTTAGGCTACCGCTATAAAGGTTTCTATGCTGATGCTGCCTACGTCTACCGCCATCGTGAAAGCACATGGCATGGTTTCACCCCGTATGATGGTTTCACCGATACCCCTCAGGCGAGCCTGACTGAGAATGATAGCCACATAGTGCTGTCAGTCGGCTACAAATTCTAATTCAACCGTTGATGTAATAAAGCGGCCCTCAGGCGATAGTGCCGGAGGGTCGCTTCGTTTCGTATCGGATGTTTGGTTGTCCCGTCAGTCAAGGTAGCGGGCGGTCAGGCCGGAATATGCGTCTATGCGTCGGTCGCGGAGGAACGGCCACCATCGTCGCACCTGCTCGGAACGGTTCATGTCGATGTCTACGATAGCCTCAGTCTCACAATCGGCAGGAGCCCGGAACAAGAACTCTCCTTGTGGCCCGGCCACGAAGCTATTGCCCCAGAAGGTTATGCCGGCGGTGCGCTGTGACGGGTCTGACTCATGTCCAACACGGTTGACAGCTATCACCGGCAACCCGTTGGCAACGGCGTGGCCGCGTTGAACGGTGACCCATGCTTCAAGTTGCCGGGCTTGCTCGTCGAGCGTGTCGGTGCTTTCTGTGCCTATAGCGGTAGGGTAGATTAGCAATTGTGCGCCTTTAAGCGCCATCAGTCTGGCTCCCTCCGGATACCATTGATCCCAGCAGACCATCACACCAAGACTACCAACTGATGTGTCGATAGGTTCAAATCCGATGTCGCCGGGGGTGAAGTAGAATTTCTCATAGTATGCGGGGTCATCGGGAATGTGCATCTTTCGGTATTTGCCGGCTATTGAGCCGTCTTTTTCAAATACCACTGCCGTGTTATGGTATAGACCGGGGGCGCGACGCTCAAAAATTGAGGTGACGATCACGGTAGACGTCTCGCGGGCGAGTGCCCCGTAGAAGTCGATGACGGGGGAGTGTAACCCGATTGCGAGGTCGCATGAATCGACCGATTCCTCCTGGCAAAAATAGAGAGAATCGTGAAGCTCCTGATTCACTATCAGCTCGGCTCCATCAGCGGCGAGTTTTCTTATCTTGTCGGCAAGTCTCGCCCGGTTACCGTCGATGGCGGCGGTGTTGTGCTGCTGTATTAATCCTACTTTCATTTTATGACTGAGTTAGATGTCTGCATCGTGGCGCAATGTAGAGAGCCGTGCTGTTTGATGAGCGCGCGGCAATCAACGGTCTTGATGTCATGTTCCGGGAATGCCCGTGCTATCTGCTCCATAGCCCGGCGGTCGTTGTCGGGTTGTCCGTAGACCGGCATTATCACTGAATGCGGGGTGATGAGGTAGTTGGCATATGTCGCGGGAAGACGCAATCCGTCTTCGTCATATATAGGTGTCGGGAGTGGCAACGGCAATAGTCTGAAACTTTCTCCATCGGCGTTTGTGAACCCTTCCAATTGCCGCTTCATCAGCTCCAGTTCCTCGAAATGTGGATCGGCGGCGTCATCGCAGGCCACATAAAGGATGGTGTTGGCCGGAGCGAGCCGGGCTAAAGTGTCGATGTGGCTGTCGGTGTCGTCACCTATCAACGCACCATGGTCGAGCCACAGCATTTTTCTGGCACCGAGACTGTCGGAAATGTAGTCTTCGATTTGCTGCCTCGTCATGCCTCCATTGCGGTTTGGCGACATGAGGCAGCGAGTCGTTGTTAGAAGCGTTCCGCATCCGTCGCTTTCGATGGATCCGCCTTCAAGCACAAAACTGAGCCGGTTGATGTAGTTGCCACAGACGGCACCCGATTGAGCGCAAAGCACACTTGTGACCAGATTATCTTTGTCGGCGGCGAATTTCAACCCCCAGCCGTTGAACTTGAAATCGTTGAGCTCGCATAGGCCGTCGGGTGTCACGGTTGTGATAAACCCGTAGTCGCGAATCCATGTGTCGTTGGTCGGTATCGCCGCATATGAGATGTTGCCGCGGTTTACTCCGGGGATTCCTGCGATTAGAAGTGAGTCGGCTATCAGGTCGGAGGTGACGATAAGCAGCCGGCAATCGTCGGCAATCGCTTTTATTATCTCAAAGTAGCATTCCCTCACTTCGTCGAGCATATATGCCCAGTCGGTAAGCGGATGGGGGAGAGTGATCATTACCGATTGATTCATCTCCCATTCGGCGGGCATCCTGTGCGCCGGGGTGTTATGATTTTTATTCGTCATAGTCGGTCAATGAGTCCCACACTGAATCACGGGAATCCTTGTATTCTTCGGCGAAATCAAAAAAGCCGTGTTTTTCAGTGCTGCCAACCGCCTCACACCAGTCGCTATACATCTCTTTAAGCCCGGAGTCTTCGGCAATCAGCCTTTTGAACTCGGCCTCGGCAATGTCGATGCTGTCGTGTTCGGCAAGCAGGGATTCAAACAATTCTGTAATATCGGTCATAATATCAGGTTGTTGAGGTAAGTGTAGGTAAGCAAAATCGCTAAAAAAGTGTCGTTATGCGGGTTCAAAAATAATAAAAAACCCGCCACTTTTTCAAGTGAGCGGGTTATAATAAGTTAAAATCTATTTAAGGGCTTATTTTACAAGCACTTTAGCGATTTTGTCGCCTTGTTTAGCGATGTAAAGACCGTTAGCGGGGTTTTCAACGCGGACACCCTGAAGGTTGAAGTATTCGATAGCCTCGTTGGCGTCGAACTCGATTTCCTCAACACCTGTGTTCTGTTTGAACGATACGGTTAGGTTGTTGTAATCCCAGGTAACATCCCATTTGCCGGTCAAGCCGATGGGCACATCGCCACCGAAGCTAACTTCACCGAGTACGGCAGAGAATTGACCGTATTGGATAGATGCTGAGGGGTCAGCAGCGCCATATTGCTCGGCCCAGTTTGCGGTTGAGATTTTGAAACCGGTGGTTCCTGTGGTGATGTCAAGGGCGATAATTTTGTAGATTCCTTCGGTTTCGGTTTTAGAGAATTCGTAGGTTTTGTCACCCCAGACCTCGTAGTTTCCGCCAATACCGCAGATGTACCAAACTTTTTCAACCACTTTCTTCTGGCCAGTGACAAGGAGGGTTTTGTCGTTGGTGTTGAGAACCAATTTGGCATTGGTGATGGCATCCATGTCAAGGAAGTTGATGTTGCCGGAGCCTGAGCCTGCGAGAGCGAAAGGAACACCTAATTCAACTTTGCCTGAAGCTGCGCCAAATTCATCGGCCCAAGTACCGCTGTTGATTTTGAAGTTGGTTGACAACTCAGCCATTTCGAGCTCGTAAACACCGGCAGATTTTTCGGTGAATTTAGCAGCGGGATCTGCGAGAGCCCAACCATTGAATGCGCCAATCAGATACCAATCAGCGGCGTTAGCGGCTACAGCTACAAAAAGAGCTGTCAAAAGGAGGTAAAATTTTTTCATTAAAAGATGATTTAAAGATTAACAATATAAGTGTTTAATGATATTCTCTACGAATTTTTAGGTCAAATTTTTATGTTTGCAAATGTAGGGATATTTGTTTGATATATTGCACAATTAACAAAAAATAACTCAAAAAATATTTTATACGGTGGCTAAACGTTGCGTAGCAGTTGAACTGACCATGGGTTATGTTGTTTATAATTCATAAGTTAATTAAGATAAATCCATGCTTATGAAAAAGTTATTCGCTTTTTTGGCAATAGCCGCTTTATTGACGGCCTGTAGCCCCTATACGCTTGTAAACAGTGAGGTTTACAACAATGCCGATTTGCGGAGTTATCACACTTTCCGTATTGTAACTCCCGACATGGGTAAGCTGCCGCCCGGAATGGAGATGGTCACATACTATAACATAGCCGCTGCCATAAGGGAGCAGATGGTTGAACGCGGTTTTACGGAGAACCCCGACTCGCCGCTGCTTATCAACATTGCAGTCACTACTCAGCGTGAAATTCAGACCGAACCTGCCATCCCGCCGGGATATTTTCCATACAGCGGGCCTTATTACCCATACTGGATGTATCCGCGCAGCTATTATTGGAGTAACTATTATTCAAACGCGCAGGTCATAACCGGAATATATAAAGAGGGAGTCCTGACAATGGATATGGTCAATATCAACGAGAAGCTGCCGCTGTACTCGTCGTCGGTCGCCACAATTATAAATAACGGGCAAGGGCAATACAGAAATCTTGAGGGAATTGCTCAGGCTGTTCAAGTGCTGTTCTCTAAATTCCCGGTACCGCTGTTGCCTCAGTATAGAAAATAGAATTGATGTTATTAGCATATATTAACAAGACTGGCCCATGAGTGTTGCCCATAGGCCAGTCTAATTTTGTGACGTAAGATAAATAAATCTCAATGTCATGAATCAGGCTATAATCATCACGCCCCATGTGATCAACACACTGAAGTCGTTGCCGGAGCAGGAACGCTCGGCTATAACTACGGCTTTGGCCGAGGAGATGATTCTCGGCGGTTGTCCCTCTCCATTATCGCCCTACCAGCGTATGTTGTATTCGATAATACGTTTCTATGTGGAGCGCGACACAATGAAGTATAACGATGGAAGATGTTATGACTAAATACTTAGAGTGTGTCAGGGATGTAAGGATACCGCCCCGCTGTCTGGCTAAAGGCAGCGGGGCGGTGACGTTTTATAGGGATATTAGTGTCGTGGCGTTATAGCAGAGAAACGGAACGGCGGATGAATTCGCTGAGGTCCGAGCCTTTCAACAACCCGTTGCCGAGCAATGCGAGGTCGATGAGCTGCTTGACGAGGGGTTGGCCTTTCGCATAATCGCTTACGGCTGTTGTCTGTCGGCTGCGGAGTTCGTTTACCTCCCCTTCGAGTTGAGAGGATTTCTTTGAGTCTTCATCACTGAGCTTGCCGTCTTTGGCATTGTCGCGTATAGAAGTAATCTCGGTGTTCTTAGCCTCAATCTGCTCCTCAATCGGTGCGACGGTTGATTCGAGCGCATCGGTGGCTTCGTCGCGCAATCTGACGATTAACGGGTGCTCGGTATTGACAATAAGGTTGTAGCTGTCGGGAAGCTCTCCGTAGAAGCTCATGCCTGGCTGCATGGCCGCCATATCTTTCATGCGTCGCATATACTCGTTTTGAGTAATCACGATTGGTGCGTCCTCGGGTGTTAATGCCTCAAATGCTACGAGGAACTGAGCTTTGTCGACCTCGGGGGTCTGGGACTTGAACAAGGTGGTCATGATGTTGCGCTGTACGGGAGTAAGCAGCACTTCCTTCTTGTTGTCCTTTGTTATGAGGTTGTCGATTATGTCGCTGTCGACGCGTACGAACTGAGATTTTTCCAATTTCTGCTCGAGCAGTCCGATGAAATGGCTGTCGAGCTGTCCATCCATCAACAGAACGTCATAGCCCTTGTCGGTGGCGGCTTTGATGTAGTTGTACTGCGCTACGGGATCAGTGGCGTAGAGATAGACGATGTTGCCTTCTTTGTTGGTCTGGGCGGCCTCAATCAATGCCTTGTATTCTTCAAGGGTATAGTACTTACCTTCGGTGTCCTTGAGCAGCACGAACTTCAACGCGGCCTCGCGGAATTTATCGTCGGTCAGCATACCGTATTCGATGAATATTTTGATGTCGTCCCATTTCTTTTCGTATTCGGCTCTGTCGTTTTTGAAAATATCTTCAAGTCGTGAAGCGACTTTCTTAGTAATGTAGGATGATATCTTCTTTACCGCACTGTCGCTTTGCAGATATGAGCGCGACACGTTAAGCGGGATGTCAGGTGAATCAATCACGCCTTGGAGCAGCATTAGAAACTCAGGAACTACACCTTCGACCGAATCTGTGACATAGACTTGGTTGCAGTAGAGCTGTATGCGGTTTTTGGTTATGTCGAAGTTATTCTTGATTTTAGGGAAGAACAATATCCCCGTAAGCGTGAATGGATAGTCGACGTTGAGATGTATCCAAAACAGAGGGTCGTCCTGACCCGGGTATAGGTCATGATAGAATTTCAGGTAATCCTCGTCGGTGAGTTCGGCGGGTTTCTTCATCCAAGCCGGCTCGGTTATGTTTATGACGTTGTCGCGGTCAGTGTCAACGTATTTTCCGTCTTTCCATTCTTTGACTTTGCCTGAAATAACCGGAACCGGGAGGAATCGGCAATATTTTTTGAGCAAAGAGTCGATTTTGTCCTGTTCAAGGAATTCTTTGTCGTCATCGTCGATGTAGAGGATTATGTCGGTGCCGCGTGACTCCTTGGTTATCGGCTCCATCGAATATTCAGGCGAACCGTCGCATTCCCATTTGACGGCTTCAGCCCCTTCTTTATATGACAGTGAGCGTATTTCGACTTTCTTGGCTACCATGAACGCCGAGTAGAACCCCAGCCCAAAATGACCTATGATTGCATTGGCGTTATCTTTGTATTTGGCGAGAAATTCTTCGGCGCCGGAGAATGCGATCTGGTTGATGTATTTGTCGATGTCGTCGGCTGTCATGCCTATTCCATGGTCGCTGACGGTCAGAGTGCCGGCTTCTTTGTCCACGGTGACTGTGACATTCATTTCCCCGAGTTCACCCTTGAACTCTCCGAACGATGACAGTGTCTTGAGTTTCTGTGTCGCGTCGATGGCGTTAGAGACAAGCTCGCGGAGGAAAATCTCGTGGTCACTGTACAAAAATTTTTTTATAACGGGGAATATGTTTTCAGTGGTTACCCCGATTGTTCCTTTTTGCATGATATTTGGAGTTTTAATGTTATTCTATTAGAACAAACAGCAAAATAAATGCCACTCTTGTGGAGTGACATTTATTCTGAAATCATGTTAAAAATATCTGCCAATTTGACCGATGTAAAAACATCGGTCAGCTTTGAAGTTTTTTCTCGCCACTTCGGTCTATCTCCATCTTGATCTTGTCGGCTTCGGTGTCGAATGAGACGTTGATGGTATCACCCGGATTAATCGATGCGTTGATGATTAGTTCAGCAAGCTCATCTTCAAGATACTTCTGTATGGCGCGTTTGAGCGGTCGGGCCCCATATTGGGCATCGTAGCCCTTCCCGGCTATGAAATTCTTAGCAGACTCGTCAATCACGAGCGAGTATCCCAATGATGCTATGCGCTTGTAAAATCCCGCCAATTCGATGTCGATAATTTTGAATATGGCTTCCTTGTCGAGGGTATCGAACATAACGATGTCGTCGATTCGGTTGAGAAACTCAGGGGCAAAAGCCTTGTTGAGGGCTTTCTGAAGCACCCCGTGGCTATATTCCTTGTCGACAGTCTTGGTGGCGAATCCGACACCGGCTCCGAAATCTTTTAATTGACGGGTGCCGATATTGGATGTCATTATAATAATAGTGTTCTTGAAATCGACTTTACGTCCGAGGCTGTCTGTGAGCCGTCCTTCATCCATTACCTGCAGGAGCAGGTTGAACACATCGGGGTGGGCTTTTTCTATTTCATCAAGAAGAACGACAGAGTAGGGGCGACGACGCACTTTTTCGGTTAGCTGTCCGCCTTCCTCATAACCGACATATCCCGGAGGGGCGCCAACAAGACGTGAAACGGTGAATTTCTCCATATATTCGCTCATATCGACCCTTATCAGCGTGTCGGCTGAGTCGAATAGATATTCCGCCAGTTTCTTGGCGAGGTGTGTTTTGCCCACGCCTGTCGGCCCAAGGAACATAAACGTGCCAATCGGCTTGTTTGGATCCTTCAGCCCTACGCGATTACGTTGTATGGCTTTGACAATCTTTTCTATCGCCTGGTTTTGCCCGATTATCTCGCTTTTGAGCTTAGGTCCCATTTCGCGCAATCGGTTCCCTTCGTCCTGAGCTATGCGCTGCACCGGCACGCCGGTCATCATAGCAACAACCTCAGCCACTTTTTCCTCATCGACCGTCTCGCGCTGCTCGTCGAGCTGGCGTTCCCACCGTTCTTTAACGGATTCGAGAGAATCGCGGAGTGATTGCCCCCGGTCGCGCAGATTGGCGGCTTCGGCGAAGTTTTGCGCTTTCACGGCCTCCATCTTTGCGGCGTCGACCTCGGCAATCTCATTTTCAAGTTTTTCCATTTCCTCAGGGACGTGGATGTTGGTGATATGGACGCGTGATCCGGCTTCGTCCATAGCGTCGATTGCCTTGTCGGGGAAATTGCGGTCGCTTATGTAGCGTTCGGTCAGTTTCACACAGGCGTCGAGGGCTTCGGGGGTATAAGTAACGTTGTGGTGCTGTTCGTATTTATCCTTGATGTTGTTGAGGATGGTCAGCGTTTCCTCGGGGGATGTCGGCTCAACCATTACTTTTTGGAATCGGCGTTCGAGGGCGCCGTCTTTTTCGATGTTTTTACGATATTCATCGAGGGTTGTCGCGCCGATACATTGAATTTCGCCGCGGGCAAGAGCCGGTTTGAGCAGGTTGGCCGCATCCATAGTGCCTGTGGCGTTTCCCGCGCCGACTATGGTGTGGAGCTCGTCGATAAATAGAATTATGTCATCGTTCTTTGCCAATTCATTGAGAATAGCCTTGATTCGTTCCTCAAATTGACCGCGGTATTTTGTGCCGGCTACAATGGCGGCCATGTCAAGAGAAATCACGCGTTTTCCGAAAAGCACTCTCGACACTTTCCGCTGGACGATGCGCAAGGCGAGACCTTCGACAATGGCTGACTTACCCACTCCAGGTTCGCCTATCAGCACGGGGTTGTTCTTTTTGCGCCGGCTGAGAATCTGCGCAAGACGCTCTATCTCTACCTCGCGGCCAACCATAGGGTCAAGCCTGTTTTCCTGAGCGGCGCGGGTCATGTCGTTGCCAAACTTGTCAAGGACAGGAGTGTCTTGGCATGTGCGTTTCTGCGCTCCCTTTGATTGATGGGATGCGGAGGATGATGATGACGATTCGGAATCGCCACCCGGGAGGGTGTCATCATCGTCGTCGTCATCGGCGAAATTGCCTCCGGCCCTTGGGGCATCAGAAACATTTGTCAGTAGTCCGTAAAGTGACTCGTAGGTCACCCCGGCGTTTTTAAACGGTTGCATGAACGGCTGGGATTGTGTCTCAGAATTATGAAAAATCGCAAGAAGCAGGTGCTCAATGTCTACAGTGTCGCTTCGCATCATCCTTGATTCAAGTACGCTCAGTTTTATGATGCGGTTGGCGAGATCGGTCACGACAACCTCAGACGGGGATGCCGCCGACGAATCAAAAAGATGATTGTCAAGTTGCTGTTGCAGCTCATAGGCCGATACTCCGTTGCTTGCCTCCTCGACTAACTGGAAGGCGCGGCTTCCGAAATCGCTGATTAAAGCGAGCAGCAAGTGGGCCGGAGTGATAGCGTTGTTGTTGTGCCTCACTGCCTCCCGTCTGCTTAGGTCGAGCACGGCTCTGAGCTGGTTAGAAAAATTAGTATCCATCAGTTATAACGATATTATCACTTATTTTTATTGTCAATGACACTATAAAAGCAATTATTGTGCCAAAAACGCGCTTAAATCGAATTTCAGTTCTAAAAAACTATAAAAGGTAGCGGCCAAATTTACGAGTTTTCCGTAAAAAAGTCGTATCTTTGTATGATATTTAACAACAGAATATGCGTTATGTCTTGATGACTAAGACGCTTAGTCTATTAAAATGTTAATTAACACATTATTATAAAATCATGCTGGAAGAAGATCGCATTCTAAAGATCAATATTGAGAATGAAATGAAGACGGCCTATATCGACTATTCAATGTCGGTTATAGTGTCGCGCGCCCTTCCCGATGTCAGAGATGGCTTGAAGCCGGTGCACCGGCGAGTGCTTTTCGGAATGAACGAGATGGGTAACACCTCCAATCATCCCCATAAGAAGTCAGCCAATTGCGTCGGAGAAGTTATGGGTAAATATCACCCTCACGGCGACTCGTCAATCTACGGTACTGTGGTTAGAATGGCCCAGGACTGGGCATTGCGTTACACACTCGTCGATGGCCACGGAAACTTCGGTTCGGTCGATGGAGACTCTCCGGCGGCAATGCGTTATACCGAGGTGCGTTTGTCGAAGATGGGTGAGGAGATGCTGAGGGATATTGACTCAGACACTGTCGATTTCCAGCCAAACTATGATAATTCTCGCCGTGAGCCGGTGGTGCTTCCCACCCGTATTCCCCAGCTTCTCGTCAACGGGGCTTCGGGTATAGCAGTCGGCATGGCGACAAACATGCCCCCACATAATCTCACGGAGTCAATCAATGCCTGTGTAGCTCTTATAGACAATCCTGAGCTGACGATTCCCGAGCTGATGCACTATATAACAGCCCCCGATTTTCCGACAGGCGGTACTATCTATGGCTACAACGGTGTCAAAGAGGCGTTTGAAACCGGCCGCGGCCGCATAGTCATAAGGGCAAAGGCCGACATCGAGCGCGAGGGTGAACATGATGTAATCGTCGTTCATGAGATACCCTACAATGTTAACAAGGCTGAACTGATTAAGTATATCGCCGATCTCGTCAACGAGAAAAAAATCGACGGTATCGCCGACCTCAACGATGAGAGCGACTATAAGGGAATGCGCATCATCATCAAGCTCAAAAGCGACGCAAACGCCAACGTGGTGCTGAACAAGCTCTACAAGATGACCCAAATGCAGGCTTCGTTCAGCGTCAATAACGTGGCTTTGGTCAATGGCCGGCCCAAGGTACTGAATCTGAAAGAGCTGCTTGAGGCGTTTATTGCTCACCGTCATGACGTGGTGATACGCCGCACTCAGTTTGAGCTGCGCAAGGCACGCGAGCGTGCCCACATACTCGAGGGGCTGATCATCGCTTCGCAAAATATCGATGAGGTCATATCCATCATACGCTCTTCGGCTAATGACGACGAATCGAAAGCACGTCTGGCCGAACGGTTCAACCTCACGGAGCCTCAGACACGCGCTATCCTCGAAATGCGTCTGAAACAGCTTCAGAAACTTGACCAGGCCAAGCTGCAGAACGATTATGACGACCTGATGAAGCAGATCGCTCATCTTGAGGAAATACTCAACAATGACCATGTGTGCCGCGAACTTATTAAGAGCGAGCTCATCGAAATACGCGAGGCTTATGGCGATGCCCGCAAGACCGACATAGACTATACCGCCGGTGATTTCAACGCAGAGGATTTCTATGCCGATGACGAGATGATTATCACTATCTCGCATCTCGGGTATATCAAGCGTACTCCGCTCACGGAGTTCCGCGCCCAGAACCGCGGCGGAGTCGGAGCCAAAGGCAGCGACACCCGCGACCAGGATTTCATCGAGCATATCTATCCGGCGTCGATGCATAACTATATGTTGTTCTTCACCCAGAAGGGAAGGTGTTACTGGCTTAAAGTCTATGATATCCCCGAAGGTGCCAAGAACACCAAAGGTCGCGCGATTCAGAATTTGCTCAATATCGAGGCTGATGACAAAGTCAAGGCGTTTATCCGTATCAAGGGCTTGAATGATAAAGAGTTCGTTGAAAATCACAATCTGATATTCTGCACCAAGCAGGGCGTAATCAAAAAGACACGTCTTGAGGCATATTCTCGTCCTCGCGCCAACGGCGTCAATGCAATTATAATCAGAGAAGACGACCAGTTGCTGCAGGTGGAGCTGACCGACGGTAATTCGGAGATTTTGCTTGCCAACCGCAATGGCCGCGCCATCAGGTTCCATGAAAGCAAAGTGCGAGAGATGGGACGTATGTCGACAGGTGTACGCGGCATGAAACTTGACGGCGGCGACGATGAAATAGTCGGGATGATTTGCATGAACCAGGAAAGCTCCAATAACGTTATGGTTATCTCGGAGAACGGTTACGGCAAACGTTCACTCCTTGAAGATTACCGCATCACCAACCGCGGCGGTAAAGGTGTTAAAACAATGAATGTCACGGACAAGACCGGCCGTTTAGTGGCGATAATGAGTGTCAATGACGAAAATGACCTCGTCATCATCAATAAGTCGGGAATCACGCTCCGCATTCATGTGGCCGACATCAGGGTGATGGGCCGCGCTACCCAGGGTGTGCGTCTGATTAATCTTGAGAAACGCAATGACACTATAGCTTCAGTGTGCTGCGTCGACACTGACCCCGAGGAGGAAGCCGAAACCATTGAAGAGGGCGATGTGCTCGAAGCGTTGCCCGACACCGATGTTGAAGCCGACGATGATGTAGAGGCCGACGATTCGGAGGCAAATGGATGAATCAACTAATTAATAATAACAAATAAGCTGAAAGTTTATGAAGAAGTCAAGTATCTTAGGTCTGTGCCTGATTGCCGGTGTGTCAGCATCGGCCCAAATGAGCCTTGTGAAGGATGTGGAACACAGCCTCAAAGGCGGAAGCGACGATCTTGCCGCAGCGTTGGTGAACATACAGCCTGCGCTGACCAACGACGAGAGCAAAGGTGAAGCTCAGACGTGGTTTGTAGCCGGTAAGGCGGGTTTTGAGCTATATGACAATCTCTATGCTAAAAAATCAATCGGTCAGAATGTTGACGGCAAACAAGCCGGCGATGCGATTGTCAAAGGTTATGAGTACATGATGACCGCACTGCCCCTCGATACTATCGTTGACGCTAAAGGTAAGACCAAGACCAAATACTCAAAGGATATAGTCAAAACAATAGCCGGCCACTACAACGATTTCAGTACGGCTGCCGTGCTTTGCTGGGAAGCAAAAGATTATCCCGGTGCCTATAAGGCTTGGGGTATATGGGTGGATCTGCCAAACAATAAGTCGCTCGGCAAAAACGCTCCTGCGGCCCCTGCCGACAGCGTAGTAAGCGAGATGGTCTACAACATGGCTCTCGCCGCATGGCAGATGGATAGTATCCCCTTGGCATTGGAGAAAATGAAACGTGCGAAATCAATGGGTTACAAAAAGAAAAATCTATATGATTACGCTATCTCTCTCGCAGCCCAGAGCAAAAATAACGCTCTTGTATATGAGTTGGCCGAGGAGGCTTATCCGCTCTATGGCAAAGAGGATCCTAAATTCCTTCAACTGATGATTAACAGCCGTATAGAGAACGAGAAATATGACGAAGCAAAGCAGATGCTTGAAAACGCTATTTCGGCTGATCCCAATAACGCACAGCTCTATAACATCATGGGTATTCTCTATGAGGCCCAGAAGGATAATGACAATGCAATAGCCAATTACCGCAAGGCTACAGAGCTTGACGCTAAATTCGCACAGAGCCAGTACAATCTTGGTCGTAAGCTCTGCGAAAAGGCTTACGCTATCAGCGACGGCGCCTCCAACCTGAGTCAAGCTGATTACAACAAGCTTGTCGAGACAGAGATTAACCCCCTGTTCCGTGAAGCTGCGGAGCATCTTGAGGCAGCATATTCTATTGACCCTGATAACGGATCAGACGCTCTGCGTTATTTGCGTAATGTCTACTACAATTTGCACGATGAGGAAAACCTCAAACGTGTGGAATCACTCTAAAGAAACATTCGACTTATAACCATAAACAGCGGCCGCGTCATTTGCGAGTGACGCGGTCGCTTTGTGTTTATGTGAAATTTGTGTAAATTTGTCAGTCTAAAGAATAAACCCAATAAGAAATGCCAGATACCATCACCCAATTTGACCAGGCAATAGAATCGTGCAGAAACCTGTTTATTCTCAAACTGCGCGATTACGGAGCCTCGTGGCGCATGATGCGTCCATCTTCGGTCACTGACCAGATATTGATAAAGGCCAACCGCATACGGACTATAGAGACCAAAGGTAATGCCATGGTCGATGAGGGAATACTACCTGAATTTATCGGTATGGTAAATTATGGTATAATCGGTCTGATACAGTTGTCGCTCGGATTCTCGGATAAGAAGGATATCTCGGCTGAGAAGGCTCTTGAGCTATATGACTCGTTCATGAGCAAGACGCGGCAGTTGATGATTGCTAAAAATCATGATTATGATGAGGTTTGGCGAGCTATGAGGGTGTCATCCTATACCGATCTTATTTTGATGAAGCTGATGCGCACTAAGGAAATAGAGGATCATCAGGGAATGACCCAGGTTTCGGAGGGGATTGATGCGAACTACATGGATATTATAAATTATTCGATATTCGGAATCATAAAGCTCACCGAGTAGTCATGGCTGAAGGACGACTTTCGCGATTTAACCGCGAAAATATGGCATGGATAGTCTGGGCGCTAAGGTTGATTGTTGGGGCGACGTTTGTCGTTTCCGGCTTGGCAAAGATTATTGATGAGTGGGGTTTCGTCTATAAAATAGAACAGTATCTGTCGATATGGGATATGACGGTACCGCGAACCATCGTGCTTGCGGGCGCAATCGGATTGTCGGGGGCTGAATTTGTATTCGGCCTGTTGTTATTGACAGGTTGCTACCGTCGGGTTGTCACATGGTTGCTCGCCGCCACAATGGCGTTCATGTTGCCGCTCACGTTTTATATAATGGTAGCGGATCCTGTGAGCGATTGCGGATGCTTTGGCGATTTTATAAGACTGTCAAATAATGCGACTTTCCTCAAAAATGTGGTTTTGTCGGTGGCCATAGTCTATCTTGTAGGATTCAACTCAAAAGTCAGGGGCATCTACTTGCCATATTGCCAATGGCTTGTGGCGTTTATGTCCGGGCTTTATGCACTGATTGTCGCACTCTTGGGATATAATGTGCAACCGTTGGTTGATTTCCGTTCTTATCCGGTGGGGAGCAATTTTTCAGTGGTGGATAGCGAAGATGATGATGTCGACGTGACTTACATATATGAACGGAATGGGGAGCGCAAAGGTTTCCCGGTTGATGAGTTGCCTGATTCAACTTGGACATTCGTGGAGCGGCAACTTTCTGGTGCAGTTGACGATTCGGGCGTTTTTTCAGTATATGACGGCGATGAGGATGTGACTGAGGCGGTGCTCCACGGAAACGGAGAGCAACTATTTCTGACGATACCCGATTTGCGGCGCGCGGATATATCATACACCTACCTTATAAATGAGATTAACCGATACATGACGGCCCGCGGCGGGGAGCTTGTCGGCTTGTTGGCCACTGACCGAAGGGGTATTGAGGGTTGGGTTGATTATTCAATGGCCCGGTATCCGTGTTACACAGCCGACGATACTTCAATAAAGGAACTCGTTCGCGGGAATGTCGGACTCGTGTATGTGAAGGATGGAGTGATTGTCTGGAAGCGGAATCTTTGGTCGGTCCCGTCTGATGTGCTGACAACATCCTCAAATCCTCTACAATTTCTCGATTTTGACGGTCTACACCGGCTTCTCACGCTGACCGGGTTGCTTCTGATGGCTATGCTCTTGCTCGCATTGTTGCAGACAATGGTGCTCGCTTTGCGTAACCGAGTGAGACTGTGGCGCATGAGAAAGAATGAACCGTCGGTCGAGCAAAAAGAATAGTGTTCTGATCTGAATTTATCGGCATTTTTAAGTAACTTCGCGGTCGAAAGATCTTTTGTAAATCAAATCATATAATTAGTACTAAAATGAGAAAGAAAATTGTTGCCGGAAACTGGAAAATGAATACCACTCTCCAGGAAGGTGTGGCTTTGGCCAAAGAAGTCAACGAGGCTCTTGCAGGTGCCACACCCAAGTGTGATGTCATTATTGCGGTGCCCTTTACCCACCTCGCATCAATCAACGCTGTAATCGACCAAAACAAGCTTGGTCTCGGAGCTGAGAACTGCGCCGATCATAAATCAGGTGCATATACCGGCGAGGTTTCTGCCCCTATGGTCGCTTCGACTGGTGCTACCTATGTTATACTTGGCCACTCAGAACGCCGCCAGTACTATGGCGAGACTTCAGAGATTCTCAAAGAGAAAGTCAATCTCGCTCTGGCCAACAACCTGACCCCGATTTTCTGCATCGGCGAGGTGCTTGAGGAACGTGAAAACGGTAGCTATCTTGAAGTGGTCAAGAAGCAGATTGAAGACGCTCTGTTTGACCTTTCAGCTGATGATTTCAGTAAACTGATACTCGCTTACGAACCGGTTTGGGCAATCGGCACAGGCAAAACCGCAACCGACGACCAGGCGGAGGAGATGCACGCTTTCATACGCGAGGTAATTGCAAACAAGTATGGCAAAGATGTGGCTGAAAACACATCAATCCTTTATGGGGGTAGCTGCAAGCCCTCTAACGCTCCCCAATTGTTTGCCAAACCTAACGTAGACGGTGGCCTCATCGGTGGTGCTTCGCTCAAAGCAGCCGACTTTATGGGTATCGTCAATGCGTTCTAATTAAGTTTTGTCGGAATTATTAAGGCTACAAAAAGGTTTTTTACTATTTTTGTAGCCTTAACTTTTTAGTATAGCGTATGCGTTTAAAAACAATCGGCTTTTCACTGCTCGCCGCAGCATTTTGTCAACCCGTATCTGCCGAAGAATCGTCTAAAACGATGTCATTGATTGATCACATTCAGTCTGACAGCATTATAGAGATTATAGCTCCCGTTGGACTTGAGCAACGTCTGTCTCCATCGGAAGTTACAGATGCGCAATCATCCCAGGAGGGTAAAACGGGTGGTTCGACGGTGAGGTCAGGCGGTTACCGCATTCAGGTATTTTCTGACAACAATGCGCGGTCGGCCAAAACCGAGGCACGAACGCGGGCGCGTAATATATCAGCCCGTTTCCCGCAGCACCGCACATATGTTGTGTACAATGCCCCGTTCTGGCGTCTTAAAGTGGGCGATTTTCGCAATCAGCAAGATGCTCAGCAGGCCGCCGATGAGATTAAGCGCGCATTCCCGTCTTACAGCCGGGAGGTTAGGGTCGTAAGAGACAGGGTGTCTATTGTGAAATAGAAGCAACTATGTGATATTCAAACATCAGACGTAGGACAATATGTATACACCAGACGCTAACGAAACGGTAAATCAGATAGCAGAGCACTATAAGGCGATTATAACGCTTCTTGGGGAGGATGTCACCCGCGAGGGTCTGATGAAAACCCCTATGAGAGCGGCGAAAGCGCTCTATTACGCCACCCAAGGCTATAGGCAGAATGCGGATGAGGTGATGAATCAAGCAATTTTTGAGCACGCCGGTTCACGGATGATTATCGTGAAAGATATAGAGTTTTATTCGTTTTGCGAACATCACATACTCCCGTTTTTTGGACGGGTGTCAATCGGTTATATACCCGATGGTAAAATGATAGGTCTGAGCAAGCTCGCGCGGGTGGTGAATGTGTATGCGCGTCGTCTGCAAGTCCAGGAAAGGCTTACTTCCCAACTGTGCCATTCGATTGCCGAGACGCTGTCGGCCAAGGGTGTCATAGTGGCCTGCAACGCACAGCATCTGTGCATGAAAATGAGGGGTGTGGAGAAGCAGGATTCATCGACGACCACGATTGATTACTGCGGCGACTTTGAAGCGTCGGTCGATTTGCGACGTGAGTTTATGGATGCGCTCGGCCGCATCGATTAGTCAAATTTTGATTCCTCCCGCTATTTCGTCGAGCTTTACCAGCTTGCTGACCAATGCGTAGATTGTAAGGCCGGCGGGTGAGTGAATTTTTAATTTTGCGGCAATGTTGCGCCGATGCGTCATTACCGTATTGACCGACAGATTGATGTGGTCGGCTATTTCTTTGTTGGATAGGCCCCTGACCACACATTTCACTATCTCTTGTTCCCGTGATGTCAGTTCCTGTTGGGTATTTGCTTGATTGCCTGATGACATCAGTTTCCTGAGCGTATCGCGTAGGGAGGCTTCGTTATCATAAATTGATATTGTGCTGTCAAACAGTTTCACGGTCTCAACAGGAAGCGCAGTGTGATATATAGCTGCGATTTTCATCTTTCCGCCCACCGATTTCTTTAATTCCGTTATTTCATAGGCTGAAGCTAACAGCGGGTCTATAATGAGAATGCTGATTTTTCGTCGCACAGCGAGCTGATGCAAATCCTCGTCTGAAACATCGACAATGGCGGCATTTCCGTTGGTCAAGCCTTTGATAAACGATGACAGACCCGTATAGATCAGCGGTGATTGTGTGGCAATTCCAATATTGACCTGTCTCATTGGGTATCGCATTGGTTTAGTTCAATTGCCTCCACCATCGGCACTAAAATGTGGTTCTCGATGTCGCTGTGTGAGTCCAGATCTTCCTCGCAGTTGTAAATATCGACAAGGACATCATACATCTTGTTGGGTACGGATGTAGTGTAAAAATTCAGAATTATGTTTTTAAGCTCCGAGAGGCTGTCGGCTACTTCGTCGTGTTGCCTACAGAAAATTTTTATGTTGTATTTGCTCGGATGTCCCTCCATAAGGGCTTTTACATATGGGAACAGGTTGCGCTCCTCATAGCGGAAGTGTCTGGTGGCTTTGTCGACGAAGTCATCATAGAAACCTATGATGGCCGGATTTATGTCTTCGTGTGACAAGTCCAGCGCATTGAGTAGATTTTGGCGTATGTGAGGAAATTTATAACTAAGGAAATAATCGTGGGAGTTCTTTAAGAAATCCACTATGGTGAGTGGGTTCAAAGTCGATAAGGAGTCGTTGTCGGGGTGGCCTGAAACAATAAAATTTATAATCAAAAGGAACACATTGACATCCACTCCGGCTCCTTCGCAGACCGATGCGATGGATTTGTTGCCGAATCCTAACGGGAGCGAGAAACGGCTTAGAAACGGTAGCAGGGTGTAATCATACTCGATTACATCGACAATGCTGTCGTCGGCAGTAAATTTCCTTGTTATCTTCATCAGTTGATACTATTTTCTCCCAAATTTAGCACAAAAACGTTGTTTAGCAATTGTGAAACGTGTGAAATAAGAAGAAATCAACACTATTCGTCATCATCATCAAAATCAAACTCGAAATCCCAGCCGTCATCGTAGGTTTGCTCTGTGAATTTTGATAGTTTACGCCCTTCGCGTTTAGTCGGGCGGCCTAACCCTTTGCGGCGGTTGACAAATCCGCTTATTTTGACAACTTCAAGCAGGTCAAGCTGAGATTGTGGCGTGATGTTTTCAAGATAATCAGGGACCAGTTTCGCACCTAACCTGTTTTCGGTTAACGCCTTCACTCTGAATGAATAGGTGACTGGCGGTTTTCTGACGTTGACTGTATCGCCGATGTGTATGAGCCTCGATGGTTTGGCAAGCACACCGTCGCCGATTGTAACACGCCCTTTTTTGCAAGCGTCGGTAGCGATTGTCCTCGTTTTGAATATGCGCGTGGCCCACATCCATTTGTCGATTCGTTCTTCGGTTTTTGCCATAGAGTCTTCATTTATTGTTGAAATCACACATAGCGGTCTGTAGCCCCGCAAGGCAGAATGTCTTGATGGCGTCGACAGCGATTTCGATGCGTGCAGGCATTTTCATCCTGTCGTCGAGTGAGAACTGTCCCAGGACGAAATCAATTTGTGCCCCTCGGGGAAAATCGTTGCCTATTCCGAACCTCAGACGGGGATATGCGTCGGTGCCGAGCATGGCTGCTATGTTTTTTAGACCGTTGTGGCCGGCATCGCTCCCTTTCGGTTTGAGGCGAATGGCTCCAAATGGCAAGGCGAGATCATCGACCACGATTAGTATGTGGTCAATCTCGATTTTTTCCCGTTCTTTCCAGTAACGGACAGCGTTGCCGCTCAGATTCATGTAGGTCGATGGTTTTAACAGCACGAGCTGTTTGTTTTTGAGCCTCATGCGGGCTATATCGCCATAGCGTTCCGTGCCAAAAGAAATATTGGATGCCTCGGCAAAGGCATCCAATATTTTAAATCCGATGTTGTGGCGGGTATCGCGATATTCATCGCCGATATTGCCCAACCCAACAATGAGATATTTCATAGAAATACAGTGTTGTCAATTGTCATTTTTATTTGCCTGCTGCTGCGGCTGCTGCGGCACCGCGGGCGGCACGGGTCAGTTGAACGGCGCAAACCACAGCGTTTTTGGCATTGACAAGCTCAAGACCGTCGAAGTGGAGGTCGCCAATCTGGAGGGTTTTGCCAAGACCAAGGTTGTCGACGTTGACAACCACGCGCTCGGGAATAGCTGAATAAATGGCTTTAACTTTGATTTTCTTCATAGAGAGCGTGAGCTTACCACCGGCTTTCACACCCTCGGCGTGGCCTTCGAGCTTCACGGGCACTTCCATGACAACGGGTTTGGTGTCGTTGACTTCGAGGAAGTCCATATGGAGGATGGTGTCTTTTACGGGATGGTACTGAACCTCTTTGAGGATAGCCATCTTCTTTTGGCCGTTATAGTCGAGCTCTACGGCAAAGATGTCGGGTGTGTAGATGAGCTTGCGAACGCTTTCCTGAGTCACGGTGAGGTCAGTGGTGATAAGACCTTTGCCATTATCGATTTCAACGATTTTTTCACCGGGGTTAAGAGTGCCGGTGTAAGGGAGTGTGATCACTTCACCACCGTTGAGGACAACGGGGATCTTCTCATCTTTGCGGAGACCTTTTGCGGCCTTCTTTCCGAGGTCGGTGCGAGGCTCGGCTGCGAGTTTAAACAGTTTCATCAGTTTGTAAATTAGTTGTGTTACTCAAAATTAAGTTTGTTGCTCCTTAATTTCCCATCACACGGGATGCTAAAAAGCGACCGCAAAGTTACAAAAAAATATTTAAAATCAAGCGGATGAACTGGTATAAGTCATATTTTTTATGGCGATAACAAACTGTTTTTGAGCGTTGCATGATGTAAATGCCATTATAAAATCGTATCTTTGTGGCTATAAAAACCAATAAATCAGATGGATTCGAGAAAAAAGATAACAATCATGTCTCCATGCTATAATGAAGAACGCTCTCTTGATAAATTATATCAAGAGGTCAAAGACTTGATGAATAGCGATTTGATAGCGAGCAGATATGATTGGGAGTTATTACTTGTGAATGATGGTAGCCGGGATAATTCACTTGAAAAAATGCGTGAATTGAGAAATGCTGATGATCATGTATGTTTCGTGAATCTATCCCGTAATTTTGGGAAAGAGAACGCTATGCTCGCAGGCTTCGATTACGCCACAGGCGATTGCGTCATAGTCATGGACGCCGATCTGCAACATCCAGTATCAGTTATCCCTGAGATGATTGGATTCTGGGAAGATGGGTACGATGATGTATATGGTAAGCGTCGTGTGAGGGGGACAGAAACATGGCTTAGGAAAAAATTGTGTTTGACGTTTTATTCGCTGTTGCAAAAAACTACTCGCATTGAAATTTTACAAAACGTTGGCGATTTTCGGCTGTTGGATCGACGTTGTGTTGAGAGCCTAAGGGCTTTAAGAGAAACGCAAAGGTATACAAAAGGATTATATTGTTGGATTGGCTACAAAAAGAAAGAGCTACTTTATGATCAAGCGGATCGTCAAGAGGGAAAATCCTCGTTTAATTATATTGGATTGTTGAATTTAGCTATTGATGGGATTACTGGTTTCACTACGTCTCCTCTGAGAATTTCATCGGTAATGGGCTTCATTGTCAGTTTAGCCGCTTTTGTTTATTTAGTAATTACTCTTACGAAAACCATACTCTATGGGGAGCCGGTTCAGGGTTATCCGACTTTAATATGTGTTATATTATTCCTTGGCGGTTGTCAGTTGATTGCTATAGGTATAATAGGGGAGTACGTTGGGCGGATTTTTAATGAAACAAAAAATAGACCGGTCTATATAATTGATTCATATAATGATGAAAAAAAATTGTAGTTTCCCCTGGTTAAATCGGAGGGTATTGGTATCGCTGACAATAATGGCAATAGTCAGTATTGTTGTATATGTTTTATGCATAAATAATGTATGGCTTGGGGATGATTTGCTATATAAGTTTAAATTCATTGGCATAAAGAGCAGTATCGGGAACGGCTCGACCAATTTTGGCTCTTCCATAGAAGGTCTGAGAGATATTCTCGCATCCCAAATCGCGCATTATAAAGGGTGCAATGGTCGGTTTGTGGCGCACACGTTCGTGCAGTTGTTCTGCGGCATTCTTGGTCAGAAGTGGTTCGCATTATGCAATTCGTTGGTCTATATTGTGATGTTCAGGCTCATAATGTCACTTTGTGGCGCAAGGTGGAGCAATTATAAATCGCTGTTGACTGTTGCGGTATTGGTGTTTTTGAGCTTTATTACCGGTATGTCACCAGCGTTTCAGATAAATTATATCTGGATGTTTACATTATCACTTGGATTTATATGGTTGTTTTTCAATTGTAAACACACAAACAACATTTTGTCTTTGTTGGGACTTGCCATATATAGTTTTATCGCTGGAGAAGGTCATGAAGGGATTAATGTCGGGATCGGGGGAGCTATTATTGTGTATTGGCTTACGAATATACGGCGTTTCACATTGGCTGAGTATGTTATGGCTATAGGTTTCGGGGCTGGTTGTACCGTGCTTTGTCTTGCCCCGGGTAATTTTGTTAGGATGTCAGGCGTGGAACATTCTAATAATATAATCATGTCGATAATTGATTTCTTAATATCGGCAAGGACGATATTGCTTTTGATTGTTGTGGCATTTACAGCAAGGAGAAAGTGGGGATTGACATGGAGGAATATTTATAAACAGAATCAATTCTATTTTAACATCATGATAATCTGTCTGATGTTTTGCCTTGCGCTGGGCGCTGGTGGAGGGCGAGCTTTGTTTGGGGCTGAACTGATGTCTATAATAATAACGGTAAGAATATTAAAAAAACACTCCTTTAATTGGTTTTGGTTAGCTGTGTTTGGCTTAATATTGGTGTCGTTTTGGTTTGTGCAATTCCGTAAGATTGAATTGAGTAGGGTTCAGTATGAAGATATATGTTCGCAATATGAATTGTCAAAAGATGGGTATGTCTATTCCGATTTGTGTGAAGATAACAGTTCTCCGTTTGAGTTTAGCTATTCTTCAGTGATTCCACTCCCTTTTGGGAATGAGGATGACTGGACTTTGATTGCATTTCAAAAATATATGCAATCATTGTATGGTAAGGACAAGCCTCTTATAAGAGTTTTACCTAAATATCTGCAAGACAAGGACGATGTTGAGCTTGAGAGTCAAGTGTTGAAATGTGGGAATGGTGTATATCTGCTAGTCTCGTCAGAAGGGGATTCCGCTAAATTTTATGTGGAAAGGGAGGTGGATCTATTTGGAATCGTCTGTCGGAAATACACTCCAATGGAAATTGTGGTTGACAAGCCGTCGGTAGCTACCGATAAATGGAGCGCAAAAGTCATCTCCGAGCAAGACTATACAATAATGAATCTTAGTAGCAATAGGTTCTATCTGAAATCAACTAAAGATTGAAACATATGAAAGCATTACATAGATTATTCCCATTTTTTATTCTGGCGGTTTTTGGTGCGATAATATTTTATTTTTGTGACAATACCGTATGGCGAAGTGATGACGTGAGATATGGGTATATGTTTACCGAACAGCATTACACTCTTGATCATGATTATGATGAGTATAATGATAAAATAGAGACTATAGGAGATATAATCAGCTCTCAAAAAGTTCATTATCAAAATGTAAATGGGAGGTTTGTTGCGCACAGTATAGTACAGTATTTTTGTAGTTTTGTGAGTCAAAGAGTGTTTGCAATTATCAATGCGATTGCATCAATATTGTTGGTTGTCATAGTGCTGAAATTGGGTCATGGTTCGCTTAGATCAGCATCGTCGTTGCTCACTATCGTATTATTAGTTTATTTGAGCCTGATGACGCGAATGAGTCCCGCGTATCAGATTAATTATATATGGATGTTTTTATTTACGTTAACATTCGTATGGATGTTCTTTCGGTATGAAAGTGAGAAGAATATTTTCACATTGATTGGTTTGGCCGTATTTTCGGCTATTGCAGGAAATGGACATGAAGGAATAAACGTGGGAATTGGTGCCGCTTTGATAATATATTGGATATCTCATTTTAAGAAATGTACAATATCACAATATATTATGGCTATATGTTTTGGCTGTGGATTGCTTATATTATGTTTAGCTCCTGCCAATTTCGTTCGGATTAATAATGATGGTCCTGTTGATATTTTAGATTCATTAAGGGTAATGCTATATTCTTTCAGATCTGTATATTTGCTGTTCATTTTAGTGCTATATAAAAAATTTCATGGCAAATTGAGTTTTAGTCAAATATATGCGGATAATAGTTTTTTTTGGAATGCAATGATCGTAAGCATGATTTTTGTGTTTGCTTTGGGAGTCCCCGGACGCAGATCTGTATTCGGAGTTGAATTGATGGCGATAATAATAGCCGTAAGATTGTTGAATAATCACAGTTTTAATAGGTTTTGGACTGTGGTTTCGGTACTGTCTCTATTGATTGTATGGGGGGTGCAAATTGACAGAACCTATAAGGTTAAAGAACAGTTTCTTGATTTGTTGCAGAAATATGAGTCATCACCGACCGGGGATGTCTTTACATCGGTTATATTATCAGAGACAGATGGCTTTTTTGTGAATCCGTTCATGTTGATACCAATAAATGCCTATTCGAATGATAGGGCAATTGAGTCGTTCAAAAAATCAATACATTCTCATTACGCTCCCGAAAAGCCGCTGATAAATGTATTGCCTGATTATCTACAGGGAAAAGATTCGGTCGATATTGGTAATCAGGTTGTGCCTTATGGCAATGGAATATATCTTCTTGTACAATCCAAACTGGCTCCGGGACGTTTCTATATGAACCGTAACATAGATTTGTTTGGTTTAGTAAAACGTGACTATGAACCTATCGAATTGCGATTTGATAAAGTGTTGAAAGAAACTGACAAGTGGCGGGCACAACTTATCGATGAATCAGACTACACAATCTTTGGATTGAGTGACAATGTGGTTGCTATTGATGAATAGATCTAAATGTTATGCAAGCAAACAATTCGGTTATGACGATGAAAAAGCCAAATCACTCGTTGAGTGTTGATAGAGATTTAGGCGTGGATGTACTCAAGACGTTGTCGGCTTTTCTTGTTGTTGTTATTCACAGCAAGATTCAATTAGATTCAATCAACACGAGTTTGGCTTATGGAATGATTGCATTTGCGCGTCTGGGAGTAGGCTGCTTTTTCATTATTTCGGGGTATTATTTTCCGATTTTAATGCAAAAAGGCAAGCTTAAAGGGCATCTCGCCAAAATATTCAGACTGGCATTATGGACAATGGTTCTATACATCATATTCAATATGTTGTACAACCAAGTAGTATGGCATGATTACTACATCCCGATAGAGAAGGCGACCGATGTGACAAACATATTAAAGTTTGTTGTTTTAAATGAATCGATAGTCGATATTCATTTATGGTATTTATTTGCTATAGGTTATACGATGTTGTTCTGTTATCTGTTTTACAGATATGATAAAATTAAGGCCCTATATCTAATTTCCGCATGCTTGTTTGTGGGTGGAATTATTGTCGGATATTCGGGCTATTTCTCGACACAACGCAGTTGGTTGTTCTATGGCATTCCGTTTGTCGCTGCGGGAATTTTTATCAGGGAACGCGGCCAAGCACTCCTGTCGCGCTTGGATGTCAGCACGATTGTGCTGACATTATCAATAGGCTTGCTTATTACCGTTGCAGAGGCGGTATATCTTGGCGTTAACCGTGATTATTATATATTGTCAATCGTTCTGGCGTCTTTAGCCTTGCTTCTTGCAATCAAGGTCAATCCGTTAATCGGCGAATTGAATAACAGGTATGTGTCATCGCTGTGTGTCATTGGCGTGAAGTATTCAATGTACATCTATATTTTTCATATAGCGGTTAAAAGGACGGTAGATTTTATCGCTCCACACATCGGGTCTGATTTGAATGTCCTTCATGTAGGGTACCCTATAGTGATTTTTTTGCTTAGTCTTGGGGTGTCAATGTTGTGGTGTCGATTGCCGCATAGGCCGTTTTAGTTGGGATAATGGTAGACTTTGGTGTGGAGGGTGGCGGTTATTTTGTTTAGGTCGAGGTTGGTTTTTTGTGGATTGTAGACCATGAGGTGCATTTGCAGTGACGCTCCGCCATTGCGATATGGTGGCTGGATGTAGGGATGGTCGTCTAACAATTTGAAACCATTGCGGCGATAGAAGTCGATGCGACGGCGCGACAGGTCATTGTCGGGCAGTTCCACCTCAAGTATGAGTGGATGCTGCAATCTGTCCAATATCAGTCGAAGTATTTCGCCGCCATAACCTTTGTTGCGGAAATCAGGATCGGTTGCGAAATGTTCTCCGTAGCTGAAACTCCCAAAGTCCCATATGGCGAAAAATCCCACTGGAGTGCCGTTGTCTTCCGCTAACAAGAGTGTGAAGTCGTTATTGCTATCTATGTTACGACGTTGATCGGGCAAGTCCCGTCGTTCATCTATCGGGAACGATGAAATGAATAGATTTTCGACAAATGGATATTTGTAATCAGCGGTTTTTATGGGCCGAAGTGTCAGCATGATGTATATCGGTTTTTGCGATTTGATGCCATATATATGGACAAATTTATATATTATTTGCCAAATACCCCAGTTTTATTGGAAATTTCGTGAGACTGTCTAACAAGTTTGGGCAGTCTCTTTTTATAGTTCTTTTTATGGTTCTTTTTATAGTTTAAGCAGGCTAAA
>CANQQE010000013.1 GCA_947625935.1 uncultured Muribaculaceae bacterium | reverse complement strand
TGCTGTTGAGTTAGGTTCGTTCATAATGTTATAAAATGGATTTTCAATAATTGGACAAATTTCTTTCTTATAAACCAATTGAACTGGCTGTCCAGTTAAGTCATTATAAACTTCAACACGTATATGACGAGGAAACCATTCTACTATTTTTGCAACTCTGACCTCATAAATTTTATTTGGATGCTCATTGAAAATATCAGATACATCAGCTAATGTCGGTATCAATGCTACAACACCCTCGTCGAGCATAGACAGTACAGCATACTGTATGAGCTTCCTTCCTGTTTGGTCTATGTTGGCTTCTTTTGACAAGACTCTGTTTAGCGAGTCATATATGGTTTCCTTGTATTTTTCTTCTTCAAGTCTAACGTGTTTTATGTCTATAGCAGCTGCGTCTACCGCTATCTGGTTATAGACAGAGGTAACAATTGAACGAAGTGTATTCGTCGAAAGTCTAGGTGCCGGTCTGTATGCACTACCAGATCCATACTCATAGTAAGGCACTGTTGTGGGGTCTCTACCCATAAATGCGCTTATAGCATTTTTAAATCTGTTAAATATTATCGCCATTTTGAATTTCTCCTAAATCATAGAAATTAGTCATTATGTTCATTATAACGTTTTTCGTAGTATTTCTTTTCAGATAATTCTTGTTCTTTCTTCGATACTTCACGACTATCTTTGTATCTATATGGCGACCCAGCTATTGACGATTTCGCTGGGTTTTCAAACAGTACCAAAGGATCAGTATAATCCGCGGAATCCGTCGACAATCCTATTTCTGTAAAGCCGTCATACCCCTGAGATCTTAAATTTTCTATCAGAAGTTTTTTGGTTTTTGGTGATGCTTCCAAATTCTGTACTGTATTTCTTGTTATGTCGTTCATTACTATTTTATAATACTCCTTATAAGTTAGTTCTTTGTTTGAAAAAGGACCAAAATCATCTTTTACCTTCTGTTTCGCAACTTTTTTAAGAGTTCTTTCTAGCTCTTTGTTATATATTTTCATTATTTCTTCTCTTAGCTCTTTTTTTCCGGCAATGACAAGAGGTCTGTTAGTAATAAACGTTCTTTCTTTATAAGCTTTTAAAGGACCTTTTAAGAAATCAGAATCGAGATCTTTATACACTGCTCTCATTACGCCAGTATTGTCATCTCGATACGATTTTAAAACTGTTCCTTTTGGCACTGTATGGCGTTTTGTTTTAAGCTCTTTATCTTCTGGGTTTTTAAAATTTTCTAATTCTTTATAGTGTTTTTTGATACGTTTCTTGATCTGCAAAGGGAGACTATTATATTCATCGACATATTTGTTGTATTTTCCTCTTGAATCTTCTTCGCCATAAATATGCTGGTACCATTTCATACCCTTCCGACCGTAATGGTAAAGTTCCGAAGTATACATAAATATCACTCATTCAAATTAACACATTTGCAACTGCCACAGCTGCCTGTTGGATTGCTTTGGCTACCATAAATGTCGTACTAGCGGCTGTCGCAACTCCGTAGATCGTTATGGCTGTGTCCTTAGCTCTCTCTTTCTTGATGATCTCTTGAATCTGCCGATCACCAATTATCTTCATTGCTTTGTTTAGCTGCTCTTGCCCTTCTTTACGACGATCTTTATCCTTGGACTTTATATCAAAAGCTGCTTTCTTCGTGTTGTACTTTGCAACTTTTTCTATTTTATTCTTTCTTTTGACATCCCACTTGTTGCCGCCGATATAACGTCCTTTTCCATCGTAGTTATCAGGATAGGGTTGGTATCTACGCACGTACCATTTCTGTCCAAGAATTCCGTGGTGATATAACTCTTTACTATTCATTTATTAACCCTCCTAAACTCCTGGAATTGTTGGTACGTGATAACCATACTGATCGCCCAAAGCTGCATTGTAAGCCTTTATACCGTCATTAAGATAACTAGCACTATTAAGTAATTCCGCTTCTGAATAACCACTTGTTTGCGAAAGCCATTTTAATCCAGCATCTCTTATTAACTGCTCTACGTTTGGATTGGCGGCTAGGGCTTTTAGAGCAGCACCAGCAGCTTGCTGAACTTGTGGATTGTTAATAATTCCCTCCATAGCACTTACTGTGACTCGTGTTATGGCTCCTGACAAAGAACCCAAAACAAAAGTTCCGAGATAAGCTGCTCTGGCAACGTGAGCGGTTGTTAACACAGCTTTTGTAACTGTCGTATCCCTAGCAATTTCCTTGTTCATTATTCTCTCAACCTGGTCCTTGCCTATTATCTTTTTAGCCTGAGAAATCTCACTCATTGCTCTATCGTAAACGTCTGGAATTTTAGATGTTCTTTCAAAAGCTGCTTTCTTAAGATTCCTTTTAGCTATTTTTTCGTTCATTTTAGCTAATTTTGCTTCGCCGATCTCTTTCCCTTTCTTCTGTCCATCTGGATACGGCTGATAGCGTCTTATACCCCATTTCATTCCGAGGATTCCATAATGATAAAGTTCTGATTCGTAATCCATAAAATCCTCCTTACTATAATAAAGCTTTGAAAGCAGCTATGGCCGCCAAAGTGAGAACCTCATCAATAATTGTTTCGTCTTTTATCTTCTTGACAGTATTTTTTACCTTAGAGGTATACTTATCAACCGTTTTTCCGAGAGGGGTCCTATCGTCCTTGGGGAAATGACTAGAAACAAAAGAATCAAAAGCGCTATTTGCTTGCTTTGTTTGCGCTGATGAAGCCAGTCTCTTTGCAGCTGACTTCGTAGCCTCTTGAACTTTCTTCTGGGTTTCTGCTTCTTTTTGTTTCTTCTTGTTGTTTTCTGCCAGAACTTCTCTCGCTTTCTTCATAGCTTCTTCTTGAGCTTTTTGAGCAGCCTTTTGTCCAACGTCTTTCGCTGCTGTCTTAGCCTTCTCTTTTATCTCTTCTTTGCTGGTGCTACTAATACTCTTTAAATCGTCCGCGGCTTTCTTTATTGCGTCTGATTTTGAATTTTGAGTAGAAGTCTCTTTTGACTCTGTTGTCTTTGGAGTCTCAGTAGTTGCTTGTTGGTTCTTCGTTTCTTGAGACTGAGGCTGTTGAGATTGCGGTTGAGGTCTTTTAGCATTCTCTGCTACTCTCAGCATATCCTGATAAGCTCTCTTCACAGCGGCGTCATAATCCTCAGCTGTTCCTTGTGATCCTACCTGTCGCATTTCTATGTTCTTGTAGTATCTAAGAATCTGATTGGCGTTATCCTGGCCTATCTGCTCTGCAAGTTCATCAAACTGTCTTTCGTACTCTTCCATTTCTGGATCTTTGGCAGCTTGCTTATCACTCACATTGGCGTTTTTTTTACAGAGTAGAAATACTTGCCATCTACCTTCTTGATGTACTTATGATCTTCTTTTGACCAAGTCGTACCTTTTGCTGAATGAACTATTTGAACATCTTTTCCAGTGCTCTTCTTGTACAACTCGGTGTACTCATCAATCTCTTTTTTCGGTATCATAACACGCTGGCCTTGTTCGTTCTGTATAGTAACGTAATCCTTCGTCATTGTTACTTCAGAAAGCTTGTTTATTGCCTTGCCCAAAGCCTTAGCCCCGTTCATAATATTGTCACTGGTGTTCCTGATAGCCTCTCCTGCTTTTGATGGATATTCCTTATAACGCTCTTTTTTCAATTTTTCTCTATAGCCATTGGGATACATATACATCTGGGCTCCGGATTCTTTGTCTGTTCCTATCCATACCATTCCAGCCATATCGCCCCTCGGAACTTGGTTCTTCATATAGAAATCTGTTAATTCTGGTCTTAATAAACTTTTTGATTTGTCACTGGTTTGGTCAGAGGAAGAATCCTTATCCTTCTCTGTTTTGTAACTTTCTGGTCTATAATAGTATTTGCCATTTTCCTTCTTGATGTATTTATGATCTTTTTTGGTCCAAGAAGTTCCCTTGGCTGAATGTTGTAATTGACTCATTTTTATCACCCTTTAATAGCCCTTCGGTTTCATTATGTCAGCAAACACTGTAGCTTTTCGAGACAGCTCTGTAAGTTGGGCGTCATTTAACGCATACAAAGACATTGATCCGTTACCCGTTAAGAATTCTAAACTATCTGAATATCTACTAGGAACTTCTTCGAATATATCTCCATAATCCCTACTTTGTTTCAATGCTTTTGCTACTTTTCCAGTAACTGTATCTCCTCCGATGGTAATGTTATTCTGTTTAACAACTTTATCAATTATTTTTTCGCCTACGTTTGTGTTGGAGACTACCGACGAAACGGCTTTTTCTCCAACAGAGCCTAAAGCAAATCTAGCGACGGTCAATCCTGCTACTATTGCCGCTGATCTAACAGCTCCTGTAATTTGTTCGTCTCTTTTGAGTGTTTTTATATAAAGGTCCTTAACATCTGTGCCTTCTTTCATATATTTAAACGCCCTATCCATTTGCTCTATGGCTTCTTTTCTTTTATTTTCATCTTTTGAATCCAACTCAAAAGTAGCTTTTTTAAAATTTGCTACTGCTATTTTATTTGCTTTTGCAGCTACAGCCGCGTCTCCCACCTCTTTTCCATTTCCAGAATATCCAGATGGATATGGCTGATAACGTCTTACACCCCATTTCATTCCGAGGATTCCGTAGTGGTAAAGTTCTGAATCATAATGTTTTAATTCATTTTCTTTTTTCATATAATACATACTATCATCCTCTTTAAAAGTTTCAAATCCGTATTTGTCATAAATATTTTTTGCAATCTTATTCCTTTTATTAACAGACAACTTAGTAGCTCCTAACTCTTTTGTTGCCACATCTAGTAACTCATAAGAAAGACCTTGACCTTTGGCCTTTTCGAATACTTCGAGTCCCTGAATCCAAATTCCGTCTTGTTTCTTTTCTGTGTTTATAACTGCTTGAGGTTCTCCATTCTTTGTGAATATAAAGCCTCGAGTGTTAGCGCCTGTTTTAATATGCTTAAGATTCGGTTGTTTCGTCTTCAATTCTTTTATTTGATCCTGACTTATGGATCTTTTGTTAAATGAGCCTAATTTTTTCTCAATAATTTTATTGTTAATAATGTTTCTAAATTCGTTTAATCTCTTTTCATAGGCATCGTAGTCGGCTATTCTGTCATTTATGTTACTGTCCCTAGATGCGGATCTTTTCATAGAGACATCTTTTGGTGTTTCAACCAATATGGTTGGGACCTTTGAATAATAAGATAAATCTGGTATAAGCGTTCCGTCTGCAATCTGAACTCCCTCGACTATAACTTTCTTTTGTTTTAAGAATTGCTGTTCCCCATACTTTTGTATTCCACCAGCAAATCTGTCAACGAGATTTCCCCATTCCTTAATATTATCTTTAAAAAAGTTTCTATCAGCCATATTAAGATAATCTGGTACTTCCTTTTCTATAAAATTTTTGAAATCTCCATCTTTTATGTACTTTTGATTTTTCTTTTCGAAGAAATGATCTAAATTTATTACTTCTGCATTATTCTTCTTTGCTATTTTTTCAGCCAATGTGCTTTTTCCGGATCCACTATATCCGGCTATGTACAAGACATTCTTATCTCTTCTCTTACCCCACTTACCAATATTTTTTTCTGTATTTTTCGGTATTGAATATTTAGCTCTTGAATCTGTTTCACCGTAAATATGCTGATACCATTTCATACCTTTTCGCCCATAGTGGTAAAGTTCTGATTCGTAAGTCATAAATATCACCTATTCAAAAGCATCTTTATTAAGCTTATAAGCTACGAAAGCATCCATCATCGCGGATACGTTGTCTATCTTCTGGTCTGATCGTAGCTTAAATAGTTTCCTGTTACCGTTTGTGTCTTCGAGAACGACACAGTTTCCCATAGCAAAAGACATAAGAGCTTCATCAAATAACAGAAGTCTGTCTGCTGCCATTTTTTTAAGTTCGCCCAAAGGAACAGATTCTGTTTTTGCTCCTTGGATTACTTTCTCGATTCCGAAAGGTCCGTTCTCACTAGACCATCTTGCTATAAAGTCTTTTGCATTGTACGGGTCATATCCAACACATCTGACATCATAACCAAAATTTACAATCATATTATCAAGATCGTCGTAAACGTCATTCATATCAAGAATGGTCCCAGGAAGAACTATTAAACTCCCCTCGTCTATGAACTCCTGATACTTCAATCTCATTGCTGGTTGGAGATTCATCATAGTTCTCTCAGAAATATAAGACCTCACCTTTATACCGAAGCATTCCCTTGGTAAAGGAAACATAAAAGTAAAAGCACAGAAGTCATCCCCCTGAGAAAGGTCTATTCCGAGCGAGCAAGGCATCTGCCAATAACTTCTTTCTTTATGCGGTTTCGTCTCGTCATAAGTAAAGAAGTACGTGTAGCCCTCCATCGGTATTCCGAATCTCTTTGCCAAAATATCATTTCGTGACGCTGGTGAATGCTCTGCTCTTTCAACGTCCAGTTGGTAGGTTTCGTAGCTAACTGTTATACCAATATTTGGATTTGCCTTAGCCCACATCTCAGGATCTGGTACTTCTTTAACATCGTCGAGTTTGTACCACCATATAGAAACGTTTGGGGCTATGTACTCTCCTCTAAGGATCTGCATAAGCTCAATTTTCATAGCATCTCCGATGCCGTTTCTTACAGTTCCCTCTGATGACGTAGCCAAGATTAAGTAGTCATCAATTTTTGAAGCTCCTTGCTCCAAAGCGCCAACGACATCTTCTCTTGTATCACCTGACAGCCACTCATCAACAGATGAATACTTGTTTCTTAAACCCTGAAGTTTGTTTATTGACATTGGACGAACCTCAAGAAGCGAATTTGTGATCGTGCATTCTATTCCCTTCTTTGTGGATGCCAATTTTTGTCTTAAAGACCTATCGCCAGTTGTGTTGTGTAAAGAACCTTCTGTCAAAAATTTAAAGAAAGGACCTCTGGATCTTGCTATGGCAGTCCTAAGTGGGTTCATAGTCTCTTCAGCCATATCCATAGTTGGTGCTGTGCAAACTTGGTGGGTCGAAGACGTGTCAACGGTTAACCCGTAGCCGTGATGAGAAGAAGCATACAAAGATTTTGCAGCGCCTCTTGCTACTATTAAATACTGTTTATTGACAAGACGTTTTTTGATACTCTTTCTTACGTATCTTCCTCCGCCTTTTTTGTTAGGCACGTACACACTACGATTTACGAAGTAATACCAACCATAAATTTCCTCAGCCCATAGTTTAAAGCTGTCTAAAAGATGCAAGTCACTTCCGTCAGTAAGAGTAAGCTCATTTTCACAGAAACGAATGTATCCTTCAACTGCATCTTCGTCGTACCAAACTCCTGGATTCCGTATAAGGTCGTCGATTCTGTTCATCTCCATCGAAATTGTGGAGCATACTGGAATTTCGCCCCTTATAACAGCATCTCTGAATTGTCCATAGTATTTTGGCACGGCAGTATTTGAAAGTGACATACTATCATCCTCTTCTTTTTAGTTAAGGCCTCTCATTAATTCATCTAGAAGTCTCCTTCTTTCACTTAAACTAAGATTTTCCGGATAGCTTAAACTTTGACCGCGACTCTGGCTCCTTATTTCTCGAAGTCTCTGTGCTTCTCTATCGCTACTGTTGGACAATGATTCCAAAATTCTTCGACGTTCACCCAAGCTTAAAGAGCCTGTCCTGGTAGACTGGTTTCTGGAACTACTGTTGTCTCTGGATTGCTCTTTTTTCTTTTCTTTCTTCTCTTCCTTTGAATCATCGTCTTTGTCTTTACTCTTCTCTATTCCATAATTTATTGGTCTGCCGTTTAGAACATTACTTATTCTCTTGTAATTTTTATAAGCATCTATTCCGACAGTTGCCGCGTCGTTTATTATCTTAAGATTCTTTGAAGCCCTCTCAATTTTTCTTAGACCGGATTTTTCCCATCTTTCGGCATCTCCAAGCTTTGTGTAAGTGTCGATTCTTCTGATAGCTTCTTCAATTTCCGGTCTATCCAAATCGTACTTGAATTTTGCAATTTCTTTAGCTTTACCAGATCTCAAAGCTTTTACCATAGACTTCTTGTAAGCTTCATCGTCTTCTTCAGTTAATGGCTTTCCCCGATCTCGCATTTTCAAATATCTTTTACGACCTTTTTCGGTAAGACTTCCGTCTTTATTCTGGTATCTTCTTACTCCCCACTTTTGTCCAAGGATTCCGTGGTGGTAGAGTTCTGATGCGAGTACACACGGTAAATAAGTGGTTTGTTCATTTGACAAAGGAGTGTTTAAGTTTTCGTAAAAATTTTCAAACTGATTCATTTACTCTCCTCCTCATCAAACGTATCATTATGGTCGACAAGAACACTTAACCGCCATTCCAATTCTTTCTCCATCTTTTCGTAAGCGTCTATTACGGAGCTTGGGGTTGTCGTTATGTCGAATCCAAGTTTTACCTTAATAAAAATGTAAGTCTTAACAGCTGAGATGATCTCGTCAGAATTCTTACCACTAAATATGTCTGTATATTGTGTGTCCTCATCTTTTACTGAGTAATTAACACCATTTGGTATGACACCTATCTCGAATAAAGTGAACATCGCAGAATTAATTAATGCTAAGATATCTACGTCGAATTCTTTCATCTCCGGTAGAAGTCCTAGCATTTTCTTTGTGCATTGCAGTATACTCAAACTTACGTCTCTATTGTCCATAAGGCCTCACCTCCGCTGTGCACTCCTCTAGTATTCCCTTTGGAAGCCAGGACAAAATATCATTGGTAAACGCAGCTGCCGTTGAAGGTGTGCGGCTCCTTTTGTTGTCTTTAAAATCTTTCCAAGAGTCATTTCTTTTTCTGCTTTTCATAGCTGCTCACCTCCAAGGTATTGTGTCGTTCTCGGTTCTTGGTTTCCATTCTCTTTCTGGTTCTGTTCCGTAATGGATACATTGATGCGTGTCAAACGAAACACAAACCAGATTGTTCAAGTCAAACACTATTGGCTTTCTTTCCTGAATATCTTCAAGCGTTATTGGCTCTAAGTGATGGATGTAAACTGCTCCAAATATAGGATGATCCTTATGTGCTAGATCACATCCATTGTCCCGAACAATTACTTCCCTCCGAACCTTCTGCCATTCACTTGAAGAATATAAAATTTGATTAAGATAACGGTGCCCTCCGAATGTTGCTTCAGACACTCTACCTTTAAGCATTAGGTATTCCAGTCGTTCATAGTAGTCGTCAATGGTAATAAGTTCATTGTAAGTTCTGGTGTGTCTCATCGTCGTAGTACTCCTCTGGTTCTCTTGAGCCCGAGTATGACTTGAATGCCTGTATTGCTTCTTCGTATAGCTTTGCTGAACGCTCTGCTGACTCCATTGTCTTAATTTTTGCTTCTGCAACCTTTAGATCACTTCTTAGCTTCTCGTTGTTGAGCCTTTCACGCTCAGTTCCCAGTTTTAAGAAATGACAAATGAGTTGCGATG
Organism: uncultured Muribaculaceae bacterium; assembly: GCA_947625935.1. Lineage (GTDB taxonomy): Bacteria > Bacteroidota > Bacteroidia > Bacteroidales > Muribaculaceae > JAJPXC01. Next base: position 54,132 of record CANQQE010000013.1, on the reverse strand, counting down.
AAGCTTTTCCGCTTTCAAGTTGTCGTTCTGCGTTCTTCATTGCCAGGTTTACTAAATATCCCTCCATAGCTTCTGGTGTTCTAGCCTTGTTTGCCATAGAATTACCTCCCTTACTTCTACTTGTCAACACCTTTAAAGGACTTTTATGGAGATTACAATGACTTTGTTATGGTCTTTACGTAGTCAACACAATATTTTAAGGAGAAATATATGTTAGATTGGGAGGTAAAAAGTCATACAATGCTTTTTAAGCCACCGGAATTCCATAAGAGCCCTTTAAAAAAGTTGAAAGGCAAAATATCAATAGTCCCTCCGGAGCTTTTTCAAAGTGGGCGGCGATCACAAGGGGGGTATCTTTTAAACTAGACCCCCCTACACCTACTTTTAGCAGTTGACCGCCTAAGGAAAGGACTAAAAATATGAAATTAAACGTTAAAGGCAAAATTATTTAGTTTTATGTTTGTACAAAATCTTTTTGATAGACTATTCTATAAATTGTTGGTTCTCTTGAAACTATTCTTTTTGCTGCTTCAACAACTGCTGAATCATTTGCTTCTTCATCAGCAACGTCAGATGTCATAGCTTCTCTAGCTAGGTACCCGCAACAGTCGTGCCTTAGCCTCAGATCTTCTTTCATCCATCTAACAAAGTCATCAAATGGATTAAAAGGGTTATCATAAGTTGAAAGCATAAAATCCCCATCCATAAGCGTAACTTCCTTTCAATTGATTGATTTCTTTGTTATTTGTAATTGATAACTGTTGATACTGAAACACCTAAACGATCAGCAATCTCTGAATTGGTGAACATTCCAGAAGCTAGCATACTACGTAAATAAGAAGCTTGGGCAGGGGTTAACTCATTATTGTTCTTCTTTGGCATTGCTCTTTGCTTAAACTTATCTTGATTTGTATTAAGCAAGATCTCACGAACTTTGTTATGAGTAATTGCTCCTGCTTGTATTGCTTCCCATTGTCTGTCTGAAATCTGTATCTCTTCTCTATGAGCACCAACAGCTGCTCTACATTCGTTCAAGATACGAGCTTTCTCTCTTTGTTTGTGTTCGTAGTCCATACCTGGGTTTGATTCGCATACCTCGTTAAACTTAAGGTTCATCATAGTCTGGGCTGTACGTTCTCTTGGATTGTTCTTCTGAGCAGTCCTCAATTGCGCTTCTAGGTCAGCTATCTCGGGGGTATACTCCTTCTTGGCCTCTTGGTTGACTTTGTCAGGTGTTATAGAACGAGAAGCTTTCCTTGCTTGCCTAGCCATATCTTTTAGATCATTAGCATATCTGGCATAAGCCATCTCTTTTAGATTAGTCTTATCTCGAACAAGGTCTCTTGCATCTGATACGGTATCCATACCATTTACTTCAGTCAACGCAAGTTTATTTGTCGTTCTATACACTTTCTTTCCAGCATTGTGCAGTTTAAGTTCATCCTCTGTCATATCCGCTGGGTCTGTTATCTTTTTCTTTATTAGTCGTCCGGTCTCTCTGAATACTCTATCCCCACGGTTCCATATCTCTAGCTCCTCCGGTGTCATCTTATAGGTATCTGTTATCTCTCTACGTTCAGGTATTCTCTTATTAGCACCGGCCTGAGAGATTATAGTTGAGGCACCAGCATCAGCTCTACCCTGGTAATCCTTCTTTAACTGAGAGATGTTGTTGTCTTGTGCTGACTTCTTGTAGTCATAGTGATGCTTCTCTGAGTCTATCACAACCATTGAGTGTTTAACAGCTCTGATTATGTCGTTGTTAGTAGCTCCACCTATAGTCATATCAGTTATAAGATTAGATACTTTACCCATCTCGTTCTGCATAGTTCTATGCTTAACTTTGGGTACTGAATCTGGTAGTGAGTATATGTCCGGATCGAAGTTCTCAAGATCCTTTAATGGCTTTGTAGCTTTTAATCCAAGTTTATTGGAAGCTACTGGTATTACAGCGACGAAGTCGCCGTCGAAGTCTGCTCCTGAAAGCTGTTTCGCAACCTTTGTGTTTATACCAACAGCATCTTTAGAATTACCAACTACAGTCTTACCTTCTGCTAGTTCATTGTTTACTTTAAGTAAAGGTATCTCAAATGTACCAGCGTGAGGATACCTAACAAGAGCAACTAAATCTCCTTGTTTGTAGTTTGGTGCATATACTTCGTCATCTTTTATCGATGTTAAAGGCAACAGAACTTGATAAGCCTGGTTCTTAAATCCTTTAACCGACAAGTCAGCAGCTGCTCTATCACATTCTGCTGCATAATCTTCAAGCAATTTCTTTTTGATTACTTTATTTGTTAAAGAATTTATCTCCTCAAGTTCCAATTTCTTTTGACTAACTGACAAATCAATCTGCTGATTAATAAGTTTCAAAGGTTGTTTTGATAGGAACTGGGCTGACAAATTTCTAGACCAAGTGTCCCAATCTCCCTCTTCTCTTATCTTGTTTATAGCAGATAACTGAGTTTTGCCATTTTTGTCCACATAGTGAGACTGACCAGCTCCAGTGAGAACACCATCGACATTCTTTGGCCCTTTAATCAACGCACCAAACGGATTGTTCTGGTCTATTTCTCCTGTCGCTTCGTTAACTTTCATAGGTTTAAGAACTTCTTTACCTCCGTCTTTAGAAACTAAAGGAGTTCCGTGAGCCTTATTTGTGTTATAAATTAGATCATAACCTTCGGGAACATCATCAGAGTATATAGCCATACCTTTCATATAATGAGTCCCATCAACAGAAATTCTAACCTGAGCATATTGACTGTTTCCAAGGTTAAGATCATCAACACCTTTTCTTAATTCTATTACACCATCTTTTGCTTTTCCGCCTTCATCGCCATATCTTACAAAGATTCTCTTAGAATCTATTGACTGCGGGGATTCAGGTACAAACCATTCCTTCCCTTTGTCTGGTGAGAATGTGTCTATTGGCGCAATATTAAATTTATTCTTTTGAACATCCGACCAAGTAGTACCAGGAGGTGCAACCACATTAATTTTTATTTCGTGATTACCAGCTGGTATTTTAGTTGTTGTAACTAAATATCCTTCTTCTTGAAGCATAGCAAGTGCAACTTTTTTGGTATTGTCAGTAACTCCCAAATATAATTCAGTACTTTTACTAACATCGATCATACCTTTGCTGTCGTCGTTAGCGTGTCTTTTAATTACTTCTTTTATTGCATTTGCTGTGTTCTCATATTTCGTATTTTGGTCTTTTACAGCCGGATCTAACCAATATCTAACAACAGATTCTCTAACGCCCATCATCCTGGCAACTTCTGATTTGTTACCAGTTTTTTGGTAGAGTTCCATTGCCTTTTCAATATTTAATTTTCTTTGCTCAGAGGACTCGATAGAAAGCTTTGCCCTAAGGTTATTTGACGTCGCGTATGGACCTAACAGAATTTTTGCAATTTCTCCATCCTTAAGACCGGCTTCACGATACTTATTAACCTGAGAAGTAAATGTAAAATCACGTTGTCCTGGATTTTCACCAGTTCCATATCCAAATCTTCCAGAACCTCTTCCTGGTGGATTAGCATCGTGAGCAACGCCAACGTGCATAAGCTCGTCTTCATAATACATAGCTACCGATCCCCTTTGTCAAGTTTCGTTAATATTTTATCAAAATATACAATTTTGTCCATAACAGGAACGATCTCATTTATTTCAGGAGTGTATATTTCAATATCATTGTTCTGGTATTTCCGTAATTCAATAGCTCTCATTAGCGAAAACTCGTCAGAATATTCGAGACAAAATAAAGCAGCGTAAATAATCAACTGCTTCATAGAGGCGGGATTTTTACCCGTCTTCAAATCGAATATCATAAGTTTTCTATCTTCGTCTAGGAATCTTATAGCGTCCGCCGTTCCATAGCAATATTTAGAATAATATAGAGGAACTTCTGGTTTCATTCCATAGAACACACAATCATTAACATACATATTAAAAGTATGTTTGGTATCTCTCAATGGGATTCCTTGTTTTATAAGATCTCTAGCAAGGGCGTGTAATTCAGTTCCTCTCTTTATTGCTAAATAATTAGCATAAGCCTCTGCTATTTGTTCGTCGGTATAATTTAACCACGAATACTTAGAAGCACCTAGAAATGCGTGTGATCCTTCAGGTACCTCTCTTGAATGATTGTTCCATTGCATCCAATACCTCACCAACATTCTCTGGAAATATAAAAGAAGCAAAAGCCATCTCGTTCATTTTATTCACATAATATTCTTGATTTGGTCTGCGAGATGCTTTTTTCGATCTCTTGCATTCTAAAGCTGCCCATTTGTCTTGCCATAAAACTAGCAAATCTGGAACACCCTGAATACAGTTTGGATCATTTTTTAATATGATTGAATCTGGTAATCTGTCTTTTATTTTTCTCTTTATTGTTTTCTGGAATTCCGATTCTCTCATATTTATCACCTCGAATAACCAAAAATAAAAGGAAGAGGCGACACTCTACCCCTTCCCTTCTATTAAAGAAGAAGAAATTTTTGCGAATTGGTTTTAAACGTCAGCTTCTTTCTGTTCTTTCTTTTCGTACATTTCAAGCACACCTTTAACTAGTAAATGCTCCATAGCTTGTTCTTTTGTAAGTTTATGCTTGATACAATATTTTTCTAAGTAAATTTCTGAATCTTTATTCATATAAACACCTTCTTTATAAAATTATTCTCATTAAATTTTTTCTTGTCTTTCAGTTTTCTGTTTATTGCTAAGTCGATGGATGACATACTTCTAAGATGATAGTAAAATAGTTCTCTATAAGTCGTATCTATTCTATCAATTCTTCCCATAGCTTGTTCGAGAGTTCTGTAGCTGTAAGTCTGACTGTAAAATATAACAGTGTCGCAAACTGTACAGTTCCATCCTTCACTTCCAGCAGTATACTGAACAAGATACAGCCATCTAGGTCCGTTTGGAAGTTCTTCGTGTTTCTGTCCGTTCCACTCACCATAAGGAAAGTTTGTAGACTCGCAGTAATTCCTTAGTATATCAAGCTCATAGTTGAAATTGTAAAATATAATTGCCCTGTCGTGTTGATGCATAATTCTATCTATCTCAACTATTCTTGATAGGTCAGAGTTAACACACTTTCTTAACAGAAATATAAATCTACTTCCTTCTTCTATTGGTGTATCGTCATACGGATCCCAACGTTCTCGAAATATCTTTTTGTATGTTTCTCTGTCATAGTCACATATAACATTTATGTTTCTTCGAACTGTATCTCTAAAATCTTCCATAGGAACTAAGATTTTATTTTTGAAATACTCCAAAGTAGCTTCTTCTAGGTATCTGTCAATTTTCGGATACTTTGTTACTCTACTGAATACACAATATTTGTTATAGAATTCTGTTTTGTTTCTAACAAACCCATTTGCAACGAAGACAGGAATATAATCACTCCATTGATCTCCCGGGGTTGCTGATAACAATATCCATTGGTTCTTTCTTGAAATATCCAAAAATGCTTTAACCCAAGCTCCTTTGCCAATTACACGCTGTTCATCAAAAATAAAAAAGGCGTTGTAAACTTTGCTATATTTTTTGATGTTATTCCAACTGTCTATTGTAACTCTAACACCAGAATGAGATGCTTCAGGACTATTTGGCGTTAACATAAATTTTATACATTCCTTATCCCATTCGTGCTTATCTCTTTTCTGAGCAGTTGTTATAATGTATAAATCTTTTGGGTCTTCCATAGGAAAGTATTCTGTCAATCCTCGGTATCCATCGAAGTCTACACTACCGTAACATATAAATATCATATAATAAGCCAAAGCTGCTATGGATTTTCCAGAACCGACCCCGCCACAAAGGACGGAGCCGTTTTTCAATTTTTCAATAGCTTCTTTTTGATGCTCGTATAGTTTTACAGCCATACAATCATCCCCTATCAAATATAACTATACAAACGATGCAAACTATAATAAGTATAATAAGTTGCCAATTCTCAAAATCCATTTTTCTTTACTCCTTATTACAAAATTTGCATACTTCCGTACTTGTCTTCGAAGTCTCCTTCCGAAAGTGTTGCATATAATGTTTTGAGATACGCTGACACACCTGCCGGTCTTCCTGCTAAAGCTGGATAGTTATAAGGTCTTATTACAATATCACATCCGTCAAGTCTAGCGTAATCAAGCTGACCTATTGTGTCTTCATTTAATTCAACTCTGCCCTTTCTTGTGACCATCCAAACTTCGGGAGGATATTGTCCGAACTTAACCTTCACAGGAAGCCAAGGCTGCTCGTAATGTTCTGGGTCGTCTTCTCTTGGCGGCCTGAACTTTACTTTCCAGCCATCAGATATTAAGTCGTCCACAATATCATCTGGAATCAGAACTCCAAAGTTCCTGTTGCCTTCGTCATTGTAATCCGTCTTCTTTCCAGAGAAATTTTTGAAAATGATTCTCGCGTTTTCAAGAACAATGTTTTTAGTTACTTTTCTTTCTTCCATAGTTAAATCTCCTTTACTTAAAATTTTTGGAAAAATATAATGAATTGAAATAGTTTCGAGAGTTGAACTCGAACATTTAATTTGCATTAAATGCGTATACCACTACAACCATTTCAAAATTCATTTGAAGTTTGTTTCCATTAAATAACAGGAAACTTTTGCGAAAAATAAGGAGTCGGGATAAAACCCAACTCAATATTTTTAATTATCTTATTTCTTCATACAATATTGTTTCATATAATATTTCCTCATTTTCCACTGTTTCAACAGTGTCTTCATATTGCTGTACGAATTCTGCTTTTATTTTGTTTTCCAACCCTTTTTCGAATTTCGGGTTGTTAACAACCATAAAGCTGATTATACAACCAATACTAAAAGCTCCTAACAGTAATATAACAAGATTTTTCATATTATAAATACCTCCTTAAAATATTGTTTTCTATTATAAGAAAGTATTATTTTGCGAAAAAAAAGGAAGAGCACAAGGCTCAACCTTTAATTTCTTTTTTAATTTCTTCCTCTCTTCTTTTTAAATACATTTCACTTAAAACTCTTCTCGCGTGGCATATAACCAGCGTCTTATACTGGAAGTAACCAAATCTTCCAATATCGTCCAATAGTTCATTATAAGTTCTTTCTTTCTCTATAATTTTTTCCCAATTATTCAAGAAAGATTCAATCTCATAATCCTCCATTGAATCTATCGCTTTGATAGTTTCTTCCAATCCATAATTTAACATAGTTATTACCTCCTTAAAATAAAAGTTTATAGTTTCTATTATAAGAGGGTATTTCTTTACGAATAATAAAGAGCCAGGTTTAACCCAGCTCTCCATATTTCTTTCTGTAAATATCCTTAGCATAATCTAAAAACACTATCTTAGAAAATTTGCAATTCAATTTCTGAATAAACTTTAGAGAATTATCATTTTCAAAATTTGAATACATATCCTCAAATCCTTTTATTAATTCTTTTAATTCTCCTCTGTTCATTTGTTGAATTTGATTTCGCATTTCTTTAACAATATTCATAACATTTGCTACTGTCATATTATCACTCCTTTCTATATTAGGAGTAAATATATTTGCTAATTTATGCCACACTAACCATCGGACTGTTCATATATTGTTCAAAGTCCATAGCTTCCACATCCTCTGGTATACTGTCTGGTATTTTCACAAAATCCTTGTTACCTACAAACTCATCAAAGTCTCCAAACTTGTTTATAGTTTCTATTGCTTCTTCTGCCGAGTCTATAAAATATCCTTGATTTATCTTGTCTTTCAACCCGAGTTTTATGACAGTCTCTGCTTCTAGAAATCTATAGACGTCATTCTTCGTGTGTTTCTTCTTTGTTCCCTGTACCGCCGAGAATTTATTAGGATCGTTTGTATCTTGTCTTAACAGAATTCCTCCACCAGCACCATCTACCACCGGACAGAAGCTTCCAACACGTCCAATAAATCTGTAGTCGTGTTTTTCACTTTCGTCGTCAACAAACGGCAAGTCTTTGTCTTCGTTATAATCCAAATATAGAGCCGTTGTTGCTGTCTTGGTTTCACACAAATCCTCAAACGTAATAGGCTCTTTTGAAAACAAACTCTTAAAAACATAAGGAACTTGGAATTGAGTTCCTGTTGCTGTCCAATGCCCATCAGCTGCGTCTTTGGCAATATAAGTTGATTCATTGACTAAGCAGATTCTCTCGTAAGTGGCTTCGTGTTCGAACGTATAGCCATATTCTCTCCCGTAATCCATTACAAATTTAATTATCTTCTCGTCGGCATTTGCAATCTTTATAGAATCCGTCTTTATATGAACAACCGTATACCCCATTTCTTGAACTTTGTGTTTTAAGTTAATCATAAACAAAGCCCCACGCTTAGCCACAATGTTATCAATATTCCTTGGATCCTTAAGCTTATGTTTAAATTTCGCTGATGTCAAACCATAAACAGAATTAATAGCTGTCTTCAAAGCATTTGCCAAAGCCTTAGCTTCGTCAGGATTGTCAAGATATTTTGCCAACTTTCCGTCCAATATTTTCTTAGCTTCGTCGTATTCTTTGTGTTTAATTAACAGCCTTGCCCTAACAATCTCACTAAATCTCATTGTATACTCGTCGCCAAATAGATTAAGCTGTATAAGACTATTTGGATGCATTGATGCTATATCCAGCAAAGCTACGTTATAATATATCCCGGGCTCTGCATAAACATAACCGCCTTCTCCTGGATCCTCACCCATATAAATACTCTTTCCGGCAACAATCTTCGTTCCGTCATTGTACTCTTCTTTTGGTATTCCATAAGGGTCGAATCTATAACCCGGAAATATAGTACTTAAATCTGTGTAAATATACTTACTCCAGGGATCTCTGTCGTCTCCTATAATAATTTTTGTAGTCAGGGTATTAGTCGTGTCATTAACAGTCATTCCAGCAATATCCGCTAATATATTCCTAGCTAACCAATCTGCGTGATTTGCATTGAACGTAGCTTCTGTTGCGACAACATCATTAGCACAATAATCAGCTGCTTCTTTCCATTTGTCTTCCGGAACTGGCTCGTCCCACCTGTAACCAAACTCCTGATGATGTATACCCAGCTGTATTTCCCATTTCTTAAGGCTCATCTTATTACCTGATGATAAGAAATCATAAACATCACTATAAGAAAGATTATAAGCTTCTCTGAACTTGGCATCTTTATCTTCGTCCACGATAATCCTTTGACTCAAATTATAAAGCTGTTCAACAGAATATCCCATCATTGCTGCGTAGAGAATATGATTGTCATAATTTCTGTTGTTAAATCCTATAAGTCTCATCTTCGTCAGTTTCTCTATTGCATCTGGTTTAGGATTTATTAATTTTTCGACTTTGTTTCCGTCACCTTGCTTCTTATAACAAACAATAAAGAGATTAGGAAATATCTCAATATCAAAGAAGACTATTGGAGGCTCACTCCCATTTATCTTCTGATACCTTTCTGAGTTCTCCCCCTCTTCTTCACTTTTAAATTTCATTTTGCTGACTAACTTTAGACAATATTGTGCTTGATTAGTACTTTGTAAAGCAAACATAAGAATATCATTTCTCATATCCGATACATCATAAATCAGGCCGCTGCTATAAGCATCTTCCAAAATTTTGTAAATATAATTTATCGACGGTGTTGTATTCGCGTGGTATTCTTTCCTGAGATTCTTCTCGATCATTGTTCTGATCTGTCTCTCAGATGACACTACAAACTCATCTAGCATATTACTACTCCTTTCTTTTAATGGAAGTCCTGAAGTTATTGTGGCTATTGGAATATCATTACATTTTGTTAAACGACGCCTTAAAGCACTATTTCCTTTTGATACTTTAATTTCAACGTCTTTCTTAAACAATTTTTTAAGTTCATCTATGTTACCATTGTAGTAATAATGCAAATGAATTCCTTGGCCACTTTGACTAAGTTCTGCATACGTCTGAGGCCACTTCAAAGCCTCTTCAAAATTTAGTTCATAATCTTTCTCCCCTTTCTCGTTTTTTATATCGAAGTCAATTGTTATTAGATTTTCTGGAACTCTAACATAATGCAATATTCTTGTATCAATTTCCGCCAAGGTTGTTTTACATCTGTCCCATCTTCCAACGGGTTTCTTCTCTGGACCTGTAGTAGAATACTGAGCTGGACAATCTTTAAAAATATCATCAAACTCTGATTCGTACTCATCACTAAACTTAAGCCAGCCGTTATTGTACTCTCGCTTGTCTTTAACTGGGTCTGCTATTAATTCTGGTTTGTCTGTTGAGTAATTAAACTTGTCTTTTTTGAGATTTAAGTATACATTAACCTGGGTGCCATACCTGTCTTTGAACTCTTCGTAGTAATCCATTAATTCATACTTGAACTTTTGCTTGTTTAAGGTATAAGCAATTTTTGAATCTTCTGTATATCTTTTATAACGTTCCCACGCAGAAACTAATGGCATTATTTCTGAATTATTTGTGAAGAACTCGAAGTCATCCATTATAAAATTATACAGATGATTTGTCATACTCACCATAGACATTGGAATATAATTCATATAATAATACTTTCCGAGTTTCTCATAAATATCAAGACATTTTCTAGCTATTTTTCCTCTTTCATTATGTATTTCTTTAACCAGCCTTACGTATTCTTTCGTTGGTATTTTGTTGCCTGTTGGTTGTACATCTATAAGTCTTCTCAATAATCCTGATTTACTGTCTGTTATTTGAACCGGCTTATTGCTTCCTGCAAATATAAATGTGTTCATCCTCATAGAATATTTATTCTTATGTTTTTCGTTCATCTCAACCATTTCGTGAGAAACCAAAGTGTTAAGAGTTGAATTATCGTTAATAATACTCAAATCAGAATCTTGGTCAATCCCGACTAATGGATTATTCTTAAAACATTCCAAAGCAAAATCAGATTTACTCTTTGCAATTTCCTTAATATTTACGTTAGCGGATAAATGCTCGAACATATCGTCTATTATGTTGAGCACTGTTGACTTACCTGTTCCTGGCCCGCCAAATAGTACTATAAACTTTTGTATATATTTTGAATCGCCGTGTATTATTGAACCTATTGCCCATTCTATTTTTTGTCGTTCATCAGGAGAATATAAAACGGACATTAATTTATTGTAAGCTTCAGGTTCTCCATCTTCCATATCATAAGACAACTTCTTTGTTACATAATCATATTTTTCAGTCTTCTCAGATTTAAAAACAACTTTATTGTCTAATTGCATATTTTGTTCTGGATGAAGTTTGCAGTAATTTTTAAAAGATTGCCAAGACTTTCCATTATAGGAATTGCAATATCTGATGTCTGTAATATCTGGATGTTTCTCGGCAAACACACTCACATCGTCGTCTATTTTTGATAGTAATTCCAATTCATCGTACGACCATAGTCCTGTATCGTAATCATAATAAGCGTAGAAATCTCCGCCTTTAATCATTATGTCATCTTTTTTGTAAATATAATTTGGAGCTATATATTGATGTCTTCTTCCATCGGACATTACTTCCACTTTAACAAAATTAAGCATTTTGCTTTACCTCCTGCTTGCATAAAATAATAAAGAGGATATAGTCCCTCTCTTCTATTAAAGAAGAAGTTATCTTTGCTAAATATAAACTATTGTCATTGATTTGTCATAAAACGTGTAAAAAAACTTTTTTTTCAACTTTGTTTTAAAAAATCAGCAAAAATGTGTATTTTTAAAAAAAGTTTTAAAAAAAAGTTTTTTTTTACATAATTGATCAATCAATGACAACAAAAGTGCAAAAAAAGCCATTTTGTGTCATTCATTGCACATTTTTGGCTATTTTTGCCTATTTTTGTGTCATTCATTGCACATTTTTAAAAACCCTTGTCATTGATTTGTCAATTTTGTCATCAATTTGTCATCAATTTTTTCAAAAAATGTAACTTTTTTCGTGTCAATGACAAAAATTTTCTGACAATTGTCAACCATATTTTTTACTTATTTTTAATCAATCAATGACAACAAAAGTGCAAAAAAGGCCATTTTGTGTCATTCATTGCACATTTTTGGCTATTTTTGACGATGATGTGTAAAAAATGTCAAAACAAAAATGATCAATCAATGACAGGATTTTGTTAAAAAAGGCCATTTTGTGTCATTCATTGCACATTTTTTAACACTTTTGTGCCATAAATGACACATTTTGCCTATTTTTTAGAAATTTTGTCAATCATTTTTCTACTATAATTCTCCATTTTTACCCTATCTAAGAACTCAGAATCAGTCAAAACATTAATCGGAACACCTAACTTTGATGAAATACTCATAATATTATCAAATCCACAATCATACCTTTTCTTCAAATGTCGACCTATAAATCCTCTTCTAAGTCCCAAATCTTCCTCAAAATCACTAGCTTTTATACCTCTGTACTGCAATAAATTATCAACAGACTTAAAAAATATCTCATTATAATCCATCTTTTCTTCCTCCTCTAGGGCCTTACAAAAATCCACAAACGACTCACTTTCAAATAATCTAGCTCTTTCTTCTTTAGAAAACTTATTAAAAATCTCGTCAATATTTTTAACCTTAACACATTCCATAGTAATCCTTTCAAATATCACAACAAAATAAAGGAGCTGAGATCTTTTCGACCCCAAGCTCCCTCAAGATTATTCATTAACCTTTTTAATGTCAATGGTCAATTTTTTAATAACTCCATCACTAAAACGATAAGTTTCATCAACAGTAATCGGATCATTTGTTTCAAGCAAAGCCTTTTCCAGATTTGGTGCCAGTTCTGTAAATATATGGTTGTCTATTGCCCTGCAATCTTTCGCGTCAAAAATCGGATGAAGTTCATAATCTCTATCTGAGGTTTCATCGAATATCTGACCCAATAGATAGTCGACTTTATTCTCATTTCCATTCTTTTTCGTCCCATTTTTCACAAAATGATACAGTAAGCAACATCCTGCAACACCAGCACCTGCTCCTAAAATTCCAATAATTACTTTCTTCTTTTTGCTCATCTTCTTTTCTTCCATCTTTATTTCCTCCTTATAAAAATATAAAGTTTACCACTGCATTATAGAACAAGATTTATTTGCTAAAAAATAAAGAGGACCGATTTCTCGATCCCCTTTACGGCAACTATCAATATCCTCTTTTCATTTCAAGAAGCGTATGCACCTCATTTTTAATAGTTTTCAGTGTTTTGAAATGATAAATGGTTCCATAAATAGTCGCTGATATCAGACCAGCATATGCAAACCAAAATCCATAAGTCGCAACACCAATTAATTTGTCCTTATTAAATTTCTTCATACTAATACCTCCTTAAAATATAACTTTTCTATATTTAGTTGTCATTATAAGGAAGGAATTTTTTGCGATTCTCAATAAAATTACGAGCTTTATCTCTTCCGCTATTAAGTTTATTAACAAAATCGCTAAATGAGTCAAAATCCACAAAATCCAAATTAATTTCATCGCAATTAGGCTTAAGTGGATCCAATTTTAATGTGATTCTTTTCTCATTCTCATAGCCAACAATATAAAAGTCATATTCTTTGTGATGTCCCATAACTTTCATCCTCCATACCTCTCACTCATCCAAATTTGCATCTGCTGCCAAATAGGTAAGTCCCTAAATCCAGCATAGGGTCTTCTAAGCTGAAATATATTGCAGTTTCCACGGTCATCATACTCTCTATTCAGCATAAAATTGACCCTTTTTCTTATGATTCTTTCCTGATTTGGACTTACGTTCCAACCGTATTTCAAAATATCAAGCCCTCTAAGCATCTCATCAAGCCATTTTCCAGCATTTGGTTGCTTAGGATCACCCAAATATTCATCATCAATACGTACAGCAAGAGCCACAATCATCTCAAAAAACGAACATTTGTGCTGCTTTAGCTCCTCTTCAGCCTTATATTGCTCGTCCCAATTCAATTTTTCGATGTAAAAGGTCCTCTGATTCAACCCATCTTCAAACCTATTCGTGTCATAATCCCTGCCGAACGCATCAATAGAATGAAGAATCCTACACAAATCGTCATATGTGGTATCAAACAACCCACAAATATTCATTAGCCAGCACCTATAATCATCCCAATATTCAATCAGCCTTCCCATTAATCAACCATCCCCTCACTAAATTTAAGAAATGCATTTACACAATCTCTAAACTTTACTACATCAGCCAAACTTGAGAAATTTAAACTCACCACAGAATCACGCTCTTCATTTTTATAAATATCTATACAGAATAAATATTTACTATTTTCATAATGATTCGCAGCTGGATTATATTCCTTTTGCTTATTACAAGAATAACTATAAATCGTGTCATTACCAATAACCATAATATAAAAATCCTCCAATTCTCTAAACAAAATAAAGGAGCTGAGATCTTTTCGACCCCAACCCCTAAGCGTAATTACATCATATTTTTATGCTCTTAAGTATTTCATCTAATCTTTCGTTCTCCTTTTCTAACTCTTTGATTTCTTTTTCTGTCTTTCTAATATTCTCCACAAGACATCCCATAGTAAATCCAAAAGTTACTAAAATTATCCTTCCAATTATAGCCATACCTAAATCCTCCTTAAAAATATAATTTTCTTTCATTATAAGCAAGGATTTATTTGCGTCATTTCTCTAAATTATCCATCGCCCATTCTACAAAATTCGGATCAAGCAGTCTGTCAATGGAAATATCCAACTTATTAGCGATGCGACAGACATCGTCAAGATAAGTCCTAACAGTCCCATTAGAATGCTTGGTCAAATATCCTTGACAGAATCCGAGAGATTCCTCAAATTTATACATAGGAATTCCACGATACTTAAGAACGGTACGTACATTATTAAAGAAAACAGCATCAGCATTAGTTGATTCTTCTACTTTTTTGCTGTATTCATTATATAACCACTCTTTAAATGTCATCTTATTTCCTCCTTAAAATATCACCTATAGTCAAAGCACTTAGTGTACTCAAACCGGTGCTGCCTGCAATAGTTATATATTTTTCCTCGTTTGTAGCAGTAAACATAGATCCTTAAGCCTGTGACTTCTTTACTTTTATCGTGCCGAACAGAGAATCTAACAACCATCTTAGCTCCCATTTTTGATAATTCTTTCATTATCTCTTCAGAATAGTACATACTCTCGAGACCATCGAAAGACCTAACGGCAGCCATCTTATAGCTATTGTACATACTTTTTACCTTCCAATAAATATCCTTCTTTAATTAATTTTATCAAGCACCCAAGCAACAAAATTAGATAATGCAGAAATAAGTATTAATAATATGGCAACCCCAATAAAAAATGCACCAATTATTACTACTATACCAAGCATTAATGTTACTATTATTTTAACCGTTGCTATTAATAAATTGATCATATATAATCACCTTCCAATAAAAATAAAAGAGGAAGCTGTTAAGCCTCCTCCATCTTTTCTATAGCCTTCACTATCTCGTCAAACATATTGGCTATATCTTCAATAGTTACTTCTTTATCTTTATTTTCTTCCATAACCAATACTTCCTTTCATCTTAATGCCATATTTATCTGCGAAAATATAAAGGAAGCCAACCTTTCGTTAACCTCCCCTATATTCTCAATATTCAATTTTTATTTCTTTGACAACCATTTTCTGATCGCCTTTATAGTACTAAAGACAATAGCATCAATAGCTACCAAAAATCCAAGTCCTATAAATATCGGACTGAATGCAGCACCAATAAGTACTAACACTCCTCCGACAATAAGACCAAGTAATATAACTAATAATGTTATCATATTTAATCCTCCTTTTTGATCCTTTATGTTGTCATTTTAGGAGAATAAATACTTGCGATTACTGCCAGGAAACAAAACAGTACTATAAATCCACCAACTCCTAGACAGCAACCAATAATAATTGCTATCAAAGCCATAACGAATTTAATAACCCCAAATATCATTTTAAACGCTAATCTAATCATTATTCACAACCTCCTAGGCTTTAATTTACTTATTTTGTCGCAACACTCTTTTATCGCTAATTCTTCCACAATACTAATTGGTTCGTAAATATGAGATACTAATGATGGCACTTGTCTTTTAGCACTATATGGTTGGTAAGTTTCAGTTTCATATAACCGTACGTGATTAGCAAAAATATTCCTAACAGTGCAATAGCATCTATATTCTTCACAGGTATTAACCTCATCAAATACTGGACAATATTTACATCTATCGAGTTTACTCGCATTTTCTGGACATTTACTATAAGCATACTCGCAAAGGAAGCAATTAAATTTCAGATCGCCTTTGCCAGCAACTAGTTTATTAGCCACATCGGCACAAACTTGATTAAAATATTTTCCGTTGTAATCATCATAATTCGGCATATCACGAATAGTCTCGTACAACTTCTTATGATACTCCATAGCTTCTTCAAGTGTTAATTTCATTCTTTACATCCCTCCCAAATAAAAAAATAAAGAGAGCAATTAAGCCCTCTTTTTTGTCTTCTCGTATTCCTCAACATAATCAATCTTTCTCTGTAATTCGTCAAAGCTGCCTTTATAATTGACCACATCCCAGATGCATTTCTTGTATACGCACCAATCGATAAATTTCTCATATAAAGTTTTGCTCATAATTAAAATCCTCCTTAAAATTTTTGATTAATATTGTTTCTATTATAAGGAGATAATTTTTTGCGAATTACTTAGACATTTCACATTTTAGTTCACTTATTTCTATACAGGCTTTTCTTATTGTTTCAGCTCCTTCATCGGTTATTTCGGTCGCGCCCAAACAATCATCAAATACACACTGCAATAAAAAATAAGGATCCCAGGACGTACAATGAGACGGTAATGGACAATAATGGCATATAGGAAAAAAGCAATTACTTTTATGATATTGTTGTTTCGCATATTCACAAAGAAAACATAAATTTCTCGGACATTCGTTGCCAACAAACCCCATACGTTTAAGACAATATTTCTTTAACTCAATTAAGTCCTTTCCTAAAAACTTATTATAATCTTCAAGTTTCGACATCGTCAAATATAATTCCTTATGAAGTTCCATAGCCTCATCCAGAGTTAATTCTTTCATATTTTAATCCTCCAAAAAATATAAAGGAGCCTAGCAATTTGCTAAGCCCCTTTTTTCGTACAACCTCCTAAATCTTCATATTTGGCATCCGTCTCCAGACATCGCTCAACTTCCTAAGGCCGTTTTCCTCAAATGTGTAACCCCATTTATGGCAAGTTAAGATCACTCCTCCGCTGATAACCACAGGCAATACGCACTTAGCAATATCCACAGCTGCCCTTCCAAAAGTTAATTTCGACTTCTTATACTCTGTCTCTTCGTTCACAAGAGATATAGCATTTTTGTCAGTCTCGATTATCCCCTGAAGAGTAACCCTTAGTTCATCACTAAGCTGTTTCCTCTGGTCCTCAGACATTGGATGCTCCTCACCGTCCTCAAGAGTATCCATAATGAGTTCCGCGTGCTCCTCAAGTCTGTCTTGTAATTCCTTCGTCATTTCGTTTCCTCCTTAAAATATAAACTATATTCAGTTGTCATTATAATAGAAGTTATTTTTGCGCCCACTACTCAGCTATCCAATCAGTACAACTATCAATCCCGTAACAGCGATCATCCCAAATATAAAGCTCATACTTTACTCCTTCCATCTCCAAAATATAAATCTACCAACCGGAAGTCATACAGAACCTCTTCAGAAGTTAATTCGCCTTGGAGATAGAGAAAAGCAAAAGTATCTCTCAGAATATCACGATAAGACTTCATTTCTCCAATTATAGGTATTCCTTTTTGCGATTGCTCATTGAGATAATTGAAAATATCATCGTCCATATTGAATTCCTCTATTCACTCAAGCTCTTCAAAGCTGCTGTCAAACTTCTGAATTTCGTAGACGGTTGAAAGTTCGAAATTTCTTATGATCATAGTCCTGTCATCACTATCACAGAAGTCAGAGAACCAACAATCAATATCACTACCTAAGAATCGTCCTCTATCCTCAAGAACATTGTCAGCATCGTCGGTTAGAATATCATCTCTTGTGTAGTAGAATAGGTCAATATGGTCATAATATCCAGGAACCTCACCAAGAGCTTCTTCACTTATTATTCTTGGAGGCTGATTCTTTGTTACTCGACGGTCATACTCCTCAAAAGACTCATCACCGTTATCAGTCCCACCGTCAACACTCTCAGCCGCATCCTCAGCTAATTTTTTGGCTCTGTACATACCATCGTAAGCAGTATCTTCTTTCTTCTTTTCTTTTTGCTTGTCGAAACCCTTCTTGTATGACACCTCGTCAACAGGCTTCTTGTCATTCTTTTCCTTACTGTCGTACTCGTCGGCTAAGTCTGTGTATTCTTCCTCTTCTCTTATTTTATCAAGTTCGTCATTTACAGCATCAATATACTTCTTCTCGTAATACTTCTTACTTCCAAATATCCCAGCAACGCATCCAATAGCGATACCTAAGATACCAAATATAGCTTCTCTGTTTGTCATATTTTTAATCCTCCTTAATCTCATCGAATTTCTTTTCTAATTCTTTAACCCTGTTGTTTAAAGATATAACCGACAAATTAATACAGACGTTCAGTTGACCAAGCTCCAAAACCTTCTTAGACAATTCATTAACTATCTTCTCAAGCTTCTCAACTTTCTCTGTCAGTTCTATAGGATTCATAAATATTAACTCCTTTTTCTGTATTTTGCTAAGATCTGTTCGCATTGAAGTTCATTAGTGCTTTCCATCAGTTCGTCTACGCATTCTTTCGGATAGCAAAGTTGGTCTGCTATTTTAATGTAATCACTAACTGCGCTCATTGTATTACGATACCTACGTCCTATATATTTTTTCTTGCCCTCATTCTCCAACATACGCACCCGCCTTCAAATATTTTGGAAATAGACGTATAAGATGAGAATCCAAATCACTGGTTCCAAATGCCGATTTGATCTCTTTCTCTATACTTGTCTTTAACTTTTTGATAGCATCCTTTTCGTCTTCAGCAGTTACATCATTTCTGAATTTAACAAGTTTCGCTGCTTTATCTCCAGTTTTTATCATAACCATACCGTCATATCTATACTCTCTAAGCATCCTTATGTCTCCCATCTCTTAAGTACTCTTTGCTAGTCTCAATTAAATTATGATACTCCTCAAGAACCGCTCTACTAATGCTGTATACCAAAGTTCCGTAGTCTACTTTCATATTTTCTGATATTACGTGAATAATTCCTAAAGACTCTTTTGGGAAAAGAACGTCTTCCCCATCAACAATAGGTAATATACAGCACTTTACATCCGTAGCGAGGGTTTCCTGGTCGTCAGAATTTGGGTCAAAAATGTCAAAATAGAACATATTAGGCACCGGTATATTCTTTCGATGAAAATTCTTTATTGTTACGACGTCTACGTCATCAAGAAGCAGAGATATCTCTTTCTGTAAATATATAATTTCGTCGATGGGTGTGTTGGTTAACGGCGGTATAGGATATAAAGTGCGGTACGCGTACGTCAAATCATTGAAATACCATCCATTAGACTTAATAGGCAAAAGTAAATAGTCAAGTTGGTAATCGGCAGCAACTGCTTGGTTCTCTACAAAATATAATATTC
Organism: uncultured Muribaculaceae bacterium; assembly: GCA_947625935.1. Classification (GTDB taxonomy): domain Bacteria; phylum Bacteroidota; class Bacteroidia; order Bacteroidales; family Muribaculaceae; genus JAJPXC01. The sequence goes on along the minus strand of CANQQE010000013.1, from coordinate 34,448 downwards.
CTTTGCTGTTTTTATTGCCAAATTCTATTTCAACTTCCACAGCGACCACCTCTGTTTCAGTTACTGCATTAATAGTTATATCAACAACTCTTTTACTTAATATTTTTGTTAACATTGTCATTGTCCTCCCATCCAACAAAATCTGGATAATACTTAGAAACAATAGTGTCTGTTACTTTCTTCCTGAGTTCTTTAAGAAGTTCGCCGTAATTGAATTTCTCGTTCACAGATATCTTTTTCGGAAAATTCTCAAAACCTTCTGGAAGATATAACACCACTGTAGGTTTGTTAAAAGCCCAACTAACCTGAGCAGCCACAGAGAATCCAATCTCTTTTATTGTAAATCCACACCAATATAACACAGCTCCAGCACAGTCCAAATATCTTTTTGCAGTTACATTTTCTATCATACTTTTTACCTCCGCTTATTTAGTTGCAATATACATTCTTTCTTCTATTATTGCAGTTCTTATTGCTTGAACGAGTTGATTAAATTTAATAGAACTAAATATTCCCCGATTTGCTTCCAATATATCGGTATCATTAATAAAAACAAGAATTTCTCCACTCGGTTGTTTAGCAGAGTATACCAATATATTAAGATTTCCATATTTAGTTTGCACTCTTACGATATTCTCGTATACTTGTCCGCCAACATAATTATTTCCAATTAAATTTTTGCAAACAATATTACATCTTATCATACTTCTTCACCACCTATCATAATCAATAAAGTCAGCTAAGTCAGACAGGCGTACGAAGTCTGAGCACATTACCTCGTACACCGAATCCTGACTATCTAAACTTCATATCCTGTTGATTATCACCGCATTCTTTGGATTAATGTTAAATTCAATTAGCAGACTGTCAATTTTGCCTTCTGCATACATCTTCTTCTGGTCTTCCCAAGCTTTCTCAGTAACACCAAACAGCACCTGGTCTCCTAATTGTCCGTTATCAACCCAACCAACAACTTGACCTTCTGGAACAGCTGGTAAGTCAAATATCTCTCTCGCTTCATTCAAAAATAAATGACCTTTACTTTTCAGTGCGTCATTTAAAGCAATTTGCCTGCCCTGAAGCATTAAGAACAGGAGATTGATGTTGTCATCCCAATTCGGATTGGTCCGGTCGAGCACAAAACCAAAAGCAGAAGGAATATGAATTTTGCTCGGATCAAATTCTTCTACAACTTCCTTCTCCTTATGCTTCTTACCGTTCTCATCGACAGTCGTAACCTCAACCTCTTTCAAATCTGTACCATACATATAGTGCCTATCATATATCTCACCACGCTCATCTATAACACGCTGTCTGTACGCACTGAATGCTTCTGTAACGCCGTTATAAGCCGCTAGAAGCCCCAAATATCGCTTCGACATAATATTCCTTGCAGCAAGCACGCAAGCGATACTAAGGCCGCCTAAAGCGATTGCAGGGGCATATGACTTTGCAACACCAATCACAGTCTTGCTATATGTCACGAGCAAATCCTGCTTGTAGATCTTCTCATCATACTGCGGACGGAACTCTTCTTCAACACTCGCATCCTCAGACAGCTGACGAAGCTCTCTTATCTGGCTCATCTCAGTCTTGTGCACTTCCAAAATATCAGCAGCCTTAACCGTTCCTTTTGCCGCTGACACAATCGACCACAACATCGTACCGATTGACACACCTAACAATATCTCAGGTGAATTCTCCTCAAGCTTAAATTTTGTTTTGTTGATTAATGCTTTTAAATCCATAACTTAATACCTCCTATATTATTTGTTGATTATTTGCATCAATATATCGAGCCTTTTCTTGCCAATATTTTTTATTTTAGATAGATTTTCAACTGGAGTTGTCATTAGGTCATTTACAGACACAATTCCAGATCGAACCAAAGCTCCAAATATAGCTGTACGATTTCTGCTGCTTAATCTGTAGTCATCAAGAAATTCGTGTAGCATTCTTATATTTTCTGCTCTCTCATCCATATAATAACGCCTCCTTGAAAAAAATAAAGGGGACAGCATTAAGCCATCCCGCATTTGTTTTTGTATGAGAGTATTAACTTCTCCAACTTATAACAAGCTATTACTTGCGCATAATACTCAGAATAGAAGCTATTAGTTCCGTACATTTCAAAAAGCTCATAAAATTTTCGCCTTTCCTTTTGACTTTTGTATAACTCATATTCCAAGTCCTTAATTATTTGTTTGTAACGCCACCTTTGTATAAATTTTGGTAATCTCATACTATCAACTCCTTTCATCTTAGGAGCATTTTTTGTTGCGAAAAAAAATAAAGGGAAGACCACGAAGGTCAACCCTTTATCATTTTGTAAACTCTTTCCCACATAAGTGTTAATGCTGATGTTACTACCAGATATAAGATTCGTTCCAGCATTGGATATCCACTAACGTACATTCCGTTATACTCATCTAACAATACTTTTGACATCCAAGCCCATTCCATTGTTAATAACATTGCTAACGTAGGTACTATAAGCCCCCAACACTTTTCAACGCAACTCTCAATCTTTTTTAACATAATACATTCCTCCTTAAAATATAAAAGTTTTATTTCTATATTATCAGAGGAAATCTTTGCGAATTACGGCTTTACATCGCAATACCCAGCCGTCCAAACTCCTTTCCCCGGATCGAACTCCTCTCTTAATTCTCTATAGTTTACTTGTTCGTGACTTCCACAGTTGCACTTTCCATAAGGTCCATTGTTACTTAATAAATACGGCATAGCACTCGGTAAAGAGAATCGATTGCAAACAACAGTACATCCGAGTGTTTTGTCTTGATACTTCTCGTCTATAATTTTTTCCACGTCTTTTGCCAAGGTTCTGAATGCCTCTTCAAATCCGCAAACCCCATTATGTATGCAACGCTCACAACTAAAAATACTATTGTTCATTCTCATCCTATATACCTCGCTTCCGTTACGTCAATCAAATATCCTGCTGGGATTCGTTTGATTCCTATGTCTCTGTGACTACTCCATCCCCAATTGTTGTCTGTGTATGAGGTTGAAATATCAAGAAGGTCGAACATCTCAGCAACAGATACAGCTCCTGCTTCGTCTATTCTCGCGTGCATACAACGAATAATCTTTTCAGCATCATCACGATTTCTCAGTATGACATTCCTGTAGTCCATTTTTTCGTTGTATAACTTTCCACGATATTCATCTCTGTCACGATCTCTGCTGTCGTATCCGTAACCGCTTCTTGAACGATAGTAGTCGGAATAACTTGCTCTGTCATAATATCCTTTGCTACGGTCGCTTCTTCCATCAAAAGGCCATTTACCCATTGCTTCGCCCATAAATATCATCGACAAAGCATTGAGTATTCCGACCTTTATACCCGGAATCACATAGTCTGATATGATGAACTTACGCACATCTTTTATGTCTTCTTTGATGAACGCGCCTGCAATTTTCTTTCTCAACGGCGTCTTTGTACTAACAACCGAGTCACTAGTTATTACAGGTTTTAATTTTTTTCTTTCTTCGCTCATTACATTCCTCCCAATTATTTGCCGTACTCATTCTCATAATAATAGCATCCAATATAAGGTATTATTGTTCCTTCTGGAATTTCCTGAACAGCATATGCATCCTCAAGATTTTTGCACATCTGCTCTATCTGACTTTCATATATGCATACCGGTTGCTTTGAACACGCGTTGCAATGACGGATTACTTTTAGCTTCGGTTCTTTTGAGAATCCACAGTCACGCCCTGTTTCTTTCCCTTTTCCAATATTTTTAAACATCGTATCTTATTCCTCCTCATCAATCGCGTCTATTGAGATTGCAAAGTTGCTAATTTCCACAAGTTTCTTTTCAAGATTCCTGAGCCGCTTTAATTCTTTGCCGATTCTGTTATGTACCAACTCCAATGGCAAAATATCGGCAATCAACTTAAGCTCTTCGATATCCATACCTTCAATTCTGGCTGTAAGTTCGGCCTTTTCTTGATTTGTAAGTTCCTTGTCCCTTTTTGTTACATCTTCAATTGTCATATTATTAATCCTCCTTATTTGGTTTCGGCGGTAACGGTTGCCAGTACAGAACTTTATAATCAATTCCTGAAGCTTCAACACTATACCAACCTCCTTGATAAACATAAGCCAATCCATAAGTTTGATAGAGACGATTGTAATCACCATACCTATAATATTCGTGCCAAGCAAGTACCACGTCTCCTTCTTTTGGCAACTTTTCGCTTACAGGTATCCAATTATCACTCATTTCTTAATCCTCCGTTCAATTTCCGTCACACATACATTTAATACCTTTACAGTGTACTTATGTATTTTTATTTCTTCTAAGTATGACTTATTATATCTTGACTCTTTATATTTTTTGGTGTATTGATTAACTAATACCGTTTCTCGTCTTATTTCATTCTGCAATATTTTTATTACGTTACCTTCAACCCACTTTTTTATTATCTCTTTTATCGTGATAATCACCTCACAAAAATATAAAGGAGCCTAGCAATTTGCTAAGCCCCTTTGCTTTTTAGTCCTCAGTAAGTCCCATATCAGCAAGGATATCGGACATTATTTCGCCGTCGTTCATTCTGTTGTCGATCTGACGGAGTTCACTAGCAGTCGGCTTCCTTATCAGCTGATTGTAATGCCTGAACTTCGAATCATAAATATAAAGATCCTTCAAGTCCTTCTCCGCCTGTATGTTACCCTTCTTAGCTAAGATTTTTATAATCTCCAAGCTCGAAGTCACAACAAGCGGTCCCCAGACAAGAATCTCTTTTTTATGATCCTTAATCCAAGCACCAGCCTCAGCCTTCTTCCTCATCAGCTTCTGCTTAATCGTCTCCTTAGGTTCAACCTCAACTTCAGTTTCGATAATTTTTTCGTCTTCCATTTTTAATCCTCCTTAAAATGTTTGTTACTAAGTTTCCATTATAGAGGCTCTTTTTCTTGCGAATCATCTAAAATGACCTTTATAAATAGTCTACCGTTATTTGTTAATTTTTGGAGAGAAACAGTACTTATGTCAAGTTTACTTTCACCTCCAGGTATCAGTCTTAATGTTCCATCGTAAGGGGCGTGTACTACTACTATATATACCCCAAATATAAATCCTCCAAAAACACTAAGAATTCCCATTAGTAGTATCGTCAGAACCGTCAGTAATGTCGTCATTTTCTTTAGCCTCTCTTTCTTTTATTCTCTGATGAGCCTTCCAAACAGAATATCTTTTATTGAACATTTGGGTATCGGACTCCTTTATGAAAGTTAATTGATTTACAAGTTCATTTCTAACCTCAAGCGATAAGTTCTCGGATTTTTCAAGAGTAAATCGCACGTCATTTTCGTATCTACTTATTACCACTTGTAATTCTATAGCCTTCAATTCTATAAGAATCGCCTTTAAAATATCATCAGTCTTGTTCAGATTCATTGCTTTCTTCCTCCTTATTAAAAGTATATAAATCAGTCATTGTTTGGACGCCATCTAAAATATCCTGCTTGTCCAAATCATCACTTTTCTTTCTAACCCTTCTAATCTTTATTCCTTCTTTGCTAAATCCAATTGCAATCATTGATAAGACATCAGCTAATTGGACTATCGAACCAGCTATAAACAAACCAGCAATAGCTACGTCTCTTGAGCCATCTCTGATTATTAACAATCCAAGTGCAATAAAATATAAAACAGCATATAATACCTTCATACTTTTAATCCTCCTTAAAATCAATACAGATATCCTTCGTCATTGCCAAGATCCCAAAATAAAACAGGAACACCACTAGACCTGGCAATAGTATACTCCCAGGATACTGATTCTCCCATATCCATTGAAACGTTCTTGTCTGTCGTTTTCTGAGATTTTGGAATGATTACTAAAATATCAGCTTCTCTTAGTTTTTTAAGAAACTCTAGTCTAACGGGTATAATCTCTACATCTGCGGTTTTTGTATCAAACCTATCAGTATTACCAGTACACTCCACAGTAGTAAAAATATCAGTAACGCTATCGTCAAACCTATTAAAAAACTTAGATACATTTTTACCAATACACCTTGCCATATCCGTTGATAAACTTGTGCTAATCAAAACTTTTAACATATTCTCAATCCTCTCTTTCAAAAAATATAAAGGAGCTCAACATTTCGTCAAGCTCCTTTTGGAACACATTATTCAGTTTTTTCGGTCTTTTTTGAAATCTTCACCTCTCTGTATTCGGCGTCCTCGATTTCCTCATCAGCCTCTTCAGGTTTCTCAACCGTTTCCGCTGCCTTCTTTGCTTTCTTTTCGTCAATCTTCCTCTTAATTGCCTTATAACCCTTCTTGATGCCGAATGCTGTCAATGCAGCACCGCCAACAATTCCAAGTCCAATGGCAATTCCCTTCCAAGGTCCATTGTCAGAATAGTCCACAGTTGAAGGCAAATCCGGAATATCAGTTTCTGATACATCCTGAATCGCTTCTGAGACTTCGTTCTTTGTCTCGATAGCCTCTTCTACAGCTTCCATAACATTGTTCATTTCTTCCATAATTAATTTCCTCCTTAAAAAAATAATTTTTATAGTTCCATTAAAGGACCAGTTTTATTTGCGAATGTCATCCAAATATTTTATGACCTCAGTTATTGCTTCCATTCGTCCAAGGTAACGGTTAGCATTACTGCTTTCAGGAGATAAGACAGTAAATGCACTAGCATTGTTAGAAAAATATACAAACAAAAATTCAAGTAACTCATCCTTATTAATTTTATTACCAAACATAAGCCAAAAAATAAGGAGCAGCATTAAGCCACTCCTAATCTCCTTTCTTCCATTATTTCCTGTACGGATTCAAGAATACACTGCTCCTCGAATCCCAAGTTTGTTGAGTAGAGAGCATCTTTGGAAATTTCAAAGATCTTTAATAAATCTTTTTCATCCCCAATCCTTTCTCTCATATCCTCGATCACCTTGTTAAATTCAAATACGTTCATTTCTTAATCCTCCTTAAAAATAATTTTTGTTTGTTTCTATTATAACAAGGGATTTATTTGCGAAAAATAAAAAGAGGAAGCGATTACTTCCTCTCGAAAAGAATACTATAAACGTCTTCTAGCACCTCAACTCCTCTCTTATACTTCTGGATTGCTACATAGTAATCCATAGAAGCATAGAAGTCTGTGCTAGAATGATTTTTAGTAAATTCTTCTTCCGCAAGTTCTATCCTCCTCTTTTCATTGTAGATCATATTTTCTAAACATTTTTTGTTACTCATATAATCACTCCTTTCTATATTAGAAGGGAATAAAACTGCGAAAAGAAAAGGAGCTCAACAATTTGTCAAGCTCCTTTTTTATAAGGTTACCTATACCACAGCCACATAGGATCGCCTCCTTTCTTTTGCATTTGACTTTACTTATTTCTCACCGCATCCACGATAAGATATAACCCTAATGCAACTAAGATAAATCCTATTAACATTGTATCACTCCCTTTCTATATTAAAGAGCAATATTTTTGCGATTAGTACAATCTTCTATAGTCGTCTCTGGACTTTATGTTATAATCCATAATTATCGCTGGCTCGCCTACAACATCGTTCATTATTGTGTCGTTTATGTCAATTGGTAATCTTCCTCCAACCAAATCATCAACATTCCAGCCAAAGTCATCGCCATAACTTGACAAATCCAGTCCCAATTCTTTGTAAAGCTGATTCATAGATATAAACATCTCGCTCATACACATCTGAGACAATAGCAATATCTTTCTTTCAAGTTCATTTGCATTCTTCACTCGGAACCAACGTCCTTGACCAGCATCATAACACCAAACGTTTCCGCTACCTTGAATCATAGGGTCATCAACAGGCTTTGGTGTATTTTCAGCTTCCTCTTTTCGAGTTTCCTTACGAATTTCATCAGCCTTTTCTTTTCCGAGAACTTCTTCCATCTTTTTTTGTAGATTTTCGGACTTCTTCTCGCTTAAAGCATAAGCTGCTGACAATACTGCAATCCTCCTGCTCGATTCCACCGTTGAACCAACTATGCAAGCTATAGTCGCTCCTCCGAATATCACCGTTGGAAGGACTGTTTTAGTCATCTCAACTACACACTCCTTCTTAACGACCATTTCAGTTTCCTTGTCACCTTCTTCAATAAGTTTTTTATCATTCTTGTAGTTCTCAAGAATATCTTTTGCTTTGATTCCTGCCTTATAAGCGGAGTAAGCCGTCAATAGTACCCCACCGATAGCTGCACCGCTTAATAAAGCAGGCTTATTCCTTTCTGCATAATCATCAAGTGTTTTAACGCATTTCAAAATTTTGTCAAATTTCATATTAATCACTCCTTTCATAATAGCGGCAAATTAATTTTGCGATGTATCATTCTTCTTAATTGCTTCTTTACCGGCATTCACCGCCATTTCCCTTACAAATTCTTCTTCAGTAATTTCTTCAAGACCATCTCCAATTCTTACGCATTTGTTGATTGAGATAGTGTTTCCGTGAGGTGTTCTAAGTGACACAATTTTTGCAACATCGCCCGACAATACAACCAGCATTATGTTCTTGCCTGTGAACATATACGGAAACTCTATCTCATTGAGTCCAAGAGAGAGCTTCTGTGCTATTGCAAAATCAACTCGATGCATATCCTGATCATATACGTCAAATGAGTCTATATCAGAATATAAATAGCCCTCTCCTTCTGGTTTCTTTATCCTTACAACAGATGACCTTCTTTTGTGTGACCATACGGTATCAGGAAGATCTTCTGTAGGTATCCAATCCTCCTCTCTATCATAAATCGGAGTAAATGTCTTCCTTTCTATTAAATTTTTTAAGAAATTAAGTGCCATATCCGACGGTTTGTCGCTCGCTATGTTATAGTACCACGTAACCGCCTTCTCCAATTCTTTTACAGATGGGTTGTCTTCTCCGTATTCTTGCTTGTATGACTCAAGTTCATTGTATGCGTACGAGTCCTCAAATATCATTTCCTTAAGCTTCTCTTCATTAATTCCTATCATATTGTTTTCCTCCTTATTTTACCAATTATACTTTCTTGCTAACAAAATATCACTTACATAGCAAACGGAATCTTCATAAGTCCCCAAGAACCAAGTCTTTTCAGATGATGATTTGCTATCGTAAGCACTGTAGAACTCTTTTCTTTTTCTTTCTAGCACATCTAAGATGTCGTCATCATCACAGGTCTCATATTTCAAGAAATTTAGCAAATATAAATAGCAAGCCTGCATATAAGCATCGTACTTCAGTCTTATTTTTGTTGATCCCTTTCCCCTTGGTACGTGGTCACGGGTCATTTGCTCAAGGCAATGAATCAAATACTCTCGGTCACTTAGTTCCAAATATCTTCACCTCCAAAAAAATATAAGGGAGCTCAGCATTTCGTCAAGCTCCTTTTTTTTAATTACTATAATAAGTCGCGATCCTTAAGATTGAGCACGAGTCCTATTATCAGTAATATCGGCCACGTAATAGCATACGCGTCACCAATATCTTTTACTGTTTGTTTTAGTGCTTTCTTAAAAACATTCATCTTTTAATCCTCCTTAAAAAATAATTTATAGTTCCATTAAAGAACCGGTTTTATCTGCGAAAAAATAAAGAAGCATAAATTTCTACGCTTCCTTATTCTGTGTGATTCCGTCCACCTGGTCGTTCGAGGAGACAGAACTCAATCAGCTAACTCGAACGTTCCCTCCCGAGAACACTCCGCGACGCAATTGTCGTAGAATTCCTGAGTGATGGGATGTCCTGTTGCGGACAACTCACCAACGGCAATGCTACCCCAATTGTGCCTGGCATTTCTCGGAATCGTATAAATACGATTGTTCGAGTATACTGTAGTGAAGTTTTTGTCAACCTCATACTTACCAGTAATTGTCATTTTATCACCTCCTATGTAAGAAGGCTATAAATTTGCGAGGACTATATTACAACCACAACACAAATATCTGACCAGGCTTGCGTATAGTGATCGACGTTTGTCACGTGACTATTAGATGGCATAACTACATCTCCGTGATTGTGAGAAGATTCAGATATGTTATGAACAGTTAACGTTTGGCTATTGCCATCCCATTCATACTTTCCTACATAGCTTGAGACGGTAATATCTGTTCCTGGTCTTCCGGCTGCATCAATCCATTTAAAATATCCGTGTATATAACCAGTTGTTGACGCAGGATTAGCCAATATAACTGTTGGAGTGTAGCCCTTAGGAACTAGTTTAGATAAGTCATAAGTTTTTGTTTGTGTTAGTACCCATTTTTCCCTACGTTCAGATGCTTCTTCTCTCCCTTCTTCTGGATCATCGTGATCGTAAAAGGTATTGTGCGTTTCTGAGGTGTGCACACCATCGTTGGTACTAGCTTCCTTCCCAGGAATTTTCCCAAGATAATAAGCCTTCCCAACAACGACATACGGGTCTGATTGGAACAGGTTAACCATATATGCTTCTGTCCACCGGTCTTCGTTGAAAGGACCTGGTGTGACGGGAGCATTCGAGATCCAGAGTTTATTGTTGTAAATAACGAAACTGCTCTTTTTATACGCCAGATCTTCACTAAACTTTGGAGCTAAAATATCATTTATATTAACCATATTTACCTCCTTTTATTCACCCGCGATTACTACGAAGGGACGGTAAGTCCGATTTGCATTGGTGGCATCGTCTGATAATAAAATAGAACCATCCCGATTAATATACAAAAAACCATTAGTGTTATTCGGCGTTTGTAATTGAATGCTTACCATATCAGAAATATCGCAAATTATGAAATATGCTAGCTGCTTAACATACGGCATTATTTTGTTATCAAAACTGTTGTTAATATCGGTTCCGGTTAACATCGATAATGTTGGACAGTCTATTTGAGTCAAATCACCATAAGTATTAACGTTCTTTTGATGGGATATTATATTAGTTGCTCCAAAGAAGTCAGCAATTTCCTGAATTTTACTTTGCAAAGTTGTGGTAAATAAATTGGTTTTATACCAATCGGTTGTACTTGCTGTATGCAACTTGGCGGCTGGAAAACCATCTCTTGATATACAAATGATATGATGTCTGGATATTACATCTTTTTGCGTGTTTATATACGTACCAAGGAAGCTATCAAAATCCACAATAATCCAAGTATGACCGTTTGGAGCAACCCAGTAATCGCCTATGAACAAATCATCGAATGACCCATTAGCTACCGCTTCTTTTTGCTTTGTTGTGTATACATTACCCAAATTCTTTCCTCTGTATGTCATTCTCCTAACCGGTAAAGGCATAGTTGTTGAGGATGAATTTGTTAGAACTTTATTCAGTTGTTTTGATAATTCAAGAGCCGTTATAGCCCTTGTGCCTTCTGTGTCCGAGTCTAATAAGATTAGGTCCGAAGGTTTTAAATCAGAAATTCTTTTATAATTAGTTATTCTCATAAAAAACATCACCGCTAATAAAATATGTTAAAAATCAGCAATATAAGCACTGAAAAATGCAAAACGATTAGTAAACCTCAATCATAATAAACAAAGTGTTAGCATTACCGCCGATACTAACAGTATCTCCTTTTTTAAAAGTAACTACCAACCTAGGATTCATAAAAAACCAGCCAGATGTGGTGGTGCTACTAGCCTTTTCTATACCGTTAACTAATAGAGAAGCCCTGTCTCCAGTGTCGTAGACAAGAACTGCCATTCCGTCCCCGTTTGCTACTCCTGTTGATTCTCTATAATGAAAAGTACCTGTTAAGGATGATGTCAATTTACTTATATTTGCAGCCATAGTTGCAAAGTCTGCATTCGTAGCCGTTTGAACTCCTTTAGCAGTAATGGCATTGGCTACTAATGTTTTGCCATTACTTACAGAGTTTTTTAGGTCTTTGAATGAATTCCACCCGACTATTTCATTACCGTGTACGGAAGTCCAAGCTAAATTGCTTTTATTATCACAATTGATTATTAAGCCTCTAGCGTTTTCTCGTATGAATAATGTAGTAGAAGTGTCTCCTTTTGAAGGTAAAGAGTCGTGATACTTTGGGCCACCTTGTGAATTATTTTTAATAAATGCCTGGCACACGTTCGGTAATTTCTTCCATACAGCTAAGACATCATCATCTTTTGTAATATCATAGTCGGAAAGATTACCGCCAAGACTAATAGTTTTTCCGCCATCCGAAGAACTAATATTTCCATAAATATATACACAAGAACTAGACTGTAAATATCGCTTACCGCAGATAGCATTATTCACAGTAAGATCCTTCAATATAGTCTGCCCAGATTCATTTAAGAGCGTTATCTCGTGAGTCCTAGCTGACCCACCAGCACTAATATTGGCGTTTGTATAATAAGTAATACCCCTGTCTAAATTACAAATCCAATCTACGAATTTACCGTTTCTACTCTTACCTGCTATAAGTCCAACAGCATTAGAATTAGTAGCGGCAGTTCCTTCAAGCAACGCTCTACCATTAGCTATTCCTGTCCAATTTCCTGATAAGCTATTCTTCAACTGCCCCGTCATCGTGTCGCCCGACTTGGACACTTTGCCTATTATGGCTTTGTTTAGAGCATCAGTTACACTCGTATTTCTTATTGCTTGAGCCAACTCATATATGGTATTTAATTCTTCGGGTGCTTGTCCGACTAAATCTTTTATAAGACTGTCTGCATATTTTCTATCGTCAGAACTTTTGGAATCCGTATAATCCGTTAATTCGTTCTTGGCTTTTTCAACTTCTTGGTCTGTATATACCTCATTCTCTGCACTTTTAGCATCTGTGTAAGTCTTAGCTTTTTCAACTTCTTGGTCTGTATATACCTCATTCTCTGCACTTTTAGCATCTGTGTAAGTCTTAGCTTCAGTGACGCCTGCTAATACAGCACTATCAATTCCTGGTTGCCAGTCTTTGGCAGTTAAGTCTTTTAATTTTTTGATCTGATTATCAGTATAAGTATTGGCGTTTCTAAGAGCTGAATTTCCTATTGTCTGAGCATCAGATTTAGCACGTTCATATGCCTTATCTGCTGCTCCGAGTTCGTCTGCTCCAACATCTGACCAAGTTGTGTTATGAGGATTTCCTGTTGTATGTGCGTGGTTATAAGCTTCATATCCCCAATCACCATAAAATGCATTCTCGTGCTCGGTGCCCAACTTAAGCTCATAAGAATATCCACCGCCAGCAGTATCTTCTACGACTGACGTTAGAGTCGGATAGGCAGCAAATCCGTTTGTGTCCTCCTTAATCATATACTCTGTCACCCTTTCCCTACCTTCATTTCCGAACAAATCTTGTATCTCGACAATATCGCCGATATAAAAGTCCGTTCCGTATTGGTAGCTACGAATATAATCTATTTCTCCATCGAAATCCTTATCATATTTGTATTCTGCTAATGTCTTGTACCCTTCCACTCGCATATTAGCTAGTAAATCGTGTTGTGTGGTTTCTTCGTCAGTATCAATTCCGCTAGCATCAGTGAATGTCTCACGACGAGATAGACCTGCTGTTGAACCAAGAACTAATCCAGACCTTTCAGTAACACCTTCTGGATTAGCTTCGTCGTACGTTGTTTTTTCGTTGATAACAAGTGTAACATTCTTATAATTGCTTGTTGACTCGTTAAACCTTGAAGATATAATGTTGTCCTGATTTGGTGAAAATATAATCCAGGGATTCGTTTCCTGAGCATACGACCTATCCGTTCCAGCAAACAATGAAAATATAAATTGGTTGTCGTCGTTTGGAATAATTTTGTAGCCTAATTGATAAGTCTTGCAAAGGTCTTCAATAATATCACCAAGATTGTCGCCAATAACATACGAGACAGTTACTTTGTCTATGCTTGTAATTCTTTCATCAGTGCTTTCTTCAAATATAAAATTTGGTATAGCTCTTGATGTGTCCTCAGGACTTATTATGTTCTTCTCAAGTAATGTCTTTATTACATTCTGAAGAGGCTCGTCTGTGAAAGTTATAGGATACCAGATTATTCTTCTCGATGGTATAGACTCTAATGACTTACCAGTAACTATCAAGAAATTTCCATTGTCCAAATCAGATTCGGTTTTGATGTCTTCAATAATCATAAGATGCTCTGACATATCACAACTTATGTAATTGTCAATTTTTAGATGCTCTCTTGATACAGTAGCTATCGGAATATAAATTTCGAAATCACCAGGCGTATCATATCTATCGGTCCAAATAAACGACTTGTGATGCTCCACAGGATATAGCATCGAGAAATCTTTTTCAACTATACAAATTTTCATACAAATATCAGTCCTTAAAACTATTCGAATTGGTCACTTATATCCTTAGCCCCACCAGGTATGAAGTAGGCAGTCATATTGTTAGTCCAACGACGTTCAACGGTTCCGTTGATGTGCATATGCGCTGTTAGAGTTCCATTTATAGTGTCGTAGTCCACAGATGATGGTAATACAACTGTACCAGTTTCAGTGCCTTCAGGATCTGATGGTCCGCCATATCCAGTTGAACGTCCACTATTTCCTGTAACATTTATATATATTTCGTCCTTCGTTAAACGACGGAATAAATACGGAATTAAAGCTGCTATATTGGTAATTTGAGGATTGTCAGTTGCCTGATTTTGTTCCTCTTTTTTAATACCGTTTTGTGTAGGCTCGATATCATTCAACAAGTCAGATATCTCACTCAAATATGTTCGCTTCCAATTTGATTCTTTCCAAACACCAAGATGACCTTTTTCAGCAGTGCATACGTATAACAAGTCATTATATATGACGTAGTCGCCTTTTACGAATGGTGTCTCTACGTCAAACGGTTCTGCTATATTGTCAATTACGTAGTCAAGAATTGCAGTGCTAGAAACTCTAAATAAATTGGCCACTTTCAATTACCTCCTTCATTTTTGTAAGTATTTCTGGTCCGTAGTCAGCCACGAAGTTACAGATCCATTCTTCCGCCTCGATCCAATATTCTGGTATGACCATCCTATGAATAACTGGCAGAAGATTATAACTAAATATCACGCAATGTCCTATTTCGTGAGATATAACTCGTTGTAAAAAGTCCCTATTGATTATGTCATTGGAAATATAAACATTCTTAGTTACTGGATCTGTTGTAGCATAGCATAAGGAACCAGTTCTATCAATCAATACATAATCTGTCGGCCTTGTAAACTGAAATTTCCAAATATAATTATTTATGGTTATATACTTAGCCATCCACACTCACCGCTACATCAATGTTGAAAGTGTATTTTTCAAATCTTAGCCTAACAGCACCTTTTAAGACTTCAACTTCCTTAGGAGCCACACCCCATACCGAAGTATAGAAAGATAATACACTGTATTTGGTTATCATCGTGTCTTGAGGGTCGTCTACGAGCTGCCAATTACTATCTAAATCATTTAGGACGGTTATTGTCCAATCGACGTCATTTTTGACACGCTTATAGATTTTTCCTTTATTAATCCAGTAATCTCCTATTGATATATGTATGCTCTGTCCCAATTTGTTTGTTACTAAATATTGCAAATCAGGCATCGTATTTCCCAAAGTCTTAGTCACTTGCGGTAAGTCAGTTATGACAATTTCTGTATCACCAGCTATTAATGAGCCTTTAAATATAGCTAAGTATCTTTCGACAGTATTCTGAATTCCATTGAACCACTCGTTGAACTGGTACAGCCATTGTTTCATTAACTCAGTTACATCAATAACATCAAGCAAAGCATCAGCAAAGTGACAATCTTCCTGTCCTCTGTTGTCTGTTATATGGCCTTGATTAATTTCTCTACATTCAGCAGGTACTGAAATATAAGCAATGGAGTGCTGATGAACTAAAGTAGTATTCGTAAGTTCCGGTTTTTGTGCTGGATCTCCAGGAGTTCCTTTGACAATTTTTATGCTGTTTTTTCTTGCCTCATCTCTTGCATCAACTTCAATAACTACAGCATCTATCCTGTCTAGAACCAATTCAGCAGGCTCGAGTACCATAGGAAGGTCAGCATCGTTAAGAGTCCAGGTGTGATCAAACCAGCAACGTCCGATGCCGACAATTATTGACAAACCACCGCCAGGGGAGACCTCAAAAGCCTCCCCATAGTGCGACAATATACCGTCGTTGATTATACCGTCAAATATCTCTCCCATTTGCATTGCATCGTATAGTCGATCATAGTTTATGGCATTGTAAAAACCATAACTAACCATAAAATATCACCGCCTTTTTAGTTAACTGGCATATCCGAAACTAAATTCTGAAGATCCTTCTTCATTTCCATCTTCAAAGAGGGATCTGCATCTTCCCAAATATCTTTGAAAGTACCGATAGAATCCTTGAAATGATTCATAGCGTGGCTATTCATTTCTTTCTTTGATTCCGAATCTCCATTTTCAGTATAGTGCCTCTTTGCCATTCTGTATTGATCCCACTCACTCTCCATTGGACGATAACCATAGTTACCTGATTTTGAATTATTCCCAGACCTATTTGACGTATTGCCACTGCTTCGTCCGCGATTTCCGCTTCTGTAACCCATAGGCATCATATCATCAATGAACTGATTGGGGTCGTGGATGTAAGCATCTACATAATCCATCTGGTCATAAGGATAAGTCGTATAGCCTCTTGAAGTGTATCGTCCCATTGAATCTCTGCTTCTTGATGCACCCATTCTAAGGGATTCTTCTGCGTTCTCCATCTGCTCCGTTACTGTTTTATAGTAAAGAGCTTCATAGCAATTGCGTTCCGTTTCTGCAAGATGATGAACAGCATTTGCAAGAGTATCAATGTCACAGTTACGAACATTATCCTTGCCGCAATTAATCTCTTCTCTGAGCCAAGTCGTTAATGTTTTCTTAAGATCTTTAATCTCCTCGAGACCGAATTCTGTTTCTTTCATATCTCCCATACTGTCCACCTCCTTAACCTACTCTATTAACCATAAGTGACGGATTCGCGCCTATGATTATTGGATTAACACCCGTATTTGCAACAGTTACAGTATTCGGAAGCCCATTGCAGCCTGTAAGAATGCCTGTTGAAGCTGAAACGTTGTTAAGCTCCGTATCAGCTGTTGTTGGTGTAGATATCATAGTTGTAGTCAAATCAGATGCTCCCCCAAGCTGTATGTTAAGCTGAACGGGAGCCGCAGCGACAGTACCTCCTACATTTGCGTGGAATGTAATTCTGTACGCTGCATTATTTCTTAAACCGATGGTACCTGTCTGCATTCTGAACGCCTCTCCGCATCCAGTTTTCAAACGTACCTCATTAAAGGTAATCGCCTGGCCCGGCTGTAAAGTCTGAGCCGCCGTATTAGATACGATAATCATAAAAATACCTCCTTACTGAAAATATAAAAGAAAAACGAGCCCACAACAACCAGTGAAGTGAGCCCGCCTCTTCTAAATAGGAATTAGACACGAAAAACAAATCATACAAAATTTAATGAAAAAACGTTAGTTTAAACCGATGGTCTACTCCTTTCTATAAAGTTTCAACACAATTATTGGTTACTCATTTTGAATTATCCCCACGCTACATTGCCCCAGTTGTTATTGCAGCATCCGTTATTGTTGTTGCAGTTGCAACCGTTCGGATTCTGTACAATGTACGCCGGTGTAACAGGCGGATTAATTACGTTCGTCAATCTTGCAACAACACTATTTGCTGTATTGTCATCGTAGCAACGGTTAAGCTGCTGTGTCAATGCTGCAATCTGAGCATCCTTGTTCTGCATCTGAAGCTGAACATTCTCATCGTGCAACTGACGATAGTTCGCATTGTCGTTAGCAATGATGTTCTGAGCCATTCTGTCAATAGCTGTAGTAATCGCGCAAGTATCCTGCTGGCGGTTGTAGTTAGCCTGCTGAAGCAAGTTCTCTACTGTACAGCAACAATCCTTCGTCTGAGCAGACTGATTGAATCCCTGCTGCATAAGCGAAACCATAAGGTTCTGAAGCGACTGCTGAATACCCCAACCTGTCTGAGTAACAGTATTCGTAAGACCATTCATCTGAGAAAGCTGATCATAGCCTAAGTTACAGATGCCGTTCTCAAGACCGTTAAGCTTGTTAACGACTGTCTGGGTATCAAAGCCTCTCTGAAGGTCTCCAGCTGTTGCAGGAATTGTCTGTGTGTTGGTTCCATTGTCACCGCCAAACAGACCGTTACCATTTCTGCCCCAAAGAGCAAATAAGATAACGATGATCCACCAAGCTCCGTTTCCACCCCAGTCGCCATTATTGCCACTACCGCTTCTGCTAAGAGCGTTACCAAGCAATGCACCGAGGTCTAATCCGAAAGCTCCTGAATTTCCTCCTAACATAAATTTCTCTACCTCCTTTTCTTTATCTATTCTGTATGGTTCGAGCGATTCCTTGCATCATTTGCTCTCGAGATAGTCCATAACTTCTGCAAATATTATCAGCTATTTCTACTCCACGAGCTACGTCCATATCTCTAATCGCGGACAAACCACTTTGAGCAAATGAATCTTGAAACTCTGGTCTTTGCATTAATTGCTGCACTTGCATACTGAAATTATTTTGCATCGTTATTTCCTCCTTTTGATTCATTTTTATATGACTTTCTAAGAATCTTCTTCACCATACTTTCTAGTGACGTGATTTTGGACATAACTTCGTCCATTTGGGTCTGATTTTGATTTTCGACATTCTGAGATTGTGTATCATCTACAAGGACATAACGTCTGGTCTTAAACCGTCCGTCATTATCCCAAAATTTTAAATAAATTGCGGACAGGTCGCGAAGAGGAAATACGTTATAGCTCCCATCCATAGGCACCTCGTTGATCTGCACCTCCGAAATATCATTTACTAAATGACCTGGAAGCACAAATCTTTGTTGTTGAGTGCTTGGTTGAGCAAAGCCTACAGATTGCTGATTATTTAACCAGTTCTGTTGAGGCGTTGCTATGTGCGGAATATTGGGTTGTGTGTTTGTCTGGTTCTGCTGAGATCCCTGTGTTGGATAGCTCATATCGTAGTTCCAATTCGAGAACTGCTGATTGTTATTGAATTGATTTTGTGGATTTCCTTGCATAATGATTACCTCCCAAAAATATCATTACTTTATTAAATTGTCAAGGTGCAATATCTGATAAAAAGCTGTGGTATCAGCTCTTATCATTCCTTTTGTTTGGAACCGGGATGAGGAGTCTTTACAATTCTTAGCTGATCGATTTGCTGCATTATCTTCTCAGCAGACCCATTACCGCCTAATGCCTTGTAAGGTAAATATAAGTAGTCGTGTAAGTTTTCATACTCATCCTCACTTATATAATCTCCCCGTTCAAGAATATCGGTTCCGATCTTTACTATTCTGTCGTGACCGATTCCTAAAGTCATTTTTGTCTTGGCGTCCTTCTTGTCGTGAATTTTTAGAATAAATGTCCATAATCCACTAGAAGCCAAAACAGAGCACACGATAGTTATTATTGCTTCTAATGAGATCATTTAAGTCACTCCTCTGAAATATCAATGAATATGGAGTCGTCCTTTGTGATCTCGCATATCGTCTTGGTGCCAAGCGGCTTGAATATAATGTCTGGTATGTTAGAGCAACAAGTCTCCCCGACATCAGTAGGTTTTGCAGCCATAAATATCTTATTCAAGTCCTGCTTGCTTTCGATTCTTGTAACTACTTCATTATACTGTAAGAATTTCATTACTTGTCACCTCCAGCTTTCTTATACGTGTTGGTACTTATACCCATAATAACTGCTAAGAAAGTGTCAAGAGCAGTTATAGTACCTACAATTTCCTCTCCATAAGGCAAGCCCCATATACTTGCTAATGCAAAATATAAAGTGCCAAGAGCAGGAAGAAGATACTGAGCAATCCATTTGATGACGTCGTACTGTGCATTTGTGAGTTTCATATAAATCGCCTCCTTTTTTAAATACCTGTATACAAAATATCATTTACAATTTGGAAACGAACTAAATCTGCTTGGTCTTTGTCATTTGGTGTTGTATAAGCAAATTCGTTTACACCTTTAACTAACTGGAACCAATCAGATTCTTTAGTTATGCAATTAAATATATTTGTGTATTTTCCGCTTCTAAGTAACTTAGCTGAACGTTGACCTTGAACAGTGCATATCACAATCTCGTCGTTCTTTCTCAAAGCAGTTCCTGTGAATTCTTCAATCTTAGCTCCGTCTACTGTCATTTTTTCATTGGTTGTTACATTGTAAACGTTTATGCTATCAACAGGTCCTGTTAAGTGAATAAGGATGTTAATACCCGTTTCGACTTCTCCTGAGTAGTTCACAGTATAATAATATTTCTTTACAATTTCGCCCATTATTATATGACGTTCTGGCCAAGAAGTACTCGTATAAGTTCTTGCAATTATGTCATCCATATCAGAATCTTTGACCTTGTCTTTCTTATTGTCTGTCAATGCTGAACGAGTCTTTGAATACTCAACAAGATTATTATAGAAAGGGAAGAACAGCATAGGACGAACTCCAGAGAAAGCTGTTTCGTCTTGCTTTATGTCTTTTAGCCAAGGTGTATCGCAAATAATACTTATCTGGCATCCCTCTTGCTTATCCCATATATTTGGTTCGTTCTTTTCAACGTAGCCAACAATATAGCTTGTCCTGAAATCGGTTTTGAACAACAAAGTCAAATTTTTCTTTAGCGGAAAGTACTTATATGACCTATGGCGTATCTCTTCAATTGTCTCTGCATTATCCTTAGGCCAAAATATCAATTGTAATACTATGTTTTTAGTCTTTGCTCTTGATGAATTAAATATTCCGCCGTCAACTGTTGCTATTTCTGTAATATTAACTGCCGCTTGAGGCGGTCCAGCACCTGTTACACTTTTAACTAGGAAGCCAGAAGTTTCTGGCCTCGCTAGTTCAAGTTCTACTGACTCTCCAAGATAATTTGTAGCTGTTATACTATAAATCATTCTGTCATCCCCCTAAAAGAAGCAAACTGATTTCTAGTCTGCCTGTAAATTTCCACTCTATCAAGAGCTCTCGGAGATGTGTTGTATTGGTTGAATACATACTGAGAGCCTGCTACTGTTGTTCCGTTCGAATCTGTAATTATACCTGCACGCTGAACATCTGCATTAGCCTTTATTGCTAAATTTCTACTGAACATTGCATTTATTCTTTGTGCTTGTGGCGTAACTCTCGACAAATCAAGAACTGGTCTTATCGTAGGATCCATATTCAAGTCAGATTCAACGCCTTCACTTATTGAAAGTATAGCGTTTCTTAAGTTGTTAGCTGCTATGTACCCTAAGTTTGATGTCGACTCATTTACCTGATCAGCATAACTGTTAACACCAAGTATGAAGCCTTCTGTTGCATATGCGCCTATTTTGAATGTTGCACGCGACGGAGAAGCTTCCTCTAAGACACCACTCATAGTTCCGAGAGTTAATGACGACAACGCTGAAGCTGCCGCAGCTAAATCGTCATACTTGGAATTCATACCATCTATGAATCCTTGAATTACGTAAACACCAGCATCATAGTACCCTTGCCATTTGCCTCTTATGCTGTCGTAACCATTCTTAGCAAGTTCTTCAGCTGTAGTCTTAACAAACAATCTTTCGTACTTCATTCCTTCAATCATACTCTCGATTAATGCCTTACCTAGTTCTCTCATAGTTGTAAGAGCTGACTCTTGGAAATCTGTAATACCGTTGACGAGACCTTGAATTACGTACGAGCCTACGGCATAAGTCTCTTGCGATGGTGACTGAATCTGGAGTACACTCTTCAAAGCTGCTAAGCCACTCAAGCCCATATTCTCGCAAGCAGTATTAACGTCAGTTTGTCCGTCAACGACTCCTTGCATAAATCCTGCTGACGTCATAGCACCAGCATAAACATAATTTGCAAGTAATTGATCCGCTGTTTCATCAGATAATGTTGTAGATTGAGCAAATAGCTGATTTGCCTGATTTAACTGATCTGCTGTCATTTCTACAAAAGCGTGAACATACTCATAACCCTGAGGACCCATCTCAGACAATTTTTGTAACAGGCCTTCACTCAAACCTCTTTGTGTCAAGATAGTAAGATTGTCAGCCCATTCTTTAACGCCTTCAATTTGTGACCTCATATTGTTTATAAGCTGTTCCGATGATAAATCTGTCTTTTTGTCGAATTCCGAGAAAATATCAATTTGTCCTTGAACAGTATCCACAAGAGTATTGCGTAATTCATTCCAAGCATTAGCCATATCTCTAAGTCTGTATTGTGTTCTCTTAGCTTCAGCGTCGAAGTCAACACCTGCTTCTAGAGCTTCTTCTGTCAATCTTGCTATTTCCTCTTCCTCTTCTTTTATTGTTTGTATTCCGTCATCTGTTGCAGCCCACGTATTGTATTGCATTTCAATGAATTCGTTATAACCTGATTGCAGAGCGGGCAGTAAATCCGGATTAGCTATGGTCTCTTGGGCTTTTGCAAAGCTTATTATGAATTTTTCCATCGACGAATTAACTGTGCCATTTATGTCGGGTATCTCAACGATGGTGTCTTCAAATTCTTTTACAGCTGCTGTTGCTCCACCTGCACCTGAGATTGTATTGTTAAGAGAATCGCCCAAACCATTTATAGTATCTTCAATCGTTTTTCCGACATCTTTCGTTTTTTCGCCAATATCAGATGTTTTAAAATGTTCGTCCCATTCTTTAAGTTTTTCGCCAATACCCCAGTCATCTGTCTTCTGCTTCAATCCTTCAAGAAATCCTGAGAACATAGTCGACATAGCATCTTTTGCTTTTGTTTTCAGTTCTTCTCCTGTATTCTTTATAGCATCTGACATAGAATAGGTAGCATCAGCCAGTGCAACATCGTGAGCATCGAGAACGTCTAAGTAATATTGCTGTATTGTCTTCGTCGTTTGAACAGTTCCGTCTTTAGCTACTAATTCTTGGTTCTCGTTTATTTCTAGCCCATCTTCGTGTATGTTTTTAATAGCTTCTGCCATCAGTTCTCTATCGGCTTCGTCATAAGTTTCCAGTATCTCTTTTTCGTACTGGTTCATTTCTTCTTTGGTACTCTTAGCCATTTGCTCCGGATAAACTGCCGCTGCTGTTTTTGCGTTATTTATTAACTGCATCTTAGTTCCTGGCGTCATTTTTGTACCAGAAGAATAAGCTACAGGAAGACTAGCAGCTGTTGTTTTCACTGCTTCTTCATCTGTTGAATCTTCGAAGCCTTGAGTTGCAGTTTCTCCAACACTATACGCTGAATCATAAATCGGTTGCTTAGTTTTTTCGAATCCAACGATTATTCCGTTTTCAAATACCGGAGCAATGTATTCAGCTTCTTCACCTAATGCATCTGAAATAGCAGCTATAGCATTACCAACTAATAAATATACAAAAGCCACAACATCCATTGCAATGCTTGTAACAATTGTACCTATCGCCTGAGCTATGCCTTCTCCCAGTTTGACTAAGCTATTTTTTACATTTTCGGCTCTTTGTTCTCCGATGTTAGCCAAAGTATCAATTGCCTGTGAGAATATCCATACAGCTCCAGAGAACATCAATGCTGTAACGCCAAAGCTAACAACAGACAGAGCTATTCCGTTTAAGAAGTCCTTTATAGCAACCAGTGCTATGGTAAGATGTGCGTAATTAACTATCGCAGCTAATCCAACAAATGCTCCTGTCATAACTGTTATAGCGGTTGCCATAGCTACTATGGACGGAATATCAGTATTAAAAGCTCCAAGTAAAGCAAACGCCGCGGCTATTGCTGTTATTCCCAAAGATAACTCAACCATTGCTTTAGCTGCTCCGCCAAGATTGTCTCCACCGAAGTTAGAAAGTAATCCCACTATCAGAGACAACACACCAACCATCGCTGTTATAGTTATTGCCTGAGTTACGAATAAAGCAGCATCTTTTGCAACGTTATTTAATATCGCGAGTGCAGTTCCCAGAACCACAAACACGGCAGTCATTGCCCCTAATGAAATTAACATTGCCTTAAACTTTTTCTCGCTGAATCTTCGTTCGCTGAATGAGGATGATAGTTTATATGCTATATAAGCTAAAGAGCCAATGACAGCTGTTATTATAGCCGAATATCCGGCGAACAGCCTCCATTCAGTAGCATAATTTGACAATACACCTAACGTAGCTCCTATAGCAATGAATACCGCTGTTAATGTAGCCATAGTCTTTATAGCATTTTTTATGTTTTTATCTCCACTTGTAAATCCTTTAGTAAGTTTCTTGGCTACCTCTGCTAATAAACCAACCACCACAGTTATTGTTCCAAGCTGAACCGCCATACGTTTTGATGATACGTTCTGTAACCCGTAAGCAACACCCGCTATGGCTCCAAATATAACTGTTAGTAATCCCATAGTTTTGTAAGCGTTGTTCATCGCATTTTGATCTATGTCACCACTAAAACCATCTTTTAGTCTTTTTGCTAGTTCGCCAAGAGCACCAACTACTGCTGTAAGCATAATAGCCTGAGCCAGCATTCTACCAGAGTCAGTTGCAAAGTTATTAAGCAACCCAAGAACCAGCCCAACGGTAGCAAATACAGCCGTCATAGCAAAAAGAGTCTTCGTAGACTTTTCTAATTGCGATTCTGTTGCTCCGTTAAACCCATTTCTTAGTCTTATTGCAAATTCTGATAATGCTGCAACACAAAGTATCATCATTCCGCTTACAGCCAAGAAATTCCAAGCATTATCAATGTATTTCGTAACAAGAGTAAGTACGCCACCCATAATAGCAAATACTCCTGTTAAAGTTACTACCGTTTTAAGAGCATTCTTCAGATCTTTATCCTTGACATCTTTGAATGCTTTAACGAGTTCAATAGCAAGTACTCCTATAGCAGTTACTATTCCGCCAAGAGCAATTGTAGGCATTAATAACTCGTACCAATTAAAGCCGGCCAAACTGGTAAGTGTTGATCCGAGTACCCCGATTAAAACTGTTATAAATAATAATGTTGCAACGGATCGCTTTCCGCTCTCTATTTTTGCAAGTGAATGGAACATAGCGCCGATAGCAACCATCAAAACACTTAAACTGCCGAATGCCGCTATCATAGACGGAATATCATTTAGCAACGACAGCAATGACACAACTACTGCCATCGTTCCTAATAAGACAGACACAGCTATCAATGTAGCAGCTGCTCCCTTAAATGAGTTACCCTCCTTATTAAGATAAGCTATCGTTCCAACCAATCCAACTAAAGAAGCAAATATCAATCCCAAAGCGAACGTCGTATAAACGAAAGTCGCTTCGTCCATATCTTTAGGAAATCTCTTGTAAGCGCCTAATATAATGCCTATAGCCCCTGCCATTGCAAGTATTCCAAGCCCTACAGAAGCTAATCCGCCTCCAAATTTTATGTCTTTTGTTAAAGCAAGAACGCCAAGTATGAAAGCACCTAGCATTATTATGTACTCGTGGAACATAGTCAGCTGTTCATATAATGGCTTTAAGTTAGCCTTCCCAATAGCCTCAAACGCTCCGATTATTAAAGTGATGTAATTCGCAAATATCAATAAAGCAAGAACACCCTTAAGCTTCATTTGACCTATTCCGACAAACAGAATAGCCAAACTAGCCATCAAACCGATAAATTCTTGCAAATTTTCTTTCAAGTTATCGACTGGGGTGTTAGCAAATTCAGCAAACGCTTTCATTACCTGATTAAGAGTAAGAGCAAAAGCTAAAATCGGAAGAAATCCTACCATATTATGTCCACTGAATCTTGACATAACAGTAATTACGACTCCTAATGTAGTCATAAGTGACAATATAACGCCTAGCTTAGACCATAAGGATTTATCCACTGTAACGCCTTCAAGTATAACTAAAGACGCCGCAAGAGCAGCAACGCTAACGCCTATTCCGACTAAGCTGGCCATAGATAACTGAAATTTGATGTTGCTCACTTTTAATTTTTTAGCAATCGCATCTATTATTAGTGTTAAAGCTTCAAAAGCAATAAGAAGACCCATTAACTCTGTAAGTATCATCATACTCTTATCTAAATCCTTTTGAGGAATTTTTCTAAGAAGTACTATTGCACCGACCATCGTTGTTATAAATAGAGTTAATTGTTGAACTTTCGTTATTGTCGGATTAATTTTCTTCTTTAACGCCGAACTCAAACTCTTTATTGAACCAGAAATGCTTTCAAGTCCTTCACCGAGTGATCTAATACCAACTGAGATGTTAAACAAAGACGTAACAAGTATTAATGAGATAGCAGCAACAAATAATTTATTCCAATCAAGTTTTGAAAGCTCTTTGTAAATGGTTTTGACCGAGTTGACAATCGTGTCTTTCAGATCGGTTATCTTTCCTATTACCCAGTCTATTGCTTCCATATTTTCTGGCGACATTGCTTCTTTTACACCACGAGCAAAATCTCTTATGCCATTAATTATGAAAGTTAAAACTGATATAACTCCTGTTGCTAATCCTTGGCCAATGTCAAAAGCAGTAAAAGATTCTTTCACCTGACTTCCAAGACCTAAGAAAACCTCTATAAGATTTTTTACAAGTCCTATTATTCCGATGAATACACCAGCAACGGTTGTTCCGAACCCTTTGAGTATGTTGTTTATTAAAGTAAACTCTTTAGAGAAGTTAAACAAACTTAATAGCTTGCTTATTAAATCTGTTATCCATTTTCCGATATTCTTTGGATCGAAATCAGCAACGGCTTCTACTAACGTTACAAAAATATCAGCTACTTTTAGAACAATACTTCCTAATAGCTCAAATGCGTCTCCTACCATTGGGAGATCTATCATATAGATTAAGAACTCTTCTATTGATAGGACTATTGAACCGAAGAAGTTAATTATTCTATCTCCAATTTTCAGAACAGCGTTCATAAATCTTGTAAATAATTTTGACTGTTTTATCATTTTACTTACAGGATCTACCATCATAAGTAAATAATACGCCAAAGTTGTGATTGCTTTTAAAACACTACCAACAACTTTAAGAATTTTTCCTAAAATTTGTATTCCGGATTTAGCAACGTTCAGAACAATCTTCAATGCTGTAGCTAATAACTTTGCAACTGCGTATATACCATTCATCACGTCGTCGTTTTGAATAAGACTCTTTGTGAAGTAATAAAATTGCCTCGTTATTTTGAATAATGAAGACCCCGACAAAGTTTCGAATGTATCTTCAAAAGCTGTCTTTATCGGCAACACTATCGAGTATATGGCGGCAAGAACATTTAGTAAACTTTTAAGAAGGTATGCTCTACCACCGAGATCGTGCCATTGCTTGAGTGCCTGATTACGTCCTTCACTCATTGATGATATGATTCCACCGATCAAATCGCTAAGGAAAGTAAACAATTGCTTAGCTTCTGTAAAATCGCCTAAAATGTACTTTATGCTTGTGGACCAAGCTGTCCCGAGACCTTCCTTCAAAGTACCAATTAACTGAGTAAAAGTAGTTACTTCAGTTGCAGCTGCTGTAAGTCTCTTGCCCCATTCGTTGTCTGTACTTGCTGCTTTCTCGAGTGTTCTAGTAAATACTTCTGTTGTTAGCCAACCGTGCTGCAAAGAATCTCGGAAGTTGTCAACTCTGCCTGTAAGTATACCCATCTCTATGGCTGTATCTTGCAACTTGTTTCTGAACTCCTCATTAGCAAGACCAGCGTTTTGTAATGAGTTCCAGTCCATAAGTTTGAATACACCAGCTTGAAGAGCCTGTGAAACTTGTACATAAGCACTTGCTAATCTGGTATTGCTTACACCAGCGCCTGCCGCTACGTTTGCCAAGCCCTTAATTGTCGCCGTTGACGTTTCCAAATCGACGCCAGCTGCTGTGAACTTACCTATTGCATCTGTCATCTGACCAAAATTATAAACTGTTAAGTCTGCGTATTCATTCAAATCAGCAAGAGCCTCATTTACTTCTCCTTGAGTTATACCTGGAAGATTCGCCATAATAACCTTAACAGAGTTAATTTCCGTCTCGTACTCTGACAAGCCATCCATAAGAGGGTCTGTAGACAAAGCTTTGATCATTCTTTTTCCTGCTAATATTGCAGAATTCGTTATGTTACGAAAAATCTGATCGGTCACGGTTCCTAAAGCCGAGAAACGATAATTAATCTTATCGACAGCTTTTGCCAATCCATCGAGGCTTATTGAAGATGTGACTTTCTCAAGTGAAGATAAGTTTTTCTCCATTCCCTTGGTGTCTACACTTTTCTCCAATTTTTCGAGCTCTTTTATTGTTGCTTCTGCTTCTCTTTTAAACTGTTCGTTGTTCATCTCCATAGAGACGACTCTTCTATCAACAACTTCGCTCATCTAAAAACCTCCTTCCAGATGTCTTTGGCAATGCCATCGAAAATTGGCTTAATGGCCGGATTTATGTAATCTCTCCCCTCAACATAAGTTCCGTCGGCCAAACCGTGTCCATATTGTATAAGTATAGCAATGGAGAAACCATCATTTACATTGGAGTTTGTCCACCATATAGTAGTTTTTCCATCGCCATACTCTATTTCGTACCCCCAAGAATCAGCTGTCTTTCCGGTATCAACAGGAGTAGCGGCAGTAAGAGCTTGAACGCCAAGCTGTGCATATCTTTCGATTATGCTTCTAAATTTCTTTGATGGATCCATCTTAAGAAACTCTTTTGTCTTTGTCCAGTCTCCTCTGCTTTTAAATTTTACTTTCATATCCGCTACTCCTTCACCGCACTACAGCTTCTTGTAGTACTTCTTTGAAGAATATCCGTTTAACTGCTTGCCGTTTATTGTAACGGAAATATACATCCAGATTGTTCCGTTTTTATTGATGGACTTAGACTCGTCTGCGAGAACGACCATACCCTTCTCAACGACTGCAAGCCTAGTTTTGTTGGTTCCGGCACCGCTGCGAATCCATACATTTCCTGTTGCCTCATAGCGAGCAGTCTTATGGTCTTCTTCCTTGAGCATACTATTTACTCTGCTCTGAACCTCTGAATAGTTGTAACCAGCAGCCTCCAGATTCTTCTGTCTCTCTGGAGCAACACCCCATTTACCGTCGATTACTTCCTGTGCAACTTCATCGACTGTCTTTGTTGCGGATGGTGTTGTAGGTACTGAAGCCATTGGAGTATTTACTGGCTGATTTTGATTTTTGAGCAGATCAATTGCAAAGAGCTCATCTGTGTCAACGTTACCAGCTATACCGTTTACCTTTCCACTGCTTCCTGTCTGCTGTAAGTCGCAAGGATAATCAGGTTTACCGCTGTAATCGGCAAGCCACATTACATAATCTCTACCCTTAAGAGCTTCGTCCGCATAGTTCTTGTAATAGTCTTTGTTAACATAGATTCCAGGAACGTATCCTTCTTCTCGGATAGTCTCACAGAACGTTTTAGCAAACTCATTGAAGTCTGCTTTTGTCAGGTTAACGCCGTTCTTCTTCGCGTTGTTAACGGTATCATACTCATAATCATAGAAAATGACGGTTGATGGCGGAAGTGATGCCTGCTTAGCGCAAGATACTGCATAAAGTGCTTCTTTCTTAGCTCCTACGGCATTTAAAGCGTACGAGAAATGGTAAATACCAAGTATCGGCAGCCCAATTGCTTTTGCCTGTGTTGCATACTCAAAGAACTTCTTGTCTGTGTGTGAACCGTAGCCGTCTCTCAGTATTACAAATTCAATACCGTCCTTAGCTACATCTGCAAAGTTAACATTGCCCTGATAGTAAGATATATCTATACCTTTCATATAATTGTCACCCCTTTGTGTGCATTTTGGCTTTACGAGCTTCGTTTAGAGCACGATTTCGCTCATAAATATCTTTTTTACTCATCTTTTCTGGTGGCGAGTTCTTTATACTACATACACGAATAAGAGTTAGAAGAGTATTTAAATGACGATTTTCAAAGTCAAGTGGTATTTGAAGAGCTGTCATCCAATAATAGATAATCTCTGAAGTAACTATTGTTCTATCTATCCTGTTCTTCTTTTTCTCTTTTATCGTGGTTGCTGTCATTGGATTATTCATATAGTCGTGTATCTTATTGATGTCCTCTGGAGTAAGGTTCTTTAATGCATTTGAATCAAAATTTTCATCTTCATTTAGCATCATACACCTTATGTAATCCAGAGTTTCATCAATAGATTTCTCACTGGTTAGGAACGGCTTGTGGTATTTTTGTTCCCACTTTGTTAACGAAACCAGTGAATGTTCGAGCACAAGCTCTGTTTCTGGAGTGTAAATAAATTGCCTAGTCTTTGAATCCCAAAACTCATTTCTTGGTATCTTCAATTTTAGCACTATCACCATCCCCAGTATTCTTATCTACGTAGTCCATAGATATCGGGTCAAATACTTTGTTGTCGTCAATCGCGTCATTGTTAAGCTGCGATGAATACTGCTCAGGAATGACGCCCTTAATGAATTCAAATCCTGCTTTCGGGTCTCTGGCGAATTTCATAAATAACTGAGAATACGCCGGAGAATAAAGCAGGTGTTTCTTTGTTTCTTCGTCTTTTATGAAATATCTACCGTCTGGAGACTTCTCACCGTAAGCCATAAGAATGAGGTCCTTGAAATACTTCAGTATGTTTCCGTCATCTTTCTCGATTAAGATTTTTCTAAGATAAGAAACAATACCTCCTTTTTCAGAGAACTGCATTTCTACAACTTCAGCTTCAGAAAGGTTAAAATATAATTCTTCCTTCCTCTGTTCCCCATTGTAATCTTTGTATTCTACTATTTGCTTAATCATATGGCTTTTTACCTCCTAAAAATATCAATTAAGAATCTTCTACATCTAATCCTGAGAGATCATAGGTCTTTGTGTAAACCCGTTCGTCAACTGTTACTTGAACGGTTATAGGCGATTTCTTTGTCTTTTCAACTTCTATAACAACTAAGCCGCTCTTTGCCTTACTGATTTTCTTAGTATCTTTCGGACCTATAATATCAACTGTTGCGTCTTCAGGAGCATCTAAATCGATAACGATAACGTTACCATCAGCAACGGTCGTCGTGGATATCATAGTAACTGCATTGTCGTATTCAAAGCTTGTAACTTTCTTAGATGTACCCGTTATCTTAGCGTTATAGAGATCTTCCTCTGTGATTTTGATGTCTTTCTGAACGTCTGATACTCTCTTATTCTTGGATCCGGGAATAATCTCACTCTCCTTAGGTGCTGAAATGGCAGTTGCCAAGAAAGCCTCAGGAAGTTCAAGAATCTCAATAAGCTCGTCAGGAAGAGGCATTCTGGGATCTGTTGTCTCTGAACCGTAAAGAATGTCCTCAATCTTCTGCATAACAGCAGCTGGATAGTTCCTTGAAAGAATCTCGATATGAGCTACAGGCTTGAATCCCTTTACTGCTATAGGTGTTGTAGCTATCTCCCAGCTAAACGTACCAGGATCTGGAGAATCATTAATAGTTTCTGTTGTCTGCTCTGACGGTGATGCTGTTGCGCCATAAATCAGATGAAGCTTGTACGTATCATCTGAATCAGGATTCGTATCGTTTATAACCCTTGAACGGTAAGAGAAACCAAACTGATTCCTCTTCTGACCGTGAAGTACAATTCCTTTCGCTACAACTACTGATCCATCGCACTCATAGAATTCGTCAGGAAATGTGTAAGCTTCAATCGTAGCGCCAAACGTCTCAGCTGAACGAATCGTTGCATACTTAATATTGTCGGCATAGATGTCTGATGGTTCAGCTCCCTCAGGTGAAAGTGTAACTGAGGTTAAGCCGTTCCACACAACGCCTTTGCCGTAATGGTATTTCATATCGTCCTTTATAGGATCTTTGTCAGGGTCCTGAACATAAAGAACGCCGTGGTCAGTACCGAGCTCCATAAAGTGCTCGCCAATTTTATCCCACTCTAATCTAGCCATAGTTGTTTCCTCCTTTTAATCTTGTTTTCTGCCATAATAAACTTTAAAAACCCAATTGTTGAGACCTCCACTTGTAAAGTTTCTGTTAAATGCTGAATAAGGCAAATTGAAGACTTTTTTGTAAAGCTCACTATCTGGGTTATGGTCCATAACAGTTACATCGTATCCTTCCAGTGTTTTGTACTTAAGATTGTCGGCGTTTATTGAATTAATGCTTGACAAACGGTAAACAATGCAAGGATACTTTAATTTCATCTTGTCTGGTGGCGAGAAGTAGCAGTTGTCTCTGTGCTCTCCCAAAATATCACGAAGAACCTCATCTAATAGGAGTCGTTCACTCTTCATCGGCTGTGATTCCACTGTATACACCTCCGATTTCCAATTTTATCTTAGGATAGTTTACCTCGACTGATGTGACTTCCCATTTAACACCGTTCCAAACAATGTATCTAACGGTTTGGTAATTTTGTTGAAGATATGTGTCAGCCAAAATATCAATTTGGTTGTTAAGTGTTAGATTCTTGTTTTGTTGTCCGCTGTCCTGCTGATTGCGTCTATAGTTACGGGTTACATCGCCTACATAGGGCTTTTCAATAATCTTTGGCTCGTAGACACTAGGAGTATTTTCAACGTCATCAATCCAAAAACCAACCTTACCAGCAAACTTCATCAAAATCACCTCCCCATTATGAATTTTGTAAGTATCAGCCTTTTATCCCACTTTTTGGTGTAAGCACGAGTTCAGATATGTTAAGGGTTAACTCAGTAGACTGTCCGCCTCTTTCAAGTTTGAACTTCATCTCCGGTTTCTCTGAAGGAACCTTGTAGATTAAGTAGTCGTCCGTAATCTCAACAGGTACACCGTCTGTCGCGGATGTAAATTTAAGCGTTTCGTCGTCCGCAACATCGAATGTAAGAGCTAAGAAGTTGCCTTCAGCGCCCTTATAAAACTCGTCGAAGTTCTTCACGTAATTAAGAGTACCAGTCACTTTATTGTCCTTTATCTTGACATTGTCCTGTAACTCTGATACTGATTTGCCTAAGAAAGTACTACTACCCCCAGCTACTTTAGGCTCTATAGCCAGGGGTCTTATTCCCCCGATTTCACCAGGTAATATGTCATTGCTGAGAACGGCTTAGTCAGAGCGCCTGACATCCTCGTCTCAATCAAATACTTGTACTGGTTGAAGTCGATATCGAAGTCGTCAAACGTCGTTATCTGACCGCCCTTGTTTGTACCAACTGTATAGTCAACGGGGTTCCATACAACACCAAGAAGATCTCTCTTCTGTTTCTTCTCATCTTCGATCTGATAGCCCTCCATAGGTTCAACAGTAACAATATCCCTAACTCTTAATGCTGTTGCCAACTCTGCCTCCGTCTTGTAGAGACGATGGTCAATTGCATCCTCAAGAAGAAGTGCATCACTAAGAACATCGTCGTTCGTCCAAAGTGTAGGATTGCCTGATCCCTTGTAATCCTTGCGTGACTTAATAACCGCGCGGATAAATGCCTTGGAAATATCCATAGCATCTGCGTTTGCTGCAACTGTAACAGGAACCATAACGTTGAATAAAGGAACGTCCTTTATTACAGGCCTGATGTGATCTTCTTTGATCTTGCTCTCATCCTCATCTGTCCTGCCGTCGCCAAGAAGAATCGCTCTTGCAATTTCCTCATTAAGCATTACACGCATCTCGCCCTTAATCCACATTACAACATCGAAGTCTGTAATGTCAATTATGTCGTCACGATCCAGCTTCTGAAGCTTGTAAATCGTCTGAGGATCTGTTGTCCTCTTGATAACTTTGAAGAACTCTTCCTTCTTCTGTTTGCCGCGAATGTACCCTCTAGCCCTTGCCTCGTCTTCTGTGATGTTAGCATAAAGTGACTTAATTCTTGTAAACGGAACGTGTTTAACACCGCCAAGAACTCTCGTAACCCAAGCCATATCCCTTGAGATCCACTCAGGCGTTGTACTTGTTGCTTTGTAATCAGGGAAGAGCATCTCAGGATCCCTAAAGCCGTAAGTCTGTTCATTTCTTACAGACGGCTGCTCCATTCCCTTAAGATCGAGAGCGTGCATCAATTCCTCTTCCTCTTCGAAAGCCGAATGAACAAGTTCTCTTAATGAACTAACCTTATTTTTCTTTGCTGTGTCAAGCAAATCCGCAAAAGCTTCTTTCGCTGCTGCGTATGAGTTATCGTAACTCATCTGTGCGCCTTTTTCAAAAGCACTGTGTGTCATTTCTTCTCCCTCCTCGTCTTCATCATTTCCAGACTGCGCGTCTGCTACTGCCTGTCCTACGACAATCGCTACAGCGGTCTTCTGTTCGTCATTCAGAGTATCTAATACCTCTCTAACAGTTTTACCGCTGCCTTCTGCATTCTTTGATTCCTCAGCCACTTCTGGTTCCTCCTTTTTAGTTTCTGCTGCGTGGTAAAGCTCTATACCTTCGCCAGCGTAGAATATCCCTTCGTCATCGCCTTCATCCATAGGTTCTGAGTGAGCCATTACAGATTCTATAAATGCCCCTGGAT
>CANQQE010000012.1 GCA_947625935.1 uncultured Muribaculaceae bacterium | reverse complement strand
GCTTCTCTGTGAATGTTCTTTTCATAAACAAACTGCACTCCAAAAGTTTTTTGTCTAACTTTTGGGGTGCAGTTCAATTTACGGCGCAGCCTTTTTCAGTTGCAACAACCGGCGTCCATATAGCGTATTAAAGTTTAAAGCATTGATGGATAATGTCGGCTTAAATGCTCAAATAGCCGAAATATAAACAATATTGAATATGTTAGCACATTCAAGTATATAATTGTGATTATTATTTGGGATTGTTAATGAAATGATTTAACTTTGTGGCGATACTGATTGACAAAGGGGTGCCAAGCACGCGCAAGCATAGGTTGCGGGGGCAAGGCTGAGATCAGACCCTTGGAACCTGATACGGTTAGCACCGGCGCAGGGATTGTCGCAATTCAATCCTCCTCAATTAGCCCCATTGTCAACGGCAATAATGTAGCTGATTTTTTACCAATCGGCTTTATAAAAGCGTATGACAATGAGAACTATTGTTCCTGTTTTGACAATTGCGGGTTCAGACCCTTCAGGTGGAGCAGGCATCCAGGCTGATTTAAAAACCATGGTGGGCCACGGCGTCTACGGCATGAGCGTGATAACGGCCATCACAGCCCAAAACACAATAGGTGTGCGCAGTTTCGATGCGGTGTCACCGACCATGGTCACCGACCAACTTGAGATGGTGTGGG
The DNA here is from genome assembly GCA_947625935.1 of uncultured Muribaculaceae bacterium. Taxonomy (GTDB): domain Bacteria; phylum Bacteroidota; class Bacteroidia; order Bacteroidales; family Muribaculaceae; genus JAJPXC01. Next base: position 79,524 of record CANQQE010000012.1, on the reverse strand, counting down.
CCGATATCCCCCCGTTGGCCTTGAAAACAGGTATGCTCGCCAACGCCAACATAATCTCAGCCATAAGTAAAACGCTCAAACGTTTCAACGCAACCAATCTCGTCGTCGACCCAGTAATGGTTGCCACATCCGGCGACCAGCTAATAGCCGATGACGCAATAGACACAATGGTCACAGAGCTGTTCCCGCTTGCAACTCTCATAACACCTAACGTCAATGAAGCCCAACGTCTGACAGGCACCGACGACATAGCCGCACAATTAAAAGCGCTACACTCATTGGGAGTCGCCAACGTACTTCTGAAGGGAGGCGACCGCACCGACGGTGGCCACAAGAAAGATGTGCTATCAATCGATAACGGCATCAAAGCCATCGTTCTTGACACACCTGCCGTAGACACCCCCAACACACACGGCACAGGTTGCACTCTGTCGGCGGCCATAGCATCTCGACTCGCTCTCGGTGACAATGTCGAGAGTGCGGTAAAGGGAGCTAAAAATTACATCTACAACGCCATCGAACGCGGCAGCCATTTCAAAATTGGACACGGTCACGGGCCGGTAAACCACTACATAGCCATACATGATGAAAATAACCAACTATTTCTATAAGAATGAAGGTATCAATCAATAACAAGCCTATAGAGCTGACCGATAAATCGACACTTGCCGACGCATTGGCATCAAGCGGTGTCAAACCCAATGGGATAGCCACAGCTCTTAATGGCAACGTCGTACCTGCGTCAGACAGAGCGATGACCATATTAAACGATGGTGATTCAATTTTAATAATCAAAGCGTTTTGCGGAGGTTAAAAGCTATAGCAATCACACCTGAGCCAATAGGGGCAGACGAACCGGAATATATACGAATGATTCTCGATTGCGGCTGGAGCCGCGTGCATCTGCGACATCCTATGGCTACAACTGACGATATTCGCCGGCTGATAGAATCATTGCCTACAGATTATCACAAACGGCTATGGCTGCATGACCACCACGATCTGTCAAAAGAATATGATCTCGGCGGCTTGCAACTTAACAGTCGTCACCTACAACCACCAACAGGATATAACGGAGCATTATCGCAGTCATGCCATTCGGTGGCGGAGGTGAAATCACCACGAAACAAAGCTATCGTTAGTGTGACATTAAGCCCGATATTTGACAGCGTGTCTAAACAGGACTACCGTGCCGCATTTTCGCCAACCGAACTTATGACACTCACAGCAGCCGACCATGTGATAGCCCTTGGAGGGATAACCCCCGAAACATTGCCACAGCTTGAGTGTTATGAGTTTGAGGGTTTTGCGGTGCTCGGCTATCTGTTTTCAGCCAGAAGGCCCACGAATCTCAACGAAAGATTAATCAAATTACAACCTTATATATGCTACAATTCATAACCCATCCGTCATCGCGCTTCTCAATCCAGGAAGAAGTGCAAATGGCACTTGAAGGAGGCTGCCGTTGGATACAGTTGCGCATGAAAGACTTCCCTATCGAGGAAATCAGAGAAGTGGCAATGGAGATTATGCCTATGTGTCAGGAGAACGAAGCGTTCTTCGTGCTTGACGACCATGTCGAGCTGACCAACGAGCTTAAAATCCATGGCGTGCATCTCGGCAAACATGATATGCCCGCAACCGAAGCCCGTGAACTTTTAGGCCCCGAAGCCGTGATAGGAGTCACTGCCAACACCGCAGCCGACATCATCAGTTACCGCAAAATCGATGTGGATTATGTCGGTCTCGGTCCATTCCGTTATACCACAACGAAAGCCAACCTGTCACCCATCATCGGAGTCGAAGGCTACAAACGAATAGTCGATGAGGTCAGAGCTGCCGAAGTAACATTACCGATTGTAGCCATAGGCGGCATCACCATAGAAGACCTACCAGCCATCATGGCTACCGGCGTCAACGGCGTAGCCATGTCGGGGGCGATAATCAACGCCGATGATCCGGTTGAATATACTTCGCGCGTAATACAATTGTTAAATGACATCACAAAATAATGAAATGGGAAAAGATATTTTAACTATAGGAGGCCGCAAGTTCACATCGCGCCTTTTTGTAGGAACCGGGAAATTCTCGTCCAACAAACTCATGCTTGAATCAATACTTGCGTCAGGCTCAGAGATGATAACCGTTGCGATGAAACGTATCGACCTTCAGAACGAGGAGGATGACGATATGCTCGCTCACATCAACCGCGACCATGTGCAGTTTCTGCCCAATACCTCAGGGGTAAGGAACGCAGAAGAAGCCGTACTCGCAGCGAAACTTTCACGAGATTGTTTCGGCACAGATTTCATAAAGCTCGAGATACACCCCGATCCAAAATACCTTCTCCCCGACCCTATCGAGACACTTAAAGCCACTGAAGCACTTGCCAAAGAGGGTTTCAAAGTGTTACCCTACATCCAGGCAGACCCCGTACTGTGCAAACGGCTTGAAGATGTGGGCACAGCCGCGGTGATGCCTTTGGGTGCGCCAATAGGCACCAACAAAGGGCTGCGAACCCGTGACCTTGTAGAAATAATCATCGCCGAGAGCCGTGTCCCCGTAGTGATAGACGCCGGACTCGGCGCACCGTCACACGCCGCAGAGGCAATGGAGCTCGGAGCGGATGCGGTGTTGATCAACACTGCGATCGCGGTTGCAGGCAATCCAGTGGAGATGGCAATAGCATTCAAGGAGGCTGTCATAGCCGGACGCAGAGCGTTTTTGGCCGGTCTCGGTCGGCAATCATCTGTGGCTCAGGCCACAAGCCCACTAACATCATTTCTCGATAACTAAAAAGACATAGCTTAAACCAGCAATGGAAATAGAAAATATAGACATCCACAGCTACCCAGGTTCTAAAAAAATCTTAAAAAAAGGTACGTTGTTCCCTGAAATGGGGGTTGCAATGCGTACAATAAATCTCACTCCGACGGTAAAAATCGATGAAAACGGCAACAAAACCGTACGCGATAACGGCTCAGTGACGGTATATGACACAAGCGGCCCATACACAGACCCCGAAGTCGACATAGATATCAATAAGGGGTTGCCGAGATTGCGCGAGAAGTGGCTCGCCGAACGCGACGACCTTGAACTACTCCCGGACATCACCAGTGACTACGGGCGTATGCGCGAGGCCGACAAATCGCTCGACCCGATACGTTTCGCCCACCGGCACAAACCCCGCATAGCCAAGAAGGGGAAAGCCATAACGCAGATGGCACTCGCCCGTCAGGGAATCATCACGCCTGAGATGGAGTATGTGGCCATACGCGAAAATCTGAACAACCCGGAACTCGGCATAGAGAGTTACATCACCCCTGAATTTGTGCGCGATGAAATAGCCAAAGGGAGGGCCATCATCCCCGCCAACATCAATCATCCCGAAGCGGAACCGATGATCATAGGCCGCGCCTTCGCAGTGAAACTCAACACAAACATAGGCAACTCGGCACTGTCGTCGGGAATCAAGGAGGAAGTGGAGAAGGCAGTGTGGAGCTGCTATTGGGGTGGAGATACCCTGATGGATCTCTCCACCGGTGACAATATCCATGAAACCCGCGAGTGGATCATACGCAACTGCCCTGTGCCCATGGGGACAGTCCCGGTGTATCAGGCATTAGAAAAAGTGAACGGTAAAGTCGAAGACCTGACTTGGGAAATCTATCGCGACACCCTGATTGAACAGGCGGAGCAAGGGGTCGACTATTTCACAATCCATGCCGGGGCATTGCGCGCCCACGCCGAAATGGTCGGAGAGCGACTAACCGGCATCGTCAGCCGAGGGGGTTCTATCATGACCCGATGGGCAGTGATACACAATGAGGAAAACTTCCTCTACACCCACTTCGACGAGATATGCGAGATATTAGCTAAATATGACGTGGCAGTGTCGCTCGGCGACGGATTGCGTCCCGGCTCAATCCATGATGCGAACGACCGCTCGCAATTCCTTGAGCTTGACGTTCTTGGCGAGTTGACAGAAATCGCATGGAAACATAACGTGCAGGTGCTCATCGAAGGCCCCGGCCATGTGCCCATGCACAAAATACGCGAGAACATGGACCGCCAGCTCGACAAATGCCATGAGGCACCCTTCTACACACTCGGCCCGCTGACCACCGACATCGCCCCGGGATATGACCACATCACGTCGGCCATCGGTGCGGCCCAGATAGCATGGATGGGTACAGCCATGATATGCTATGTCACCCCGAAGGAACATTTGGCACTGCCTAATCAGGAGGATGTGCGCAACGGTGTGATCACATATAAAATCGCCGCCCATGCAGCCGACATAGCCAAGGGTTATCCGGGTGCGCAGGTAAGAGACGACGCAATGTCGAAAGCGCGATTTGACTTCCGCTGGAAAGACCAGTTCAACCTCTCGCTGGATCCCGCACGCGCAAAACAATACTATGTGGAGAGCCACAAAGACGATGACCACTTCTGCACGATGTGCGGCCCCAATTTCTGTGCCATGCGCATCTCGCAAAAGCTAATCGACGACTGCGGCAAAACAAATGATTGAAAAAATGTTTTCAGACGAAATAAAACAATATGACTGGGACGACACCACCAGAGCCATAGCCGCCAAAACGGCTGCAGATGTCGAGACAGCACTGTCAAAGGAACGTCTCGATGTCGATGACTTCATGGCGTTAATCTCGCCCGCCGCCGTACCATATCTTGAGGCAATGGCGCGCCGATCGCAAGGAATCACTTTGAGACGTTTCGGCAAGACAATATCAATGTACATACCCATGTATGTCTCCAATGCCTGCACCAACCACTGCGTTTACTGCGGGTTCAACCATGACAACCCATTGAAACGCACGACTCTGACGATGGATCAGGTCAAAGCGGAATGCGAGGCTATCAGACGACTCGGCCCGTTTGAGAACTTGCTCATCGTGTCGGGGGAATTTCCCGCATTGAACGGAGTGGATTATCTTGAACGGGTGCTTCATGTGGCCCGCCCTTACTTCAACAACCTCACAATCGAAGTTATGCCGCTGAAAGAACGCGATTATGAACGTCTGACCCACAGCGGTCTGAACGGCGTGGTATGCTTCCAGGAGACATATAACGCCGCCCGCTACGGAGTCTACCATCCAAGGGGTATGAAGTCAATCTATGAGTGGCGTCTGAACGGATTTGACCGCATGGGATCAGCGGGGGTACATAAGATAGGGATGGGTGTTTTAATAGGACTTGAAGACTGGCGCACCGATGTCACTATGATGGCCCGACACCTGCAATACCTCAGGCGCAACTACTGGCGCACACGGTATTCCATCAACTTCCCCCGAATGTGTCCGGCCGAAGGTGGTTATCAACCTCAGGTGGTCATGACCGACAAAGAACTCGCTCAACTGACATTCGCATTCAGAATATTTGACAACGATGTCGATATATCCTACTCAACCCGGGAGAATCCCCGTTTCCGCGCCAACATGATGAAACTTGGAGTCACGTCAATGAGCGCAGGCAGCAAAACGGAGCCGGGAGGGTATGTGTCGACCCCCGACGCACTTGAGCAGTTTGAGGTCAGTGACAACCGCGCACCGCTTGAAGTCGCCGAGGAGATACGCCGACTCGGCTATGAACCTGTGTGGAAAGACTGGGATAAAATTTTTGATTAAAAATTTAGCTTAAAATTAAGCCGACTATTCAAGAAATATCCCTACATTTGTGATGTTAACTTTATATCAATACATAATTTTTCGTGATTATGGATATTAACAATATCATGAACTCCCTGGAGGCCAAGCACCCCGGAGAAAAAGAGTATCTTCAAGCAGTTAAAGAAGTGCTGCTTTCCGTGAAGGATGTGTATAACCAGCATCCTGAATTTGAGAAAAACCGCATCATCGAACGTATGGTCGAGCCAGACCGCATCGTAACTTTCCGCGTCACATGGCTTGACGACAAAGGTGAGGTGCAAAACAATATCGGCTACCGCGTTCAGTTTAACAACGCCATAGGCCCGTATAAAGGAGGGATACGTTTCCACGCATCAGTCAACCTGTCGATTCTGAAATTCCTCGGGTTTGAACAGACTTTCAAAAACGCATTGACCACCCTACCGATGGGTGGCGCCAAAGGTGGCAGCGACTTCTCACCCCGCGGCAAAAGCGATCGCGAGATAATGCGTTTCTGCCAAGCATTTATGCTGGGATTGTGGAAGAACTTAGGTCCCGACCGCGACGTTCCCGCCGGCGATATAGGTGTAGGCGGCCGCGAGGTAGGCTATATGTATGGTATGTACAAACGTCTTGTCAACGAGCATAACGGAACATTCACCGGCAAAGGTCTTGACTTCGGCGGGTCTAAAATCCGCCCCGAGGCCACAGGTTTCGGCGCACTCTACTTCGTTCAGTCGATGCTTGCACGCCGCAACGACACAATCGCCGGAAAAACCATAGCCATATCGGGATTCGGTAACGTGGCATGGGGAGCAGCCTTGAAAGCCACTGAACTTGGAGGAAAAGTAGTCACAATCTCAGGCCCCGACGGATATGTCTACGATCCCGACGGTATCTCAGGAGAGAAAATCGATTATATGCTTGAACTCCGCGCAAGCGGCGAGGATATAGTTGCACCCTACGCCGAGAAATATCCCTCAGCCACATTCTATCCCGGCCGTCGCCCCTGGGAACAGAAAGTCGACATCGCCCTACCCTGCGCCACCCAGAATGAGGTTAGCGGAGAAGACGCGCGTCAGCTTGTTGACAATAAAGTGATGCTTGTAGCAGAAGTCTCCAACATGGGCTGCACGCCTGAGGCTATCGACACATTCATCGAAAGCCGCACGATATATGCGCCAGGAAAGGCCGTCAATGCCGGCGGAGTCGCAACCTCGGGGCTTGAAATGAGCCAGAACGCCATGCACCTGCAGTGGACGGAGGAGGAGGTCGACGCAAAGCTCCACCAAATCATGAAAGCCATCCACACCCAATGTGAACGTTACGGAATGGAACCTGACGGCTATCTCAATTACATGAAAGGCGCAAATATCGCAGGTTTCATGAAGGTAGCCAACGCCATGATGGGTCAAGGAGTAATCTAAACAGAAGCCCCATTCACAGAATATCAAAGTCGCTCGGAGTCCCCGGGCGACTTTTTTTAGAGCCGGTTTTTATTATTTTTCGGGATTGCAAGTTGTATGTAACGATAATTTGAGTATATTTGGGGGACAGTTACCTTGAATTGAATTAGTAACCCTAAAATATTGTGAGAACTATGATTATCGGTATTCCAAAAGAGATTAAGAACAACGAGAACCGAGTGGGAGCAACCCCCGCCGGCGTTAAGGAGCTGATCGGGCACGGGCACAAGGTGTATGTGCAGCACACAGCGGGAGAAGGCTCGGGATTCAGCGACGACGATTACACAAAGGCAGGAGCGATTATCCTTCCAACGATAGCAGAGGTCTACGCCATCGCCGATATGATTATCAAAGTCAAAGAACCTATAGAACCTGAATATCCCCTTGTCAGGCAAGGACAGGTGGTGTTTACCTATTTCCACTTCGCCAGCGACCTCGAGCTGACCGAAGCCATGATCAAATCAGGTTCGACCTGCATAGCCTATGAAACAGTCATAGGGCCACAGGGGGGACTTCCGCTACTCACACCCATGAGTGAGGTGGCCGGCAGAATGTCGATACAGGAAGGCGCTCGATTCCTTGAAAAGCCCCAAGGGGGTAAAGGGATATTGCTCGGAGGCGTACCCGGTGTCAAGCCGGCGAAGGTGCTGATTCTCGGCGGAGGAGTTGTGGGAAGAAACGCCGCATTGATGGCTTCGGGGCTTGGAGCGGATGTCACTATTGCCGACATCTCGCTGCCGACATTGCGCCACATCTCAGAGGTAATGCCCAAAAATGTTAAGACGCTATATTCGTCAACCCATAACATCGAGATTGAATTGCCGACAACTGACCTCGTCATCGGCTCGGTACTTATCCCGGGAGCGAAAGCACCGCATCTCATCACACGCAATATGCTCAAACTGATGCAACCCGGCACCGTGCTCGTTGATGTCGCTATCGACCAAGGCGGTTGCTTCGAAACATCGCACCCGACTACACACAGCCAGCCGACATATGAGGTAGACGGCATAGTCCACTACGCCGTAGCGAATATTCCGGGAGCCGTGCCCTACACATCAACGCTCGCCCTGACAAACGCGACACTACCCTACGCCCTGAAGCTGGCCGACTCAGGATGGCGTGACGCGTGCCGTAAGGACAGCGGTCTGGCAGAAGGGGTCAACATGGTTGGCGGACATATCACATGTAAGGCAGTGGCGGAAGCGTGGGATATGCCGTATGTGCCGCTCTCGCTCTGACTAAAAATGATGAAGAACTACCGTGCCCATGGGCAAGCCCTATCAGGTGGGAGCGAGGGTGTTGCGGGTGGAGATATAATCTTTCAGGCGAAAATGGATAGCAGGTAGTTTTGCAGGCATTTCCGCAGCTCTGCAGGTTTCAGGAATGAATTATTGACCATAATCACGACGGCGTGGGTAGGCTTTCCCTCGCCGTCGAGTTTGTATCCGGCGTAGCATCTGACGGCGGTCATCGAACCGCTTTTCAATGCCATCTTTCCTTCGAGGGGTGTGTCGCGAAGGAAATTCTTGACCGTGCCGTCAAAACCGACGAGGGGGAACGCTGCCACATAAGCTGAATCACCGGCCATAGCGACGAGCACATCGCCGAGCGCGCGAGGTGTAATCGCATCAACCCTTACAAGACCGCTCCCGTCAAAGATTCTCACCGGATTCAATTTCACTTCAAGGGAATCCCATAGCTTCAATTCAGCGCCGACAGCGGCCGCAAGCGTTTTTTTCTCGCTGACAGCCCTCAGCATCGCATCGGCCATCATGTTGTCGCTGCGGTGCATGAGGCTACGGGCAATCTCAGCGACCGATGGGGATTGATGGCGGTAGACATCAATGGTATCACCATCGGCAGTAGCAAGCAGTTCGTAGGTGACTCCCGCATCACGGAGAGCAGGCATCATCTTAACCTTGAACAGAGCAACAGGATCGGGGACAGTGGTCTCAACCGATTTGCGTTTACCCAATTTGCCATCGACCCGGAGATCGGTCGAATAAATCCCCCTGACGAGGTCGAAGTCGCCTGACTTAGCCCCGCGGGTGACATTGAATTTGACCAGACGCGGCTCTGTTTCGAGAGACGACAAATCAAGAGTGACCAAGTTATCGGCGAAATTGAACCCGTAGAACGGCGCACCGTAGTCCCAAGCCACATCATCTATCTCCCACCATGAAGATGGGCCGACATCGGAAAAACGAGACTGATCGACCACTATGTCACCCCTCAATTGCCTGATGCCGTTGCGCGACAACAGAGCGACGATAGAGTCAGTGAAGCCTGCACGATCGGCAAAATAACGGCTATCGACCGCAGGATCGCCCGACGCTTCAATCACCACACGGCCGTTAAAAGTAGAACCGCGCTTAGTGCCGACCAGATAAACGGGGGTTTCAAAGCGGTACCCCGGGCCGAGAATCTTCATTGCGGTAGCCGTGGTGAGACACTTCATAACGCTCGCGGGGGTCATGGCCAAAGCCGACTGATGGTCAGCCACAATCTTCCCGTTGCGCAAGTCCTTAATGTATATCCCAACAGTAGCCGCGTCGTCAATTCCCTTAATCGCCACAGCCGACAAATTAAAACATAATGCAGCCGCAATGGCCAATATAACTAATTTTTTCATTTTCATAGATATAAAAACACACACAAAGGTAGTCATATTCCGATAAAATATGTAATTTCGCACATTGAATGTAAATTTGTGCAATAATGGTCTCCAAAACCCGAGAAAAACTGATTGATGTCGCAAGGCAACTGTTTGTCAAAAACGGCATAGAAAACACGACGATGAATGACATCGCCAACGCCTCAGACAAGGGTCGGCGCACAATTTACACCTACTTCAAAAACAAGCGCGACATCTACAACGCCGTCATCGAGCGAGAGAGTGAACGCCTTGTCACCAATCTGCGCGAAATCGCCATTTCGCAACGCACACCCACCGAGAAGCTGCGCCTGTTTCTCGAACACAGGCTTGCACTGATGAGCGACAACCGCCAGGATACCTTGCGGTCGTTTTTCACGTTTGAATACAAACGCATAGGGCGCGTCAGGCGATTGGCCGAGGCCAAAGTCAACGAGATTCTCGGCCTAATCACCGCCGAGGGAATCTCTGACGGCAGTTTCGACAAGGAGCAGGCCGAGCGTCTGTCGCCGCTGATTTCAGCCGTGCTTCACGGAGTCTATACAATGCAACTGCATGACAACGCCGATGACCACCATGGCGATGAGCAATCATCAAACCGAGACATCATTAACTTTATAATCAAAGGCATAAAATACCAAAATCATGTTTATTAATTCCACTGGCTACTATGTGCCGGAAGCCCGGGTCGACAACGACCATTTTTTACCCATCAACGGATTGACATCGGACTGGATCGTCAAACGCACAGGAATCGTCACCCGCTCCAAGGCGGCAGAAGACGAAGGCCACAATTCGATGGGTCTTGCCGCCATAGAAAACGCACTCCCCACTCTCCCCTACGACATAAAGGATGTCGACCTGATCGTGTCGGCGTCTTATTCAGCCTATGACACCGTGGCAACACTGGCTCACGAGGCACAAAAAAAATATCAAATCGACGGCGCACGCGCCGTCTACGCCTCGGCGGCGTGCTCGTCGTTTGTGAACGGCCTTGAAATAGTCGAAGGTTATTTCGCATCGGGAAAGGCCACGAAGGCATTGCTCGTCTGCTCGGAGCACAACACATATTACAGCAACGAGAGCGACCCCAAATGCGGACACTTGTGGGGTGACGCAGCGGTCGCATTTTTTCTCTCGAAGGAGCGAATGTCGCCAAACGAACCTGAAATCAAAGAAATCATGACCTGCGGTCTCGGCAACATAAGCAAAGGGCCTGAAGGGGTGAAGCTGCGTCCGAAGGAGGACGGTATCACTATGCCCGACGGCCGCGACGTGTTTATCCACGCCTGCCAATACCTGATCGAGTCGCTTGACAAGGTCGCGGAGCCTCACGGGCTTAGAACCCGCGACCTGGATCACATCATATGTCACCAGGCCAACAAGCGCATAATCGCCAATGTGGCCCATCAGCTTGAGGTGGGCGATGACAAGTTCATCAACAACATAGAAGAACTCGGCAACACAGGGTCGGCCAGCGCACCGCTTGTCTTCGCCCAAAACCGCGACAAGTTCAAGCCGGGAGAATGGGTCGGGTTGAGCGTATTCGGCGGCGGTTATTCATGCGGCGGATTTTTAGTAAAAATTTAAAAATTGCATGATAGCGCATAAAATCGTAACTTTGTGACCTGAATCAACACTAAGAAAAATGAAATTACTCGAAGGAAAAACCGCCGTTATCACAGGCGCAGCCCGCGGTATCGGCAAAGCACTCGCCCTGAAGTTCGCTCAGGAGGGGGCGAATATAGCGTTTACTGACCTTGTAATCGATGAAAACGGCAAAGAGACCGAGAAGGAGATAGCCGCTCTCGGTGTAAAGGTGAAAGGATACGCATCCAATGCCGCCGATTTCGCCCAGACCAAAGAGGTTGTAAATGAGATTCACAAAGATTTCGGCTCAATCGACATTCTCGTCAACAACGCAGGCATCACGAAGGACGGCCTGATGATGAGAATGACCGAGCAGCAGTGGGACGCTGTGATCGCCGTCAATCTCAAAAGCGCGTTCAACTTCATCAACGCCGTGCTTCCCATCATGCTGCGCCAGCGTTCGGGCAGCATCATCAACATGGCATCGGTAGTGGGTGTACACGGCAACGCCGGACAGTCGAACTACGCAGCATCAAAAGCCGGCCTTATCGCATTGGCCAAGAGTATCGCCCAGGAGGTCGGTTCACGCGGCATCCGCGCCAACGCCATAGCCCCCGGATTCATCGAAACCGCAATGACCGCAGCACTCCCAGAGGAGGTGCGTAAAGAGTGGGAGAAAAAAATCCCGTTGCGCCGCGGCGGAAAAGTGGAGGATATCGCCAATGTGGCCACTTTCCTCGCATCAGATATGTCAAGCTATGTCACCGGCCAGGTTATCCAAGTGGACGGCGGCATGAATATGTAATAAACCCCGATCAGATAATCAAAAAGACTGCCCATGTTAAGCTATAACACCCAGCTAAAGAAACTAATCCTTCCTGAATATGGCCGCAACATCCAGCGAATGGTAGACCATTGCCTTACAATTCAGGACAGAGAGGAACGCACCAGATGCGCCTACTCGATAATCAACACCATGGGCAGTCTTTTTCCACATCTACGCGACGTAGAAGATTTCAAACACAAACTGTGGGACCATCTCGCCATCATGTCGGATTTCAAACTCGACATCGATTATCCATGCGAGGTGATTAAAGCGGAGAACCTGCAGACGCTTCCCGAGAAGGTGGATTACCATCTGTCGCCCATACGCTACCGCCACTATGGCCGCCACATCGAGCTAATGATAGCCAAAGCGGCAACCATGGAACCGGGCGAGGAGCGTGACGCTCTGATCTCGCTAATCGCGAATCACATGAAAAAGCTGATGCTGGCCGTCAACAGCGACGGAGTGGAGGATGCGAAGATATTGAAGGACTTGGCAAGCTATTCGCACGGGGCAATACGCCTCGACCCCGCCACTTACCATCTGCATGAGTTCAAAGAGATAGCCCCGGCCCCCACGTCGGGCAAAAAGAAAAAGAAGAAATGATCACCCGTGCCGAGCTAACTGAAATCGGACGCACGATAAAGCCTCACGGCATCAACGGAGAAATCGCCACTGCCGTAAACCGGGAGGTGGATTTTGAGGGTCTGCGCTGCATAGTGATGGATATCGACGGGATATTCGTACCGTTCTTTATAGACACCGTCAGACAGCGCGGGAGCGAGTCGGTGCTCGTCACAATCGACGGCATCAACGACGAGAAGGATGCTAAGGAGCTGTGCGGCAAAGCCGTCTACGCTCTCAAAAGCGACCTGAGCGCAATGGAGGAGGCTGACGACACAGAGGGTGATGAAGTCGATGACGAGGGTTTCTATGCCGAAGACCTGATAGGCTACACGATTGATGCGGACAACAAACCAATCGGTGAAATCACCGGCGTGGAGTCGTCGACCGACAATCTGCTGTTCATAGTCACCAACGATAAGGGAGATTTGACCTATATCCCCGTGGCAGACGAATTTATCACAGACATTGACACGGACAGACATATCGTGGAGATGTCGCTCCCACACGGACTGCTCGAACTGTGAAAGCCACCGACAACACCAAGCCCACCGAACGTATAAGGCCCGTGACTGGCGCGGACGCCGAGGCAATCACATCAATCTATAACCGCTATGTGACCGAGAGTGTCGCGACGTTTGAGACAGTGCCGCTATCGGTTGACGAGATGAGAGAACGCATCAACGGAATCTCAGCGCAATTCCCCTACTACGTTTATGAAACCGACGGAAGAATAGCCGGCTACTGCTACGCCCATCCGTGGAAAGAGCGCGCAGCATATGAAAAAACGCTTGAAACCACAATCTATCTCGCCGAGGGGTATCAACGCCGCGGAATCGGCCGCAAACTGATGGAAAAACTGATTGCCGAATGCAGCCGGCGCGGTTATTTCGCCATGATAGCCTGCATCACCGGCAGCAACATGGGCAGCATAGAGTTCCACCGCAGTTTAGGCTTCAGACAGGTCTCGTTTTTTGAAAAAGTCGGATTCAAGCTCAATCAGATTCTTGACGTGGTAGACTATGAGTTGCTGCTACCACCGGCACTTAGTATTAAATAAACCAAAAAAACCGGGATGATGAACGGTCTGTATCATGATTTTTGTAACTTAGCCATGTCAAACTCAAAATCATGGCTATTATGTATGACGAAAATGAAGCGATAAAATATATCAAAGCCGCTCTCAAACAGTCAGAGGGCGTAAGCTACAGCGATGACGACATACTCAACATCATTGATATAATCTGGGATTACTACGAGCAAAACGGTCTGTTGGACCTCGACAACGATGACGAGCTCGACTATGACCACCTGCTTGACTCGGTCAAACATCTGCTCAAGAAGGACAAGGGTAACAAAGTCAAAGAGGAGCACGTCGAAACCATAGTGAAAGCCGAGCTCGACTATGAGTACTCCCTCGAAGATGATGATGAGGAGGGAGCGGAATGACGAGAGGAGTAAGGTTACTAATCATGTCGGCATTGGTTTCTGTGATACCGGCAATGGCTATGGCCTCGTCGCCATCCCCGACATCCGCAGCCCAAAGACAGTCAACAGAAAGCACGGCAGCCACTGACATATTCGACCTCGACATGGATGAGAATATAGCCACACCGAAGGTGGGGGGAAAGCAGCATGAGGCAATCAAGGATTATATGCGCTCGGTAGCCACAAGTTTCTATAAAAAAGGCTATAAGGTGGAGACAATGCGCGGAGGGGAAGTGGTGATTATAACCATCCCTACCGACGAGATGTTTCAGCCCAACGATTCGGCTCTCATACAGTCGGTCTCGGGATTGCTGAAGCCTTTGGTGCCGTATGTCAACGACAACGGGAAATTCAAAACGCTGATAGCGATACACAGCGACGATACCGGCTCGGAGGCGCACCAGCAACAGCTAACCGAGGGGAGAATAACGGCTGTCTATGACTGGTTTGACAACAATGCCCGCGATTCATCGCAGCTCGTCGGATATCCGATGGGCGGGGGTGACCCCATCGCACCCAACAATTCGCGCCTTAACCGACACGCTAACCGGCGCATGGAGGTGTATCTGATACCTGAGAAGGAGTTGATTCAGCTCGCAAAGTCGGGCAAGCTGTAAGACGCGCGGTTGTGAGCCGCAACCTCTGCGAGGTAGCGTTACAGGGACCGGGGGTCAGGTGGCCCCATGTAGTCGCGCTATGCGCTCCGACATGGGGTTATCCAACGATGGCGCACTTGTGGGGATTGGCGGCTTGCCCATGGGCAAGCCCTACCAAAGACACAGGGGTGTTTTCAGTACAATCAATCTTTCAGATTGAGGTCTTATGCGGAAACAGGGAACGGACATTGCCTGTCGGCAATACCCGGCTAAACATGAAGGGCTCCCTGTCGGGAATCACCATGCGGATGGGTATGTGGCGGCGTAATTTGGGAGATGGGAATTTATTTTGCGGGGTAAATGCCCCACTAATAACATTTTTCATTAAATTTGCGGTTGGATTATAGCGACAAGGAGTTGCCGCATTGTCCGTCAATTTTATTATTGAAGGTGTTATTGAAATTTTGTCCTCGTAATTCAAACTTCGCAACTTTGATTTTCAGCATGAGGATAGGATTGACAATAGCACCTGCATCGATAGCTAAAGCAGTCATCGGAGAAAGGTGGCAAACTATAGCTGTATCGGTGTGGGGCTATTGTTTTATCTATGCTGAAAGGTAATGCGAAGACCTGAATTACAGATAAAACAAGATACGATTCCCACACCTTTTTATTTTCAAAAAAATCATGACAATTTCGGGGATTGGATTGCCAAACGACTAAAAACCAACATCTATTATGAAACACAGGCTACTTAAATCGTTAACGTTATTAATGGCATTGGGAGCGGTGTCGACAAGCGCAGAAGCGCAAACCGAGTCAGGGGTATCCGTAACCATAGGGTATGTGAATTATTACATCATCAACGATGAGGCTAAAGTCAGCAGTTTTGAAAACGTATCAACATTTCCGGCGGAACTGGAAATACCTCAATCGGTGGAGTATAACGGCACATCTTATCCTGTCACAACTATCAGCAATAATTGCGCACATTATTCAACGCCTAAAAATCTCAGAAAGTTAGTTCTCCCCGAAGGTTTGAAAACCATAGGCAGTCATGTCTTTATAGGCGGCAATAATCTTACTGAAGTAGTCCTTCCATCCACTCTGACAGAGATAGGATTGTACGCCTTTGAGTCAACCGGAGTTTCGTCGCTAAAGCTTCCCGCATCCTTAGTAAGTATCGGTCACGGAGCATTCTCAGACTGTCAGAATCTGAGTGAAATCACAGTAGAGGCTGGAAACCCGTATTATTACGTCACGAGCGGCGTGCTATTTGAAGAAAAAAGCAGCTATCAAGGCAGAACTTTGGTTTTATATCCGGCGGGGTTGAACAGGTCTAAGTATACTATAGATTCCGAAGTGGAGTATATCCATGACTACGCATTTTACGGATGCAAGAAGCTAAGGAATGTTGATTTTGCCACAAGCAAACTTGTGAGAATCGGCGATTGGACTTTCGCTGAATGCAGCAACCTCCAAACCATTAAAATCTCAGAAGGGGTAGAATCCATTTGGATGAACGCTTTTTGGGGTTGTGAACAATTAATTTCGGTTTCGCTTCCGTCCACTTTAACGTGGTTAAGTGATCGTGTATTCTTTGGCTGCGCATCTCTATCGTCTATAACCTTACCGTCATCACTCGAACGTATAGGAAGCGGTGTATTTGGCGGCTGCGAGAGTCTTCAGAAAATAAATGTTGAGCCGGGGAGCAACTTTTTCGCATCGATTGACGGGGTGCTGTATAATAAGGATATCACGGAACTCATCAAATTTCCAGAGGGGAGCAGCCTGAGTGAGTACACTTTACCTGAAACGGTCACAGAATTGCCAAACGGAGCGTTTTCAAGTTGCAAACTGCTCAAACAGGTGAATCTCCATCAAGGCATATCCGCAATCTCTAACTACGCTTTTATGGATTCCGGCATCAAATATGTCACGTTACCTGAAAGTGTGCTGTCGATAGGCGACGGGGCGTTCAACGGGTGTAAATCACTGCATGATTTCTACGCGCCTGAAAGCGTTGTCACGATAGGAGAACAGGCTTTCGCGGGGAGCAACCTTCAAGGAATAGCACTCGGCAGCCGAGTGCGCAATATCGGAGAGAACGTTTTTGCCGATTGCAACAGCCTGATGGCGGTCACTACGCTGTCGAAGGATATAAAACCGGGACTGAAAACGCTATCGGGCTGCACGAGGCTTGCCGACGGCCGGGCAAAATTGTTTGTGACCGACGGCGATTGCGCCGACTTGTTTAAATCAGATGAATCGTTCGCCGGGTTTGACATCAGGACAATACCGACATACAGCATCAGCGCGGGCGACAACGGAAGCGTCACCGTCAATAATCCCGCCGGGGCACCCGAGCCTTATCCGTTCATGTATTCGGAAATCAAAGCGGAACCCGCGGAGGGGTATGTGTTCGAGAACTGGACATCTAATGCCGAGCACCTGAACAACAGCAAGGAGAGCTTGCTGAACATGGCAATGCCACTGGAGGATTTAGACCTAAAAGCCAATTTCACCTCGATGTCGTCGGTAACGGAAATCGCGGAGACCGGCATCGAAATCAGACCTGTGGCGGGAGGCATCGAAGTGGCCGGAGCTGAAATAATCAAAATATACACTATATCGGGGGTATGCGTTTATTCCGGGCCTTCAGCCGTAGTCAGCGACCTGAACGCGGGGCTGTATATCGTAGATGCTGACGGCATCAGACGCAAGATTGCCGTAGGGATATAGTGCTTAGTTTAGTGCTGTGAAACATAAGCGGCGGCCCCTGACACCGGGGGTCGCCGCTTTGACTATTTTACCACTTGGGACAAGCTCAGTTTTTAAACTCAAGCTCGTCGTCCTTGACATCAATGACAATTGGACGGTCTTTGTCGACTCGTTGCGCAAGAATATCCTTTGACAGGCGGTTGAGAACCATGCGGTGGATGACGCGCTTGACCGGACGGGCACCGAACTCGGGGTCGTATCCCTCCTCGGCAAGATAATGGAGCGCGGCGGGTGTGACTTCGAGAGTGACACCATTCTTCTCAAGCATCTTCTTGATGCCGCTGACCTGAAGGCCGACGATCTCCTCAATCTCTTTTTCGTTGAGGGGGGTGAACATGATTATCTCGTCGATGCGGTTAAGGAATTCGGGACGGATGGTCTGTTTAAGCATCTCAAGCACCTCATCTTTGGTTTTCTCGATGGTCTCGAATTTGTTATCGTCGGTCATCTTGGCAAAGTTCTCGCGAATGAGCGAGGAACCCATGTTGGAAGTCATGATGATGATGGTGTTCTTGAAGTTGACAAGACGCCCTTTGTTGTCGGTCAGGTGGCCGTCATCGAGCACCTGCAACAGTATGTTGAACACGTCGGGGTGGGCTTTCTCGATTTCATCGAAAAGAACCACGGAGTAAGGCTTGCGCCGCACAGCTTCAGTGAGCTGGCCACCTTCGTCGTAACCGACGTATCCGGGAGGCGCTCCGACAAGCCTCGAGACGGAGTGTTTCTCCTGATATTCGCTCATGTCGATACGCGTCATCATGTTTTCGTCGTCAAAGAGGTATTCGGCCAATGCTTTTGCCAGCTCGGTCTTGCCGACACCGGTCGTTCCGAGGAATATGAATGAGCCTATGGGCCGGCGGGGGTCATTGAGACCGGCGCGGCTGCGGCGCACGGCATCGGCGATAGCCGCGATTGCTTCATCCTGTCCGACAACACGGTGGTGCAGCTCCTCTTCGAGATGAAGCAGTTTGTCTTTTTCGCTCTGTACCATCTTGTTGACAGGGATACCCGTCCAACGCGACACGACATCGGCTATATCCTCGGCATCAACCTCCTCTTTGATGAGGGCCTTCTCGCCCTGCATCATTTTGAGCTGTTGCTGAATGTCGACATTCTCTTTTTCCTTTTGCTGAACCTTTGAGTAGCGTATTTCGGCTACCTTGGCATAGTCGCCCTCGCGCTCGGCTCGGTCGGCTTCAAAATTGAGCTGCTCGATGTCGATTTTATTTTGCTGTATGCGGTTGATGAGGTCTTTTTCGGCTTTCCACTTTGCGGTGTATTCCTTTTCCTCGTCGCGGAGTGACGCGATGTCCTTCTCGATTTCCCGGACTTTCTCCTTGTCGCCCTCGCGCTTTATGGCCTCGCGCTCGATCTCTTTCTGGGCTATGCGGCGGGTTATGTCGTCGAGAGCCTGGGGGACGGAGTCAATCTCAAGTTTCAGTTTAGATGCAGCCTCGTCGATGAGGTCGATGGCCTTGTCGGGAAGGAAACGGTCGGTGATGTAACGCTCGGAGAGCTGGACCGCGGCTATAATCGCCTCATCGCGGATGCGCACCTTGTGGTGGTTCTCGTAACGTTCTTTCAGACCGCGGAGGATAGCGATGGCACTGGTCTCGTCGGGTTCGTTGACCATCACTTTCTGGAAACGGCGTTCGAGCGCCTTGTCTTTTTCAAAATATTTCTGATATTCATCGAGGGTGGTGGCTCCGATGCTGCGCAGCTCGCCGCGGGCGAGCGCAGGCTTGAGTATGTTGGCAGCGTCCATCGCACCCTCACCCTTTCCGGCACCGACCAATGTGTGAATCTCGTCGATGAAAAGTATGATTTCGCCGTCGCTTTGGGTTACCTCGTTGACGATGGCTTTCAGACGTTCCTCAAATTCGCCCTTATATTTAGCACCGGCAACAAGCGCGCCCATGTCGAGCGAGTAAATCTGCTTGGTGCGCAAATTTTCAGGCACGTCGCCACGCACGATACGCATAGCCAGGCCCTCGGCAATAGCTGTCTTGCCCGTACCCGGCTCACCGATAAGCATGGGGTTGTTTTTGGTGCGCCGGCTCAGAATCTGAAGCACTCGGCGTATTTCCTCGTCGCGGCCGATAACAGGGTCGAGCTTGCCTGAACGCGCGCGCTCATTAAGATTAATGGCGTATTTGCTTAATGAATTATAGGTTTCCTCGGCACCCTGGTCGGTCGCTTTTTTCCCTTTGCGCAATTCGTCGATTGCGGCTTTAAGCTCTTTTTCGCTCAGGCCGGCATCTTTCAAAATTGTTGAAGCGGGGCTGTTTATGACAAACAGGGCCATAAGCAGGGCTTCGAGCGTGACATATTCGTCACCGTTTTGCTTGGCAATGTCGAGAGCCTTCTGAAGCACATCGTTGGAAGTGCGACTAAGGTAGGGTTCACCTCCCGAAACTTTGGGCAACGCTGCGATTTCGCGATCGAGCTGCAAATCGAGCTGACCAATATTCGCCCCGATTTTCTGGAAGATGAATTTCACCAACGATTCTCCCTCGGCCACTACGGCTTTAAGCAGGTGGACAGGCTCAATCGCCTGACTTCCCGACGACCTCGTAATCTCGACGGCCTTCTGGATAGCCTCCTGCGACTTGATTGTAAAATTGTTGAAATTCATAACTCGTGAGTATGATAGATTGTTATTAGTTTCTTTATTAACTTTAACAATCAGCCCCCGATAATGTTTTATATGAACATTTGCAATTGAAGGGCATAACTGCTAACTTTGTCGGTGCAAACAATGTGCCAACTCTTTCAAACGTAAATGAAGAAACTGTTTTTCACCATATTTTTAACAGTGGCCGCCGCAATTACGGTGCGTGGAGCAGACACCTATTTCCCCTATCCCACCCCACCTGAGGCGTTAACTACACTCAGTGAGCGCACAAACTATCTTGTGGAACACTTCTGGGAACGCTGTAACCTGAAAAGCGCGTTTTCGTCACGCGCCAAATTGGCAGGTGCATTCCGCGACTATGTGTCATTTATGCCATACGCATCGGCCGACACCGTTCATGAGTCGATAAACCGGCTAATCGACAAAGTTAAGGGCGACAAGAATAACTTGCTAACGCTCGGAGAGATAGCCGAATCGGCATTATACGGCGACTCAGCCGAAGTGCTGAGCGACGAGCTTTACATTCCGTTCGCTGCCGCTGTAGCCGCTAACAAAAAGATACCCGCAGCCTCCCGCGCCCGCTTTGAACATCAAGCACGCGTGCTGGCGAACTCCCAGGTCGGAGCCGTCGCACCGGCACTCCCCTTTGAGACCATCGACGGGAGCAAAAGTGACCTCTCGAAAATAGAATCGCCCTATACACTGCTGTTTTTCAACGACCCAGACTGCGACGACTGCGCATTGGTCAAAGCACGCCTTGCAGCCGACTTCAGCACCCGACAGTTAATTGACAAGGGTATTCTTAAAATAGTGAGCATCTATCCCGACTCGCCATCGGATGAATGGAAAGAGAGCGCGGCTCGTTACCCTGAGACATGGGTGGTCGGAGCATCGGAAGAAGCCGACGACACATTTGATATGCGCAACGCCCCCGTGATGTATTTTCTCGACAAGAATCGAAAAATAATTGCCAAAAACATGGTGATTGACAATGTCATCAATGCTTTTAACGTGATTAATAACGCTCAAACCGCCCAACAACCGCAATGAAAGTTGCAGCATTAATTTCAGGGGGAGTAGACAGCGCGGTAGCCGTCCACCGAATGCTGGAGCAAGGATATGACTTGCACCTGTTCTACATTCGCATAGGCATGGATAACGGTGAGGGGGACTGCTCGGCAGAGGAAGATATTGAGATGTGCCAGTGCATCGCATCGCGCTACAAATTGCCATTCGATGTGGTTTCGCTCCATAAGGAGTATTGGGACAACGTGATGGCATACGCATTGCGTACCGTCAAGGAAGGACTCACCCCCAACCCGGACATACTGTGCAATAAGATAATCAAATTCGGGTACTTTGAACAACGGTGGGGCAAGGAGTTTGACAAAACCGCTACAGGCCACTACGCAACAACCATAGAACGCGACGGAAAGATATATCTCGGCACAGCCGTCGACCCGGTCAAAGACCAGACAGACTTTTTAGCCCGCATCAGCTACGATCAGTTGAGCCACCTGATGTTTCCTATCGGTGATATGCCCAAAAGCGAGGTAAGGGAGATGGCGATAAAGGCCAATATGCCCAATGCTTACCGCCGCGACAGCCAAGGCATCTGTTTCTTAGGCAACATAAACTACAACGACTTCATACGCCGCCATCTCGGAGAAAAACCCGGGCCGATTATCGAGATAGAAACCGGCCGTAAATTAGGAGAGCACCGGGGGTACTGGTTCCACACGATAGGACAACGCAAGGGACTTGGCCTAAGCGGCGGCCCATGGTATGTGGTGAAAAAGAATGTGCATGACAATGTCATCTATGTTTCCAACGGATATGACACCGAGAAACAATATGGCAAAACACTACACATCGACGAGATGCACTTCATCTCGGGCAATCCATGGCCAGAATGCGCCGGGCCGGTTGAAATCACATTCAAAAACCGCCACACTCCGACATTTATCAACGGCAAGCTGCACCATATCGGAGCCAATGAATACGTCATTGAATCGGACGAAAAGGTGCAAGGAATAGCTCCGGGACAGTTCGCAGCCATTTATGACCGGGAACGGCGCATATGTTATGGCAGTGGTGTGATTACCGGCCAACCCACAGACAACAAGAATTTTTAAACACTAACAGTCTATGAAAGATCGAATAAGACTAAAAGTGCTTGGAATCTCATACAGCCAGATACACTCCGGGGCCAACGCCCTGATAATGGCTCAGGTCGACGGGCCAATCAGAATCCCGATAGTAATCGGCAACGCGGAGGCTCAGTCAATAGCTATCAGGATGGAAGGTATCACCCCGCCGCGACCGCTGACCCATGACCTATTCGTCAGCTTCACCCATGCGTTCGGTGTAACACTGAAGGAGGTGTTTATCTACAAATTTGAAAATGGCATTTTCTCCTCGGAGCTTACGTTCAGCGACGGAGAGCGCCAGGTTGTGCTTGACTCAAGGACTTCGGACGCCATAGCCATAGCCATGCGCACAAAGGCACCCATCTACACCACACGGGCCATAATGGAAGAAACGGGATTTGTGATGGATGTCCCCTCGGCCGACACAGACACAGAGGAGAAGAATGATGAGGAATTAACCGATCCCGAACCCAGACTTGAGAACTACGCCATAGAAGAACTTGAGCGCACATTGGCAAAATTAGTCGATGACGAACAGTATGAAAAAGCTGCGAGAGTACAGGCACTCATCAACTTCAAACGTCAGAAAAAACAAAATGAAAACGGGGAAGACTCCCCTACTAAATGATACCCTAAAAACTCATCATCATGAAAAATATCAAATCGCGTCTCATCGTAATGAACTTCCTGGAATTTGCAGTCTGGGGAGCTTATCTCACTTGTATCGGCAATTACCTCGGCTCAGCCGGAATGGGCCACCTAATCGCTTGGTTTTATGCCATACAAGGTATAGTGTCGATATTCATGCCCACAATAATGGGTATCATCGCCGACCGCTGGGTTCAGCCTCAAAAGCTGCTTGGGATATGCCAACTTGCTGCCGGAGCGTTCATGCTCGGATGCTGGTGGCTCGGATACTCGGCGGGAGCTGTCGGAGTATACCCTGACCGCACTTTATTCCTGACATTCTACACCATCAGCGTGGCGTTCTATATGCCGACCATAGCATTGTCGAACACCGTGGCGTTCTCGGTGCTCAAGAGCAACGGTTACGATACCATTACGGCATTTCCTCCGATCCGCGTCTTCGGCACTGTGGGTTTCATAGCAACCATGTGGTTTGTCAACTGCGCCACATTGACTCATGACGGGGAGTTTTTCTTCACCCTCGGCAACCATGCCCACCGCTTCCAATACACATATATGCAGCTTCTTGTTTCGGGAGGCCTCGGATTGGTTCTGGGTCTCTATTGTTTCACGCTACCCGCCTGCCATATAGTCAAAAGCGACAAGAAACAATCATTGGCCGAACTGCTCGGACTTAACGCATTCAAGCTGTTCAAGATTAAGAAGATGGCTATTTTCTTCATCTTCTCGATGCTTCTCGGAATGTGCCTACAGGTAACAAACGGCTATGCGACACCATTCATAACAAGTTTCAAAGGCTCGGGCTTCGCCGATACATTCGCCGCAAACAATGCGACGCTTCTCACCTCGTTGTCGCAAGTCTCGGAAGCTCTGTGCATACTGATGATACCGTTCTTCCTGAAACGATTCGGCATCAAACGCGTGATGCTGATGGCCATGATCGCATGGGTGTTACGCTTCGGGTTCTTCGGAATCGGCAACCCCGACTTCCCCGGCGTGACGTTGTTCATCCTCTCGATGATTGTCTATGGCGTGGCATTTGATTTCTTCAACGTATCGGGCGCACTATTTGTCGAGCAGGAAACCGATAAATCCATCCAGGCATCAGCGCAGGGGCTGTTCATGCTGATGACCAACGGTATTGGCGCAACAGTCGGCACATTGTCGGCAGGAGCTGTAGTGGATCACTTCTGCCATTGGACCGCGACCGACGAAGGGTCGTTCCTTCTTGGCGACTGGACCGCGACATGGCTTATATTCGCAGGATTCGCACTTGCGGTAGCAATAGCTTTTGTGATAGTTTTCAAAGACAGCAAGTCCAATCCTTCCACAACAGAAGCGTCGGAACAGACAAAACTAACCGACAGCGCACCCGAAGGGTTTGTCGAAGCATAAACATACAAAAAACGCAGATTAATGATCCAATTCTTTGCCCCCGACATAGAAAGTTCAGATACCTTGCCTGAAAGCGACTCTCAGCACGCAGTGCGCGTGCTGAGGATGAAAACAGGCGACACTATCGAGGTGGTCGACGGCAAAGGCCACCGTTTCCTCTGCCGTCTGATAGACCCTCATCCGAAACACGCCGTGGTGGAGGTTATTGAGCGCATAGCTCTCCCCCCCGCATGGCCAAACAGAATCATCATCGGTATCGCCCCGACCAAACATATAGACAGAATGGAATGGGTGGTGGAAAAACTGACAGAAATCGGCGTGAACCGGATAGTGCCACTTCGTTGCCGACATTCAGAGCGAAAAGAACTGAAACGCGAACGTCTTGAAAAAATCGCAGTGTCGGCTATGAAACAATCGCTTAAAGCCACATTGCCTACTATCGACGAGATGACCGACTTCAAACGTTTCGTCACCAGCATAGAAACCCCGCAGCGTTTCATAGCCTACTGTGACGACACGGTCAGCCGCCGGCTGCTCGCAAAGGAGTACAACGCCAATACCGACACAACGATACTGATAGGTCCCGAGGGTGACTTTTCGGCTGATGAAGTACGCCTTGCCATGGACAGCGGCTTTTGCCCCGTGACTCTCGGCGACAACCGTCTGCGCACTGAGACCGCCGCAATAACGGCCTGTGACACCTGCCATATAATAAACCAAATTAACAGCTAATTAAAGGAGATAATGGATAATAATACAAACATAATAGAATATCTCTCTGATTCACCAAACGGCAATTTTTTCCTATTGGCCGGCCCCTGCGTAATCGAAGGGGAGGAAATGGCACTCGACATCGCATCAAAATGTGTCGAAGTAACCTCACGGCTCGGCATACCATATGTATTCAAAGGCAGCTATCGCAAGGCCAACCGTTCCCGAATTGATTCATTCACGGGAATCGGCGACATCGAGGCTCTTGAGATATTGAAAAAAGTGAGAGAAACGTTCGGCATCCCAGTGGTTACCGACATACACGCCGCAGATGAAGCCGAAACAGCCGCAAAATATGTCGATATACTACAGATTCCCGCATTTTTATGCCGCCAGACCGATTTGCTTGTCGCAGCGGCGAAAACCGGAAAAATGGTCAATATAAAAAAAGGTCAATTTCTGTCGCCCGAGGCTATGCGTCATGCAGTGCAAAAGGTACGCGACGCCGGGAACGAAGCCGTCGCCATCACTGAGCGCGGCACGACTTTCGGTTATCAAGACCTCATTGTCGATTACCGCGGCATACCAGAAATGAAAAAGAACGGTTGCCCTGTGGTTCTCGACGTGACCCACTCATTGCAACAGCCAAACCAATCAGCAGGAGTCACCGGTGGGCGTCCAGATCTGATAGAGACGGTGGCACGATGCGGCATAGCCGCAGGCGTTGACGGACTGTTCATGGAAACCCATCAGAATCCGGCGGTAGCAAAAAGCGACGGAGCCAATATGCTCAAACTCGAATTACTCCCCACCCTGCTTGAACGGCTAACCATCTTGCGCCAGGCCATCAATAAAATCGGCGACTAAATCGAAACGCCCATCCGATTGATACAGACAACCTACAACCGACCATAAATGAAAACTATAAAAAAAGTCATCATAGCATTATTGCTGAGCGCATTATCAATTGGTGCGACAGCGCAGAACCCACAACTCAATCCAGTGACACAGGCGATGATGAACGCCTATCAGAAACTGATTGACGAGAATCCACAAGACTATGAAACATATCTAAAACGAGCAAACGAATACTACAGATACAATCAATATCTGCGGGCATTGAACGATGTGGACGAAGCATTGAAACACGCGCCCGAAAATGAAAAAGATATACGTTTTCAAGCCCTCTGCCTCAGAGCCAACATTTATGAAAACACCGGCAAAAGAAGCGAGGCACTCAACGACCTCAACGCCGCCCTGCGCCTGTATCCAGACAACTATGTAACGCTATACCAACGCGCCAACGTGGAGTATGAGCTTGGTCAATATGGAGACGCCAAACTCGATTACCAACGTCTGTACAGGCTTAACGCCCGCAGCTTAGAGGGACTGTTCGGAATGGCCCGGTGCGCCGTCAAAGAAAACAATCTCGGACTCGCCAATGAATACGCCGACCAAGCGGTAGCCACGGCGCCTTCCCAAAGCGATGTCTATACACGCAGGGCATCGGTGAGGCGCATGATGGGTAACAATACCGGCGCAGTTGACGACCTGATACTCGCGCTCAGTACAGACAACACCAACAACAAGGCATTGCGAGAACTCGTCAACATGAGCGACGAAGACTACACGGCAGTTATGACCGGGTTAAGCAACGCAATCAGGCAGGCACCCCGTGTCGGGATGTTCTATTATATCCGTGCCGTCATAGCAATGAACCACTACCGTTACTTAGCCGCGATAAATGACTTCAAGACCATCGTTGACGAGAACCTGTATGACCACCCCGGTTTATACCGCTCGATGGCCGAGTGCTACTATGCACTCGGCAACTACGCACAGGCATCGGCAGATATTGAATACGCAATCGGATCGACAGCGGACAACGCATCGTACTATGTTACCCTCGCAAAAGTGCGCCGCGCCCAATGGAGAGCTGATGAAGCTCTCGAGGCAGCAGAGAAATCATTGTCAAAATCACCAGACAATGCTGAAGCTCTCGCACAGAAAGCACTTGCGTTAGTTGACCTCAAACGTTATCAAGAAGCCTCGGACGCAATCGGAGAAGCGATATTAAACGATGCCGAAACACCTTATTACTACATGATCAGAGGATGGATTCTCAACAATTATTTAAACAAGCCGGAAAACGCGTCAACTTTTTATGAAAGGGTAATCAACTTGGTTGACCCCGATGACGAATCAATCAAATCATTGCGCGGTTTCGCATTGCTGTTCACCGGCAAGCAGGCAGAAGCAACAGAATGGATTGAGAAACAATTGGAAGAAAATAACGATCATGACGGATTAGCCAACTACTACGCAGCCTGCCTCTACGCTCAAGCCGGAATGCCGGACAAAGCCCTTGACTGCATGGAACGTTCGCTCGCCAACGGCTATGCCAATGCCCATGACTGGAACCGCAACGACGATGCCCGCATCAACGTTGGCCCACTGCGAGATTTGCCGCGCTTCGCCTCGTTACTCGAAAAATATAAGTCGATATTCTAAACTCTGTTGACCACAAAATCACTACAAAGGTTGCGAGAACCGAAGAAACACGCTAACTTTGTAATCCGTTATGAAATACGGATTTGACAACGACAAATATCTAAGGATTCAGTCGGAACACATCAAGGAGCGCATTGCGCAGTTTGGCAATAAGTTATATCTTGAGTTAGGTGGCAAACTATTTGATGACCACCACGCCAGCAGAGTGTTACCGGGTTTTCAGCCCGACAGCAAACTGAGGATGCTGTCGCAGTTGCGCGACCACGCCGAAATAGTGATAGTGATCAGCGCGCTCGACATAGAAAAGAACAAGGTGCGCAATGACCTCGGCATCACTTACGACATGGATGTCCTGAGGCTGCGGAGTGAGTTTCAAAACCGCGGATTCCTTGTCAGCTCGGTAGTTATCACCCACTATAACGGGCAAATCAGTGCGGATTCATTTCGGCGGCGTCTTGAACGTATGGGTATCACTACCTACTATCACTACACAATAGAAGGCTATCCCACCAACGTAGGTCTCATCGCCTCGGATGAAGGTTTCGGTCACAACGACTACATCAAGACCACGCGTCCACTCGTCATCGTCACGGCCCCCGGCCCCGGCAGCGGCAAGATGGCAGTGTGTCTGAGCCAGCTCTACAACGAGCATAAACGCGGTGTCGAAGCCGGCTACGCCAAATTTGAGACA
The DNA here is from genome assembly GCA_947625935.1 of uncultured Muribaculaceae bacterium. Lineage (GTDB taxonomy): Bacteria > Bacteroidota > Bacteroidia > Bacteroidales > Muribaculaceae > JAJPXC01. Next base: position 51,108 of record CANQQE010000012.1, on the reverse strand, counting down.
TTCCCTGTTTGGAGCCTCCCGCTGAAGCACCCGGTCAACATAGCGTATGAGGCAGCGACAGCCGACCTCAACGATGTCAACATGATCGACCCGTTCCACCTCGAAGCATACGGAAAGACAGCTATCAACTACAACCGCGACATAGAGATATACCCGGTGCTTAACGCCCTGTTTGAAGGAATCTATGGAGAGAACCCATATAAATCGCCTACCGATATGGGGGTAAACATGGTGGGATTCTGTATCGACGATGACGAGGTGTGCTGTGACGCATCGAAGAACGAAATCATACGCCGCTACTACACCGCTCTAAACCGCCTTGCCCAAGGAGAAGGCAACGACAGCGAGGTCAACAAGATCGCACTTCTGTTCAAACAGGCTAAAATCGACACCTCATACCGCCGTCCGATCAAGGCCGCCAAAGACCGCGCCGAAAAAAGCGGTCTCCCCTGCTCGGCTATCGAGCTGGCCGACGGCACTATCATAACAGCCGAATCAAGCGCATTGCTCGGACCGAGCGCGGCTTTGATCCTGAACGCCGTGAAACATCTCGCAAACATTGACCATGGTTTGAAACTCATACCACAGGAAATGATTGAACCGATACAACACACCAAAACGGAATATCTGAGGAGCCACAACCCGCGCCTGCACACCGATGAGGTGCTCGTGGCACTTTCGGTGCTCAGCACACACGACGAGAACTGCCGACGCGCGCTTGAGAAGTTGCCGGAACTGTATGGATGCCAGATGCACTCGACCGTGATGCTCGGAGAAGTCGATCATAAAATTTTCAAGAAGCTCGGTGTCGGCTTGACCTGCGACCCTGCCAAAAAGCAAAAATAAACCGATAAAAGTCAAATAAAACAGGCGGAGACCCGATTCCAAGGTCTCCGCTATATCCCTATGTGTTTACAGCTACATCAGATTATGCGTCCACAAAGGGTAAATTTCACGGGGGAAATGTGTAAAAATATATAAATATCAGTGAAAGTTTAACCCATTTTAGAAATCAATGACAAATTTTCATTACATTTACAGCACTAACTAACCCTAATTACCAATTATCGCATGAAAAAGCATCTATTGACGGTTATGGCAATATGCTTGTCGGGCTTATTGGCATCAGCCCAACCCCGGTCAGCGTCACAACCTCAGAAATTAATCGAGTGCAAAAGCGGGCTAATGGCCCCAGTGTGGTCACCGTCAGGGGACAAAATAGCAGTCACCACCGACAATTACACAGGCATCCTCGTAGCCAACGCCGACGGGACGGCATTGACAGAACTGACATCAGACCGCGGTGCCGGGTATAAAATGGCATGGAGCGTTGACGGGAAACAGATAATGGGCCGTTGCGTGGCAATTAACGGCAGCTCGGTCAAGAGAGAGATGAAAGCGTGGAATGTTGCTGACGGCAAAGTTTCAACAGTCAAAACATCGCGTTCGGTTCCATCATGGTCTACATCCAACACAGTCTATGACATCATGGCTAATGACGCAGCCGGCGCCACCGAAAAAATCGCAGCACTCAAAACTTATGCCGGCCTGATGGTAATCAACCCGGCCCTATCTCCCGACGGCCGCAAGGTGGCTTTCCAGATTCCCGGAAAAGGTGTAATGGTCATCAATGCCGACGGAAGCGGTCTGACACGGGTATGCCCGGGCTCACATCCCGCCTGGTTACCCGACAGCAAATCGCTTATTGTCACCAGAGTCAAAGATGACGGACAGCGTTTCACCTCATCAGACATATACGCAATCGACATCGAAACCCGGCATGAGAACCTTCTTACCGGCTCCACGGATGTCATACCATTGACACCGGCAGTTTCACCCGACGGCAAAAGAGTGGCTTTTGAAAACGCCATCGACGCCTGTATCTATGTCATTAACCTCAAATATTAAACCACGCCATGAAAAAAATAGCCACTATAATAAGCCGCGGCGCGATAGCAGCCGCAATGGCAGCAATGACTTTGCCGACGAATGTCATCGCAGCCGAAGTCAACGGATGGGGTGATTTCAAACTTTTTATCGACCCGGGCCACTCTGGACGAGAGAATCAAGGAATGTGGGGCTATTCCGAGGCTCAGAAAACTCTGCGCGTGGCACTCGCGATACAGGAATATCTGACAACCTACACGGATGTTAACCCCGAAAATATCAAACTATGCCGCTACACCGACAATGAAACCGTGTCGCTTGAAGAGCGCAGCGATATGGCCAACGCATGGGGAGCGGATTTCTATTACTCAATACACTCTGACGCAGGCGCAACCGAGAACACGATTGTCACACTGTTTGGCGGCTGGCGCAAAAATGGCGTTGAAATCGAGAAGATCCCCAATGGAGGTAAGGCTTACGGTGAATTTCTCGAACCGAACCTCAAGGGTGTGATGAAAGTAGGCTCTCGCGGAAACTGGCACGACCGCTGTTTCTATGACCGAGGGCCGCAAACCCATACCAACCAATATCCGTATCTGTCGGTCAACAGACGCTCAACCATGCCGTCACTGTTAAGCGAAGGCGGTTACCACACCATAGCCGAACAACAGCAACGCAACATAAACGACGACTATAAACGTCTTGAGGCATTGGCCGCCTTCCATTCATTGCTCCAATACCGAGGACTGGACCGTCCGGTCACCACAACCCTGACAGGGGTCATACGCAACTCCGAGAACCAGCAACCAATAAACGGAGCGAAGGTCACCGTCGGCGAACGCAGCTACACTACCGATACATGGGAATCGACATTCAAACCCTACACAAACAATCCCAATCTGATTCATAACGGTTTCTACTATTTCGAGGGATTCACCCCGGGCGAGACAGTAGATGTGAAATTTGAGTGTGAGGGGTTTGAACCCATAACCACACAAGCCACAATAAAAGGGGGCGGTGAAACGACAGCCGATTATGTGACGTACCTCGATGTGGAGATGACTAACATCGCCCCGGCGAAAATCGACGCAATCTCGCTTGACAATCTTGAAGCTGTGTCGCCGGTCTATCCGTTGAAAATAACTTTCTCGCGCAACATGGATCGCGAATCGGTCGAGAACGCCTTCACAATCAATAACAGCGGGGATGTGACCCTGTCATGGGACAACGACTACACGTTAACTGTCGATTTATCCAAACTTGAACCATTATGGGATTATACCATAACAATCAACGGCGACATCGCCAAAAACTCCCTGACAGGACAAAAACTCGACGGTGACGGCGACGGCACAGAAGGCGGCGATTATAAATTGACTTTCACAATGGCCGAACCAGACTATGAGGCTCCCTACATCACTAACTCCTATCCTGCGATTGACGGAGAAGCAGTCTACACCCATCGACCTGTAATCGGGGTGGAATTTAACGAAGAACTTAACTGGAATGATGACAAAAACGCCGATTGCCTGACCGTGACAGACGCCGCCGGAAATACATATGCAGGCACACTGACCCATGCAGTGGTACGCGGCCGGTCGGTAATCCAATATTACCTCGATGAAGACCTCCCGCTCGACAAAGCGTTTCTCGTGACCATACACGCCGGTCTGGCCGACCTTGCCGGAAACGTAGCCGACAACCTTTACTTCAGATTCCTATCGGAATACCGCGCCCAGACGAACTACACCACAATGTGGGACTGCAACACCACCGGCTCTTGGTGGGCACCCGGCGGCTCAGGCTCGACAAAAGGCATCATAATCGATGACTCGAAACTTGAATCGAGCACACTCAGCCACAAGAAGGGAGACCCGGGGTCAATGAAGATGACTTATGTCTTTGACATGGGCGCCGCCACCCCGCTATGGAACATACGCGAGTATTGGAAAGATGGCCTGAACCTCCCGATTACCGACATGAAATCGGTAGTGACAGCATGGGTTTACGGCGACGCGTCGAACAACACCATAGGCATCCGCTTACGCTGCAACAGCAAATCGGGCGGAATAAAATACCGCAATCCTGAGATGACTCTCGATTTCAGGGGATGGCGTCTGCTCTACTGGGATCTGGAAAACGACAACTGGGAATCATTCACCGGCTCTGATAATCTCGGAACCCCGGCTTACTTTGACAGTTTCTTCATGGTGCATGAAGATATTGATCCCGATGACGAGGAACTGCCCTATCAGGAATGGGATGGCGCAATCAACTTTGACGAGCTGGGCTATGGACTGTGGGATAACGAAAACTTCGAGCGAACAGCCAAAATCAGCGATATAGTAATCCCGTCGAGCGGAGTCGAGAATGTAACCGCCGCAGAATCAGATGTCAAAATCTCGTATGACGGGATTTCAATAATTGTCAACGCCCAATCATCGGCAGTGATAGAGGTGTATGACATGGCAGGCCAGAAAGTAGCTCAAGGCAACGGCCATACCCTTAGCGCGGCACAACTCCCGCAAGGCGTATACGCAGCAAAAGTGACAACGGCTTCAGGCAATTCTGTTCTTAAATTCGTAAGATAGCAAGCTCAGAAACTCAACTGAGATAAAAAACTGTTTCAACGCAATGGCCGGTCTCAACTGCAAGACCGGCCATTTTGATTAACATGGGCATGAACAACAACCGCCTGTCAATTGTTAAAGAATCAGAATGATATTTTTAATTGATGGAAACGGTAAATGATAAGAGAATGAGAAATTCACTATTAAATGTTGATGCTAACAAGAAACTATCTGTCAAGGCTTTAACATATGCGTTATTAACAATCATCGCTATAATAACGCCCTTGACCGGCTGCAATGACAGCAAATGGGGCGATTTACCGTCGTCAATAGCCAATTTCGTAACAGAATATTTCCCGTCATCGTCGGTGGAGAGCTATTCGGAAAACAACGGGCAGTATTATGTTAAAATCAATAACGGCCCGTCAATGATATTTGACAGTTCATATGCCTGGAGCTCAATAGACGGTGAAGGTGCAACATTGCCACAAGTTTTGCTTTTTGACGAACTGCCGCCCACATTATATCAGTATCTTGAGGAAACAGAAAGCCTAAATTCGGTCTATCGTCTCGATCGTGACGCACGCCAATATGAGGTGGGACTTTTTGATTCGGCACTGACCTACACTATCGCGACAGGAGAGATACACTCGGCACTCTGATAAAAAAATCTATTTATCGCAACAATTTTCTGGAGAATCTTAATTGGGTTGACAGGAGTGGGAAACGTAGTGTCAGAATGCTGTTGTCGGTCACCGAGGCACTTATTTCGTCATCCCGACCCATTCGGTCCATAAGGGAATCATACCACACGAGGTTGAAATCATTAACAAATATAGTAGGGGTAAGCGTTCCTTTCCTCATGCCCGGTTCCCACAAGCGGGACATTGTGACCGCACCGCCAAGATAAATAATGTCGTAGCCATGACCATTTTTAACCGTTGCCAGAATATAGCGGCCGCCCATGACAGCGAGCGAGGTATCGTTATCCCGATCAAGATATTCCCAAACGGTTTCTAAAGGGTCATTGGACAACGCTATATAATCAAGCAGGGAATCGACAGACCAATCGGTGGTCAACATTGGTCTCGGGTCGATATCTTCCCTTATAATAGCCCTCGTCATACTGAATTTATCACTTCCCGAAACTGACACCCGACCGCACGGGAACCCACCGGCTCGTATGCCGGACGCCACATTGTCGAGATAACGCTCTCCGATGTCTATGCCAAGCATCCCGTCTGAGGTGAAAAGGAGGGAAAGGGAATTGTCACCATTCGCCAAATCGACCCCTTTGTCAATCTCGGATGACCACAGCAACGAATCATTACGCTCTACGGTCAACCGCATATAACGCACGTCGTAATCAGTTGCATATGAGGTGTTGCCCCATCCAACTTTTACCGTCAGGCTATCGGAAGCATTGTTACGCCAACCAATCCCCCACCATGCCTTAGACAAACCATAGCCTTCCTTATTGTCTCTTACAGAACCGCGTACCTCCACCACCGCCAAGGCAAGCCCGGCTCGCATATCAAGCGACAATCCATCCCCCGGCGCAATAGTGTCGCCGTCGATGAAACGATTGAAAGTCTCGGCAAACGCGTCGGTACAAACAAACATCAGTATCAAACCCAGCACACATCTTTGGATAATCATCATGATCGGGATTGATTGATTATTGACCTGACGTTCTCGACAAACTCGTCAGAGGGCATATCCCACGGCAACCAGTTTATTTTAAAACCACGGTGTTCCATGCCTCTAAACCATGTCATCTGACGTTTTGCGAACTGATGAATGGCTATTTCAAGTTTGCGTTCCATTTCTTCTCTGCTTAATCGGCCTATTATGAAAAGCGTCAGGAATTTATATTCCAGCCCATAATATATCAAATCATCAGCCGGGATGCCAGAAGCGAGAAGCGATTCCACTTCTTGAATCATCCCGCGGGAAAATCGCTGACGCAAACGCACGCTTATGCGCCCGCGCCGGGTTTCACGGTCGATGTCAATGCCGATTATCACGGCGTCGGTTTCGGGAGTCGGGGTCACCGCAGCCGCCAGCTCCGGATTGTCCTCATAGTATTTTTGAATCTCAATGGCTCTTATAGCACGTTTGCAGGTATCGACATCAGTGTCGTTGTGCAAGGTTTTCATCGACGATAGAATAGACGTCAGTTCCTCAAGAGATTTCCCTTCAAGAGATTCGCGCAATTCCACATTTTCAGGGACTTGGGGAAGCCGAAGGCCGTTGAGCGCTGCTTCAAGATACATTCCCGTGCCGCCACAAATCACCGGTAACTTACCGCGAGCCACAATGCCGGCGCGCGCCTCGGCGTAGTCATGAAGGAATCGGTAGAGATTGTATTTTGTACCGGCGGGGACTATATCAATAAGATGATATGGGACACCGTCATATTCTTCGAGGTCTTTGCCGGTACCCAAATCCATTCCACAATAAACCTGACGCGAATCGGCACTGATAATCTCACCGTCAAACGCGCGCGACAGCTCGACAGCGCGCCTAGTCTTCCCGGATGCCGTGGGGCCTGTAACGGCAAGCAGCGAACAATTGACAGAGGCGTTCATCAGTCTCCCATTCCGTTAATAAATTTACGCCAAAGCCGCTTGACTCTAAAGAATGGCTTGTCTTCGTTGTTTATGGCAACAAACAGCCAATTTGAGTCGTTGTAATCCACATCCCAATTGCGGAAGTCCCGCAAGCGGAATGTGGGTTTATAATTTTTTATGTCATAGAGCCTGTAGCCTTGGCGATCATATGATTTCCAAGCCATTGTGATCTGATAGATGCGGTCTATCTCAGAGCATAGCAGCGGCGATACTCTGCCTTCGCTGGTCAACCGCTGCAACGTGCCGAGAGAAATCCACTCGCCCAAACAACGCGAGCCGGCCATATCATCGACGGAATCAAGCACACATCCGAAATGAAAGATTTTTCCGCCGGTGTTGAAACAGTCACTGACATAGAGATAGCGCATCATCGCAGGACTTATGCCTGTCAGCCCCTTAAAACAAATTTCAGCGTCGTAATCGCTAACATTTTCCTTATAGGGCAATGAAACATGGGCAGGGGTGTCGACACGCTCATCTTCGAAGCATATCGAGTCGCGGTTTGGCTCAGGGAAATTAAGATAAATGTCGTCGCCGCACATGATAAGATACCGAATCACGGTCATGCGTCCCTGAAGGATAGAACTGCCTTGAATACCTTTTGAATAATATGCCCATAATCCGGCATATCTCATACCAAGAAATATCAGCGAACCGCCATATATTATTGTCGGAATCCAGACAAAGAAGAACTTGTCGGGTGAATTGAGATTCACGTTAATGTAGAAGACGAAATAATAAACGTACTCACATACCGTAATCAAGAATGATATACCGAAAAACATCCACACGAGGTATTCACCCTCTTGTTTGAATATATTCCCCAAGAAGCCCCTTTCAGCAGCCTCGCCATAAAGTATCCGACAGTTTTTACAAAAGTTTTGTTCCCTACCCCTGAACAGGCTCCAGCCGGTGACAATGGTGGCAACCGGGCCAAGCACAAGAATATTTATATATGGAATACGCGGATTAAACGGCGTGAAAGTGAAGGATGGGATAATCAATGATTTTGAAACAAGCAGATTAATAACCACCATGACGACACCAGACCAAAACAAAGTTAGCATCGACAGGTACACAATGCGATTACACAACGGCAACCGAGATTCATGGGCAAGCCTAATAGTGGAGTACAAAACGAGGGCACTACTGAATGTCACCAGAGGAATCCAACGTTTGGTTACCCATAACGAAAACATATTGACAAGAATAATCATGCCTAATGACAACGCCCAATTGCGCCAAAGACCGCGAATCGCATGATTGATGCCGTAACGTACTTCGTCGGTGCTCATTTTTTTAGATTTTTATTGAAGAAATCCAACATTTTCCCATATACGACTCCACGCGCGCCACACCGGTTGATGGAATGATCCATATTGGGGAACAACATCATGTCACATAATTTCTTTGACGATACAAGCCGCGCCACAAACTCCATTGTGTTTGAAAGATGGACATTGTCATCAGCCGTCCCGGACATAATCAGCAGTGGACAATTGACGTTTGATATGCGGTTTACAGGGGCAGACTCGTCATACCCGGTCTCGTTTTCGCGCGGTGTCAACATATAGCGTTCGGAGTATACAGTGTCGTAGTACCGCCAATCGGTAACAGGCGCAATTGCGACGGCGGCAGCAAAGGGATTTTCACCTGCGGCAGAAGCGCACATCAATGATTCATAACCACCGTAACTCCATCCGGCTATACCTATACCATCGGCATCAACCCAAGGAAGTGACGCCACATAACGAGCGGCATTAATCTGATCGATTGTTTCCAGTTTTCCAAGTCTTCTATATACTGATGTTTCAAATGCCCGATCACGTCCTCCAGTGCCTCTGCCATCCACGCAAACGACAGCGAAACCGTTCATCGCAGCCGCAATATCCCAATCAAGCTGCCATCGGTTAAGCACTTGTTGCGAGCCGGGACCGCTATATTGCCACATTATCACGGGATATTTGCGGCTCGAATCGAAACCGACCGGTTTAATAATATAACCGTTAAGCTCAACGCCATCACTTAGAACCGTGAAAAACTCTTTCACGGGAAGCGTCCGGGCAACCTCGCGCAACGAGTCATTGTTTTCCAAGACCCTAAGCGACTTGCCTTTCAGACTGAATAGCATTTGCGATGGAGGTGTGGCGGCATCGCTTGATGAAAGCGTGTAGAACAACATTCCGGGCGAAAAGGAAGCCGAAGCTGTCCCATCATCAGATGACAAATTGCTCACTTTGCCCTTTGCATCGACCTTTGAAACAACACGGTTGAGCGGCCCGGAGGATGTCGATTGATAATAATGATTCCCGGACTGATCTTTTCCATAATAGGCAGTTACGTTCCATTGCCCCGAAGTCAATTGACGCTGTTGAGTGCCGTTATAGGCGTAAAGATACAGGTGGTTATACCCGCTTCGCGGGGACTGCATGACAAACCCCTCGGGCTGCCATGAAATCTGTTCATATGACGAAGGAGAAATCCAACTGTCGGATGTCTCGGTGAGAATCGGATGCGCCACAGTCGATTTAGGGTTAGCAGCGTAAATCTCCATTTTGTTTTGGGCACGATTGAGTGTCACCACCATAAGCCGCTCAGGCGAATAGGCATATGCAATCCGTGGAATATACTCCATGTTGGCGGTAGGAACCGCAACTTTTTTCGTAGTGCGGTTATCGATATTGTAGCAATAGACGGAAACAGACGAATTAGGCTGTCCGGCCACTGGATATTTATAGCTAAAGTTACCGGGATATAAGGCATAGGCGGTTTTTGCCTCGCAAGCCCCTTCATAAACGGGGAAGCCATAGACCGGGACGGCAGTCTCGTCATACTTAATATAACACAGAGCTGAATTGTCAGGGGCCCAACTCATTGATGACAATGTAGCGAACTCCTCCTGATAAGTCCAATCGGGTACACCGTTAATTATTGAATTGAGTTTGCCATCGGTAGTCACGGCGACCTCATTATCATAATCGAGTTTCTTGATATACAGATTATTTTCAGCCGCAAAAGCTACCATTCTGCCATCGGGAGAAAATGACGGGACTTGTTGGTAATCAAACTTTTCAGATAACGGTTTCAGAATATTCCTTTTTATTTCAAACAGATAATACCGCGCCTTAAAGGAGTTGCGGTAAATCGGTTTACTATCGGTATAGACCAATAGCTTCTCTCCATTATCGCTCAACGAAAAGCCTTCAATTTTATCGATTTTGCTTGTCCGTGTCTTTGTAACATCGAGGATTGTTTCAATTAATTCACCTTTTTCCATGTTATATCTTGACACATTTTTTCCATCGGGAGAGAGCGAGAGGTAGCTCAATCCGTCAGGCATATAAATCATTTCAGCCGCCGATTTAGGTTTATTTGCCGGAAATACATACGGCTCGACAGCCGAAACCATATCGCTTTTGGCATTCAACTGCCCGAAGCAAGCGACTATCATTGTCGACAAGAGGAAAGGATATTTAGTCGTATAGAGCATAATATCTTTATAATAAGGATAATGAGTATGATTAATCGTTATAAATCACCACAACGACATTTGAGCGTCGTTTTCGGGCTGTTGCTTTTTGACAGGGGGCTGGTATCCAAAAGCCTGTGCAGGTTCATTGACCATGGATTTACTTGCTTTGGGAGGAGCGGCAACCAACCAATCGGTATCATCAATAGATTCGTCTATAGCGGATATTTTGGGTTTGCGCTTTTTGCGCACAGTAGGCTTAACAGGTTCCGGGGGCAAATCCTCCAGCACCGGGACACCCGGACGTGACGCAGCTTGACGCAATTCCTCGATTTCGCGCCTCAAAGCATTCTCAGACTCCGCTTGTGAATACAGATTGCTTTCGATTGTTTTTTTCAGCGAAGCGGCCTCGGCTTTCAAGGATTCCACAATCATCGACAACCGGTTGTTCTCAGTGCCGAGTTCGCTTATGCGCTTATCTTTTGCCTCTTTAATCTCCTCAAAGCGCGACAATTGTTCCTGAATTTCATCAATGGCCATCATAGCTTCCCGTGCTTCCTCAACTTCTTCAAGTGTAGTTGACAATTCCTTGCTTGAAATCGCTAACTTTTCCTGAAGTTGCGCGGCTTGTGTGGCAGCCACATCTCTGGCTTCGGTCATATCGGCCAATGCTTTTTCGGCTAATTCACGTTGCTGTATCGCTTCTGAGGTTTTGGCGTTTAGGTCATTAATCATCTTATCGGCAATAGCGGCCTTGGCCTTCAACTGCTCAATGTCATCGGTTGCCTCGGCATATTTTTGAGAAATATCGTCGAAACGCTGTTTCAGCTCGTCATCAATCACTTGCTGAGACGTACCGTCAACTTCGTCGGCCTGCAAAGCCGTAAGACGCAGTTTATTCAAAAGACTTTTGTTTTCGAGTTCATATTGCTCCTTTTCAGCTTCAAGCGTGGCAATGCGGCTTTCTAAATCATGGATTCGCTCGGCCAACGCTCTTTTCTGCCGCTCGGCACTGAGCTGCCGCTTGCGACCATCCTCACCCTTTTCTTCGAGCGATTTAATTTTATCTGACAATGATTTGTTGTCGGCTTCAAGACGCATACGTTCACGTTCCCATGAAGAACGATTGCGGCGGCGCGCCTCATCATCAGTGTGTTTCAGATAATTTTTGATTGAGTCGTCGAGGGCATTATACAGATAGCGACGTTGAGCTTCAGGGTCAACTGAATCCTTAATAAACCCAGGTAAAGAATCATTGAATATCTTTACAACGCCATCAAAAATCATATGATGAATCGTAGAGGAATCGACCGGCTCATCTGCCTCAGAAACGGCGTTATCGCCAGGAGCAGACTTCTCACAAACCACTTGCGGCTGAGGGAGCTCTTTGTGTTGTGACAAGGGATGCACTGTGGCGTCGATGCCGTCAAATTCATCCTCGTCATCTATTGCCGAGCCAAATCCTAACGCTCGTTTTATGTTATTAAATAGTGCCATGGTTCACTGTGTCTTATTTCAGGTATATTCAAAATTCAACCGATGACATCGACGTCACTGACCTCTGCCGTCAGACGGTTTAACAACTACGCCGACACCTTTACGTCCGTTAATACCGATTTCCAATGGATGATTAAATTTAACAATTCGGACAAAGTCGGTTTCATATACCGCAGGTTGAGAGTTCAGATAGTCAATGTCAAACAAACCATCGTTGGATGAAGGATTGATAGTGAAATACCCTACGCCAAACGATGTGAGGTTCTGGAAAAAGTGTGTACCCTGGCTTGGCTCGATACGATAGTTGCTCAACGACGACTCCACTATGAGTTTAGCCGCTGATATATTGGGCCACTTGACAGGTATGCCGAGCGCAGTGTCGCTTGAGCCCCACCGTCCCGGGCCTATCAGGATATAACTTTCCCCTTGAGCCGTAAAGTTACGATTAATTTTCTCAATTTCACGCGCTATGAGCGAATTATTTGAAGATGAAAAATGTTCGGGACGCACATAAACCACCGTGTCGACGTTATCTATGTTGCCATGCCCCAACGCCGTATTGCTTTTAAGCAACAGGCCTTCGTCGGGAAGCGACAGAATAGAGTCATTGACAAGCTCTTTCCGGTCAATAATCGGTCTTATCTGGAGCCAATAGATACGACCTTTCATTTTCCCATCTTCATCAATCACACCGGCAAATTCAATCTCAACAGGCCGCTGCATTTCTTCCTGACCTTTCACAAGCATGAAATCAATAGCTTTCGCAAGCGGGAAAACGTTATGTTTCAACATATTTGCGAAAGTAACCACGCGCCGACCCGTGCCTTCCTCGCAGTCTCTGATGACCTGATCAAGATGGTCGTAGGTTGAAACCATATAGCGGAGCGCACCTGTATTAGCAAAATCCTGAATCTTCTTTTTGGCGATATTAAAGCCGTCATCGACCCTGAAATCAACAGGGGCATTGTTTATCTCGAGTGCATAGAAACGTGTCTGTGTGTCGCGCAATGCCAGATCAAGTTCAGAAGTCTGCAATATCTTGTCGGGATGTCGCGGAGAGAATCGCAAACTCAAACCTCCGTCCACAATGTATTTCCCAAGCCCGACCGCAATCTCGGCGACTCCATCTTCGGGTGTCTCGTCGTTAATGGGATAGTAGTTCAGAGAACGGCCGACTCCTGAAAATGAAGGGAAATAATAACCGTTGTGTTCCTCTCCCACCACTTCCTGAATTATAACCGCCATTTTCTCCTGATCGATTACATTAGAAGTCGCCGTCATATACGCCTTGCTATCGGCATAAAACACTGACGCATACACTCCTTTTATGGCATCGGAGAGCATCCTCAGCATTTCATACTTATCATCGACAAGCGGTATCATATAAGTAGAATATATGCCGGCGAACGGCTGATAATGGGAGTCCTCAAGCAAAGAAGAACTGCGGATAGCAAGTGGTTTGTCAATCACATCAAAAAGTGCGAAGAAATCCTCAATCAACCGTTCGGGAAGCCGTGCCTGCAGAAAATAATTGAGAATCTTCTCATCGGGCAAATCGCTTAACGCTACGGGATAAAGATCATTTGACGACATAAACTCATCGAAAATGTCGGTGCAAAGAACCACCGTGCGCGGTATCGAGATAGTCACGCCATCCAAGTTGTCGCAAACCGGGGTTTTCTTGATGATTGAATCAATAAAAGCGAGACCGCGGCCTTTACCGCCAAGAGACCCCTGCCCTATTCTGGCGAAATTGGAATAGTAATCAAACCGATCTTTCTGAAACACGGCTACCACACCGCGATTTTTCATTTTACGGTATTTGACAATCAAATCAAAAAATAACTGTTTGACCGCCGGAGCCTCATCAATGGAGTGGAATCTATGTAATTTAATTATATCAGCTATGGGGAACATAGCGCGAGAATAGAGCCAACGCGAGATTTCATTGCGCGACGCATGATAAAGCAATGAACCGGCAGGAAAGTCGAAAATACTTTTCTGCATATCCTTCAAGGAAGATATATGCTTTATCTCCCGGCCGGTAACAGGGTCGCGCATAATAAAATCACCGAAACCGAAGTTGGCCATAATCGCCTTACCAAGGTCAACTGGTAGCTTTTTGGAGTTTTTATCGATAAACACCCCATTAAACGCAGACACTTTTGAAGCGTTTTCAATCTCGGATGACTCTATTATAATCGGCAAATAGGGATCCTTTTCACGCAAATAAGTGGCCAATTTCAAACCGGCCTCACTGTCTTTCGATCCATTGCGTTTGAATGAGACATCGCTTATCACCCCGAGCATCTTGTCGCCATATTTTTCATAAAGAGCCACGGCTTCCTCATAATCGCGGGCAAGCATAACTTTTGGTCTGCCACGCATCCTGAGCATCTGCTCATGTTCATTAAGGGCTTCGGTCGAAAACTCCATCGATTGCTTCAGCAAGAATTTGTACAAATGCGGCAACACCGAGGAATAGAACCGAACTGAGTCTTCCACAAGGAGAATCATCTGCACACCGACCTCAAGAATATCGTTGTCGGCGTTCATCTTATCTTCAAGCAATTTAATTATCGCAAGAAGCAAATCAACGTTTCCAAGCCAACTGAACACATAATCTATACCCCCGAAATCTTCATGGGCCAACCGGCGCGAGACCTCCTTTGAAAATGGTGTCAGCACGATAATCGGGATTGAGGGATATTCTTTTTTTATCAGTTTGGCGCCACTAAACGTATCGGTCACATCGACCCCGGGCATAGCTATTATGAGGTCGAAATGCTTGTGGCGCAAAGCAGCGAGCGCATCGTTGGTGTTGGTCACCCGAGTAACGCGTGGAGGAGAACTTAAATTAAGAGCCACATACTCAAAGTAGAGCTGTTCCTCAACTCTACCGTCTTCTTCCATCATAAAAGCCTCGTAGGGCGAAGCAATCAGCAACACATTGAAAATGCGTCTCTGCATTAAGTTCTGAAACGCAGTATCCTTTAAATATAACTGGCTTAGTGTTTCCTCATTCATCTGCGGTGTAAGTTTTGAAGCCCAATTATCGCTTCGATGTGCAAAGATAACGATTTTTTGTTATCTTTGCACTCGCAAATTATCAACAAGTGTCACTGACACTGAAACCAACAAGCCAATCATTACTTTTAAATATTTTATGGCAACAACAGCTGATTTTAAAAACGGTATGTGCCTCGACATCGACGGCAACTATTTTTTCATCGTTGAATTTCTCCATGTGAAACCCGGTAAAGGCCCGGCTTTCGTTCGCACAAAGCTGAAAAACGTCAAGACCGGCCGCGTAATCGACAAGACCTGGAATTCAGGTGTGAAAGTCGAAGAAGTCCGCATCGAACGTCGTCCCTATCAGTATCTGTATAAAGACGATATGGGCTATAACTTCATGCACACCGAGACATTTGAGCAAGTCGCTCTTCCCGGCGAAAGCATCGACGGAGTTCAATTCCTCAAGGAGGGAGACATCTGCGAAGCTATGGTACACGCCGCATCCGACACCATCCTCACTTGCGAAATGCCCACAAGTGTCGTCCTCGAAATAACCTATACCGAGCCCGGAATCAAAGGAGATACAGCAACCAACACTCTGAAACCGGCCACACTCGAAACTGGGGCTGAAATCCGCGTTCCACTGTTCTGCAACATTGGCGACAAGGTTAAGGTGGATACACGCGACGGTTCATATGTTGAGCGCGTGAAATAAATCGCATATATCACGATATAAAAAGAATGGAGATTCGTTGGGAATCTCCATTCTTTTTATATCGAATCTAACGTTTATGCCACTTTCTTGGCCGGTGAGCCAATCATGCTCCACACCACAGCCGCTACCACAGCACCGATGCACGGGCCGACAATAAACACCCAAAGCTGGCTCAACGCAGCACCGCCCGCAAACAATGCCGGGCCGATTGAACGAGCGGGATTGACAGAAGTACCGGTATAGGCGATGCACACGAGGTGAACAAGCACAAGTGAAAGTCCGATTGCAAGACCGGCAAATTTACCGGCACCTTTATTCTCATCGGTAGTTCCGAGAACGACGAGGACAAACACAAAGGTAAACACCGCTTCGGCGATGAGACCGGCTGACTGTGACGCTCCCTCGGCAATCACATTGGCACCTGTCCCTTCGAGTGTCGGGAATCCATTAGTGACGCCGAATAAAATGGCAGAGCCTATAATCGCGCCAATTACCTGTGCGACAATATAGCCAATCGCATCTTTGCCGCTCATACGACGTGAGAGCCATACGCCAATTGTAATGGCCGGATTGATGTGGCATCCTGACACACCGCCGATGGTATAAGCCATAGCCACGACGGCAAGACCAAACGCAAATGCAGTGCCAACAATGCCTGCAGCATCGTTACAACCAATGCTGACTGCTGTGCCACAGCCCATCAACACGAGTACCATTGTACCCACTAATTCTGCTAAATACTTCTTCATAATGGAAAAATAATTTAAAAATTATAACTATAATAACGCAAATTCTCAAAACAATGTTTGAGAATATGACAATTCAAAAAGTTAAAACGCGTAAGATAAAAAGTCAGGAACAAAAATTATTTTGCTCCTGACTATAATATTGATTAATCTAAGTTTTCTTTAGTGCTTCTTTTTCCGGGCTTTTTGCCATATACGTTTAAGATGGGAGGCCGGTGAAGGGGTTTCAGCGTATCCATAGCCATAGCCTTTCTTTGTGCCGTAAACTCCATAAGATCCGTAGCGTCGATAGCGATATGCGTTTGACCTTATATCCACACTGTTGAGAATCATATATGTGTTGGGGAAACGCCCGGTGTCAATTGCGGCGTGCATCATCTTCAAGCAACGGCGCGTCGAATAGTTGGCTCTTGCGACATAAATCTGCACATCTGAAATTCTCGCAGCGAGCAAAGAGTCAGACACCAGACCAATAGGCGCAGAGTCGATAATCACATAATCATACTGATTGCGCAATGTCGATATGCACTCATCAAGACGCTCGTCAAGCAGAAGTTCATTGGGGTTTGGCGGTACAGGCCCGGCGGGCATAACCCACAGATTTTCGTTGATTCCAGAAGGGAAAATCAATGATTTCAAATCATCAGTCTGTCCACAAAGATATGTGGTCAAGCCATAACGGTTACTCAAATCAAAAACATGGGCTAATGCCGGGCGGCGTATATCCATACCGATAACAAGAACCTTCTTACCAGTCAGGGCAAACGATAGAGCAATGTTGGTCGCAATAAATGTTTTTCCCTCTCCCGACAACGAAGATGTGACCATTATCACTTTCTTGTTCTTACCCAACACAAACTGGATATTGTTTCTTAGCAAACGGAACAACTCAGCCTCGGGAGTGTTATTTTTAGCCGTTACCACCAATTTCTCTCCTCCGGGCACTTTGCATATCTCACTTAAAACAGGCACCGAAGTGACACGTTCGAGATCTTCTTTGTCCTTGAACACTGGGAAAACGAGTCGACGGAGGAAAATAATCAGAGCGGGAATCAATAAGCCTATTATAGCGGCGAGGCCATAAATTGA
This sequence comes from uncultured Muribaculaceae bacterium, assembly GCA_947625935.1. Taxonomy (GTDB): domain Bacteria; phylum Bacteroidota; class Bacteroidia; order Bacteroidales; family Muribaculaceae; genus JAJPXC01. The sequence goes on along the minus strand of CANQQE010000012.1, from coordinate 33,487 downwards.
TGATGTCTGAGGATAAACAGGCCCGCTGCCGGTGGGATTGTCAATAAGGCGCGCCGTCGGGGTGGCCAACGTCTTCTGGAGGGCTATTTCTTCTCGTTTCTGAAGCAAGAAGGTATATATGTTAACTTTCACCTGCTGCTCGCGGAAAATTTCCTGCAACCCGCGGTCAATCGGTGGCAATGAAGCAAGTTGGCCGGCACTCTTATTCCCGATAGCCGCAATATTGCTGCGACGCACGCCAAGATTATTTTTAGCGGCTCGCAAACCCTGCATAATCATACTCTTCTGCCGGGTCAAATCTTCTTGCATCGACTGTACCATAGGATTATCCTCGGTGCTCGACTGAAGTAAACGCTCGCGTTGCGCAAGTTTACGGTTATACGCGTCAATCTGTCCGCTGAGATCAGCATTTTCCACAACCTGAACGATGGGGGTATAGTCGTCTTGCCGTGAAATAGCTTTCTCAACAGAATTAAGGATTTCCTGTTGCGCGCCGACATCAGCAAGTTCATCTTCTGTAGAACTCTTTTTGCTGAAGTTCATCGCTGTCTGTGCATTAATATCAATGATATTGTTCGCACGTCTGTAATCCTCAAGACGTTGTTCGACATCTTTCAGCTCTCCTGATATCATCACGAGACGGTCGAGGATAAAAGCCTCGGTCTGCATCGCCGACCGATTCTTATTCTCGATTATGTCTTCGTTATAGAATGCAATCAGGGCATTAATCACATCGATTCCTTCCCTGATTACAGGCGACCTGAAAGTGATCCGTAAGATAGTCCCGGAGTTTGGAGCATATTGAATGTTAAGCGAACCCGCTATGCGCGACGCAACCCATGAGGGATTGTTAATCACGATTTTCTGTACGTCGTTGAACTTACTTGTAATTTTAGATTCAGAAAGTGTCAATGTGCCCTGGCTCAATTCAACATTTATCGGCAGTTTCTTGGCCACAATCAGTTTTTCATCGGCCGATCCGCCATAGTTTGTTTTAATCGAGAACTTAAATTCATCGTCATTCTTTTCCGCAATAATTGTAATCGGGGAGGAGAGATTACGCAGACTCACCGAATCAATCGACGCTACCACCGCATTGGTGCCGTAGACCGGTATGTCACGGAATCGCCCAGTTTCAAAGTAAGAATAGGACAAATCAAGACTATCGACAATCCGGACAAGGCTGTTACGAGATTTAAGTATCTCTATTTCAGTCTCATCAACATAATCTTTCGCATTAATCAAAGGGTTCTGTGACATGGAAACCACATTAGGATTGGTCACAGAATTATCACTGCTCAAATAAATCGAAGCCGAAACCTGATATATGGGTATAATCGTGGCAATGTGGAAATAAGCCACAACGACGCATATAGCCACGCTAAGCACAAACCATTTCCAATTGCCCAGATACTCAAGCAAAAGGCCGGTCAGGTCGAAGGATTCTTCAGTCTTTTCAGTACCGCCAATTTGATCGGGAGTCTCTTCTTTAGCCATAATCGCAAATAAGTGGGTTTATTTTGACAAATTGATGATACTCAATGTGAAGCCAAGTATAGCCGACAAGCCTCCAACAACAGCAATCGTGGTGCTGAACCCTTGACTCATAGCCCAGGAATTTTGTGCACCTGAGCGGTTCCAGTTGACCAGAAGCAAGTCATTTTGCTGCAGGTTGTAGTAGGGAGAAAAGAGCATATTTTTGTCATGCACATTCAATTTATGAACCTCACGCGTACCGTCGGGATTAGTACGAATCAATATTAGATTTTCTCGATCCGCTTTTATATTGAGGTCACCGGCAAGCGCTATGGCTTCAAAAATATTAAGACGTTCATTCTGCGAGACCTTAATGCCGGGAGAGCCAACCGCACCAAGAACCGTGATACGGAAATTCATGAATCGAATGTCAACAACCGGTTTTTCTTTTAAATATTTCGGATAAATCGCATTTTCAATCTCAGCCTGCACTTGAGTTTTCGTGAGGCCACCGACATGGATTGAACCAATGATGGGGAAATTTATATTTCCATCTTTGTCGACAAGATAATAATCGGTTGAAGTTTCATTACTCCCGCTTGAACCAACTCTACCGCGTGACTGATCAATGGTGCCATCGGGATTAACATATCTGCCTTTATTAAAGGCCGCCACGCTTGGATAGTTAGTAGCAGTAACATCAATGTTCAACAAATCGCCGGCTTGAATTATAGGGTCGGCCGGAGGTACCGGCTGGGCGAGAATCTCAGCGGGAATGTATTCCGCATCTTCCACTAAAGGAACCTTCTTATGAGTAGAGCAAGAAGCCAACATAGCCATGACCATCATGGCAGCACAACATGATTTAAAATTCATATCAAGTTTCGTATATACGTTTTCAGATGGTGTGATTACAATATTTTGCAGCAAAGTTACAGAATATTTCACGACAAACCGACTTTTGCACCAACTTTTTATTATAAATGATTGTTTTCTGTCCGCATAGAGATATTTCAGGGTCATTAACGGGGTTTATGACATCGTATGGCCAATCGGATTAAAAACGTAAATTCGCGTCTGAATCAAAACGGGAACAGATAATTCAAATGAAAAATATTGAGATTGAACGTCATCCGTGGCCTCCATATCTGCCGGAGGGGACAAAATTATTAATCATGGGCACCTTTCCACCTCAGCCCAAACGCTGGTCAATGGATTTCTTTTACCCGAATGTGATAAACGATTTCTGGAGAATGATCGGATTGATATTTTTCGGGAACAAGGATGCTTTGTATGACACATCGGCTAAAAAATTCAAACTGGACGAAATAAGGGCACTCCTCAATAATCTTGGAATCGGCTTGGGCGACACCGGGCTTGAAGTGCGTAGGCTTGCAGGAAACGCATCAGACAAATTTCTTGAAATAGTGACTCCCATTCCTTTATGGGAAACACTCGCCAAAATTCCAGAATGCCATGACATAGCGTCGACCGGAGAAAAGGCCGCCGCAGTATTGGCCGAAATTACAGGCACCAAAATCCCGAAAGTAGGGTCATATGCCTCGTCGGTCAGAGCTGATGACGGGTCGGAGCTGAGAATCTGGAGAATGCCATCGACATCACGGGCTTATCCATTAGCACTTGAGAAAAAAGCAGAGTATTACTCACAAATGTTCAAATATGTAGGCATCAAAATGATGTTGCATAATTCAACCGATTAGATTAATTTTGTAGCTTAAATCAAAAGTCTGAATACAATTATGCTTGACATGATTCCTTTGGCCATATTCGACGCATCAACTCTTTTTCAATGGTTTGTCGATAACGCCAGCTACCTTTTTGTTTTTGTTTTCATGGTTATTGAAAGCTCATTCATTCCATTCCCGTCGGAGGTCGTTGTCCCGCCTGCCGCATATCTCGCTTGTCAAGACAGCAATCCCATGAATATCTATGTTGTGGTTTTCGTGGCAACAGCCGGTGCTATGGTGGGAGCTATCATAAACTATTATCTTGCCCTTTGGATCGGTCGGCCTATAGTCTATAAATTCGCTAACAGCCGTTTCGGCCACGCCTGTCTTATCGACCAAGCCAAAGTAGAAAACGCCGAGAGATATTTCGACCGACATGGGGCAGTGTCCACCTTCATAGGGCGTCTGATTCCGGCCGTGAGACAATTGATTTCAATTCCGGCAGGTCTTTCAAGAATGAATATCGGAGTATTTGTGATATTTACCGGCTTGGGAGCACTGTTATGGAATGCCATTCTTGCATTTCTTGGCTGGTGGCTCGCGAAAAGCGTTCCATTGGCCGACCTGTTCAACCAAGTCGAAAAATATAATGATTATCTAACTTATGCCGGATTGGGCATTGGCATTCTGTGCGTGGTGTTTATAATCTATAAAGCGTTTAAGCCAAAGAACAGAGCCGAACAATAGCCCCTGGCATAAAGAAAAATCCATCAAGGAATTATACAACACAATGCAAGTATCACCATCACTATTATCAGCCGACTTCGCCAACCTTGAACGAGATATAAGGATGCTGAATCGCTCCGAGGCCGATATGATACACCTCGACGTAATGGACGGAGTCTTCGTCCCCAACATATCATTTGGTTTTCCGGTAATAAAAGCGGTTGCGAAACATTCTAAAAAGCCACTCGACGTACATCTGATGATTGTCAACCCGCAGAATTATATATCCCAGACTCGGGACTGCGGCGCAGCCATCATGAACGTGCACCAGGAGGCGTGTGTGCATCTCGACCGTACGATTCAGGCCATCAAGGCTGCCGGCATGAAAGCCGCCGTCACGCTCAATCCTTCAACGCCTGTAATCATGCTCGAAGATGTGATACAGGAACTCGACATGGTACTCCTTATGTCGGTGAATCCAGGGTTCGGGGGCCAAAAATTTATTTCGCGTGCGACAGAAAAGGTGAAGAAATTGCGTGAAATGATTTCAGCAAGCGGATCGAAAGCACTAATAGAAGTTGACGGCGGGGTAAACCTTGAAACCGGGCGATTACTCGCCGATGCCGGTGCCGACATTTTAGTGGCGGGTAGTTATGTGTTTTCAGCGCCCTCGCCCGAGAAAGCAATCTCATCACTCAAAGACTTATAATATTTCCACAAGATGCCTCCATACGACATATCGGTCAATCCCGATCGACAAAATCAACGATACAACACATCGAAAGGGCCCGAAAGCGACTTCGAGCCGACCAAGACACAACGCCGACGCAATCAGTCATCCAAGAGCAAAAAAGCGGAACGTCAGCCAGGGGCTATCGTACGTTTTTTTTCAGACCGACGTCTGCATGGCATAATAGGCATATCACTGATTCTTATCGCCGTATATTCGCTCATAGCAGCCATATCATATATGTCACATTCCGGCGAAGACCAGAGTCTTGTCATAAACCGCACAATCGGACAGATGGCAACCGCACCCGCCGAAGTGAAAAATATCGGTGGGCCGGTGGGCGCATTTTTGGCCAACACACTTTTCAATGACTGGCTCGGATTTGGCGCATTTGTCGTGATAATCTATGTCATATTAATCGGATTGGCTCTTATCAAGGTAAAACGCTGCAATTTCTGGTCGTTGACGTTCAAGACCCTCGTACTTGCCATCTCCCTATCCATCGTTATCGGCTTTTTCACGCTCGGTATGAGCCAAACTTTCCCATGGGGCGGCTACCATGGATTGTATGTAAACACATTCCTTATCAATAATATAGGTTTCCTTGGCGCATTCATCGTATCAATTCTACTCATCGGCATAGTCTGCTATATTTATTTAAACGACCTCGCCAGGGTATATAATGCTTATCGCCGTCGGGTAGAAGCCCGCCGCGAACGGCGACGCCTTGAGGAGGAAGCCAAAGCTGCCGAGGAACAGCGAGTGCGCGATGCGATGAAAACTGACCCATTAGGCACTGAGGATGAAGAATCACAGCCTGCACCGATGTCTCCCGAAATACCGGGATTGGTCGATTTTGCTCCCCTGCCCGATTCAGATGACGAAACTATTGAAGATCCAAACGCGGTTATGTCTCAAAGTGATGACACAGAAATCCCGGCATCGGATGAAACAAATTTCAACGATGATTCAGTTGATGATATCGAATCTCAATCAACCGAATCCGAATCACCCCGGCAGGATAAAGATGTGTCGTTTGAGGTGAAGGCACCGGTGATTGCCCGCGCGGAAGTAATCGAAGACAACACCCTCTATGACCATCGCGCCGAGCTTTCGCGCTATCGCTTCCCTTCTATTGATCTTCTTATCGACAGACCGTTGAAAACCAACAATGTAGACCTCGCCGAGCAGGAAGAAAACAAGGAGCGTATCACAAAGACCCTTAATGATTATCAAATTCCAATCCAGCATATAGAGGCTACCGTAGGGCCAACAGTCACGCTCTATGAGATAATCCCCGCCGAAGGCGTCAGAATAGCAAAAATCAAGCGGCTTGAGGATGACATCGCATTAAGCCTCGCCGCCCTCGGCATACGCATCATAGCCCCTATACCCGGCAAAGGCACAATCGGTATAGAGGTCCCGAACAAAGACCCCCAGACAGTGTCGATGCGCTCGATTATATCATCAAAGAAGTTCCAGGAATGCAAGTATGCTTTGCCTATGGCGATGGGCGCCACCATTTCAAACGATGTGTTTATCGCTGACCTGACCAAAATGCCTCATGTGCTCGTGGCCGGAGCCACTGGTCAGGGCAAGTCAGTGGGGCTAAACGCAATCATAGCATCATTGCTCTACAAAAAGCACCCATCTGAATTAAAATTCGTACTAATCGATCCAAAGATGGTGGAATTTAGCCTCTATTCAAAGCTCGAACGCCATTATCTCGCAAAACTTCCCGATGAGGAGGAAGCAATCATAACAGACCCCAGCAAGGTTGTCGCCACGCTCAATTCTCTTTGCGTGGAGATGGATAACCGCTACAATCTGTTAAGAAACGCTAATGTCAGGTCGATTGCGGAATATAACGCCAAATTTACCGCAAGAACCCTGAACCCTGAAAAAGGGCACCGCTACTTGCCTTATATAGTTGTCATAGTCGATGAGTTTGCCGATCTCATAATGACCGCAGGCAAGGAGGTTGAAACGCCCATAGCCCGCATAGCGCAAAAAGCCCGCGCCGTGGGTATGCACATGATAATCGCAACCCAACGCCCATCGACTAATGTCATCACAGGCATCATAAAGGCCAACTTCCCCGGCCGTATAGCGTTCCGCGTATCTCAGATGGTCGACAGCAAGACCATCCTTGACCGCACAGGCGCCAACCAGCTCATAGGGCGCGGGGATATGCTTTTCAGCATCAACGGTGAGATGAACCGCGTGCAATGCGCATTCATCGACACTAAGGAGGTCGAAGACATCTGCTCATCAATAGACGAGCAAATCGGATTCGAGCACGCCTACTATCTGCCCGATTATCTGCCTGAGAGCGGCGACGGCGGCTCACTTAGCAATGTCGCCGACCGCGATACTCTCTTTGAAGAAGCGGCCCGTATAGTCGTCCAATCAGGTGTCGCATCGACATCCTCCCTTCAACGTCGCTACTCCATCGGATACAACCGAGCTGGAAAAATCATGGATCAACTTGAAGAAGCCGGAATCGTTGGCCCGGCACAGGGTGGCAAACCTCGACAAATTCTTGTCGATTCCCTTCAACTTGAAAGGATGCTTGAAACATTGCTCGGCTAATCAAACCTTCGGGCTAAAATGATGTTAGATAAGTAGTATGACAAGATTTATCTCCATAATTGCAACGGTCGCCTGCGCATTTTTCTCGGCGATTACGCTGAATGCCGGTAGACCATCAGCTGCGACAGTTTTGAAAAAATCATCGGAACTGATGAAAAACGCACCTTCGCTTACAGTTAAATTCACTATGAGCGAGGGGCCGGAAAAATCGACCGGGACACTCAGGCTTTCAGGCGACAAATTTGTAGCGACGCTCAACGGCGGCATCACAACATGGTATGACGGAACGACACAATGGGTTTACAATCCTAAAGTCGACGAAATGACGGTCAGCACCCCCACCCCCGACGAACTCGCCACTATAAATCCATTTATAATAGTGTCGGGTCTGCAAAAGAGTTATGCTCCAAAGCATTTAAAAGCGCCTACAAACAAATATATAATAGAGTTGACTCCTTTGTCAAAATCCGCCGACATCAAAAAAGCCATAATCACGGTCGATAACAGATATATCCCTGTTCAGGCCGCCATAACCCTGTCTAACGGGCATACCGCATTAATAAAAACGGTATCAATCACTAAAGGAGGAAAATTAGCTCAAAGCTATTTTCGCCCCGACAAAAGCAAATACCGTTCGACCGAATGGATTGATTTGCGCTAAATCATTAATAATCCGTCTTACAAGTTAATTTGTTAATAACCCTCAAAGCCAAAACACCATCATGGAAACAATCAACACCAAGTGTCTTATCATAGGGTCGGGACCCGCAGGCTATACAGCCGCGATATACGCATCCCGTGCGAATCTGAGCCCCATACTCTATGAAGGAATCCAGCCGGGCGGGCAACTGACCACCACAACCGATGTCGAAAACTTCCCGGGTTATCCCGAAGGTGTGACCGGCCCGCAACTGATGGATGACCTCCGCAAACAGGCCGAGCGGTTTGGTGCGGACATTCGCACAGGAATGGCCACATCAGTCGATTTCAACAAGCGTCCTCTCGAAGTGATTATCAACAACCACGACATCATACATGCCGACACCGTAATCATAGCCACGGGCGCAAGCGCGAAATATCTTGGACTTGAAGACGAAACCAAATATTCAGGAATGGGGGTGTCGGCGTGCGCCACCTGCGATGGATTCTTCTACCGCAAAAAAATCGTAGCAGTAGTAGGCGGTGGAGACACTGCCTGCGAGGAAGCACTCTACCTAAGCACGTTGGCCGAGAAAGTATATCTGATTGTCAGAAAAGATTACCTCCGCGCATCAAAAGTGATGCAAAGGCGCGTACACGAAAAAGATAACATCATAATTTTGTTCAACACCAACACAGAAGGGCTGTATGGCGATGAGGTGGTAGAAGGAGCGCATTTAGTGGAGCACATCGGCACCCCGCGAGAACTGCACTATGATCTTCCTATCGACGGTTTTTTCCTTGCGATCGGACACCATCCGAATACTGAGGTTTTCAAGCCATTCATAGCCACAGACGAGGCTGGATTCATTGTGTTGCCCGGAAACACCACGGCTACAAACGTCCCCGGAGTGTTCGCCGCCGGCGATGTGGCCGATCCCCGTTATCGACAGGCGGTATCGGCAGCCGGAATGGGATGCAGAGCGGCAATCGATGCCGAACGGTATCTGATGGAGCAGTAACGACAGAGCTCCCAATAACGCATAATACATCCACAAGTCCCGTGTTAAATTTGACGCGGGACTTTTTGTAAACCTTTTTCATTTTAAAAGTGACATTTTAATCGTAAATTTGGAAAATTTTAATGATACCGCTGCAACTAATCGACATATGGCAGCGTCTAACCGTAAGTTTCAATTATTTCAAAGCTACATAAGCATATCAAACTTCATTACATAACATCATAAACACTAATTATGAGAATCAATTTTAAACGCCTATTTCTGTTTATCGCAACATTAGGCATGATGTCGACCATCCAGGCTCAGATGATGCCAATGCCGGTCGACAAAGATGTAAGGATTGGTAAACTTCCGAACGGTCTAACCTACTACATCCGACACAATGAAACCCCTAAAGGACAAGCTGATTTCTATATCGCCCAGAAAGTCGGATCTATACTGGAGGAAGACAATCAGCGCGGTCTCGCCCATTTCCTTGAACATATGTGCTTCAACGGCACCGAGAATTTTCCGGGTAATGAGGTCGTAAGCTGGCTTGAATCAATCGGCGTAAAATTCGGGCAGAACCTCAACGCATATACAAGTGTCGACGAAACAGTCTACAACATCTCCAATGTGCCCACGGCTCGTGTCGGCGTTCAGGACTCTTGCCTCATGATTCTTCATGATTGGGCCGACGGACTTCTTCTCGACCCCGAAGAAATTGATAAGGAACGCGGTGTCATCCATGAAGAATGGCGACGCACCAACGTCGGACAGATGCGAATCTTAGAGAAACTGCTACCCGTGATCTACCCCAACAACCGCTATGGCTACCGTCTGCCAATAGGCACAATGGAAGTGGTAGACAATTTTCCTCCACAAGCAATCCGCGATTATTATGAAGCATGGTATCGCCCCGACCAGCAAGGCATAATCGTTGTTGGCGATATTGACGTGGACCGCATAGAGAACAAAATCAAAGAAATCTTCTCACCGATCAAAATGCCGGAAAATGTCAAAGAGCGCGTCTACTTCCCCGTCGAAGACACCCCGGGAACTATCTTCGCCATAGGTTCTGACAAGGAGTTGTCGTTCCCCATCGGCATGATAATGTTCAAGACCAAAGCCCTCCCCGACTCATTGCGTTCCACACTGGCCGGAGTGGCACAAGATTACATCACGACAATGATAGACGAGATGCTCAACAGCCGATTGACCGACCTTAGTACAAAAGCCGACGCTCCATTTGCAAACGCAATGGCCAAATACGGTAATTTCTTACTGGCTAAGACCAAAGACGCTTTCACAATCACAGCACTTCCAAAAGGGAGCGACCTGTCAGGCGCGCTTGCAGCCGCATATCGCGAAGTACTCCGCGCCGCCCGCGGGGGATTCACCGCATCGGAATATGAACGTGCCCGCAAAGAGTATCTGTCAAAATTAGAGAAAGACTACAACGACCGCGCCAATCACCAGACCAGCGATTATGTGCGTTCCTACGTTCGCAACTTCATCGACAACGACCCCATCCCGTCGCTTGAAGAAAAGTACAATCTAATGCAGATGCTCGCCAACCAGGTACCTGTAGCCGCCATCAATATGTCAATGAAAGAGCTTATCACCACCGACAACCGCGTTGTCATCGCCATGACTCCCGAGAAAGATGGTTACACAGCCCCCACGGAAGAATCACTTGCGGCTTCTTTCACCGCCATTGACGGGGAGAACATCGAGGCATATGTCGATGAGGTCAAGAGCGAACCACTGATTCCCGCTATGCCAAAAGCCGGAACAATCGTGAAAACCGAGGACGACAAACAGTGGGGAGCGGAAAAATGGACGCTCTCAAACGGTGCGACTGTGGTTGTCAAGAAGACAGCGTTCAAAAACGACGAAATTCTTTTTGAAGCAGTCGCAAAGGGCGGCGGCATTTCCACTCTCCCCGATGAAAAAGCCAACAGCGTGATTGTGATGCCGCTCGCACTGTCTCAAAACGGACTCGGCTCATACACGTTCAGCGATATGCAGAAGTATCTGCAAGGTAAACAAGCGTCGGTCAACTTCTCAATCGAAGAATATTCACGCAGTCTTAGCGGTGCAACCACGCCAAAAGACCTCCCAACTTTAATGGAGCTGATCTACATGACGATGACCGACATGGAACTGACCGAAGATGAGTTCACCGCTTTCCAGAATATGTACAGCGGACTGATGCAAAATCAGAGCGCCAACCCGCAGTTTATCTTCAGCAAAAACCTCATGAGTTCTCTGATAAAATCGCCGAAAGCCCAGATGGTAACCGCTGAAAGCATCAAAGCCTCCAACCGGGAGGATGTTCTTGCAATGGCACATAACGCCACTGCCAACGCCGCCGATTACACCTTCTTCTTCGTGGGCAATATAGATACCGATTCGCTTAAACAGCTTGTGGAACAATATATCGCATCACTCCCAGGCGACGCAGCCAAATCAGTGAAAGACGCCACTCCCGACACATCCATAGAGATTATCGCAGGCCGCGACACCCACACATTCACAGCACCGATGGAAACGCCTCAGACCTGGGCAGCTATCGTGGTAGAGGGCGCACTCCCCTACTCGACCAAAAACCGCACTCTTGCAAGCGTCGCAGGCCAAATCCTTACCAAACGTCTCACCGAGACCGTCCGCGAAAAAGAAGGTGCGGTCTATTCAATCGGCGCACAAGGCTCAATGAAACGCATTGGCAAATATCCCGTCACTATCCAGTCGGTCTTCCCGATGAAGCCTGAAATGAAGGAGAAAGTACTTGGAATGGTTGAAGCGGAATTTAATAACATGACATCCAATATCACCGATGAGGAGCTGAACAAAGTGAAAGAATTCATGGTAAAGAGCTGCACTGAAGAAAAAGAGCTTAACGAACCTTGGATCAACGCAATGGTCGGCACATCACTCAACGGTATCGATGCGTTCAACAACAACATCGAGACCATCAACGCCTTGACTCCCGCCGATGTCATGGCATTCATGAAAGAGCTACTATCCCAGGGCAATTACCAGACTGTGATACTTGATCCCGAAGCCGAATAAACGATAACGTCCAAAGTCATACCTCAGTGGGGTCGATGCTTGCCGGCATTAACCCCACTGATTTTTTAACTGACGTCATGAACAAGAAGGAATCGAGATAACGCAATCGGCGAATGAATCAAGGAATTAATCCAAAAGTTTTTCAACGATTACTTCAAGTAAGAATACACTACGGCCGATATATGGGATATGGCATTAGAAGCCTGTGTCGCATCTCCATGGAAATCTTTGACAAACACTGCCAAGGTGTAACGCATATTGTCAGACAAAGAGATATATGCCACATCATTGAGAGCAATAAGCACCCCTTTTTCAGTAGTGTAGCCTGAACCTGTCTTATGGGCAACCACGACACCCTCTTTGCCGAGCAAAGGAGCAGTGATTCTGTCATTGCCCGTGGCACATTCTTTCAAAGCATTTTTGATAAATCCCTGCTTTGCACCACTGATCAAACTGTCGGTAAACAAGCGATTCATCAAGATCGCCGCACCTAAAGGAGAGGTGGAGTTTGTGTATGCCCTACTGCGGTCTACCGACATATCCCTTTCAGTACAAGCGATTCTAAAGCTTGAGCGCGGAACCACGGTAGCTATGAAACTGTCAGTTTCCGCTACGCCGACCAGTCTCTCGAACATGAGATTGCTTGCATTGTTGTCGCTCAACTTGAGCGTGTAACGCAATAGGTCTTTAACCGTCAATCTAAATTCCGCGTCCTTATGCTCCTTCAACATGGGGCTCCATGTCATGGAATCAAGCTCAGTTCTCTTGATGTCAATCAACGAGTCGAGAGTCAGCCCTCTGCAATCAAAATCATTGCAGACAGCCATAGCCTGATGAACCTTGAACACGCTCATCAGAGGATAGACTGCCCGGTTGTTGACAGTTATGGTGTCGGTGTTATTAATGATTAAAGCCACCCCGATCTCCCCGGGGTAACCCGACACGATTTTAGAGATGGTGTCGGCAAGAACATCCGCACAAATCGATGTACGCCCTATATCTTTCTTACGGCAATCAAACGACGATAAAACCGCTGACAGGCAAAGCAAAGAGCAGATTGCATGAAGTAGATAAATACTGTTTTTTGACATCTCAAAAAAACGGTATGGCAGGCATTTATCGAATGTGATGTGAATTGTGCACTACATAATCCTTTACTTTCTGGAAAAGGTCTGTCGCAAACACAAAGTCAGATAACGCCTCGTTTGTGGTCTCAAAAATTTTGTCTTTATTACCCACCCAGTCACGATAGCCCTTGTTTATGAAAATGATGTTCTCGCCTATACCGAGCACCGAGTTCATATCATGGGTGTTTATTATAGTCGTGATATTGTATTCATGGGTTATGTCGCTCAACAATTCGTCAATGACAATAGAAGTCTTAGGGTCAAGACCCGAGTTAGGCTCGTCACAAAACAGATATTTCGGATTAAGGGCTATGGCGCGTGCTATAGCCACACGTTTCTGCATACCTCCTGATATTTCCGACGGATATTTTTTGTCGGCTCCTTTAAGGTTGACACGCTCTAAGCAAAACAGCGCTCGGTCGCGCATCTCGGCCTCAGTCATTTTGGTAAACATCACCAGCGGGAACATGACATTGCCAAGTACAGTCTCAGAGTCAAACAGAGCCGATCCTTGGAAAAGCATTCCAATCTCCTTGCGTAAATCTTTTACTTGCGAGGAGTCCATTTTCAACAAATCGCGTCCGTCGTAGAGTATTTCACCCATCTCGGGACGAATAAGCCCCACAAGCGATTTCATCAACACAGTTTTACCCGATCCACTCTGACCTATAATCAGATTAGTCTTACCAGTGTGGAATGTCGCCGATATATCATGCAAAATCGTCTTTCCGTCAAACGATTTTGTAATATTTTTAACCTCAATCATTGCAATAACAGTTTTGTCAACAACACGTCAAAAAACAGAATCAGTATGCTGCTCGACACAACGGCATTGGTACTTGATTTACCGACATCGAGCGCGCCGCCCTTGACGTAGTAGCCATAAAACGAGGCGACAGAGCTGATGATAAATGCGAATACCACCGATTTTATAAGCCCATACCATACATACCATTCCTGAAATAACGCCTGCAAACCATAGACGTAGCGTGACACGGTGATTATATCGGTCACAAACGCCACGAAGTAGCCGCCGAACAAAGCCGTCGAGATGCTGAATACCACCAAAACCGGCATAAACAACAGGAATGCGACGATTTTTGGCAACACCAGGAAATTTGCCGAATTGACACCCATAATCTCAAGCGCGTCAATCTGCTCGGTCACCCTCATGGTTCCAATCTCGGAAGCTATGTTTGAACCAACCTTTCCGGCGAGAATCAAGCACAGAATCGAATTGGAAAATTCCAGCAGCACAATATCACGCGTGGCCAACCCCACAGAATAAGCGGGAATGAGCGGCGAAGTGATGTTGAGCTGCATCTGGATGGCGATAACCGCACCAATAAACAACGAGATTATGATTACGAGGGGAATTGAGTCCACTCCGAGTTTTGAAATCTCGGCAACAGTGCGACGCAGAAAAATTTTGAGCTTATCAGGAATAGAAAACACCCGTCGCATAAACAGGCAATAGCTGCCGAACGTGGCTATGGAGTTAGTAAGTAGCATCTTAGTATTTAAAATGGATAATTTCCCGCAAAGGTAGCGATTTTTCGACAAACACCATTATCCCAATCGGCGCGGAACTTAATAATAAATTACTGACCTGTGGGAAAAATACACTAATCGGCCAATATCTTACATATCTACATCAATATGTCGCATTAATTTTGTTTGTTGCGACTATTTGTGTAATTTTAGGGCGAAAATACGATGAAATGGGAGCGTCTTTGTCAGAATACATAAATATGTCATGGCTCTATTGGGGATTGATGGTCATCTATGCCGTCACAATTCTCAGTATCATCGGAATCGTCTTGTCAGAAAACCGCAATCCCGTCAAGTCACTCGCATGGGTTACTGTGCTTCTTGTTGTTCCCGCATTCGGACTTATCCTCTACATATTCTTCGGGCGCAGCATAAAGAACAAGCACCGCATATCCCGCCGCAACCGCCGCAAACTGCGCAAATTTGAATCAATGTCGCTCCCCCATGCCGACCGAATAGCCATGAGCACCGAGAGCCAGCAGCAGATCAAACTCGCACGCTCGTTGACCGGAGCAAACTTCTATCCGGGAAACGATGCCAAAATCTTCACAACCGGCCGCGAGAAATTTGACACGCTCATCGACGACCTCAACAATGCGCAGCATTACATTCACCTCCAATACTACATTTTTGAGGATGACAAAATCGGATATGAGATAAAAGAGATTCTCCAACGCAAGGCGCGAGAAGGTGTCATCGTCAGAGTTATCTACGACCATGTAGGCTGTTTCGGCGTGAAAAACAGATTTTTCAAAGAGATGCAGCAGGCAGGGGTTATGGTCTATCCATTTTTTAAAGTCGCCTTTCCCCCGTTTGCCACCCGCATCAACTGGCGCAATCACCGCAAACTTTGCGTAATCGACGGATACATCGGATATATCGGCGGGATGAACATAGCTGATCGATATATCGACGGGACAGACTGGGGCATCTGGCGCGACACACACCTGCGCATACAGGGTCCTGCCGTGGCTGCATTGAAACTGTCGTTTGCCATAGACTGGAGTTTCATGGGACAACCGTTAATCGAAGAAGGTAAAGATGTAGCGTTGCCGGTCTGTGTCGACCGCCCGATGGGTATGCAGCTCATCACAAGCGGCCCCACAAGCCAATGGAGCAATGTGGCTATGGTCTATCTCAAGGCCATCGCCAACGCCAAGAAATCGGTTTTCTTGCAAACGCCCTATTTCCTGCCGACCGAGAGCCTTCTGAAAGCGTTACAAAGCGCGGCCCTCTCTCATGTCGATGTGCGCATCATGATTCCGCGGCGCAGCGACTCGGTCATGCTGAAATATGCCTCATACTCTTACATTACCGAATGCTTGCGCGCTGGTATCAAGATTTATTTCTACGAACCCGGGATGCTTCACAGCAAGACGCTCGTCATCGACGAGGAATTTTCATCGGTGGGATCTACCAATTTTGACTTCCGCAGTTTTGAACACAACTTTGAAGGCAACATAATCATCTATTCGACTGATTTCAACAAGCAGATGAAAGAAATTTTTGTCAACGACATGAAAAACTGCCAACGCATCACCCCCTCGGCGTGGCGACACAGACCGATAACCCAAAAAGCGTTGGAATCGTTCATGAGACTTTTCAGCCCCATCCTATAAACCGACCGACAATAAAAAAACGCCCGGGAGAGAACCGTTTACTTTGCTTCAACAATAATATTTTGTAAATTCGCGTTGGAGCGTAAGTTCCGTTGACTTTGACACACATAATAGAAACAGTCATGAAGAAAGGAAGAATATTAGTAACCGGAGGTACCGGATACATAGGCTCACACACTGTCGTCGAGCTGCAGCAAGCCGGTTATCCGGTGGTAATCATCGATAATCTATCCAACAGCAATCTTGAAGTGCTCGACGGCATAGAGCGCATCACGGGTCAACGTCCGCCTATGGTCGAAGCCGACTGCACCGATATGGCGGCTCTCGAACAATTGTTCACAGATTATCCCGACATCAAGGGTATCATCAATTTCGCAGCGAGCAAAGCTGTCGGTGAATCAATTGAAAAGCCTATCCTATACTATCGCAACAACCTCAACACCTTGCTCAATCTGCTCGACGCCATGCCGCGTCACGGAGTGAAAGGAATAGTCTTCTCATCATCATGCACGGTCTACGGCGAGCCGGACTCCAACCCGGTCACTGAGGCGGCGCCGATAAAAAAAGCCACATCGCCTTACGGTAACACCAAACAGATTTCAGAGGAGATAATCACCGATGTGGTCAACTCAGGCGCACCAATCAAAAGCGTTATTCTCAGATATTTCAACCCCGTTGGAGCGCATCCATCCGCTGAAATAGGCGAATTGCCCAACGGTGTGCCACAGAATCTCATACCCTACCTCACACAGACCGCCATCGGCATAAGAAAGGAATTGAGCGTGTTCGGCAATGACTACGACACCCCCGACGGGTCTTGCATACGCGACTTCATCAACGTTGTCGACCTTGCGAAAGCTCACGTTATCGCTGTGGAGAGGATGCTTGAGGACAAATCAGACAACAAAATAGAGATTTTCAATCTCGGCACCGGAATAGGATTGTCAGTGCTTGAGCTGATAGACGCATTCCAGCGCGCCACAGGCGTTAACGTTCCCCACAAAATCGTAGGACGCCGCGCAGGCGATATTGAGAAAGTATGGGCCAATCCCGCCTATGCCAATGAAGTCCTTGGCTGGAAAGCCCAGACCTCTATCGACGACACCATGCGTTCGGCATGGGCATGGCAATGTAAACTTCGCGAACGCGGCGTAATGTAATCCCGACAATTTTCTAAAAAGATGCCAGTAAGAGTTCCAGAAGGGTTACCCGCCGTTGAGGAGCTAAAAGCCGAAAACATATTTGTCATGGGGGAGCGGCGCGCCGCCACCCAGGACATACGTCCCCTAAGGATAGCGGTTCTTAATCTGATGCCGCTAAAACTTATGACCGAGACCGACCTGTTGAGGCTGATTTCCAACACCCCGTTGCAAATCAATCTTGATTTGGTCGATGTGGGCACTCATGTGTCGCGCAACACTCCGCGCGAGCATATCGAAGCCTTCTACAAACGGTTTGACGACATCAAAAACGACTGCTACGACGGCCTGATAATAACAGGCGCGCCGGTAGAAAAAGTGGAATTTGAGCAAGTCGATTACTGGCGGGAGCTGACCGAGGTGTTTGAATGGGCAAAAAGCCATGTGACCTCCACAATCTACATATGCTGGGCCGCTTTCGCCGGATTATATTACCACTACGGTATCACAAAGCACGTCCTTGGCCATAAGGTTTCAGGGGTGTTCACCCACCGTCTTAAAGACAAGCACAACCCTATATTCCGCGGATTTGACGACACATTTGAAGTCCCCCACAGTCGATTCAGCCAGCTTGATGCCGATGAAATAAATCGACATCAATCACTTACCATTCTGGCCGACAGTGAGGAAAGCGGAGTCTATATGGTCATGGCCCGCGGGGGAAGAGAGTTCTTTATCACCGGCCATTCGGAGTATTCACCGCTCACGCTTGACTTCGAGTATCACAGAGACCTTGAAAAAGGATTGAACCCGGCAATTCCCGCCCACTATTACATCGACGATGACCCGTCGAAAGAACCGCTCGTCAGATGGCGTTCGCACGCCAATCTGCTTTTCACCAACTGGCTTAACTACTTTGTCTATCAAGCCACGCCCTATAAACTTGACGACATAGCCAACCTTAAATAGATAAATTCCAAAAATCAATAACAATGTTAAAGACAATTCTTTCAATCTCAGGCCGTCCGGGCCTCTTCAAATTGGTAAACCAAGGGAAAAATATGCTCATTGTCGAGAGCCTCGCCACCGGGAAACGCACTCCGGCATACGCACACGACAAGGTTATCTCTCTTGGCGACATAGCCATCTACACTGAAGATGAAGACACACCGTTGGCTGATGTGTTTGAAACCATCAAAGAAAAAAACGATGGAAAACCTGTCGATGTAAAAGCCCTCGGGGGTGACAAGGAAATACGCGATTATTTCGCTACTATCCTACCCGATTTCGATGACGACAGAGTCTACACCAACGACATTAAAAAGGTGTTCAGTTGGTACAATCAGCTTATAGCTGCCGGAATCGACAAGTTTAAAGATGAAGAAATAGCCCAGGACGAAGCCGCTGAAGCTGCTGAAGCAGCCGACGACGCTCAGACCACAAAGAAATAACCGATTAATAATCTCTTGTACAGAAACTTTTGCTAATTTGAAAAATGGCGACTCGAACTGAGCCGCCATTTATTATATAACCTATGCGTTGTCCATCATAAATCTACATGATCGACGGCAAGTTCGTCGGTCAATGCAAGCCCTATAACGTCCATCACAGTATCCACATAGTGGAATGTCAGCCCCGAGATATAATTCTCGCTTATGTCCGCCACATCCTTACGGTTATCGGCCGACAGGATTATATCGGTAATTCCCGCCCGCTTGGCTGCCAGAATCTTCTCTTTTATTCCACCCACGGGAAGCACTTTGCCCCTAAGAGTAATTTCCCCGGTCATAGCCAACCGGGCTTTTACCTTACGTTGCGTGAAAGTCGAGACGATAGATGTAGCCATAGTGATACCGGCCGACGGTCCATCTTTGGGGATAGCGCCTTCGGGAACATGGATATGCAATGTGTATTTATCAAACAGCTCAGGATTTATACCAAACTGAGCCGCATGAGATTTGACGTATTGCAACGCTATGACCGCTGA
Organism: uncultured Muribaculaceae bacterium; assembly: GCA_947625935.1. Classification (GTDB taxonomy): domain Bacteria; phylum Bacteroidota; class Bacteroidia; order Bacteroidales; family Muribaculaceae; genus JAJPXC01. The sequence continues at coordinate 14,137 of CANQQE010000012.1, read as the reverse complement.
CTCCTTCATCACGTCGCCAAGGTTGCCGGTCAATGTCAGCTTCTCACCTTTAGATGACGACAACGATGATTCAATAAACAGTATTTCACCACCCACAGCCGTCCATGCGAGCCCGGTGACCACGCCGGCGAAATCGTTGCCCTCATACTTATCCCGGTTATAGACCGGCGCACCGAGCATCCCCTGCAAATCATCAGGTCTAATCACAGAATCAGCAGACCTTCCGTTCATGGCGGCCAGAAGCCGTTTTCTCATAATCTGCGACAACCGTTTCTCAAGTTGACGCACACCGCTTTCAGCCGTATAACGGTCAATTATCGCCTCGAGTGTTTCATCGGGGAATTGCAGGTTGAGCCAACCTGTGTTCAACTCACCTGTGAGCCGCGGAATGAAATGGCGTTTGGCTATTTGCACCTTCTCTTCAAGCAGATAACCCGCGATATCGACGATTTCCATACGGTCGAGCAACGGTTGCGACAAAGTCGACAGTGAATTGGCTGTGGCGATGAAAAGCACATTAGACAAATCATAGTCCACGTCGACATAATTGTCATGGAATTTGCAATTTTGCTCAGGGTCAAGCACCTCAAGCAGAGCTGCCGCCGGGTCTCCCTTAAAGTCACGGCCAAGTTTATCTATCTCGTCGAGCAGAAGTACGGGATTGGATGATCCGGCACGCTTCAAGGCGTCAATTATGCGCCCGGGCATCGCACCGATATATGTGCGGCGATGTCCGCGTATTTCAGCTTCGTCATTCACACCACCAAGTGACACCCGCTGGTAATCGCGACCAAGGGCGCGCGCTATCGACTGGCCAAGCGAAGTCTTGCCGACACCGGGGGGGCCTACCAGACATATGATCGGTGCCTTTCCGCTCGGATTGTTAATCATCACAGCCATCTGCTCGAGGATGCGCTCCTTGACCTTTTCAAGCCCGAAATGGTCATTATTGAGCACGTCGGCAGCATGAGTAATATCATCAACCAACGGCGTCAGTTTTCCCCATGGCAAATCGAGCAGAGTTTCAAGATAGGTGTATTGCACGGAGTAGTCAGGCGACTGCGGATTGACACGGCGCAACTTCTCAAGTTCCTTATTGAATACCTTGCTGACTGTTTCAGGGAAATCAACTTCAGCAGCGCGTTTGCGCAGCTCCTCGGGCTCATCGTCATCGCCATACAATTCGGCGCGTATCGCTTCCATCTGTTGCTGCAGGAATGCGCTTCGCTGCTTATCGTCAAGGCTTTCCTTGGCGCGCTTCTGGAACTCCCGGGTCAGGTTAATCATCTCGGAGTTGCGCGTCAGCTCGTCAAGCAAAGCCACACCGCGTTCCCTCATATACCTCATCGCGAGCAGTTTCATCTTTACCTCGGGGTTTATCGGCAAAGTAGACGATAGTATATTAATCAAGGAGGCCGGATTATCAACGTTGGTGATATTGAACATCACCTCCGATGGCGAATCGGTGGCCTTCATTATGTTTGTAGCTGTGTCCTTGATTGATGTGGCGAGTGCTACAAATTCTTGATCGGGTGATTTGGGAATCACCTCACTTATAGGTTTGACGTGTGCCCGCAGCTCGCGTTTGCTGCCGGTGCCGACAGTTGCCGCCTCGCCGAGAATCTTGAACTTTCCACGCGCTTGCACAAGAGCGGTCTTTGTGTCATCGGGCAATGTAAGCACTTTTAGCACCTGTGCGAATACACCGTACCTGAATAGCCCTTTCAGCTCGGGATTATCATCACTGCTGTCAAGCTGGCACACAACGCCGATAAACGACGAGTCACGCTCGGCGCGTTCTGCCGTCGCAAGCGACGACTCGCGTCCAAGCGTTATCGGTATAGCCACATCGGGAAACAGAACCAGATTTCTTGTTGGCAGCAACGGGAGCTGCAGTAAATCGGGTTGTATTTCTGATTGGTCGTCCTGCTGACGCGCGGGGCTTATTGAGAAGAAGCCTGCGGCTTCGTCTGGTGAAAACTTCATCGTTACAGTCTATAAAATTTCAGATTCGCTATCCTTTGGCAGAATAACAAATTAATATTACCAATTGCCGATATGCAAATTTGATGCCAAAGTTACGCAAATCCTCCATCATCGAGAAATTAAGCATCAAAATTATATCCATCGAAAAATGTTTTAAAAAACTATGTTATGCAACATATAGTCAAAAGTTGCATTTCTGACAAAAACTTTCTATTTTGCGCTCACATTTGTAACACTAACCCAGTTTAACTTATTTTAAATCTATAATAACATGAAGATTTATCAAACCAACGAAATCAAAAACATAGCTTTGCTTGGTAGCAAAGGCTCGGGAAAAACCACACTCGCCGAAGCGATGCTTTACGAGTGTGGAGTTATAAAACGCCGCGGCACCATCGACGGCAAGAACACCGTAAGCGACTATTTCCCGGTTGAAAAAGAGTATGGCTACTCTGTGTTTTCAACCGTTTTCTATGCTGAGTTCCTTGGTAAGAAGCTCAACGTTATCGACTGCCCGGGAGCAGACGACTTTGTCGGTAACGCCATCACCGCCCTGAATGTGACCGATACGGGTGTGATACTCATCGACGCACAATATGGTGTCGAAGTCGGCACCCAGAATATATTCCGCACCACCGCATCGCTCAAGAAACCGGTTATTTTCGCCATGAACCAGCTCGACGGCGAAAAAGCCGACTATGACAACGTGATTGAACAGATGCGCGAAATTTTCGGGAGTAAGGTTGTGCCCATCCAATACCCAATCAACGCGGGTCCCGGCTTCAACGCCATGATCGACGTGCTATTGATGAAAAAATATTCATGGGGCCCCGATGGCGGTGTACCTACAATCGAAGATATACCGGCTGACCAGATGGAGCGCGCCCAGGAGATGCACCAGCAGCTCGTCGAAGCCGCCGCAGAAAACGACGAGACTCTCATGGAAAAATTCTTTGACCAGGGCCATCTGACTGAAGACGAGATGCGCGAGGGCATACGAAAAGGTCTGATTGACCGTTCGATATTCCCTGTTTTCTGTGTGAGCGCACTGAAAGATATGGGCGTGCGCCGCATGATGGAATTCCTTGGCAATGTAGTTCCCTTTGTCAATGATATGCCGGCCCCGGTCGATACCGCAGGCGAGACAGTGAAACCCGATTCAAATGGCCCGTTGAGTATCTTCATGTTCAAGACCACTGTTGAGCCACACATCGGCGAAGTGAGCTACTTTAAGGTAATGTCAGGAACCCTAAAAGCCGGAGCCGACCTTGAGAACGTGACCCGCGGAGGCAAAGAACGCTTGGCTCAGATATATTGCGTATGCGGTCAGATCAAAACACCCGTCGATGCAATCTGCGCCGGTGACATCGGCGCAGCAGTGAAGCTCAAAGACGCCCGCACGGGCAATACGCTCGACGAGAAAGGTTGTGAAATAGCTTTTGATTTCATCAAATTCCCTGCGCCCAAATATCAGCGTGCGATACGCCCCGTCACCGAAAGCGATTCGGAGAAACTAAGCGCGATCCTCACCCGTATGCACGAGGAAGATCCCACTTGGCAGGTTGAGCAATCCAAAGAGCTTAAACAAACCATACTTTCGGGACAAGGTGAGTTCCACCTGCGCACACTCAAATGGCGCGTGGAAAACAACGACAAGCTCCCTATTATCTTTGAAGAACCCAAGATTCCTTACCGCGAGACAATCACAAAAGCTTCACGCGCCGACTACCGCCATAAGAAGCAATCAGGCGGTGCCGGACAGTTTGGCGAAGTTCATCTGATTATCGAGCCATATACAGAGGGGATGCCGGCCCCCGACACTTATCGCTTCGGCAATCAGGAATTCAAGATGAATGTCCGCGACACTCAGGAGATACCCTTGGATTGGGGCGGCAAACTCGTTGTTCACAACTGCATTGTTGGCGGTGCAATTGACGCACGTTTCATCCCCGCAATCGTCAAAGGTCTGATGGATCGCATGGAGCAGGGACCGCTTACAGGTTCATATGCCCGCGATGTTCGCGTCTGCATTTATGACGGCAAGATGCACCCGGTTGACTCAAATGAAATATCATTCCGTCTGGCAGGCCGAAACGCATTCAGCGAAGCGTTCCGCAACGCCAATCCCAAGATTCTCGAACCGGTCTATGACGTTGATGTCATGGTACCTGCCGACGTGATGGGCGACGTGATGAGCGACCTTCAGGGACGACGCGCGATAATCATGGGAATGTCAAGCGAAAACGGCTTTGAGAAAATTTCAGCCAAAGTGCCGTTGAAGGAGATGTCATCATACTCCACGGCTCTCAGCTCCATCACCGGCGGACGCTCATCGTTCACCATGAAGTTCGCTTCATACGAACTCGTGCCCGGCGATGTACAGGAGAAACTACTCAAAGAGTATGCCGAGAAAAACACCGAGGAATAATCCTCCTTGTATTATATCAACTTTAGTCACGTCCCGGGGATTGCACCCCGGGACTTTTTGTGTGTCCCATAAAGCGATCAGAACGTGAAATGAAGCGACATCCTCACCCCGCTTCGGTCTATACCGGGCGCATCGCGGTAAGTGAGTCTCCACACATAATCGACACGGAATATGCGGAAAACGTTGTCGAGTCCCACGGCAACCTCCATGTAAGGGGTCGAGCCAAGCCGCTGAGTATGTGAAACTTCAGGGAATCTATATAAATTATCATGGAACCGTGGGTCGTTTTTCATACTGAGATGGCCCACAAAACCCCTGAATGATATGACCTCGCGTAATTTCAACTTTTTCAACAACGGTATGTAATTGAAAATCGCCCCATTGGCCCAATATGTCAAATCCCACATTCCATAGGTGTCGGTTATGAACTCAAGCGGATTGAGCAAGGCGAATGTCTCGGGCTGTATGAGATAAGAGAGGTTGGATGTCGGAATCAACAGATTAGGATACGGGGCCTGATTCCATACATGGCCTCCTTTGACAACGACGTCGGCATATCCGAAAGCCGAGAACCAGAAACGTTTGAATACACTCGCCTCCGTCTTGTTGATAGTCCATTGACTCCCAAGGAAATTCATCGGCCCGAAACTATGACTGAGAGTAAACACGGGCGCATCCATGTTGATCGGTTGACGTTCACTCTTGCCCTGATAAAATTTCTCTCCCGGAGCATAACGCAACTTTACATTAAATGTCGCCTGATCATATTTCCAATATCTATGCCCGTCGCCGGTGATAAAAGGCATAAGAGCGGTCGCTTCCTGCCGGGTGTATTTCAACCCCGCCTCAACTGAAAAATGGTTTGCGAGCTCAAGCACATATTCAAGTTCCGACTCACGCTTATATGTCATCTGATTATTATCCATACGCGTGAACGATGAAAAAATCATATCCATGTTGGAGTAATACGACGACCCCTGCCCTATCTCGTCGACATCATAGGAGTGACGAACCTTTATCGACTTTATCGGGAACTCGCGGGCATGGTATTTCTTATCAATGAAAGAATACTCCAACTCACCTGAATATTTAAAACGCTTATCCTTGAACCCATATGCAGCATAACCTCTCGCAAACCAACGCTTGCTCAGGTTGGCTGTTGTCAGACCTCCCAATTGCATACGGAAGCCCTCGACTGAGTTACCGCTAAAAAATTTACCTATCGGACCGATGTCGACAGGGCTTTTCTTACCTGTGTGGATATATCCCGACATCAACAGTTTCAAAGTCCGCTCACTCCAATAGTAGACCGGCACAGACCTCAAACGCTCCATCATCGAACCTACGCGGCGCTCGTTATCGGTTATGTCAAACTGGCGTTCCGCAGCCCAGAAAGTTTCATCGCGCAGTTCGGCCGCGGGGTCTACGATTGACCGCTCTGATTTATCAAACAGAGCCGGCCGACCAGCGGGATTAAAATTATGGTTACGGTAAGCAGTGTTGCGACGGAAATACAATCCGGGCGTCCCCGGCAGAACCAGCACCTCGACTATCATGTCGTCCTTAGTCTTCAGGCGCGAACCATCGGGGGCGCGGTCAAACTGCTGGTTGATGTACATCTTCTGTATGAAATTGAGATTTATGTCGCGAGGCACGTTCATCTCAACTTTCTTTATGAACATAGTTGAGTCCCCTTCCGACACATAAACACGTCCGATAAACCCGAACGCTTGCGGGTTATGAGGTGCGAAACTCAACACTATGCAACGCTCACCGTCGACCTCGACCGTATCGGTCAGATAAAATTTGTAAAAATCAGACGCTATTCTCGACAGAGGGCTGACAAAGCGATTCTGCAAAACTGTTATGTCATTCTGATACAAATCAACCTCCCTGAACACATCTTCCAATGCTTCCTGAACATTCTCTTGGTTTGACATCAAGTCATCAATTCCTTCGTGACGTTGACCGGTCACATACTCTTTTTCCGATTCAGGGTCACGACGATATGACACCTGCGACGTTTTTTCTCGCACCGACAGATTCAATATCGGCCGTCCCGACACTTCGGACGTGTCGACGTGCTCACTCAAAAACGGGAATTTATTAAACAGCCAATTCTCTTGCTTGCCCTCGTCAAACTGATTTATCGCCATGGTGATGCGCTCATACTTGTCGTAATTATAATTATCATGACGGCGAGGGTCAGTCAAATCACGAGCATTTTTTATCGACTCGGCAAACTTGACAGCCGGATTGTTTTTCTTGGAATATTTTTCTTTCGTGCGTTTAACAACCACCTCTTTCAGTTCCACTCCTGTCGGGACAAGAGCTACACTGACTGACTTTTTCCCTTTAGGAATCTCGACTATTTTGGCCGAATACCCCATCGTCTGCACCTCTATGACGTTACGGGCCGACGGATCCACAAAGACAGTGGCCAACCCTTTTTCATTGGCCAACACACCCCCCTGATTGCCTTGAAGCATGACGGCGACGTACGGAATCGGCTGGCCGCTGAGACTGTCGGTGACAGCAATACGCACCCTCACCGTCGATGAACGCTCGGAAACCCGGGCAATATCGTTTTCGGCCGCTTTACCAATTGCCGGGCCGATTGTAACGAATAATGCGATTAAGAAATTTATTATAAATCTATTCACCAAATTGTAAGCCTATTGAAGAAACCACTTCGTTGATTTCTGTTAACTTTGCAAAGTTAATCATTATTACCATAACAATCGACATCAATCATTAGATTACCAATGGCATTAGAAATTGAAAGAAAGTTTCTCGTCAATGATGAATCATACAAGAAACTCGCTCTGCGGAAACGTCATATAATCCAGGGTTACCTGTCGCGCCGCAAAGAAGCTACCGTCAGAATCCGCATAATGGATGATAGTGCGCGAATCACGGTAAAAAGTGTCACTGTCAATGCAACCCGACATGAATGGGAATATCCTATACCTGTCGATGACGCCAAAGAAATGCTTGAACTTTGCGAAGGAAACATAATCGAAAAAACAAGATGGATTATACTTGACAGCGGTATGACATGGGAAATTGACGAATTTCATCAACCGAAGTCAAAGCCGACAGTGGCTGAAATAGAGCTTGACAACGAAGACTCAGCAATCAACCTGCCATCATTTATCGGAATGGAAGTGACCGGAGATCCGGCCTATTACAATTCAAACCTTTGATACCTGACCCATAAATTCACGCCGGTCCACGACGTATCTTATATGTGAGCCGTTTCCTATCAATTCGCCATTTTCATAGGCCGACAACGAAAAATGAAGCCTACGACCAAACACTTTCTCCAGCTTGGCTTCGACCAATATTTCCGCACCTATCGGAGTCGGTTTGAGATGAGACAATTCAATATATCCACCCACCGTTGTTGAACCGCCGGGTAACAAATCGGCGACTACCCTCATAGCCACATTTTCCAACCGGGCTATCAATGCCGGTGTGGCAAGCACTTCAATGTCGCCCGACCCAACCGATTTGGCCGACATATCCGCACTCACTTCAAATCGATCGGACAATGTGATACCCGCTTTTATTCCTGTCTCCATTATTTTAACTACTTTGTTCCGCCAACTACTTTACGTTATAGTTTAGCTTCTTGGTTGTTTTAACATCGACAGAGTCTTTGCCTCCATTGGGCGACACGACCCGGTGCAACATCTCTTTAACCGTACCATTGGCACGATGATATTGTTCGAACGTCAATTTATCAGGCAAATAACCCGATTTATTGACCGATAAGTTTACCCCCTCGATTCCGGCATCGGCCGGCCCGACATAATAATATGTTAGTTGCTCGACATAATCATTGAATCCATCGGTCAGACTATTCACCGAGTGGAGATTATCAATATCAGGGGCGAGACACCTTCTACCTTCCGCGGCGCAACGCTCCACAATGGGCAATATCAATTTCCGATAATCGGCAATAACGCCGTTAAGGTCGTGATCGGAATAAGAGGTATCACCGAGATTCTGGAACGGTCTTATCTGCACTATGTCAAAGTCAAGCCCGGCAAGCACACCTGTGAAAAAATCGGCAAGGTCATGGCGGTTCATCGAGTTGACCACATAGTTAAGTCTCACCTTAAAATCGGGATGCTTGCGCTTTATCAGTTTCAGACCGTCAATCAGCTTCTCAAACCTACCGAAATCAGCCCCGTTCATCAGATACTCATATGTATCTTTGCGCAGACCGTGTATCGACAGCGTCAATTCACTCAATCCGGCCGCAATCAGACGTTCCACCCGCTCGCCGGTCAGCAATTGTCCGTTTGTGGTAATCGAGATATATGGCACACCATATTTTTTACCACAAGTCACAATATCCTCAAGCAACGGCGACAACGTCGGTTCAGTCGCACACCCTATCTGCAGCTTCATGGCCCGGTGAAACATCGAGCGGGCTAAAACCTCGACATCACCCATAGTCATCGGTTTGCGTCCTCTAAGCTCTTTGATTTTATTCGAGTCGGACATATAACACATGCGGCACCGCAGATTGCAGGCCATCACAGGATCAAGAAAAACGCCAACGTAACGCTTCCCCATCAGGTGCATTGCCATTAGTCCCGCGATTTTCAACCTCTTGGACTTTATTTTGCCAAATAATCTAATTGCTTTGTAGATATTCATTCAACCTGAATCTTTGGGGTATCTCTCAACATGAGCGTCACGACGTTTTCAACGTGTTGCGTATGTGGGAACATATCGACAGGCTGAATGTTCTCAACACGGTATTTCACATCGAGCAATGCCAAGTCGCGTGCCTGTGTGGCGGGATTACAACTCACATAAACTATGCGGCGCGGGGCCGTGTCGAGAATCACGTCGACTACATCGCCGTGCATCCCGGCGCGTGGGGGATCGACTATCATAACGTTTGGCCGACCGTGCTCCGCTACAAAATCACGAGTGAGCACATCCTTCATGTCGCCCGCATAGAACACTGTGTTGTCTATGCCGTTAATTTCCGAATTGATTTTGGCGTCAGCTATGGCTTCAGGCACATACTCTATGCCTATCACTTTACGACACGAACGGGCAACGAAGTTGGCGATAGTGCCGGTGCCGGTATAAAGGTCATACACAAGCTCATCGCCCGAAAGAGCGGCCTGCTCGCGCGTGACCTTATACAGTTCATACGCCTGACGCGAGTTAGTCTGATAAAACGATTTAGGCCCTACCCTAAACCTCAGTCCCTCCATTTCCTCCTCGATAAAAGGAAGCCCCGAGTGGAGTAAAATCTTCTGGTCACCTATCGTATCGTTGACTTTAAGATTAATGACATAAAGCAATGACGTGATTTCGGGAAACTTTTCCCTGACGGCATCAAGCAAAGCCTTAATCGTTTGGGGCTCGTCGGCCCCAAACGACATCACCGCCATTATCTGCCCCGTCGATGCGATTCTCACCATCAGCGTGCGCAAAAGTCCGCTATTAGCTCTCAGGTCATAGAATGGCAAACCGTTGTTTTTCCCGTATTCCTTGATAAACAATCTCAGTCGATTGGAAAAATCATCCTGGAGATGGCAACGGTTAATGTCGAGCACCTTGTCAAATGCCCCCGGGATATGGAAACCGGCGGCATTGCGGTCGGGGAACTCCTCCCCACTCTGCAATTGTTCACGCGTCAGCCACAACTTATTGGAGAAAGTATATTCCATCTTGTTGCGATACTCCCAGATTTCTTTCGACCCCAGCGCAGGTTTTATTTCAGGGATTTCTACCTTGGCTATGCGTCTCATGGCATCCTCCACTTGCTGACGCTTGCATCGCAACTGGAACTCATAGGGCAGATGCTGCCAGCGACAACCTCCGCAAATGCCGAAATGTTCACATTTCGGCTCAACCCTCAAGGTTGATGGCGAAACCATATTGACGATATGTCCCTCGGCATAACTTTTCTTCTTTTTGTCAAGTTTCACATCGGCCACATCACCGGGCGCGCCAAACGGTATGAACACCACCATGTCATTGACACGAGCTATGCTGTTGCCCTCCGCCGCGACATCTGTTATCTCAACTCCCTGAATCAGGGGTAATTCTTTACGTTTTCTACTCACGCAACAATTTAATTTTTTTAAGATATATTGTTTCGATGATGCAAAGTTAAACATCTTTTGTGGATTTTTTTCGCTCCGATTGCTCATTATATCACTTTTATGACTTATATTTGCACATCTCTCCCGTTTATGCTTTGTTAACTGATATTAGAACACTAAAATAACTTAACCAAAAACAATCCGATGAAAAGAGTTTATACATTCGGAGATGGCAAAGCCGAAGGTAATGCCGAGATGAGAAACCTGCTCGGTGGTAAGGGTGCCAATCTTGCCGAAATGAACTTGTTGGGAATGCCCGTACCTCCGGGATTCACTATCACGACCGAAGTTTGTAACGAATACACCCAGTGGGGCAAAGAAGAAGTGGTGAAACGCATTCAGAAAGATGTTGAAGCCGCTATAGCCCATGTTGAATCACTCACTGGTAAAAAATTCAATGACCCCGCAAATCCCCTGTTGGTTTCAGTTCGCTCCGGCGCACGCGCTTCGATGCCGGGAATGATGGACACCGTCCTCAACCTCGGCATGAACGACGCAACCGTGGCCTCACTCGCTGAAAAGAGCGGCAACCCCCGTTTCGCATGGGACAGCTACCGTCGTTTCGTGCAGATGTATGGCGACGTAGTGCTCGGCATGAAGCCCAAGAGCAAAGCCGACATCGACCCCTTCGAGGAAATCATGGAGAAAATCAAAGAGGAGAAAGGTGTTAAACTCGACACCGAACTTGACGTCGACGACCTCAAAAACCTCGTTAAGCTCTTCAAGGCAGCCGTTAAAGACTACACCGGCAAAGACTTCCCCGACAGTGCGTGGGAACAGCTTTGGGGTGGCATCTGCGCAGTGTTTGACAGTTGGATGAACGAGCGCGCAATCATATATCGCCGCATGAACCAGATTCCCGAGGAATGGGGCACAGCCGTCAACGTTCAAGCAATGGTCTACGGCAACATGGGCAACAACTCGGCTACAGGTGTTGCTTTCAGCCGTGACGCGGCTACAGGCGAAAATATGTTTAACGGCGAATACCTCATCAACGCCCAGGGCGAGGATGTCGTTGCCGGTATACGCACACCACAGCAAATCACTGTCGAGGGTTCACGCCGCTGGGCAGCCCTCCAAGGCATCTCTGAAGAAGAACGCGCGGCTAAATATCCTTCGCTCGAAGAATCAATGCCTGTTTGCGCAGCCGAACTGATCGCCATCGCAAACCGCCTCGAAGACTATTACCGTGATATGCAGGATATGGAGTTCACCATCCAGGACGGCAAACTTTGGATGCTCCAGACCCGCAACGGTAAGCGCACAGGCGCAGCCATGGTAAAAATCGCCATGGATTTGCTACGCGACGGTAAAATCGACGAGAAAACCACGCTTTTGCGCATGGAGCCTCAGAAACTCGACGAGCTTCTCCACCCGGTGTTCGACAAGAGCGCTCTGAAACGCGCGACAGTTGTCGCAAAAGGTCTCCCCGCATCACCCGGTGCCGCAGCAGGCCAGATCGTATTCTCAGCCGAGGATGCCGAGGCATGGGCCGAGAAGAAAAAGAAAGTGGTTCTTGTCCGCATCGAGACATCGCCCGAAGACCTCCGCGGTATGGCAGTCGCTCAAGGCATCCTCACGATGCGTGGCGGCATGACCTCACACGCCGCAGTAGTTGCCCGCGGTATGGGCAAATGCTGTGTGTCGGGCGCAGGCGAGATTTTAATCGACTACAAAGAGAAGACCGTCACCATGGGCGGCAAGACATATAATGAAGGCGACTGGATTTCGCTCAACGGTTCAACAGGTGATGTTTACGACGGGCAGGTGCCGACAACCGAGCCTGAACTTGACGGCGACTTCGGAGCCATCATGAACCTCGCTGAGAAATTCACAAAAACGCTCGTACGCACAAACGCCGACACCCCACGCGACGCAAAACAGGCACGCCACTTCGGCGCACAAGGTATCGGTCTGTGCCGCACCGAACATATGTTCTTTGAAGGCGACCGCATCAAAGCTGTTCGCGAGATGATTCTATCCTCTGACGAGGAAGGCCGTCGTGCGGCTCTTGCCAAATTGCTCCCGATGCAGCGCGGCGACTTTGAGGGTATCTTCGAGGCTATGGACGGTTTCGGAGTGACAATCCGCCTGCTCGATCCCCCGTTGCACGAATTTGTACCTCACCAGACTGCGACTCAGAAAGAACTTGCCACAGAAATGGGTCTCACCCTCGAAGAAGTTAAGGCAAAAGTCGACAGCCTTGAAGAATTTAACCCCATGCTCGGTCACCGCGGCTGCCGTCTTGGCATCACTTATCCCGAGATCACAGAGATGCAGACTCGCGCCATCATCGAAGCGGCACTTGCCGTCAAAGAGCGCGGCATCGACGTTCACCCCGAGATTATGATACCCTTGGTCGGCTCACTCAAAGAAATACAAAATCAGGCCGATGTAATCAACATCACCGCAGCCAAAGTGTTTGAGGAACAAGGCCGCAGTGTGGCTTACAAAGTCGGAACGATGATTGAAGTGCCCCGCGCCGCACTCACCGCCGACCAGATTGCCACTGTTGCCGACTTCTTCTCATTCGGAACCAACGACTTGACCCAGATGACATTCGGTTTCTCACGCGATGACGCGCCCAAGTTCTTGAAATTCTACAAGGAACATGGCGTAATCAAGACCGATCCATTTGAAGTTCTTGACCAAGAAGGTGTTGGCCAACTCGTCAGAATGGGCGTCGAAAAAGGACGCGCCACCAAGCCCGAACTCAAAGTAGGTATCTGCGGAGAGCACGGCGGTGAACCATCTTCTGTAAAATTCTGCGCCAAACTTGGCATGAACTATGTTAGCTGCTCACCATTCCGTGTGCCCATTGCCCGCGTAGCTGCGGCCCAGGCCGCGATAGAGGACTAATTCGATATAGTCTCTATCCGATAGACAATCAATAGTTTAGGCTGTAATGCTTCTGAAATCAGGACATTACAGCCTATTTTTTATGACTTTTTCCGTGCATTTGGCATCACTTTCTGAGTACAAATAATCAGAAATTTTTACCAATTGTTTACCAATTGAACATTGCCCGTTTACCAGATGTTTACCAAATGTTTACCACTGCAATCTATTGAGTAACAGTTAGTTATGGTTAAATATTAAACATCAAATAAATATCAAATAATTTAGTAAACATGGCAAATTTCAAAGCATGTGTACGAAGACCTCGAAGCGACGGGTTCTGGCAGGTTTACATCCGGGTCACCCACCACAGAGGACTTGGCTACATCAAAACTGACAAGATGGTCACGAAGAAGGAGCTGACCAAAACCGGTGAAATAAAGGATGCCTTCGTCCTTAGTTACTGTGCCGACCTCATCATCCGGTACAATAATCTTCTCAACACAGTTAACGCTGAAGAGTGGACTGTAAATCAGGTTATCGAATTTTTGACGACCGAATCGCAGGACATCTGTTTCAGTGACTACGCAAGAATCCACATAAATCGCATGATTAATTGTGGACATGAGCGTACATCCAAGAACTACAAGTACGCTGCGGAGAATCTTGGCATTGCATTCAAGTTTTGTACTGATGTCGAGGGCATAAGCCCATGACATCGCAAAATTAGTCACATACAGTGCCA
>CANQQE010000011.1 GCA_947625935.1 uncultured Muribaculaceae bacterium | reverse complement strand
GTCGCTCTTTCTCAAAAGCGAGTGCAAAGGTAGGGACTTCCCGCGAATCCGCCAAACATCCGGCCAAGAAAATCACCATTTTTAACCTCAGTTAACAATCAAAGGGGTTTTCGGGGCATTTTCGGGCAAAAAAATGGGCAACAAACGACATGGTGAGATTGTTTAATTGATATTTTTGCTATTTTTGCTTGTTATTTTAACGTATGGTTAATCTCACGAAAATAATAAGACCGTGGTTTCTGAAAAGAATCCGCGTGATAGAATCGACCTACAGCGACCCAAAAACGGTGCAATGTATCACGTTGGCTCGTCTGATAGACAAAGGACGCGACACGTTGTGGGGTGACCTACACCGATACCGCTTCATCGGGGACTACGAAGACTATACGCGCGAAGTCGAAATCACACCTTACGAGAAGCTGCGCCCATTCGTCATGAGGATGGTGAACGGCGACAAGGATATATTGTGGCCGGGAATAACTAAAAACTTCGCCCAGTCGTCGGGCACTTCCGACGGAAAAAGCAAATACATCCCCGTGACAGCCGACTCTTTCAAGCTGTCACACTACCGCGGCGGAGCCGACGTTGTGGCCCACTACCTGAACCTGTACCCCGACAGCCGCATTTTCGACGGTAAGAGCTTCATTCTCGGCGGCAGCTTCGCCAACGAGCTCAGGCTCAGACCGGGGGTAAAGGTCGGCGATTTGTCGGCCAACCTGATCGACCGAATAAACCCGGCGGCAAATCTCGTGAGAATACCCGACAAGAAAACGGCTCTGATGGCCGACTGGACGAAAAAACTCCCGGCTCTCGCCGAAAAAGCCATACGAAAGAACGTCACCAACATATCCGGGGTGCCATCATGGTTCCTCACCGTGCTGAAAGAGATAATCAAGCGGGCGGGAGCCGACACAATCCACGACGTGTGGCCGAATCTCGAGGTATTTTTCCACGGCGGAATATCATTCGCCCCCTACCGCGAGCAATACCGCCACATCACCGACCCGGCCAAAATGAGATACTTGGAGACCTACAACGCAAGCGAGGGATTTTTCGCAGTACAATCGGCACGCGACGACAACTCCATGCTGTTGCTGCTCGACGCGGGCACATTCTACGAGTTCCAGCCGGTCGATGACCCCGGCGCGGCACCGCTACCCTGCTGGAAAGTGAAAGAGGGGGAAATATACTCGCTAATAATCAGCTCTTGCAACGGCCTGTGGCGTTATCCTTTGGGCGACACAGTCAGAATCGAAAGCGTCAACCCGTTGAAAATCACAATCGCAGGCCGCACGAAGCACTACATAAACGCATTCGGCGAGGAGGTGATGGTCTACAACACCGACGCCGCACTCACCAAGACTTGTGAAGCGACCGGAGCCGAGGTGCTGAACTACACCGCCGCGCCGGTCTATGCCGGAGACCATTCACGCGGACGCCACCAATGGCTGATCGAATGGGCCAGAAAGCCTGAATCGGTCGAAAAGTTCGCCGACATCCTCGACAAAGCCCTGCAACAGGAAAACTCCGACTACCAGGCAAAACGCAGCGGCGGCATATTCCTTGACCGACTTGAGATAGTGACCGCCGACAACGGACTGTTTGACCGCTGGCTCGCATCGACAGGAAAACTCGGCGGACAGCGCAAGGTCCCGCGCCTGTGCAACGACAGACGGTTTATCGACCCTATGCTCAGCATGCTCCGAAACCGTTCACAAGCATAAGACAATAATAAAAAACACATCAACTATCATGAGAATAAAATCACTCCTCACGCTCATCATCCTGGCAGCCTCACTTGGTCTGCAGGGCAAAGAACTCAGATACATATTCTATTTCATCGGCGACGGCATGGGCATGGGCCACGTCATGGGAGCGCAGACCTACAAACGTTTAGTGGCAGGCGACCCCGACGGGTTGCTGATGACACAGTTTCCGGTCGCGGGAATAGCCATGACCTACAGCGCATCGACCCCGGTGACCGACTCGGCGGCGGCAGGCACGGCTCTCGCCACAGGACACAAGACCAAAAACGGTATGCTCGGAATGGCGCCCGACACCACAGCCGTGACATCAATCGCCAGAATACTGCATGAAGATGGTTACGGCATAGGCATATGCACATCCGTCGGAGCCGACGACGCCACACCCGGGGCGTTCTACGCCCACGTCCCGAAACGATCCATGTACTACGAAGTGGGCAAGGACGCCGCAGCATCGGGATTTGACTTCATAGCCGGATCCGGGCTGCGCGGTCTCGTCGACAAAGACGGCAGACCGACCGACCTGCTCGACCTGCTCGCCAAGAGCGGTTACTCGGTGGTCAGAGGCGAAGACGGCCTCAAAGCCGCCAAAACCGACCGCGTGATGCTGCTCAACACCGACACCGTCAGGACATGGAACATCGGCTTCACCATCGACTCACTCCCGGGAGTGCTGACACTGCCGGTCATTACCCAAGCCTGCCTTGACCATCTCGAAAAGAACAGCCCCGACCGATTTTTCATGATGGTCGAGGGTGGAAACATCGACCACGCCGCACACGCCAACGACGGCGGTGCTGTCATAAAGGAAGTCATCAACTTTGACCAGTCGCTGCGCATAGCCTACGACTTCTACCTCAAGCACCCCGACGAAACACTTATTGTGGTGACAGCCGACCACGACACCGGCGGGATGGCCCTCGGAAACCCACACCTGAAATACAACGTCAAACTCGGCTACATCGACTACCAGCGTATGTCGAAAGATAATTTCTCCGACGTGTGCAAGGCGTTATACCAGTCAGGCAAGTCACCCACATGGGAGGAAATGAAGAAAATGCTTGAAGACAAATTCGGATTCTGGAAACAGATACCCGTCAGCCACGCTCAGGAAAAACTGCTGATGAAGAAATTCGACGCCACCTACCGCCTGCGCGACAGCGAAGACCAGAAGACACTCTACAACAACTTCAACGCCTTCGCAGTAGCCGTGTTCGACACCCTCGACCAAGTGACCGGCATCGGATGGACAACCACAAGCCACACAGGCAACCCCGTCCCGGTATTCGCCATAGGCGTCGACTCAGGGAAATTCGCCAAAATCAACAATAACACGGAAATCCCCGAAAAAATACTCGAAATCGCAGGAAAAAACATCAGATAACATATTCACAAATGAGACGAATCCTCACCACAATCATCATGGCGGCCACCCTGACGCTCACCGCCGCCGCACGCGAACTTGTCAACGTCGACTACGCCAGAATCAAACAGGAAGTCACCGCCAACCCCGAGCAATTCCGCTCGCTGACCAACCGCTTCCTCATCGGCGACACTACATTGACAGCCGACCAGAAAGCCACCGTCTACTACGGCCACGCCTTCACCCCGCAGTATGCCCCCCAAAAAGAATACAAAGAACTCGACAACGCCTATAACAGCGGCTCTTACGGCACCGCCCTCGTCCTGGCCGAACAGGGGCTGGCCGAAAACCCCGTGTCGCTCGACCTAACCATACGCGCATTAGTGTCGGCCACACAGATTCCAGGCATCGCTCCGGCAAAAATAGCCGCGCTCCGCTCCCGCTACAACCTCATCGGCGACGCCATACTCTGCTCCGGCAGCGGCATAACACCCGAATCACCCTTCAAAGTGATAACAGCCGATGACGAGGCGCGCGTGCTGCGCAACCTCCTTCAGGTAAAGGAAATCATCGACCGGACAACCATCCAGGGGATGGATGCCGTAAAGGTCAGGCTCGACGGGGCCGAAGACCCCATCATCCTCTATTTCGACATAACGCCCGCCCGGACTGCCGCAAACTGACAGCAAAAAGCCACAAATGCGAGCCAAAAGCCTCATAATGTCAGACAAAACCCCTATATTTGCAACAATTTACCATCAATCAACCGACAATGAGCGACAACATCGACAACGCCCGACCCGCCGATGAGAAATGGACCGAAATCGAACACCTCCCCCAGTGGGACGAGGAGTTCTATAACGTCTACACGGCCAAGAAATTCGGCAAATGGCTCATGCTCAAAGCCCTGAAGCCCGAGCTCCGCGACGACCCCAGATATCAGAACATGATTGAAAAGGAGTTCGACGTGAGATACAATCTCGCACACCCCAACATCGTGATGATCAACGACTTCGAGGAAGTTCCGGGGATAGGCCGCTGCATAATCACCGACGATGTCTACGGCGACTCGCTGGCTAAATTGCTCAAAGAGGGGAAAGTAACCGAGGCCAATCTCGACAAGATAACCCACGGGCTGGTCGACGCGCTCGACTACATACAGACCAACCACATCGTCCACCACCCCCTGCGCCCCGAAACCATCATTTTCACCGAAAACATCGGCAACCTGAAGATGATCGACGTCGGATTTGACCAGCGCGAGCACCTCACCCCCGCCGATGCGTCAGAAGATATCTACAACTACGGCAAAGTGCTCGCGACGGTGCTCGACGCGCTGCCCGACAAGCACCCCCACCTGCGCCGCGTGGCCGAACGATGCACCGACCCCAACCCCAAGCACCGCTACCGCGACATACAGAACCTGAAACTGGCACTCGCCAACCGCTCGACCAACCGCCTCTACATAATGATAATCGCGTTTCTGGTCGTAATGCTCGGCATATTGGTGTGGCTCAACGTAAACCCCCCGGCAGCTTATTAAAGCTATTCTTAACGAGAAAGACAGACGATGACTATAGAGATAAAAGCATTGCGCCCCGAAAAAAGCGACCTGAAAAAAATGGTCAAATTCGGCATCAAACTTTACGAAGGCAACCCGTGCTATGTGCCCCCGCTGATAATGGACGACGTCAACACGCTGCGCCCCGACCGCAACCCCGCCTTTGACTTCTGCGAGGCCCAGTCGTTCATGGCCTACCGCGACGGCCGTCCTGTCGGCTCGATCACAGCCATAATCAACCGCGTCGTCAACGAGCGCACGGGCAACCGCGACCTGCGCTTCGGATTCCTCAACTTCATCGACGACGCCGAAGTTGTCGACGCGCTCTTCAAAGCCGCCGAGGATTGGGGACGCAGCCGCGGCATGACCTCTATGGTGGGCCCAATGGGATTCACCGACATGGATCACGAAGGGATGCTGATCGAAGGCTTTGACGAGCTGGGCACCATGGCCACAATCTACAACTACCCCTACTACCCCCGCCACATGGAGCGCATGGGATTCGTGAAAGATGTCGACTGGGTGGAATACCGCATGACCGTCCCCGACGCCGTCCCCGACAAATATCTGCGCATCGCCGAGATTGTCAAGAAAAAATACAACCTCCGCGTGCTGAAATACACCTCAAAGAAACGTATAAAAGAGGAATACGGCCAAGCCATATTCGACCTCATCAACGAGGCATACGACGGACTCTACGGCTACTCGCCCCTCACCCAGCGGCAGATCGACTACTACATCGGCCAATACCTCGGCATACTGCGCCTCGACGACGTATGCCTCATCGTCGACGATAGCGACAAGCTCGTCGGCGTGGGCATATCCATCCCCTCTTTCTCCCGCGCCCTCCAGAAAAGCGGCGGCAAGCTGTTCCCCACCGGCTGGTGGCACCTGCTCAAAGTACTCAGCGGAAAGAGCGACACCGTCGACCTGCTGCTCGTCGCCATCAAGCCCGAATACCAAAGCAAAGGGGTCAACGCACTGCTGTTCGCCGACCTGCTGCCCCGCTACATCGCCAACGGTTACCGCTGGGCCGAGAGCAACCTCGAACTTGAGGACAACGCCAGCGTGCAGCTCCAGTGGCAGTACTTCGAGCGTCGTCAGCACCGCCGCCGCCGCTCCTGGCGCCGCCCCATCCGATAGACCGACACCTCCCGCCCACATACGCAACGAAGGCCGCGCCAATCACTGACGCGGCCTTCGCCGTTGTATGCCGATAGGGGGTTAGCGCGAAGCCGGGACTACCAGCTTGCGGGCAGTGCCGTCCGAGAGACGCACGATGTTCACCCCGGGCTGCGGGCGGTCATAGCGCACGCCGCGCAGGTCATAATATCCCGTTATGGTCGCACCGCCGGCAGTGTCGATCAGGTCTTCCACACCCGCCGCCGCGCTGTAGACAAACGTCATCACGTCGGTATAGGGGGTATAGTAGTTCTTACCCTCCTTCTTGTATGAGCCGCGGGCGCGCAGATAGTAGGTCTTCCCGTCAACGAGCGGTTTTGACTGTATCTTTATCTCGCCGAGGGGCTTCGTCTCGGTGTCGAAATTGCTGAGTGTGTTGACGAAGGTAGCTCCGCGCGACGGGAAGGTCGCCAGTTCGCTGACCTCGATTCTCACGTCAAAGAGTCCGGCCCAGGGAGCGAGGCTGATAGGCTGGTTGGAGTGCACCGTCTGCCCGTCGACTGTCGGGTTGGTGAACACCGGGGCCTCCGTGTAGTCGGCCGGAGCCACCGTAAACTTGGCAGGGTCGCTTTGGCTCGACTTCCCGTTAAGCGTCGCCGTCACGCAGGCATAGTAGGTCACCCCGGTCGAAAGCGTGTAATCGGGAATCGCTACAGAGGTCTCGGCGGTCTCAACGCTGTATTTCACCGAGGTGAACTTCTCTGACGTCGCGAGGTCGAGCTTGTAAGTCACCCCGTCGACAGCCTTCTGCCACGTCACCGTCGGAGTGCGGCTGATTTCGGTATCGTCGGCCGACGGCGACAGCACCTTGATTTTGTCGGCCACGAAACGTTGTGGAGCCGATGTTGCGTTGAGTCGGTTGGGGGCTATGGCCGTGACGCGCCACAAATAGCTCTGCCCGACGGTCAGTTCAGGCAGCATCGCGCTTGAAAATTCCTTCCCTTCCGTCTCAAACGCCGCCACTATGTCGGTCATCTCCATCGCGTCGTTGTCATTGGCGATTTCGATGATGAAATGAGTTCCGTCGGTCGATTCCCAACTGAAGTTGGACAGCGGTATGAGACCCGCGCCGGCGGCGGGGGCCACGAGACGCGGCGCGGCGCACACGCCCGGTGTCGCTCCGACAAACAGCGGGGCATACTCGTTGCCGTAACGGTCATAGACGGCCACCGCCCAGCGGTAGCCCGTGGCCTTATCCTCGGGGATAGTGTATTCCGTCACATAAGAAACGCCGTCGAGATACTGCGGCTGGCAACCGAACTCGGCATCCGTCAGAGTCTCCGGCACGGCATAGACCGTATAACGGCTGTTCTCAGGCCCTTCCCAGGTGAGTTTCGACCCCTCGAGAGCAAGATTCGACACCATCACCGGGTTATACTCGTTGCGCCAGTAGCGCAGCGGGGTCAGAGCGACGTTCTGATACACCGCCTTGGCCATCAGAGCCCCCAAAGTGGTGTTTTTGCCGGTGTCGGGGTCCCTCTCGCGATAGGAATTGTAGCTGCCGAAGGTGAAGAACACCAACCCCGACTGGTCAGCCAGTGTGAGGTCGCGGGCGAAAAGCTGTTGCTGTATGTACTCGTCGCTCTTGTAGCTGCCTTTTTCCGGGGTAGTCAGCTCCATCGAGGTGCTGATGAATATGTGACGACCCAATTTTGTGGCGGCGTTGATCCACCACTCCCCGTCATTGAGAAATCCACCCTTGGTCGACCAGTAGAGCTGCGGCGACACGAAATCAATCCACTTGTTCGACAGCCAGAAGATGGGGTCAGAGGCTATCCCCTTATACTGCCAGTCTGTCATGCCTGAATTGGGCAGACCGTAATCGGCGGCGTTCGGCGGATTGCATTTCCCCGCCGGCGATATTCCGAAACCGAGATATGGCTTGGTCGCATAGACCATGTCGGCCACATCCTTCACCATAGCGTTGACGTTGTTGCGACGCCATTGCCACTGGTCTATCTCCCCCGACTGTCCCGATGCGAGATACAGTTCCTTGTCATATTTCAGGTCGGCCTCAGTGCTGTTGGTGTAGAAATAATCGTCAAAAATCAGCCCGTCGACATCATACTTGGTGATAATCTCGCGGCACACGTCGACGATGCGCTGGCGCACCTCAGGCAGCCCCGGATTGAGTATCGACTGCACACCGGGCTTCGTGAGAAGCCAGTCGGGATGTGAGTTTTCATAATTCAGCTCACCCTCCCCGTATTTCGCACCTTTGTCGGAGTAGCGGTAGGGGTTGGCCCAAGCGTAAAGCTCGATGCCGCGGGCATGGCACTCCTCGATTATCAGTTTCAGCGGGTCGACCAGAGGGGCCGCACCGCCTCGGGTTCCGGAGACTTGTGCCGCCCATGGCTCGTAAGATGACTCATAGCAGGCGTCACACATAGCCCTGACGTGGAAATAGACCGTGTTGACGTTGTTTTCTTTCATGCGGTCCAGGAATGTCCTGAGGTTCGACGTCTGACGCTTGACGTTTGTCTCGCTGTTGAGCGGCGCGCTCGGCCACTCGCCGAGGAACGGCGACATCCACACCGAACGGTGCTCGCGCTTGACCTCGGCGTTAGTCGCTTGCGGCGACAGCCACGTCAAGGCCAATGCGGCGCATAATATTTTGAAGATTCTCGTTATCATAAAGTTGAGCTCCTTTGTTGTTTCTTTTTTTAGAAAAAGCAGAGACCCGGTTAAACGCGCCCCTGCATTAATCGTTTACAGGCTTCGCGCCATAGTCTCCCGCTCCGGCGGGAGACTATGATGCGTCACTTTTTCTTAGAACAGTTTCGTCTTGTTGGGATTGATGGTCATACCCAGAATCTGGTCGTTGGTCACGCCGTACGACTTGATTGTGTTGCTGTTCGGGTCGTAGTAGTAGACACCGGCCTTCTTGCCCGACGTATCGGTAGCGGCGGGACGGAAACCGAAGTAGACATATCCCGTCTCGCGGTCGATGGCAAACTGGGTTGTGCACACCGGCTCGCTGGCAGTGGTGTTGATCGGGTCGGCCTCCATGGCGAATGCCTTGGTGGGTTTGCCCATGTCGCCGGCCTCGTTGTCACCCGGCAGCGGATAGACGGTGAAGCCCTGGGCCGAGCCGAGTCGCCACACATAGAGATTGCCGCGCGACTCATCGAGGTCAAATGCTTTGAAATTCAAACCGTTAAATGCAACGGGGAAAGGCAGCGGTGAAGCCTGAGCTGCTATCTGGGTCGGGTAGATGTCTGATTCACGGAAACGGAAGATTCCGTTGGCGTTGTAATTCTTACCCCACCACCACACTCCGCGTGAGTCGCGGATATGGCCGCAATGGATGGCACCGTAGGCAATACCGTTACCATAATACGGGATAAGCTCATTTTTGACGAAGAACTCGGAGCGGAGGAAGTTTTCCTTCACCTGGGTAATGCCCTGCACCGCCCCGCGGGTGGTAAGGTCCACTGTCGAGATACCGGTGTTGCGGTCACTGTAATAGAGCTTGCCGTTATGCACAAAACCTTGGTAAGGATCGCAGAACGCAGCTTGACCCACGTTGGTGATTACAGTGTTCACTCCGGTGCCGTCCACGCGCATGGCCGTGATGAGGCCGTCGCCCATGGTACCGGCTTCGTCGTTGCAATAGTAGTATTGCTTGCCGGCGTCAAGGATGTAGATCCAACCCTCGTTGACAGCCTCACCCTCTTCATTGGTCGAGGGAACCTCGCCATAGACAATCTGGAAAGGCATAGAGCCTGATTTGACTCCCATGTCAAAGGGAAGAATCTTGGTGCCGGCGGGAAGCGATGACGGGTCAACCAGCTTCAGTGCCTTGATGTTGCCGTCGCGCTGCGCGTAGTAGAGTGTGGCGGCGGGCTGGTCGAGACCCACCTGAACGTTGAGGTATGAATCCTCAAGGCGGCGGTTCTCACCTTCCGTGTCAAAGTAGGACGCGATGGTTATCTTCTGCGAACCTATATTTGAGAACTTCACTTTGCCCGGATAAGGTATGTTGCCGGCGGCGTCGGTCACCCCCTCGAAAGTGGTCAATGCCTGACCGGCTTCGTTGGTTGTGCCTTCGGGGAATGTCCACACATATTTCACAATCTTGTTCTCGGGATTGGGGAGGAAGATTGAGAAATCCACCGTGGTGTTGTTGAGCTCAATCACATCATCGCTCTGCGAAGCGACTGAAAGCTGCGGCACGATGTCATAAATCATCAGCGGATAAGTGCGGCTGCCCGCGCCTTCTACGGTGAGTGTCACCTTGTAGTTGCCGGCTTTGGCGTACTTATGTTTGGGGTTAGGCTCGACCGATGTCTCGCCGTCGCCGAAATCCCAGGTAACGGCACCCGTTTTAACCGAGGTGTTGTTGAACTGGATGGTCGACACCACATAGTAGTCAAGCGTGAACTGGTCGCCGTCCACATTATAGGTGAAATCCACATCGGGATCCGGGAAATCTTTATAGTCGGGATCCTTGTCGACGCATGAGCCGAGGGCTAACGCCGAAATGAAGAATAGACCGATTTTAGTTAGTAGTTTCATAATTAGGTTACTCGATTTAAGCGTTAGTTAAGTTTGATGTTGCGGATATCCGACGCTTTGCCGACGTTGCCAACGGTGTCGTAGACTCTGAACTGGGCATCGAGTGAATATTCGCGGGTGAACACTACGGTATATTGGTTCTCCGAAGAGTCATAAATCCATTCGGGGAAGCTGATGATAGCCAACAGCTCCTTGAATGCGGGGATATATGACGCTCTCACGGCTCTTATAATCGCACCGGCATCGTCATCATAGCGGCAGAACACCCAGGGCGCCGAGTCATAGACCGGGAAGCAGTTTTTACCGTTATATGTTGCGGTGAAACCATCTTCATTCACGGTCACTGCGTCTTTTGCCACCTCATAGATGACTGTGTTGCCGTTACCGTCGACATCCTTGTAGTACCAGCCGATAATCTTGTTCACGTCGGCCTCAGTGGTCTCATACCAGCGGTCGCTCTTGTCGGTCGCCGCGCTCTGGGGGTCTGACGGGTCGATTTTGATATCGGTGGGGAACTGAAGGTTGTATTTGCTGTTGACTGCCGCGAACTGCTCGTTGGTGAAGTTATAGTTGATATAGACGGTGCGCAGCCCGTTGTAGTAGGTGCTGTCTTTCGTCAGATACTCTATGACTTCGGCCTTGAACTCATCGGCGAAACCGGCGGGGAAATACATTTCATATTTCTCCTGGTCCCAGTCGCTCACATTCTTCCAGTCGACAGGGCTGAGGGTGACTGAGGTGGGAACAGAACCGTTCACCTCATACTCATACCCGTTCCAGTAATCCTCGCTGTGGGGGAACGATACAACCATCTGGTTCTCGCGGACGGTGTCGGTGCTGTTGACCGATTTGTTATACGACAGCGATTTGCCGGCGAGTTTAACCGTCGCGCTCGCGCTCTCGTCGCGTTTCACTAAATACCAGACCTCTGAATGTGAGGGAGTGTGGTTGTCATCGGTGTAATACTTCCCTTTGAATGTGAAGTCTTCACCGGCTTTGCAGGCCGATGAGCCTACCGACCAGAAACAGGTCGGCACAGGCTGGCCAATCTCCATCTTATCGGCTAACGGGTCATGTTTCGCACAGGAGGTTACCGTGGCGAGACCCAAAGCTAATAGTGCTAATTTATATTGCGTTTTCATTGTTTATTCTTCTTTTTCAGTTTTAAGGGAATGGTATTACTCGGCGGTCAGCGAGCGTCTTACTCCGGCGGCCTGCGACCAGATCATAGGCTCGCGCAGCCATTTGTGGTTTTTGTATGCGCCGAGACGTTCAAGTTCACCGCGGTTGTATTTCTCCTCACATTCGGGGTCATAGTTCAGGCGGGTTACCCAGGCATTCTCTTTCTCTGCGTCGGTCAGGCCGTCAACCCAGTGTGCCGCGTACAGGTTGTAGGGACGGCGAAGGGTCGGGTAGACGATTTCCTTGTTATCGCCGATACCATACTGGTTGCGGTTATTGCTGTAGTGGTAGCGGCGCATATCGGTCCACTGCTCCGGCTGCATATACATCGCTATGTATTTCTGCTGCATCAGGTCGCTCAGTGTGTATTCCGACGGGTTGAAGAACCAGTGTTTGTTGCCGATTTCGGTGCAGGGCTTGCATCTCTTGACACCTTCGTTGTCGAGGAAGGCGGTCACCATGCGCTCGAAACGTTCCATATCCGATGTCTGCACGGCCTCGGTCGCGCCGGGTTTGCAGCCCACACCGGGATATGCGCCGTTGTCGCGGAGATAACGGTCAAGATGACGCTGGATGTTGTTGACGGTCGCCTCTTTGGCAAGACGGCATGCCTCAACCTTGTTGTTCATCCAATAGTAGGCTTCAGCCTGGATGAAGTAGAGTTCCTCCATGGTAAAGAGCACGTTGTAAGCGTCAACTCCGGCTGCATATGCGCCTGCATAAAGATTTGGATAGTAA
Organism: uncultured Muribaculaceae bacterium; assembly: GCA_947625935.1. Taxonomy (GTDB): domain Bacteria; phylum Bacteroidota; class Bacteroidia; order Bacteroidales; family Muribaculaceae; genus JAJPXC01. The sequence continues at coordinate 80,848 of CANQQE010000011.1, read as the reverse complement.
ACCTGTTTGTAATCGGTGCTGGGCACGCCGATATTGTTCTCAAGATAGCGCATCATAACCTTCTGTGCGTCGTTCGACGGTGAAGTCGGGCCGGTCTGAGGCACGAACAGCAGCATCAGACGGGGATCGCAGCCGTAACCGTTTTCGCGGTCCCACACACCTTGCGAAGTTTCCTTGCCGGGATTGATCACACCCATCAGATCCTGAACCATAAACTTGGAGGGCACGGCTGATGTCAACTCGTTTTTGCGAGACTCCCATGAGTTGATGATAGGCTGGGCGTCGCTCCACGGAGCGTTTTGCTCACCCGTGCCGCCGTCGAAGTTATAGCGGGGCTCGTTGCCAAACCATGCGCCATAGCGGAGGTCACCGCTGCGCCATGTGTCGATAGCCTTTTGGGCGGTATTGATGATTTCCTGGCATTTTGCCGACGACACATCCACGTTGGGGATGTTGCGCAGCAACAGGCGGGCCTTGATGGCATAGACCAGACCTTTCCACATCTTGAGGTCGCCGCCGTAGATGCGGTCCTCGGCTACGGTTATATCCTGGTTTCCGGGGGCGTTGGTCCACTCCTCATTTTCATAGAGCGAGATAAGCTCATCTGCTTCCTGGAACATCCAGGCATAGATTGAAGCCTGTGTGTCATATTTCGGCGAACCGCTCATATAAGCCTCCGTGCGGGGCATATCGCCGAACGCGTCGGTCGTCAATTGACTCGACATCAGCTTTATGGTGCGGCCTATAAGCTCATAGTTGGGAGAACCGATAGACTGGGCGGTCTCGATCATCACATTGGCGTTTTTGCCGATGTCATAGAAGTGACGGCGCCATTGCGGGTGACGGTTGATGGTAAGGAAGTTCCAACCCTGCTTATAGGGATAGGAACCTGTCTGGCTCTTCCCGGTCGTGGTGAGACATTGCGAAAGATATACATAATACTCCGCATGGTCATAGACTACCTGATTGGCATAGAACATCAGTACAGGCAGCCCCTTTCGCGGCTCGTTGACATGCGCGCGGTCGGGGTTGACATTCTCATAGAGAGTATCCTCGCAACCTGCGGCGGCCATTCCGAGCAGCAGAGAAAGTGATATCAATTTTATCTTGTTCATTGTTAGTCGTTTCGTAGGGTTAGAATGTTACATTTACGTTGAAATTAAAGCTGCGCAGAGAGGGAACGCTGTACTGGTCGATACCCATAGACCCAGTGCCTCTATCAGCGTCTGGCATCACCTGAGGATCCACACCGGTGTACTTGGTCCAAAGGAACAGGTTGCGGCCGGTCAGCGAGCATTTCAGCCCCTTGATGGGATTGGAGGAACCAAGTTTCTTCATCAGTTTGCCGAAGTCGTATGAAACAGTCACATAGCTCAGACGGATGTAAGAGCCATCCTCGACAAAATTGGATGACACATTATAGAAATAGTTGTTGACAAACTGTTGGTCTATGATAACTGGGGTAGTGTTTGGACGATATGTCCCATCACCGTTGGCAACTACACCTTTAAACACCGCCTCGCGGTTGCGATATTTGGCAAGATACCAGCTCTGACCGTTGGAGAACAGAGAGCGGCCTGTCACGTTGAGAACGTCACCTCCGCAACGACCGTCGATGAGGAACGACAGCGAGAGATCTTTCCAGGTGAAAGTCGAGCCGACACCGAGCAACCAGTCGGGAGCGCGGTTTCCAAGATAATTGGCTTTGTTCGGGCTGATGATGGGGTAACCGTTCTCGTCAACGAGAATCTGACCGTCAGGGGCGCGCTGGTAATCGGTTCCCGACAGACCTGTAGTCGATTGTCCGAGAGCCGCGGTAGCAAACACGTCTCCATATTGTCCCCCTTGTAACTCAGCCACACCCTCCGGCAACGAGTTGACGCGGCTCTTGTTGAATGAGAAGTTCAGGTTAGCGGTCCACTGGAAATCCTTCATTTGAAGGATGTCATGTGATGCGGTCAGCTCAAGACCATAATTCTCAATCGAACCCTCGTTACGGGTCTGAAGGATGGTACCCGATGCGGGCGACACGCGCACTGTCACAATCTGATTGTCGACAGTGGTCGAATAGTAGGCCACATCCAAACGGGTGCGCTGGTTGAAGAAGCGAAGGTCAGCGCCGATTTCCCAGGTCGAAAGCATCTCCGGCTCAAGATATTTCGCGGTGGAAAGAGTGGGGTCTACACCGAAACCTCCGTCGGGGAAAGTAGGCCACTGCTTGAAGTTGTCAGAGAACAGATAGGGGTTTGTCGCTTTACCCACCTTGGCCCAGTTACCGCGGAGTTTGCCGAACGAGAACCATTCGTTGCTCAGCTTGAACATCTCCGAGAAGATAAGACCGGCGGTTACCGAGGGATAGAAGTAGACGGGGTCACACTGTTTCAACGATGACGAACCGTCGATACGGCCTGTGAACGACAATTGAGCCATCCCTTTGTAGTCGAAACGGATTTCACCGAAGTAACCGAACTTGTTCTCTTTTCTGTGGCTCATGCTCAGGTCATATGTGCCTGTTCCGAGCGAAAGTTTGTCGGGGTTCACGTTATTAAACGAGAAGTAATCGCCACCGAGCTGGAAGTCGTAGCCGCCCATATTGGCCGAATAACTGCTGGTCTGCCAGTATTCTCCACCGAGGAATATGTTGACATTGAAATTATCATTCGGTTTCCAGAAATAGTTACCGAGGAGCTGAGCTGTCATTCGCTCGGCGCGCGAGGGTTGCAACAGGTAACTTCCGTGACGGTTGGCGAGAGTCACTTTCTGACCGTCCGTAAGTTCTTCTGCGAAATCTTTGCTCTCGTCAAATCGAGGGCGAATCATAGACTCGTAGGTTGAGTTACCTTTATCATAATTCACTTTAGCGGTGAAAGTCAAGTCCTTGATAGGCTCCCATTGGATCGACCCGTTGACAATCACACGCTGGCTCTGAGTCTCCGCCTTGTCCATATAGCGGCCATAGTATGGAGACTCGGTAGCGCCAAGACGCTGATCGGTGCTTAGGATATCCCAATCGTCATAACGGTTGCTCCAGTTGGGAAGCCCTGTAACGGGGTCTTTATAGTCGGCCATATTCTTATTGATCGCCCATCCGTAAACGGTTGACATAGCGTTGCCGAAACCGCGTGATTTGGTATCGATGAAATTGGTCGACATCATGATTTTAACGGTGTTGGAGGGATTGAACTCACCTTTCACGAAGACACCGAGACGTTTCCTGTAATCGTTTTTAACTACACCTTCATTATCCATGTAGTTGGCCGACGCGTATGCCGAGAATTTCTCGTTACCGCCCGAAACCGAAAGGTCATATTTCTGCATAAAGCCTGTACCCAAGAAATTGTCGGCATTGTCATAGAATGTGTCGACACCATCGCGGAATTTCGGACCCCATCCGCCTACAGCGTTTGAGGTGTAGAACCCGTTTGAACCGGCGAGATATTCTTTTTGTAGTTTGGGCATCTTAGCGACATTGGAGATTTCCCAACCGCCCGATGCGGTCACAGTCACCGTACCACCTTTACCCCCTTTGGTGGTAATCATGATAACGCCGTTGGCACCTTCAGGTCCATAAAGGGCGGAAGCCGCCGCGCCTTTCAGCACCGACATCGATTCGATATCATTGGGGTTTATATCTCCAATCGACGAAGCACCACCACGGACAGGCATACCATCAATAACGAACAAAGGTTCGTTGCCTTGGGCCGGGTTTATTGACGACACCGCACGCACCACCATCTGAGAGGTAGCGTTGGGCGAACCACCAGTCATCGACACTTGCACACCCGCCACTTTACCCTGCAGCGAGTTGACGAAGTTGGCCGAGTTACCGGCGGTGACCTCATCGGAGTTGAGGGCTTGCACGGCAAAGTTAAGTTTCTTCTTTTCCTGTGTCTGTCCCATCGCGGTCACCACAACCTCGTTGAGCACCGTGGCGTTGTCCTTCATCTTGACATCGACAACGCTGCGGTTACCTACAGGCACGCTGGCGGGAGTCATCCCGACATAATTGAACGTCAGCACCGAGTTGTCGCCCGGCACCTCGATTGAGTATTTTCCGTCAATATCGGTCGCTGTGACCACCGAGGTCCCCTTGACAGCAACGGTAACACCTATCAGTGGCTCGCCGTCGCTCTCCTGAGTAACCGTTCCGGTCACGGGACGGGCAAACGCCGCCACCGCGAAGATGGAAAATAACAGAAGCAATAGCTGTTTTTTCATAATTACTATTATTTGTTTATATTCATGGTTTATTCTCTCTTGGCCGGTCGGGATAACTTAACGTTAAAACATTTCTATCTACATTACCAATTCGCATCTCAATGACGGCTGAAAGCGTCGCTTGCGTGACGGCTTGAGAGCGGCCGAGGGGGCTTAATGGCCGCAAGGTTAGGGTTTAAGGTTACTTCTTCTTGTTAGACTGCTTGGGTTAGTGATGAGCTATGTTTTATGTCAGCTTCTACCGGTAGGCATGGAGGTACCCGACCCCCTCGCCATATACCCCACAAATCTAATACATTATTTTAATACTCTCACCCTTTCGTAACATTAATTGTTGATTATTTTGAATTATAAACCCAATTTCATTTCACTGTGCAACTTTTTTGCCTAATTATCCACAATATTTAACAACATACCTTTCACTCGCCGCGCCTCATCCCGACCTGCACACGGGATGGCCGTTCACAACTACTGGAGAACCCACATGGTAGGGCCAGCCCATGGGCTGGCCGCAGGCCCTACAAACGCACCTATCTCGATCCGATTTTGTTTTTCGCGGGTTATGTGGTAAATTCGCGCCATGGCTATGCGAATTGACATACTGACGGTGCTACCCGAAATGTTCGACTCCCCGCTCGGATGCTCGATACTCAAGCGCGCGCAAGACAAAGGACTGGTCCGGATAAACGTCCACAACCTCCGCGACTACACCACAAACCGACACCGCAAAGTCGACGACTACCCGTTCGGAGGCGAAGCCGGGATGGTGATGCAAATCGAGCCGGTCGACCGCGCGATAGCCGCGCTCAAAGCCGAACGCGATTACGACGAAGTGATTTTCACATCGCCCGACGGCGAGCTGTTCAACCAGCCGATGGCTAACTCAATGTCGCTGCTCGGCAACATAATCATACTCTGCGGACATTATAAAGGTGTCGACTACCGCATACGCGAACATCTGATAACGCGCGAAATCTCGATAGGCGACTATGTGCTGACGGGCGGGGAGATTCCCGCCATCATAATAACCGACGCGATCGTACGCCTCATCCCCGGAGCGATAGGCGACGAACAGAGCGCGCTCACCGACTCTTTCCAGGACAACCTGCTCGCACCGCCCATCTACACGCGACCCGCAGTCTACAACGGATGGGAGGTGCCGCCGATACTCCTGTCGGGGCATCAGGCCAAAATCGACGAATGGCGCCATGAGCAATCAATAAGCCGCACGCGGCTGCTGCGCCCCGGCCTGCTCGACTGACCCCCGCGCATGGGATTTACTGAACTTTCCCCGGCCCATCAACCCCATAAAAAGCCGCCAAAACCGGGGGCAAAAACCCATTTTCGAGAAAAATTTGAAAAAATTTGCCGAAAAATTTGCGGGAATAAAAAAACCGCTTTATCTTTGCACTCGCAAAACGGAAATAACCGTTAGCACTCCAAAGAGATGGTGTGGTAGTTCAGCTGGTTAGAATACCTGCCTGTCACGCAGGGGGTCGCGGGTTCGAGTCCCGTCCATACCGCAGGAGAGAGAGGAGAATGAGTAATTGTTAAACCTTGTGTTTACGTTACTCATTCTTTTTTATATGATTTCCCGCCAAAATTGTTAACTTTGCAAATTAAACATAACTAAAAACGAAACTAAGCCCGTTTTAAACCTCAAAGCCCGCTTATGACTGTAAAAATCCACCATGAAGGAACAAACATTCTGATAATCCTTCTGATAATACTTCTGGTAATCTTAGTCCCGGCTTGGATTTTCATCAAAATGATGTGGATTCCCGCCGCATTGACCGCTGTTTTCGCAATCTTCTACCTTCTGGTGGTCAACTTCTTCCGCTCGCCGCGGCGACGTTTCCGCGGCAACCAAAAAAATGTGGTGGTTTCGTCGGCCGACGGTAAAGTGGTGACCTGCGAGAAGACCTACGAGCCGGAATACCTCAAACGCGAGGTGATGCAGGTATCGGTGTTCATGAGCGTGCTGAATGTCCACGCCAACTGGTACCCCGTCGACGGAGAAGTTGTTATGGCAAAGCACCATCCCGGACGTTTCATGGCGGCATACCTGCCGAAATCAAGCGTCGAGAACGAACGGTCGACCGTCGTGATACGCACCCCCGCCGGACAGGAAATCCTTGTCAGACAAGTCGCGGGAGCGATGGCGCGCCGCATCGTAACCTACGCGCGCCCCGGCACCCGGGCATCCATCGAGGACCACATGGGCTTCATAAAATTCGGCTCGCGCGTCGACATCTACCTACCGCTCGACACTGATATATATGTCAAACTCGGCGACAAAACAATCGGTGGAATAACCGAAATAGGTCGCCTAAACCCCACCACTGAAAAATGAAAAGAATAATCGGGATGATTCCCAACACCATAACCACGCTCAACCTGCTGTCGGGATGCCTCGCCTGCATATTCGCCCTGAAGTTCGGATTTGAGCACTCGCTCCACTATTTCCGGCTCGCGGTCATCATGATCGGATGCGCCGCGGTGTTCGACTTTTGCGACGGGTTTGCCGCACGATTGCTACACGCCTACTCCGCGCTCGGCAAAGAGCTCGACTCTCTCGCCGACTTGGTGAGCTTCGGAGTCGCCCCCGGATTGATGGTCTACAGCCTCCTGAGCGGATACACCGGAGCCGAGTGGATGGCATACCTCGCGCTGTTCATCCCCGCCATGGGTGCGTTGCGGCTCGCAAAGTTCAACATCGACGACCGCCAGACCACATCATTCATAGGACTTCCGATACCCGCCAACGCCATCTTCTGGATCGGTGCGGTGAGCTGGGCCTTGGGGTGCTTCATCACAGGCAGCTCCCCACAGGTAACCGTCTTCATTATCTACATCTGCGTCATGATAGTACCGCTGCTGATGGTATCAGGGCTGAGAATGTTCTCGCTGAAGTTCAAAAACCTCGACTGGCGCGAGAACTTCCGACGCTACGCCATCATCGTCGCAGCGATTCTTTTCGTCATATTCTGCGGATTATCCGGGCTGGCATGGACAATCATCCTCTACATAATCCTATCAGCCCTCCTCCCGCAACGGTAACCCCCGGCACACCCGCCACACCCCGCAATCAGCGGAAGCGGCAATAAAAATCCGTCGAAAAGCGTTGTTATAATTGATATGTCACTATTCGGATTAATACTACTGATACTTTTCGTCTGGTTCGTGCTTAGACCTGTCATCAGGTTTTTCATGACCGTCAACCGCCTGCAGCGCGAAGCTCGCCGCGCGGCAGCCGGACAAGCCCGCCGGAGCCAACCTCAGTCGAGCGAACGCAAAGCCGGTTGGACAACCCCCGCATCACGTCGCAAGAAATTCGACCGCAATATCGGCGAGTACATTGAATACGAGGAAGTTACCACGGTTTCCACCCCCCATGCGGCGGAACAGGCCGAAAACGGCAAATACACCCGCACCGAGAGCCAAATCGTTGACGTAGAGTGGGAAGACATCAAATAACACCCCCACTGCCATGAGCGAATACTACATACCGCGACTATACCGATTTCTACGCGAGCTCGACGCCAACAACAACCGCGAATGGTTCAATGCCAACAAGGCCCGATATGAAGACCTGCGCGGCCCATGGCTCGAAGACCTCGACAGGCTCATAGCCGCCATCGGCGCATGGGACCCGGCGATAGCGTCGCAGACCGCTAAGACAGCGGCCTACCGCATCTACCGCGACACCCGCTTCTCATTAGACAAAACGCCCTACAAGACATATTTCTCAGCCGCCTTGTCGCCCCGCGGGCGCACAGCCGTCATGGCCGGCTACTACCTCCACATGGGGCCCGAGGTCGAGAGCAACTGCTTCAACAGCGGCGTGTATGGCGGCCTCTGGAACCCCGACGCGGCAATGCTCAAAAAAATGCGCCGCGCCATAGTCGACAACATCGAGGAATGGGAGGAGATAGTCCACGACAGACGCATCGAGCAGCTCTACCCCGGCTGGTGCGGAGACTCGCTGAAGACCATCCCCAAAGGGTGGGACCGCAACCACCCCCAGGCCGAGTACCTGAGGTTGAAATCCTACGGTAAGTTCCGCCATCTGGACGAGCGGTTTTTCAGCGACCCGGCATGGCCCGAACGCACATCCGAAATGCTGCGCCCCCTGCAGCCCCTGCTAAATTTCATCAATTTTAGCATTTCCGAACAACTCTGAGACACAACTAATTCGTATATTTGCAACCTAATTAGCAATTCGCAATATGGCAGAAATCAAGTGTATAGGCATCCTCACCTCAGGAGGTGACGCCCCCGGAATGAACGCCGCAATCCGCGCGGTGACACGTTCAGCGATCTACAGCGGCTTCAAAGTTAAGGGCATCTACCGCGGTTACCGCGGCTTGATTACCGACGAAATCGTTGATTTTAAGACACAAAACGTGTCAAACATCATACAGATGGGAGGCACGATTCTAAAGACCGCGCGCTGCAAAGAGTTCCAGACTCCAGAAGGGCGGCAGCTTGCCTACGACATCCTGAAACGCCATGAGATAGACGCATTGGTGGTCATCGGAGGCGACGGCTCGCTCACCGGCGCGCGCATCTTCGCCAACGAATTCAACTTCCCCATCATAGGTCTCCCCGGCACCATCGACAACGACCTCTACGGCACCGACACGACCATCGGCTATGACACCGCGCTCAACACCATCATGGAATGCGTCGACAAAATACGCGACACAGCCACGAGCCACGAGCGACTGTTCTTCATCGAGGTGATGGGACGCGACGCCGGCTTCCTGGCCCTCAACGGAGCGATCGCTTCGGGTGCCGAGGCCGCCATAATCCCTGAAATCTCAACCGAGGTCGACCAGCTCGGCGAGCTTATCGAAAACGGCTTCCGCAAGAGCAAAAACTCATCAATCGTCCTCGTTGCCGAAAGCCCCATAACCGGCGGAGCGATGGCCTTGGCTGAACGCGTCAAAAACGAATATCCCACCTACGACGTGCGTGTGACCATACTCGGCCACCTGCAGCGAGGCGGCTCACCGACGGCCCACGACCGCATCCTCGCGTCGCGCATGGGCGCGGCCGCTATCGACGCCCTGCTCGACGACCAGCGCAACGTGATGATCGGAATCAAGAACGATGAGATTGTCTATGTACCGTTCACAAAAGCCATCAAGAACGACAAGCCCATCAACCGCGACCTGCTCAACACCCTGCGCCGCCTTTCTATTTAACAGCATTTAACACAGTACGACTATGAGATATTACATCATATACAACGGACAACAAGTAGGCCCCATGACCCGCGAGCAACTGCTGTCATACGGCCTTAACCCAAACTCTCAGGTGTGGGCCGAGGGTATGCCACAGTGGGTACCCGCCTATACCGTGCCTGAGCTGATGGAAATAATGCCGCCCGCCGCCGGCCCCGCACAGTGCCCCCCGGTCTACGGGCAGCCGCAAGGCTACTACTCCGACGCATCGGGCAAGCGCGTCGCAGCCGGAGTCCTCGCCATACTTCTTGGCGGTCTCGGAGTACAATACTTCTACATCAACAAGATAGGCGGCGGCTTCCTGACGATACTCCTGTCGCTCGTGACCTGCGGCCTGTGGTCGGTACTCACGTTGGTGCAGGGAATCCTCATGCTCACGATGACCGACCAGGAATTTGACCGCAAATTCATCCACACCAAAAACGTGCTTCCGCTGTTCTGACACAGCCGAATGTCACAAGTTTTTGACTGCCATACATTTCTTTGCACCGAATGAAAAGGTATAACATCATTAATAACTCGCTGGGATGGCTATGTTTCGTCATCTCAGCGATTACTTATCTGCTCACGTTAGAGCCGACGGCAAGTTTCTGGGACTGCCCCGAATTTATCTCACAAGGATTCAAACTTGAAGTGGGCCACCCACCGGGCAACCCGATATTCATGCTTGCCGCCCGCTTTTTCATCACCATCTTCGGCGGTAACGGAGCCAACGCCGCTCTCGCTGTCAACTCCATGTCGGCACTACTCAGTGCCGGAACAATACTGCTGCTGTTCTGGACTATTACCCATTTGGTGAAACGTCTGATTGTCAGCGACTCAGCCGACAATGTGAGCCTGTCGAAAATGCTTGTCATATTCGGGTCGGGACTTTGCGGCGCATTGGCCTACACCTGGAGTGACACCTTCTGGTTTTCGGCTGTGGAGGGTGAAGTCTATGCTTTTTCATCGTTTTGCACAGCCTTGGTGTTCTGGCTCATTCTCAAATGGGAAAACCGCGCCGACCTGCCCCACAGCGACCGCTACCTGATACTGATAGCCTACGTCATAGGCATCTCCATCGCCGTCCACCTGCTCAACCTGCTGTGCATCCCCGCCATAGTGCTGGTGACCTATTACCGCAAATTCCGCAACACCACCGCCACCGGCTCGCTGTTGGCACTGCTCGTATCGGGAATCATAGTAGGGTTAATCCTCTACGGTCTCGTCCCCGGATTTGTCGAGGTCGCACAGTATTTCGAGTTATTGACCGTCAACACCTTCGGGTGGAGCTACAACTCAGGCGTGTTGCTCTATGCCATATTGCTGATCGCAGCGTTCGCATGGTGCATCACGGAACTTTACCGCCAGAAAAATCCGACAGCTATCAAATGTTCGTTCATCATCAGCGTGCTGCTTTCGGGCATACCGTTCATAGGCAACTCCATGTGGATTCCCGTGCTTTTCGTAGCCGGCATGATAGCTTACTTCTTCATCTTCTGTAAAAAGTTACCTGTCAGGATACTGAATGTATCGGCCATAAGCATATTGGTTATGTTCATAGGCTACTCGTCGTATGCCTTGCTTCTGATACGTTCCGACGCCAATCCCCCGATTAATCAGAACTCGCCTGACAACGTGTTTGCCCTCGGCTCATATCTCAACCGCGAGCAATACGGCGACCGCCCGTTGTTCTACGGGCAGACTTTCGGCTCGGGCATCCTCTACAAGGTGACTCCCGACGGGCAGCTTGACCCCATCAACCACGCCTCCAAGCATTCATGGGCCAAAGTGGTCAAGACGTCGCCCGACCAGCCTGACCGCTATGTCGCTACAACACCCGCCCCTGACTATGAGATGACTCCGGGACTGGATATGCTGTTCACCCGTATGTACAGCGGCAAACACCGCGCCGACTATCTGTCATGGGCCAACATCTCCGAGAGCGACCTTCAGCAGGTTGAAGTACCGATGTACGTCGATGAGAACGGCGAAGCGATACGCACCGAATACCGCGCCAAGCCGACGTTCGCCCAGAACATGAAGTTTTTCTTCTCCTACCAGCTCAACCATATGTACTGGCGTTATTTCCTGTGGAACTTCGCCGGCCGTCAGAACGACCTTCAGGGTCAGGGAGAGCCAAACCGCGGCAACTGGATTTCGGGAATCCCCTTCATCGACAACTGGCGTCTTGGCGACCAGTCGCTGCTTCCCGATGAGTTCGGCAAGGGCAACAAGGGACACAATGTGTTCTATATGCTCCCGCTGCTGTTTGGTATCATCGGCTTGCTGTGGCAAGCGTTCCTGTCAAAGCGCGGCATAGAGCAATTCTGGGTTGTGTTCTTCCTGTTCTTCATGACAGGCATAGCCATCGTGCTTTATCTAAACCAGACGCCACTACAGCCGCGCGAGCGCGATTACGCTTTCGCCGGGTCGTTCTACGCATTCGCGATATGGATAGGCATGGGTGTGGCCGCATTGTGGAGCATAATGCGCCATTTCCTTGACAAACAGCGCAATCTGCCGGAATCGCGGCAATCGACGCTATATGCAGCTATCGCAGCCGCGCTCGGACTCGTCGTGCCCTTGCAGATGGTGTCGCAGACCTGGGACGACCATGACCGTTCGGGCCGTTACGCCGCCCGCGACTTCGGCATGAACTACCTGTCGAGTGTGGGGCCCAACGGCATCATCTTCACCAACGGCGACAACGACACCTTCCCGTTATGGTATGCCCAGGAGGTCGAAGGCTACCGCACCGATGTGCGTGTCGTCAACCTGTCATATCTGACCACCGACTGGTATGCCAACCAACAGCGCATACCCGCTTATCAAGCTCCCGCAATCGACATAATAGCCAAGCCGGAGCAATATGCCTACAACTCCCGCCAGTTCTGCTACTTCCTCAACCCGTCGGCCGACGAAGTAGACGCACGCGTGGCCTTGGCCGAGGTCTACAGTCCCGAAGCGGCCAACAACCGCTATGGACTGCCTGAGTTCAAGTATAGCAACGTCTATATCCCCGCCAACGCCGACGCGGCAGTCAAGTCGGGGCTCATCACAGCCGACGAGCGCGCCGCCGCCGAGGAGGCACTGCACCTCAACCTGATGTCGCCCGACGCCACCATCCAGGACGGCGGCCTCAATCTGAGCCAGATACTCTCGCTCGACATCATCAGCTCAAGCATAGCCGACGGCTGGAAACGCCCGGTCTACTTCGCCATGACCGTCCCCGACAACTACTATATGGACTTCAACAAATATATGCTCAACACCGGGTTGGCCTATCAGGTCACCCCGTTCCTCAACGGTTCGGATGCCTCTTACAACATCCCCACCGACACCGAGCGTATGTATCGCAACGTCACCGAGAAGTTCCGCTGGGGAGGCATAGACAAAGTCAACGAGGGTAAAGAGCTGTATCTCGACGAGACGGTGCGCCGCATGGTCGTGAGCCACCGCTCGGCGATGCTCTCGTTAGCTACCGACCTCTACAATGAGGGTGTGACCCTTGAAGACGACTCAGAGCGTCCCGACTCGGTCGCAGCCAAAGCTAAATATGCCAAATCGCTTGAGATTCTGAAACTGATGGAGGATAAGCTGCCAACCAAGGCGGTACCCTACTCGCTTCAGGTCGGGCAGGAAGTCGGCAAACTCTACTCGATGCTCGGCGACGCCATGGGCGACAAAGCCGTCAGCGACAAAGGCCGCGCTATAATCGAGGCCGAAATCATGAGATACGCCCCCTACCACGCATACTATCAGAGTTTGGTGCGATCAGGCCGTTTCCAGCTTCTGAGCCGTGTGGACCGCTATGTGCCGACCTATCTGTTGCAACTCATACAAACCTACGCAATGATTGGCGGTGACATCGACAATCTGTCGGAGAAACTCGACAAGATAAACTTCGATGTCGATGGATTCAACCGCATGGTCAACCAATAAAACGAGCGTCAAACTGTCAGTTACAGCGTGATCAGACTAAAACGACTCATCGAACGCCCACCGCTGCTCTACCGCCTTCTGTTCCCGGAGGCGGTATGGCGCGTCAAGCGCAAAAAACGCCGCGTCGTCTATCTGACGTTTGACGACGGCCCTATACCCGAAGTCACCCCCTGGGTACTCGACCTGCTTGACCATTACGGAGTGAAAGCCACATTTTTCATGGTCGGCGACAACGTGCGCCGTCATCCCGAACTGCTTGAGGAGGTGAAACGCCGGGGTCACAGCTACGGCAACCACACTATGCACCATCTTCAGGGATTCAAGGTGACATCGTGGAACTACCTGCGCGACATAACCGAGGCCAACGATCTGATCGACAGCCCGCTGTTCAGACCGCCTCACGGGCTTATGCGCTGGGGACAGGCCAAGGTGATAAAAGAGCATTATAATGTGGTGATGTATGACTTGGTGACCCGCGACTACTCCAAAAAAGTCAACGGACAAAGAGTGCTGGCCAACGTGAAACGCCTGGCCCGCAACGGCTCAATCATCGTGTTTCATGACTCGCTGAAAGCGGAGCGCAATCTGCGCGAAGCCCTGCCCAAAGCCATCGAATGGCTCAAAGAGGAAGGCTATGAGTTTGACGTGCTCACCATGTAACGGCCAACTACGCGAAATCGCCGCCCGGCACGGTGTGGAGCACCTCGGCATAGCCCGCGCCGGCGCAGTCGACCATCAAGCCGCGGAACAATACCGCCGCTGGCTCGACGAAGGGAGACACGCCGGGATGAACTACCTGAATCGTTACGATGACCTGCGCGCCGACCCGCGTCTTTTGCTGCCCGGTGCCGCGTCAATAGTGTGCTGCGCGGTAAATTATTACCACGACACCCCAACCGCGTCTGACGGCCCTGAAATAGCTCTCTATGCCCATGGTGACGACTACCATGAAGTGGTGCGCTCCATTCTCGATGCGATCGCGGCTGAAATCAAGGAAAAATGGGGAGGAGAGACACGGGTGTGTGTCGACACGGCCCCTATCCGCGAACGCTACTGGGCCATGAAGTCGGGCCTCGGATTCATAGGGCGCAACAACCATCTCATAATTCCCGGCCACGGTTCATATTACTTTCTCGGGGAAATCATCACCACCATCCCGTTTGAGCCTGACAAGCCCATCAATGTCAGTTGCGGCAGTTGTCGCCTCTGCTTAGACGCCTGCCCCGGCCACGCTCTGACAATGGACGGCCCAGTCGATGCGCGACGCTGCCTGTCGTATCTCACCATAGAGAACCGCGGCCCACTGCCCGAAGGCACCGACCTGGGCAACCACCTCTATGGCTGCGATGAATGCCAGCGGGCGTGCCCCCACAACAGCCATGCGACACCCACCACTATAAAACGGCTTCAACCCCGGCAACAGATAGTGTCGCTGACCGCCGACGATGTGGCGGGAATGACGCAACCGCAATTCTCAGCCACGTTCAGCCACTCGGCCATAAAGCGCACCAAACTCGCCGGCCTTCAGCGCAACCTCTCCGCAATGTCGCCAAAGTCCTAAATCCCGGCCTCTATATCATAGGTGGCAAAAAGTGATGGTGAAATAGCGGTTATTTTTCGTATCTTTGCGCTACCAATCATTTATTTAACTCTTTAAAATTTCGCAAAAATGAAAAATTTCAAATCGCTGATGATAGCTGCACTGGCTGTTTTGGCAAGCACTACCCTAACATCGTGCTCAGACGATGACGACAACGGACCAGGCTCAAAAGCCGACTTGGCGGGCCGCTGGGAATCGGTTCATGAAAAAGGATGGGAAAAAGAAGACGGTGAACTCACATATGAGTGGGACCAGCCCGACAACTCCATCAGATGGGACTTATATGCCGACGGCACTTGCGTCGTATGGGAAAAATCAAGCGGAAGTACCTCTTGGATGTACCCCGACTATGGGACATACACCTACAAAGGTGGAAATCTTGTCATAAAATATGACGATGACGAGTATGACGAGACTGACGGAGGCAAAGTCCTAAAACTGAACGACTCGGAACTTGTGGTGGAGTCCTCTTACTCAGAACGTGAGGATGGAGTCAAATACGAAGGTTATATCTGCATCACCTTCCAAAAGACAGGCACACTTGACGAGTGATAACCCTCCCATACAACTATAACAATGGCCGCTCCGGATTAAGGGACGGCCATTATTCGTTTGTTCAGTATTGTTCTTTCTCGTTGGGGAAATCGCGCGTCTTGACATCGTCGATGTAGTGGGCCACGGCGTCGTTTATGACTGTGGCGAGGTCGGCGTAGCGGCGCAGGAAGCGAGGAGAGAAACCTTTGTTGATGCCGAGCATATCGTGCATCACGAGCACCTGGCCGTCCGTTCCGCCGCCGGCACCTATGCCAATTACCGGGATAGTTAGCTGCTCGGATACCTTGCGGGCCAAATCAGCGGGAATCTTCTCAAGCACCACGGCGAAACAGCCTATCTCCTCAAGCATGCGAGCGTCTTCAATGAGCTTCGCCGCCTCGGCTTCCTCGCGGGCTCTCACCGAGTATGTGCCAAACTTATTGATTGACTGCGGGGTGAGACCGAGGTGTCCCATCACGGGGATGCCCGCGCTGAGAATGCGCTCGATCGACTCGCGAATCTCCGAGCCGCCTTCCATCTTGACAGCCTCGGCATGGCTTTCTTTCATGATGCGTATTGCCGAAGCCAAAGCCTCCTTTGAGTTGCCTTGATAGCTACCGAACGGCATATCGACAACGACCAACGCACGCTTAACGCCCTTGATGACGCTCTTGGCATGGTAAATCATCTGGTCGAGGGTGATTGGGAGCGTGGTTATGTTGCCGGCCATCACGTTTGAAGCCGAGTCGCCCACGAGAATCACATCCATTCCCGCCTCGTCGATGAGCCGGGCCATAGAATAGTCGTAGGCGGTGAGCATGGCTATCTTTTCGCCCCGCGCTTTCATCTCCACAAGGCGGTGGGTTGTCACTTTTCGCTGATCTTCAGTATAGGTTGACATGATGAAGTATTGATTTTAAGTTTAACTACGCGAAGTTACTATAAATTTCAATACCCTCGCCAACTGTGCGAATCTCGTTAGGCGCAACCCCATATTTAACACTATTTCACGAGTATGAACGGTAATCAATCAATATTCTCATTATCTTTGTAAAATCAATCATTAATTCACTCTTTTAAACATTCGCAACAAATTATGAAAAATTTCAAATCATTGATGCTTGCGGCCATCGCTGCGCTCGCCTGCATCGCGTTACCCTCATGCTCAGACGACGATGATGGCCCCGGCGGCTCTAAAAGCGACTTCATCGGCACTTGGCAAAAAGAATCATCAAACTATTACGTTCAGCTTAATGGCGACGGCACAGGCCAATCATTTGAAGGCTCTCCCGAAAATCCCCGCTGGCCTGAGAGATTCGCATGGCGCGTAAAGAGCGGCAGACTTGACATAGATTATGATATGGGTGAGTGGACTGACATAGAACACTTTAAATATCGTTTCAGCGACGGTGGCAACACTCTTGATATTAAATATTTTGCATACACCGAAGATGACGAATATGTAGAGAAAGATGAGGAAGACACCGAATGGGAGGTATACCACAAGGTCGGCAGCAATAATGGCGGTGGCAACACCCCCTCGCAATATGCCACCAAAATTCCGGGGACATGGATGCAGGCCAGGATAGACTTTCTGAGTCCAAGCGGTACCGTTACCGAAAATTTCAATGCGTATTCCTATAAGTTTATCAGCATAGCCTATAACGAACGCTCCGGCAATTTCACTTTTAACTGGCTCAGTAACCCATCGTTGTCGGTGATAAGCAGCAAGACCTACAAGCTGAACGGCGACAAGATAATGGAAGGCAACACGTTGATGGGCACCATAGAAAAATGCAACCCGTCAAGCTCCGACTGGGGTGCCATGACCATAATATGGGAGGTTGATGCGGAGCCGTTCAACCTCGGTGCCGACTGCCGGACAAGAGGCTACTATACGCTGAAGACATGGTAAACTCATAAAAACTCATTAATTCACTCTTTTAAACATTCGCAACAAATTATGAAAAATTTCAAATCATTGATGCTCGCGGCCATCGCCGCGCTCGCCTGCATCGCGTTACCCTCATGCTCAGACGACGATGACGGCAATCCTATCGGAAACGAAGAAGACCTTATCGGTATCTGGGAACCCACACACATCAAAGGCTGGACTAAAATAGACGGTAAAAACGATGACAGTTGGGATTGGTCCTGGGAGGAAGAGTATGGGTCAACTGAACAAATATTAGAAATCTATGCCGATGGCAGTTGGGCTTGGAAAAGCCTCTGGAGCGGTTCGTGGCACACAGACGGACGAGGCGTATGGGAAGCCGAAAGCGGTTCTTTTGTTCTTGAACTAACCTATGGGTACGCTAACTTCATCAATGGACAAAGTGATGAAGTAAAAGTGGTGAAACTCACCGGATCAAATCTTCAAACAGAGCAGCATGATTTTTGGGATTTTGAAGGTGAGTCATTTGAGGAAAAGAACTGGACGAGCTTTAACAAAATAACCGATCAGGACTAAAAACCTTATTATTTCAAAATCATTGCGGGGTGTCTTTTAGGGGGCATCCCGCTGTTTATTTGTAGAGGCGTGCCATAGTGCAACAACGGTTGCACTGGTTGATTGCCAGGCTGCAACGGGATTGTTTTTCCATAAAACTCATGGCTATTATTAGTTTTTAATTAACTTTTTATTAAATTTGCCCGCTGAAATCGCTATCGGTCACCACCGACGGCGTGAATGCACCACCACACATTCAGTCAATGAATTACAGTTTTCTCGATTTTTTAGGGCTCTTGGGAGCCGTCGGCCTTTTCCTGTATGGGATGAAGGTCATGAGTGAAGGTCTACAGAAAGCGGCGGGCGACCGTCTGCGCAATATCCTGTCGGCAATGACCCGTAACCGCTTTACGGGAATGTTGACAGGATTTTTTATTACCGCACTGATACAAAGTTCGTCGGCTTCGACAGTAATGGTAGTCAGCTTCGTCAACGCCGGGTTGATGACGCTCGCCCAATCCATGGCTGTAATTATGGGAGCCAATGTTGGTACGACGTTCACCGCTTGGGTAATAGCCTTGTTTGGCTTCAAGGTGGAGATTTCGGCTTTCGCTATCCCGCTGATCGGTCTGGCGGTGCCGCTACTGTTCGCCAAAAAGAGCCGTAACAAGTCAATCGGGGAGTTCCTGATCGGTTTCGCGTTCCTGTTCATGGGTCTCGACATGATCAGCCGTTATGTCCCCGACCTCCAGAGCAACCCGGAGATGTTCTCGTTTCTGCAACACTACAGCTCACTGGGCTTCGGGTCGGTGCTCATATTCCTCGCCGTCGGCTTAGTGGTCACGATGGTAATCCAGTCGTCGGCGGCGACGTTTGCCATCACGCTCATAATGTGCAGCAAGGGGTGGATAACGTTTGACCTTGCCTGCGCCATCATACTCGGCAGCAACGTCGGCACCACCGTCACGCCGCTGCTCGCCTCGATGAGCGGCAACGTGGCAGCCAAGCGCACCGCCATGGGTCACCTGCTGTTTAACGTGCTGGGACTTGTGTGGACGCTAATAGTCTTCTATCCGTTTGTAGACCTCAACGTGTGGATCACCGAAGCTATAGGCCAAGGCGACCCCACCGCGCTGACCTCTTACGTCAACCACATCGAGGCGACTCAACCGGCACTCTACGACCATCTGTTTGACGGCAGCCTGCCGGCAGGTCACGACGTGTCGAAAACGATATTGAAAATGCAGATCAGCGTGTCGTTCGGTCTGTCGATATTCCACACGGTTTTCAACCTCATCAATCTGTCGATAATGATATGGCTTACGGGGCTTTACGTCAAAATCGTCGAATGGCTCGTACCCGCCAAGAACAAAGAGGACGAGGAGTTCCAGCTCAAATACATATCGGGCGGTATGCTCAGCGCATCGGAGCTTAACATAGCCCAGGCCGAGAAGGAAATAGTGGTCTATGCCCAGCGCGTCGACCGTATGATAAAGATGGCCAAAGAGCTTGTCCACGCCAAGGAGGGTAGCGAGGAGTTCAACAAACTGTTCTCGCGCCTCGAGAAATATGAGGAGATATCGGACCGCATGGAAATCGAAATAGCCCATTACCTGAACCGATGCGCCGAGGGACGCCTGTCAAACGAGGGTAAGCTCCACATCGCCGGCCTGCTCCGTATAGTCTCAGAGATAGAGAGCATAGCCGACGGCTGCTATGGCGTAGCCAAGATACTTCTGCGCAAGCAGAGCAGCAAAACGCCGTTCAACGACGAGATATACGCCAATATCGACCTCATGTTCAGTTATGTGTCGTCAGCAATGGCCAATATGCTCAAACTGATATCAAACATAGAGAACATCTACGAAGCCGACATCATCATCTCTTACAACAAGGAGCGTGAAATCAACAACCTGCGTAACCAACTGCGCAACGGCAACGTGGAGAATATCAACGAGAAACACTATGAGTATCAGGCGGGCATATACTACATGGATATTATTTCGGATCTTGAAAAGACCGGCGACTATATCATCAATGTCGTCGACACTGTCAAGGACCAGTTCCGCAAACTGAAAGTCTGAAAGATATATCCTATTTATAGCCTATTTTTATAGATAATTCGATAAATTCCATAGACGATTCGCCGTTAGGTTAAGATTCAGTTACAAGAATTAGAAAAGGTTGTTACAATCACACCACGTCGGGAGAAGGGGGCTATCTTTGTAATAGATTCATCACTAAGACAGACCCATCTACCCCCGATAATGCCCCCGATTCAAAAAATACTGGTCGTCGACAGCGACGAGCGTGGTCGGCAGTTGATTACTTTTCATCTGCGGAAAGATGGTTATGTGGTCGAAGAAGCTCCCGCCGCTGAGACAGCATTGCAAATGGAATTGCCTTCATTCAGCCTGATTATCCTTGACACCGCGCTGAAAAGGATGGACGGTCTAAGGTTCACAAGCCTTATAAAAGGCACTGACGCCACCGCCCATATCCCGTTGATCATATGTTCATCGAAAGGTGATTCAGACTCGATTATAGCGGGTTTCAACGCCGGAGCCGACGATTATATAGTGAAACCCATATCGCCGCGCACAATGATAGCGAGAGTGAGAGCCATGCTGCGCCGCTCTCGTCAATAACCGGCGACACAAACCAAACCCTATGCTACCAAACTGCTATATAGCCGGCCGGAACGAGGCCGGAACCGACGAAGCCGGTCGCGGCTGTCTGGCAGGGCCGGTCTACGCCGCCGCGGTCATACTTCCCGATGACTTCCACCATCCATTGCTCAACGACTCAAAGCAGCTCACTGAAACACGCCGAGACAAGCTGCGCCCCATTATCGAATCGGAAGCCATAGCTTGGGCAGTGGGCATAGTCACGGCCGAGGAGATTGACCGCATCAACATACTCAACGCCTCAATCCTCGCCATGCACCGCGCTCTCGACGCACTCGCCGTGCGACCCGGAGCGGTGATAGTCGACGGAAACCGTTTCAAGCCCTACGGCAATCTGCCATGGAAAACGTTTGTCAAGGGTGACGGACGATATGGAAATATCGCCGCCGCTTCCATCCTCGCCAAGACCCACCGCGACGAGGCCATGAGAGAGCTTTCGGCCCAATATCCGCAATACCGCTGGGATGTCAACAAAGGCTACCCCACGCGTGACCACAGGGCGGCTATCGCCAAATACGGGCCATCGCCGTTACACCGTCTCAGTTTCCGGCTGCTTCCCGACCCCGTCCTACCATTCTGAGCCGAGTGGTGCCGCAACACCGTCCGTCATGCTCCTGCCGTCTATCGGCGGCTTGCCTATGGACAAGCCCTACCATCCTTATCCGCAACAATATAGAACG
Organism: uncultured Muribaculaceae bacterium; assembly: GCA_947625935.1. Classification (GTDB taxonomy): domain Bacteria; phylum Bacteroidota; class Bacteroidia; order Bacteroidales; family Muribaculaceae; genus JAJPXC01. The sequence continues at coordinate 59,507 of CANQQE010000011.1, read as the reverse complement.
GTTATGGGACGGCCCGCGGGCCGCCCCATAACCGTTGATACTGATAGCTGCGTTTAGGGTTAGCGGTAGAGTTCTTTGGAAACGCGGGAACCGCGGACGGTTATGTAGATGTTTCCGGGAACAGGGTTCAGGGTTTCTATCCCTTGGAGGTTGTAATAGCGTGTAGCGGCTTCTTCGTCGCTGACCTCGAGATCCTCGACGCCACTTGACTGGATGATGTCGGCGGGATAGACGGTCATCATCTCGACATCGGTGACAGTGAACGACACCTCAATCGTTTCCACGGAGCTGACATTGACACCGATGACGGCCTTTCCGTCTGCCCCGACAGGCACGACGTCACCACGGTTGACAGAAACGCCCGTAATTTCCACGCTTGGCATGGTCGAGCTGCAACTTACCGTTAACAATCCATCACCACCGTAAACAGCGAAATCAAACATCTCTTTCACCGTGCAGCCGCCCTCGACAGCTTCTTTGTAGTTGGCTTTCGTGGCTCCGGGAATGTAATAGGTGGCTCCGGGGTAGACATATTTGCCATGGTTGTAATCTTTGTCGTAATAGGGCGCGTAGAGGTCGGTGTAAATCAACGGCTGCACTCTGGCACCGCCCATGGTCTTGAACAGCATGGCATACGGGGTATACGCGATAGATGGAGCGCTCACGCAACCTTTCACGGCGGTAAACACCGAGGGGGTGTGGACACCGCCGAGATAGCCTATGATGCCCGAGCCGACGGTGATGAACGAGCCTGTGACTATCTTGGTCACGGCTGAATTTTCGCCAAAGGTCGGTTTGTAGCCCGTTGTCGAAGAGAATGAGGTGCGCAACGGCAACAGGACGATGGCCAAAGAGGTGCAACCGTTTGCCATACCCGGCCCGATGGAGTAGCTGTAGGCCGGGTTGTCGCACCTGATGGCTGACATATCTATCTTTTTGAGATTTTTGCAATTGGCGAAAGTGCTGAATCCCGTCCGGCTCTTTTCGGTCGCCGGGTCGTCATTGAATACCACGCTCGAAAAACCGCAATCGGCGAATATGCTGTCGCCTAACATATCAGTCGCCGCGCTGAACGGGAAAGCTACCAACGATGTGCAGTGAGTAAACGCACGCCAGGATATCTCGACAGGTGCTTCAGACGCCCCTATGACCTGAACGAGCGATTTGCAGTCGTAGGCGAAATAATGCGGGAGTTTAGCGGATGACCCAAGCGTTATTTTGGTCAAACGCGGACAACGCTGGAATGCTGAATCGCCAATGGATGTGACGGCGGCAGGGATTTTGATTTCCGACAACTTGCGCGCTTTCGAGAAAGAGCTTACACCGAGTTTGGTAAGCGAAGGCGGAAGTGTCACGGTTGTGAGATTGCGGTTATTGGCAAACGCACGGTCGCTGATTTTAGTAACGCCGTCGGGAACGGTGAACGATGTCGCCGTTTTTGCCCGGGGATAGGCGAACAAGGTTTTGCCGCTACCACGGTAAAGCACCCCATCGGTGGTCTTGAACGACGTGTTGCTCGACGCGATGCTGATTTCAGCGAGCGATGTCATCTCATAAAATCCGGCGTCCTCATCCATGTCGATCAGTTTTTTTGACAACACGAGGGTCTTTATAGTGGTATTACCGGCGAACGCCATGGGGGCAACGGCCTCCACTGACGACGACATCGTCAGCTTACCGTTGGTGACGCTCAAAGCCTGAGGCACTTTGTAGAGTATCATACCGTTCTTTGACACAAGGAGTCCGGCCCCTGTAGAGGCGTATTTCTCATTGTCGGCTGCGACAACGAATTTTTCCAACGCCGGACAACCATAAAAATTTTTGACACCCCTCACCATCATGTCTGTCTCGCTGTTGGCTATCTGCACAATCGAGGCAGGAATCTCAATCTGGGTCACGGTTTTAAAGCCGTTGAGCGCACCCGGGGCGATTTCGGTCACCCGATAGGTCATCCCATCCTGCGAATATGTAGAATGGAGTTTCAGCTTCCCGCTCGTCGGCTCGTTTCCGCTCCACCCCGCAAGACGGCAAGTGCCCTTGTCGACATTGAGGTTGTCATATTTCCATGTAATCGCCATGACCGGCGTAAAAGTCGCCAACAATGCGATCGCGACAAGTTGTTTAATCATTCTCATCTGTTTTCTTTCGTTATTTATAGCTTATATGTTTACTTATCTGAGCCGAACATCAAACAAGACCATACCGGTTGCCTCGGCGGGCCTCACGCCCGCCGACCGCAACAACGTTAATAATTCGTGCAGTTGATTTGTCTTGTGCATTGAATTAAAGGTAACCTGTTAATGATATAATCTCGGTGCAAAGATAACTCTATATAAAGCAGACCGCTTTGTTTCCTAAGATACAAAGCGGTCTACAATGGGTCTACCTACGATATAAGCTACTGTCTGTCTGCGATATATGACTTCACTGATGAAGCACCCCAGGTAGAGCGATCAAGATTGCGGTAATTGACAGCCTCCATGACGTGGGCGACCGTGACGGCCTCAGAGCCATCAAGGTCGGCGATGGTGCGCGCGACTTTCAGTATGCGGTCATAGGCCCGCGCCGACATATCGAAACGCGTCATCGCAAGTTTCAAATGGGCCATGCCGGCATCGTCGAGACGCACATGGCGGGCCAGCAGCCGCGGCGTCATCTGGGCGTTGCAATGCACCTCAGGCTCATCGGCAAACCTCGCAGCCTGAATAGCGCGGGCTTTCACGACGCGTTCGCGAATGGCCGCCGACGGCTCTCCCGGTTTCAAAGAGGAGATTTCATCGAACGGCACGGGCATTATCTCGACCTGAAGATCGATGCGGTCGAGCAGCGGCCCGCTGATGCGGTTGAGATACTTCTGCACCGCCCCCGGAGCGCAGGTACACTCTTTGGTCGGGTGGTTGTAGTAGCCGCAGGGGCATGGATTCATGCTTGCGACAAGCATTATCGAAGCGGGATAATCCACGCTGTAACGGGCGCGAGAGACGGTGATGTGGCGGTCTTCGAGGGGCTGCCTCATGACCTCCAGAACGCCGCGCGAAAATTCGGGGAACTCGTCGAGGAACAGAATCCCGTTATGAGCCAGAGAAATCTCGCCCGGCATGGGGCTTGAACCCCCGCCGACGAGCGCCACAGGCGATATGGTGTGGTGGGGAGCGCGAAAAGGACGCGCGGTCATCAGCATCGAACCGCGCTTGAGTTTTCCGGCGACAGAGTGGATTTTTGTGGTTTCAAGCGCCTCGCGGAGAGTCAACGGGGGTAATATCGACGGCAACCGTTTAGCCATCATCGACTTTCCCGAGCCGGGAGGGCCTACCAGCAATATGTTGTGTCCGCCGGCGCAGGCCACTTCAAAAGCCCTCTTTACATTTTCCTGACCTTTGACCTCAGAAAAATCGCAGTCAAACGACACGGCTCCGCGGCGGAACTCCTCGCGGGTATCAATCACCGTCGGCTCCAACGCGCTCTTGCCGTTGAAGAAATCAAGCACCTCGCGGAGAGTGTCGACCCCATAGACATCAAGGTCGTTTACCACGGCGGCCTCCCTCACATTAGCCTTAGGGACAATCAGCCCCTCATAGCCCAGCTCACGGGCCTTGATGGCGATGGGGAGCGCGCCGCGTATGGGTAACACCGACCCGTCAAGCGACAATTCGCCCATAATCATGAACCGTCCGAGACGGCTACGGTCGACCTTCTCATCGCCGGCCATGATGCCTACCGCGAGCGGGAGATCATAGGCCGCCCCCTCCTTCTTGACATCGGCGGGCGACATATTGATGACTATGTTGCGGCGTGGAAATTCAAACCCCGACACCTTGATAGCCGAGAGTATGCGCTGATAGCTCTCTTTGACCGCCGCATCGGGAAGGCCGACAATGGTCAGGAGATAGCCTTGCTCCACCGATACCTCCATGGTAACGAGGATGGCATCAATACCATAGACAGCGGCACCATAAACTTTTACGAGCATATCAGTCTATTTTTTTAATTGGTTGGTCATGACTGCCTCGGCTTTGACAAGCTCCGACCCGCGATAAAGCTGATTGCCCGCCGAGTCGGTCACGATGAAGAAAGGCAGCCGGTCTATCGCAAGCGGTTCGACCGACGTTGCGGCAGCCGCTCCCGGGGCCCACGCCTGAGTCCATGTGGCCGAATCTTTTTCTATCGCCTGCTTCCATTGCAAGGTGTCGGCATCGAGCGAAATGTCAAGTATGAGCCTGTCAGCACCTGACGTAGCCTTTGCGAGACGTTTCAGAGTCTTTATGATTGAATCCTTGCGCCCGCTCTCGGCAGTGGAGAAACATATCATTGAGGCTTTGTGACGTGACGGGCGGTAAGTGGCCATAGAGTCTTTCAGGCAGTACAGGCGTAACTCCCTGACGGGGATAAGTGCTGATTTGTCATTTACAGCGGCAAGTGTCTCGGCATACCCCTCAAGCACAGAGAACGGCCTGTCGGCGGGGTCTATGCGGTCGAGCAATCTCTGCGCTCCCGCCGGGTCAGACGCTGAATCGTAGAGCGTGACAAGCAGCAACGACGACAACGGATCAGACGGATTATGCTCAACATATCGGGCCACAAGCGCGTTTACAGCGTTACTGCCGCCGCTGACGAGCGTCGCGGAGTTGTCGCGCAGGAAGTCGGCCCAGCGTCCCGACAGCTCATTGCCCTCGATGGTCACGGCATAAGGGTTGCGATAATCAAACTCACATTTGATTGTCTCGCCGTTTTTAGCTACGAAACGGCCCAAGAGCCGTCGGTCGGAGGTGTACAGTTCAACCAACGCCGGCTCGGTAGCCCTCCCCGTGAAGCTGAACTTGCCGTCAATCACCATGGCGGGAACCATCCTCATCGCCCCATCGGCATAATAGACAGCGCGGAGGTTCTGTCGTCCGGCCCCCTCGATGCGCCCCTCGACGTTAAAAGAATCGCTTCCGCACGCTGCGAAAACCACGGCAAGCAAAGCCGACAGGAGGCACAAATATCCGTGTTTAAGCATATCTAATCAGTTTATCCACAAAGATAATAAGAGATAGCGGAGTTCAGGACATATTTTTCGACAAAAATATCATTATCGGGAAACGCAATATTTATAACTTCGCGAATTATGCGATGGATACCGATATTTATGTTTCTGTGCGTTTCGATATTCGCACCGCTGGCGGTCGAGGCTCAGATTGTCTCTACCGATTCGACAGTGATCGACACCGATTCGCTTCGACGCGAATTTGACAAAGGCCCCTATTTCGGGCTGTATAAGGATAACTACTTCATTTTCGGAACCGCCGTCGGCCAGAAACCAACCGATAAGAACACCAACGTCAAATTCCAGATATCAGTTTCACAACGCCTCACCAAAAGCACGCTACCATGGGGCACATACCTGTATCTGTTCTACACACAAAAATGTTTCTGGAACGTGTGTGAGGAGTCGTTCCCGATGACCGACCTTAACTTCAACCCCGGTGTCGGCCTCGCCAAGCCGCTGTTTGTCAAAGACCGCTTCATCGGCAAGTTGATGATGGTGGTGGAGCATGAGAGCAACGGCCGCGACGGCGACGACTCACGCTCATGGAACCGCATAACTTTCGGCTCAAACATCATGATAGACCCTAACTTCATGGTCTACGGAAAGGTGTGGATTCCCATCGTTGACGGGGAAAACAACCGCGACATCCTCGACTATTGCGGCATCTACCAGATCGGGACGTCGGTCATGTCGCCCAACCGCAAGTTTGGCGCATCGGTCAACCTCGTGAAACGACGCGGGTGGAACCTCAGCTACAACACCACCATAGAGTTCAGCTATAGGTTCAACAACAACCAGAACCAGTATCTTTTCATGCAGTACTATAACGGATACGGCGAAGGGCTGCTCGAGTATAAGCAGTTCCACTCAGAGCTGCGCGTGGGCATCGTCATAAAGCCCCCGCTTTTCAGCGACTATTGATTCCTTATTATCCACCATGCGGCAACCGCCGCCGCGGCCGCTATTATCGTCCATTTCGACAACACCGCACGATGGAAACGCGGCCAACACTCCCGGCCTGCCTCGACTACAATCAGAAACACGGCAACAGGAGCCGCTATAAGCGCAAAAGCGTTATACCCCCACGCAGCCGCGAGATCGCCGCGCAGCAATGCCTGGAAAGCCCGCTGCGACCCGCAACCCGGACAGTCGAAACCGGTCAACGCCTTTATACCACAGCGCAACGGAGGAGCTCCGTAAGAGCTGTGGGTCAGATAAAGCATAAAAATGACGGAGGCGACCGCAATGGCCACCGCCGTCAGTATCAATCGAGTCCTGCCGCTCACAGAAGCGATAAGATATTTGTCGCGAGAACAAACACACCTTGAATCAAGCCGAACACCACGCTGAGAATGAGCCACACCGAGGCCCATTTCGACGCATTACGCGCTCCGGCATAGTCGCCCTGATCATACCGGCCGCGCGTCATTGCCGAGTAGATGATGCCTATGATTCCTAGGGGGATGCAACAAAGCACCGTGGCGGCGATGTTCCAGCCGAGATAGGTGGATGGCATGGGAGGACGGTCATCGTCGCCATTGGCGGCGCGCCACTCCGAATCGCCGCAACTTTGCCGAGCGGCGGGGTCGACAGGCGACGGCGGCGGGGTCGAGTAGTCGAGCTGTTGGGAATGATATGTCTCATTGACCGAAAAATATCCGGCTAAATCTCTCACGGTGCCCGCCGGCACCCACTCGGTCATTCCTTGACGCCACACGGGTGTCGAAAGCGTAACGCCGCATCTGATCATGTCGGCCACCCCGTATGGGCCCCGGGCTTTTCCGTCAATGATAATCCAATACTCCATTTTTTCGATATTGATTAGAAAAATTTAGTTTCCTCGCCGAGAATATCACTGAGAAGCGTGTTGGCAAGGCGGCTCGCGCCCAAACGGAAATACTCGTTAGAGAGCCATTGCTCGCCAAGCACCTCCTTGACCACCGTGTAATATTTGACGGCGTCGGCGGTCGTGGCCACCCCTCCGGCGGCTTTGAGACCCACCATATTGCCGGTCTTTTCATAATATTCTTTGACTGCCTGAGCCATAACATACATGGCCTCGAGCGATGCGCCGGGATATCCCTTGCCGGTCGAGGTTTTCAGGAAATCGGCGCCTGAATATAACGACAGCACCGAAGCCGCCTTGATATTGGCAGCGGTCTTCAATGCACCGGTTTCAAGGATGACCTTCAATTTCGAACCGCGGCACGAATGCTTGATTTCGGCAAGCTCGTCGCACACCTCCTCCCAGTCTCCGTCGAGGAAATTGCCCACGTTGATGACCACGTCAATCTCATCGGCACCACCCTCCACGGCAAGCGCGGTCTCGGCAATCTTCACCTCGGGGAATGTCTGAGACGAGGGAAAACCGCCCGACACGCAAGCGATTTCCACGTCGGTCACATCAAGCACCGTGCGGACAATCTGGGCGAAATTGGGATACACGCATATAGCGGCTACATTTCTAAGCTCGGGGTGTTCCTCGTCGAAAGCGTTGACACGCTCCACAAACCCGGCTACCGACCGGGGAGAGTCAGTGGCGTTGAGAGTTGTGAGGTCAATGGTGTTGAAAAGAAATTTGTAAACCTCTTTATTATTGTTCTCGTCGAAGTGCTCTGCCAGAATCTTCTCGACAGCGGCCTGGACTTGCGCGTCGTCCTCAGTTACGGTCGACGCGGCAACGGTGTCATGATATTTGTCAGCCATCTCTTAAAAAGTTTGGTTAAGGGTTCTGTTTATTGAACTTATTTAGTTTCGGGTTGGAGCGATGCCGCTCTTTATCCCTAACGGATTTTTTCGCTATATTGTTGCGAAACGCCTCGGTCAGATCCACCCCGGTCTGATTGGCAATGGCCACCGTGACCCACAGGAGGTCGGCCAGCTCGTCGGCGAGGTCATCCTTCTCGCCGGGCTTGAACGACTGGTCGCCGTAACGTCGAGCCATTATGCGCGCCACCTCGCCGGTTTCCTCGGCAAGGACAGCCATGTTGGTAAGCGGGGAGAAATATCTCACACCAACGGTGGTTATCCACTCATCGACAATAGCCTGAGCCTCGGCGATGGTTAACTGGCGGTCATTTAAATCATCCATATTTAGAAAGCAAACTTACAAAAATTCCGCGATTACGCCACACAGTCACGCTATAAAAAGCCCTATCGGGCATCATTCTTTGAGCCGGGAGTCGATTATGATGGTCGCCGGGCCGTCGTTGACAAGCGACACCATCATGTGAGCGCCAAACACACCGCGTTCCACCGGGTGACCGATCTGCTCACCCACCATGCGGCAATATTCGTCATACAACGATGTGGCAAGCTCATGTCGGGCTGCGCGTATATAGCTCGGCCTGTTTCCCTTGCGGGTTGATGCGGTAAGAGTGAACTGGCTGACAGCCAATACATTGCCATTAACATCTATTACCGATTTATTCATGACGCCATTCTCGTCGTCAAAGATTCTGAGGGCTACAGTCTTCTGAGCCAGCCATTTGGCATCGTCGATTGTATCGTCGTTCTCAACCCCGACAAGCACCATCAGCCCGCGGCCGATGCAACCTTTCATTTCACCGTCGACTGACACCGAAGCCTCTGCGGCGCGCTGTATCACTATTCTCATTTCTCTTTGTTATTGAAATATTCTACCAGTAATCTCGCCTTGGCCGGCCCAACCACCTTAGCTATCTCGCTCTCGGATGTCTCCTTCAGACGTTTCACGCTCTTAAACGCAGTCAGTAGTTCCTGCGATGTTTTTTCACCTATACCTTTTATACCGTCAAGCTCCGAGACAATCTGCCCTTTGCTGCGGCGGTTTCGGTGATGGGTTATTCCGAAACGGTGGGCTTCGTCGCGCAACTGCTGGACGACTCTGAGCGATTCGGAATTTTTGTCAATATAAAGCGGCACGCTGTCGCCCGGGAAATAAATTTCCTCAAGTCGTTTGGCAATACCAACCACAGCTATCACCCCGCGAAGCCCCATCTCATCGAGGGCTTCGACCGCCGCGCTCAACTGACCCTTGCCACCGTCCACGACAATCAATTGCGGCAACGGCTCACCCTCGGTCATCATGCGCGTGTAACGGCGTGTGAGCACCTCCTTCATCGAAGCGAAATCATCCGGGCCCTCCACGGTTTTGATGTTGAAGTGACGGTAGTCTTTTTTAGAGGGCTTAGCATCGCGGAAAACCACACACGAAGCGACAGGATTAGTGCCCTGGATATTAGAATTGTCGAAACACTCCACATGGCGGGGCAGCTCGGTGAGCCTGAAATCGCGTTTCATGCGTTCGAGAATCCGCTCCGTGCGCTGCTCGGGATCAGTCTTCTCAAGATGTTTCAGAGCGTCAATCTTATTTTGTCGGGCATTGCGGGTCGACACCTCAAGCAGCTTCGCCTTGTCGCCGCGCTGCGGGACTATGAAATCAATCCCATCTTCCTCGACATCGGGAAGCAATGGCACTATGACCTCACCGTAGGTTATGCCAAACCGCTGCTTGATTTCATCCATGGCATAAGCGAGCAGTTGGGCTTGTGATTCATCGAGCCTGCGGCGGTAACGGAGCGTGAGGCTTCTGACAACAGCGCCGCGGCGAACGTGCATATAATTTATGTAGACCTCACGGTCGTCATCGTCGATTCCAAACACATCGACATCGTTGATCGTGGCACTTACAATGACACTTTTTGACCGATAACGCTCCACCAGCTTGTAGCGAATTTTCTGCTCCTCGGCTTCTTCAAAGCGCAATTCACCCGCAAGTCGCTGCATTTCAGCGCGTAAGTAGTCCATAAGCTCCCCCGTTTCCCCTCTGAGAATTTGACGGACGCGTTCGATGTATCCTTGGTAAGCGTCTACGCTAATCTCACCGACACAACAACCGCGGCATTTCTTGATATGATACTCTAAACATAGCCTACCCTTGCCTCGGTCAAGATAGTCGGGGGTGATAGGTAGGCGGCAGGTGCGTATCGGGAACAGCTCCCTTATCAGGTCAAGCACCGCGCGTGCAGAACCCACATCAGTGTAAGGACCGAAAAATTTTGAGCCGTCTTTAACTTTCGTTCTCGTCAGAAAAACCCGTGGATAAAGTTCGTTGGTCACCACGATCCAGGGATAAGACTTGTCATCTTTAAGCAGCACGTTGTAGCGCGGCTGATATTCCTTGATCATGGAATTTTCAAGATTCAAGGCGTCTTGTTCGGTAGGCACAACGATATATGACATATCGGCTATGGCCCGCACCAACAGATTTGTGCGCGTCGATTCGTGCGTACGGTTGAAATATGACGACACGCGACGTTTCAAGTTCTTGGCCTTTCCGACATAAATCACCGTACCCTCGGTGTCATAATACATATAGACGCCGGGGGTATCGGGGAGTATTGAAATTTTCTCCTTCAGTTCAGCCGATTTTTCATGCTTGGCCATAGGTGATTTTCGGGAACTCAAGACTTGGCGTGAGCGATAAGAGTCGCTCGACGGTCAATATTTTATCAAAGATGTCACCTCAGCATCGGCCGGAAGCACGTCACGGCCATGAAGGCTGCTCAACTCGATGATGAAGCTGACATATATTCTTTTTGGATTAAACTGTTTCACGAGATTGTAGGCAGCGGCCATAGTGCCACCTGTCGCCAACACGTCATCATGAATAACCACAATATCATCTTCGGTAATAGCATCGCGGTGAATCTCGATGGTGTCTTTACCATACTCCTTATCGTAAGTGGCCGAGATGGTGTCGGCGGGCAGCTTCCCGGGCTTACGGCAAGGGACGAAGCCCGCGCCGAGTTCAAATGCGAGAATCGAACCTCCGATAAATCCTCGCGACTCTATACCGACTACCTTAGTAACGCCTTTGTCGCGATAAAGTTGCGACAAGTCCCAACCGATTATATGCAACGCACGGGGATCTTTGAATGCGGTGGTTAGGTCTTTGAACATAACACCTTTTTGAGGGAAATCGGCTACATCGCGGATTTTTGATTTAATGTACTCCATGTTTTCTTTTAGGTATTAATTATTTGATATTTTGCAATTTGAAAATGTTCCACGTGAAACATCGGAACCTCTATCTTCCGAGCAGCAGCAACAGTATATTAACATCGCTCGGGGAAATTCCGGGGATTCTTGATGCCTGGCCGATGGTCTCGGGCCTGATTTTTTCTAACTTCTGGCGGGCCTCGGTCGACAATGCGTTTATCGACGAATAATCGAGTCGGTCACCGAGTCTCACGCCCTCAAGGCGCATGAGTTTGTCGGCTATCTGACGCTCTCGGTCGATATATCCTTGATACTTTATCAATATCTCAGCAGCCTCGATAATCTCGTCCCGCCTTGCCGGCTCGATGCCTTCAATAAATTCACCCAACGCTTTGATGTGGGGCGCGAGTTTCTTGAAATCCAATTGAGGCCTCAGCACTAAGTCATACAGTTTGACGCCGTGCGAGAGCGGCGTGGTGCCGAGGTCGGTGAGCGCATCGTTTATGAGCGAAGGCTTGATGGAATAATTGCGGGCGAACTCAATCAGCGAATCACGCTGCGACCGCTTGGATAACATCAGCTCATATCGCGAGTCGGAGGCCAGACCTATCTGATGTCCGCGTGGAGTCAATCGCATATCGGCGTCATCCTGCCTCAACAGAATGCGGTACTCCGCCCTCGACGTGAACATACGGTAAGGCTCATCCACCCCTTTGGTGACGAGATCGTCAATTAGCACACCGATATATGCTTCGTCGCGCGACAATGTGAACGGGGCTTTTCCGCGGGCCGACGCATCAGCGTTGATTCCGGCGACAAGCCCTTGCCCGGCAGCTTCCTCATATCCTGTCGTTCCGTTGACCTGACCCGCGAAAAACAGACCATTGACAAGTTTGGTCTCAAGCGTGTGTTTTAACTGCGTCGGGTCAAAGAAGTCATATTCTATGGCATATCCCGGACGGTAAATCTGGACATCTGACAACGCCGGTATTGACTGCAACGCGTCAATCTGAGTCTGGAACGGTAGCGACGAGGAGAACCCATTCAGATAGTATTCCTGAGCGTCCTCCCCCTCAGGTTCGAGAAACAACTGGTGCTCGGTTTTATCGGCGAATGTGACAATCTTAGTCTCTATGCTGGGACAATAACGGGGCCCTATGCTCTTGATCTGCCCATTGTACAGCGGCGAATCAGGCAAACCTTCCCGCAAAATCTCGTGAGTACGCTCATTGGTGTAGGTCGTGTAACAGTTGAGTTGCTTCAGTTCTCGCGACACTTCGGGAAGATATGAAAATTTATGGAAATCGCTGTCGCCGGCCTGAGGGGTTGTAAGCTCCCACTTTACCGAGCGGCCGTCGATACGCACCGGCGTTCCTGTTTTCATCCTGTCGGTGGCAAAACCGATGGAGCGCAACTGTTCCGTTATGCCATGAGCCGCCGGCTCAGCCACACGGCCGCCTTCGACCTGGGCGCGGCCGACGTGCATCAATCCGTTAAGGAAAGTCCCGGCGGTCAAGACCACAGCCTTAGCCCTGAACTCAATCCCGAGAGCCGTTTTTATGCCTCTGACGCTATTGTCTTCAATAATCAAAGCCGTAACGGAATCCTGCCACATAAAAAGGTTAGGCGCGTTTTCAAGCGTCTTGCGCCACAATTGACTGAACCGCACGCGGTCGCTCTGAGAGCGCGGGCTCCACATCGCCGGACCCTTGGAGCGGTTAAGCATCCTGAACTGAATGGCGGTGCGGTCGGTGATGATACCCATCTCACCGCCGAGTGCGTCGATTTCCCTGACGATTTGCCCTTTGGCGATACCACCAACCGCGGGATTGCAACTCATCTGAGCGATCTTGTTCATGTCGATAGTCACCAACAGGGTCTCAGAACCGAGACGCGAGGCCGCCAAAGCAGCCTCACATCCGGCATGACCGGCACCGATAACTATCACGTCATAATCAAATCTCATATAAATCTTCTTAATGCTCAATCACTGTTTCACATACTCCCCCAACATGGCGAGAGCATCATTCTCATGCCGCTCCATGATTTCCCGCTCACCCGGACCCTTGTCGTTTATGCCGCAGAGATGCAACACACCGTGGATTATGACACGGCACAATTCTTCGCGATAATTAGCGCCGACAAGCTCGGCATTGCTCGCTATGGTGTCGAGAGAGATGAACAAATCCCCCCGGATCAGACGCCCGCGCGAATAATCGAAGGTGATAATGTCGGTGTAATAATCATGTTGCAGAAATTCGCGGTTGACTTCGATAATGCGGTCATCATCACAAAATATATAGGTTATTTCACCCAATATTCTGTCGTGAGCGGCTGCGACGGCATCTATCCACCGCGAAAACGCCGCGGTGTCGATGTCGGGCAGTCCTACCCGCTGAGAGGTCCATTGGATTTTGTCGGAGCTCGATTTCATTTTTTATTGATTCCGCGCCCGATTAGACGGGACGCAAACAACCTACAAAAATACAACTTTCAGCGGGCAAATGCAATAGCCAATCACCCAAAGAAAATATAGGCAGCTATAACGCCCGAAATGGAGCCTACGACATCCGCAAGGAGAGCATAGCCCACGGCGTAACGGGTCTTGGTGACACCAACGCTGCCGAAGTAGACGGCAAGCACATAGAACATGGTGTCGGTGCTTCCTTGTATCGCGGCCGATACCCGCGACACAAAAGCGTCGGCACCGTAGGTCGACATAAGGTCAACCATCATACCCCGCGAGCCGCTGCCGCTCAAAGGCTTCATCAGCGCGGTTGGCAACGCGCCCACCCACTGAGCGTCAAAGCCCATGGCCGACACGGCTCGTTCCATAACGTCAGTGAGCACATCCATCGCCCCCGACGCGCGAAACATGCCGATAGCCACGAGTATGGCCACAAGATACGGGATTATCATTACGGCGGTTTTAAAGCCTTCTTTCGCACCTTCGATAAACGAGTCATACATATTCACCTTTTTACGCAGACCCGCCAGCAGAAACGCCACAATCACCAAAAAAAGCAGACAGTTGGCGATAAAACCGGAATATAGCTGAACCGCCTCCTTGGGTAGCGAGGCGAAAAACCACACTATGCCGCCGATCACCACGCCCATTCCCCCGAGCCATGAAAGCAACACAGGGTCGAGAAGCCTGATGCGCTGCTTGATGCAAAGCGTCACAATGCCAAACAGCGTGGCGATGAAGGTGGCAAGCAATATGGGGAGAAACACGTCGGTCGGATTGGCGGCTCCGGCCTGTGCGCGATACATCATTATGCTTATCGGTATCAGACACAGCCCCGACGCATTAAGCACAAGAAACATAATCATGGCATCGGTCGCAGTGTCCTTTTCCTTATTGAGCGATTGCAACTCCTGCATCGCTTTAAGCCCCATAGGGGTCGCAGCGTTATCCAGTCCGAGCATATTGGCCGACACGTTCATGAAGATAGAGCCCATGGCGGGATGACCTTTCGGCACTCCGGGAAACAGACGGCAGAAAAGCGGACTTATCATACGTCCCAAAAACGCTATGACACCACCGCGCTCACCGATTTTCATCAGACCGAGCCACAACGAGAGCACACCTGTCAGACCCAACGAAATTTCAAAAGCGGTGCCGGCCGAAGTGAACGACGCTCCCATGATGTCGCTCCACACGGCATAGTCACCCATGAACAAAGTTTTTCCTACCGCCACCACAAAGGCGATGAGGAAAAATGCGATCCAGATATAATTGAGTACCATAATGCGATTTTAGATTGTCAAAGTTACGGCAACTTTCCTCTTTTTCCAACTTTTTTCGATTTATGCCCTAATCTACCGCCTGTCAGATCATCAAAAAATTATCTGACAGAAAGACAATGGGCGCAAAAAGCATCATATATCACTGTATACCAATTAATTATAATACAACGCGACCGCTTGAGATTTCAAAATTCACAAAAACGCACCCCGACGTACGACAAAAGTTGAATCTCACTGTGAAAAAATTTAACTATATTTGTTGATTATGACTAATATAGTAGAAAACTGGAAAAATGACCTCGCCGAGTTGGCGCGTCCTGAGAAGATAGCGATTCTATCATCATTTTTCAAAACCGGGCCGGGCGATTATGGCGAAGGCGACATATTTATAGGAGTGACCGTCCCCGACAACCGCTCGGTAGCCCGACGATATGCCGACGCCCCGACCGAAGCGATTATAGAGATGATAAAGTCACCGATTCATGAGCATCGGCTTTCGGGGCTACTCGCATTGGTGGCACGCTACAAAAAGAGGAAGCATATCTTAGACAAAAAGGAAATCGTCGATTTATATCTCACAGAGTGCGCGCACCGTGCCAACAACTGGGATCTCGTGGACCTTTCGGCCCCATACATCCTCGGCCACTGGCTCACGCTATGCCCCTCCCCTACCCTACTCGACAATCTGAGCGAGTCAAAGAACCTTTGGGAGCAACGAATCGCAATCGTCGCTACACACCCTGCCATACGCTCAGGCAACCCTGACGAGACTTTCCGCATAGCGGAGCGTTACTTGACCCACCCCCACCCGCTCATACACAAAGCCACGGGGTGGATGCTGCGCGAGGTGGGTAAACATTGCGGCGAGCACACGTTGCTTGATTTTCTCGACCGGCACGCCCCCGCGATGCCGCGGGTGATGCTCTCATACGCCATCGAACGCCTCGACCCCGCTCTCAAAGCCCGATACCGCTCGATGCCACGGCGCTGACCAAGCCCGACGATTGTTTGTATAACTGAGCCGAAACAACTATCTTTGCCATTGAGACCAGTCACAAACTTGGCCGACAAAACCATGACTAAGATTTCAGCCACAATCATCACACGCAACGAACAATCGAGGATTGACCAATGCCTGCGCTCCCTGCAAGGGGTCGCCGACGAGATCATTGTTGTTGACTCATTTTCCACCGACGACACCGTCGATATATGCCGCCGAAGCGGCTGCAAGGTCAGCCAACGGCAGTTTCACGGATATGGGGCGCAAAGACAGTATGCCACATCGCTGACATCTCACCGCTATGTGCTCGCCATCGACGCCGACGAAGTGCTGTCGCCGGCCCTGCGCAAGAACCTGATGAAACTGAAGGCCGACGGCTTCACCCACCGCGTCTATGCTTTCTCAAGGCTAAACTTCTATTGCGGCACGCCTGTGAGACACTCCGGGTGGTATCCCGACTTGCAGACGCGTCTATTTGACAAAAGCTATGCGAGCTGGAACCTCCGCGACGTGCGCGAGAAGGTCGTGTTCCCCGACTCGGTGAGGCCATGTCTGGTCGAGGGCGACATACTGCACTACCGCTGCGACACCCCCGACGACTACCACCGCACGCAGGCCATGCAGGCCGCCATACGCGGGCGCGTGCTCGCAGCCAACAACGATTCAATCTCCCCCATAGCACCGTTGGTCAACGGGTTCCGCGACTTCATTGGCTGTTTCATAGGCCGAGGCGCGATTCTCGACGGCCCTGAGGGAAGAGCCATAAGCCGGGAATGCTTCCGCTCGACCGTCATATCCTACAGGCTCGCCCGACGTATATTAAAGAATAAACACAACTGACCATGTCACAAAACATAGTCGTCACCAACCTCGACTTCGCCGAAATCAATGACATCGTGGCCAAAATCGCTGAAAACGGCGCACCGGCCAATGCTGAAATCATCTATGGCGGACGGCGCAACACAGTCTACCGCTTCACTTACCGGGGAGTTGACTTGACGGTCAAAGCATTCCACAAGCCGAAACTGATAAACTCATGGGTCTACACCACATTCCGCAAAAGCAAGGCCCGAAGGTCATTTGAAAACGCCTCGCGCCTCAACGAGCTGGGATTCCACTCCCCAGCCCCGGTGGGATATAGCGAGGAGCGAAAAGGGGGGCGGCTCAGGCGCAGCTACTACACCTGCCTTTATCTGCCAAGCGAGAATATGCGTTACTGCGACCAGAAGCCTGATGCCGACACACTGCTGAAAGCCCTCGCCGCCGAAATGGTGAAACTCCACCGCGCCAAGGTGTTCAACAAAGATTACTCACCGGGCAACATTCTCTACACCCGGAAATCCGACGGCGGCTACACATTCCACTATGTCGACGTGAACCGCATGGAATTTGATGTCGATGACCGAGACAAGCTCATGCGCAACTTCCGGGCGTTGAGCCTCAACCGCGACCAACTCACGGCTCTCGCCCGATATTACGCCATGGAAGCCGGCACCGACCCCGCCGCTATGGAAGCCGAAGCCTTGTCAAGGCTGGCCGACTATGAACGATTGCAGCGGCGAAAACGTTTCTTAAAACGACTGCTAACAAAACTACACCTGAGGAAAGAGACTAAGAAAAAATGAGCAAACAACTTAAAATATACTGCAAAAACATCGGGGAATACATCCCTGTTGAGGGAGGCGAGACACTGAGCGACATCTACGCGCGCATAGCCGACCGAATCGGCATAGAACCCATATGCGCCCGTGTCAATAACAAGACTGAGGATTTGCAGTACCCCGTGTTCGCGCCCAAACAGGTCGAATTTCTCCCGGCCACGAGCGCGTCAGGGATGCGCGTCTATGTGCGTTCGCTCTGCATGATGCTCTACAAAGCCGTCAACAACCTCTTTCCCGGCTCTACCCTACGCATCGAGCACTCCATATCCCACGGCTACTACTGCCGTCTGTGGGGCACTCCTGAAGTGGATGGAACCGTCGTCGAGAAACTACGCGATGAAATGCGACGGCTTGTGGAAGCCGACATCAAGTTTGAACGGAAAGAACGGCTGACATCTGATGTCATAAAGATTTTCGAGCGTCAGGGTCTGCACGACAAAGTGAAGCTGCTGCGCTCAACGCATTCATTATACACCGTCTACTACCGACTCGGCGACCTCTGCGACAGCTATTACGGCAACCTCGCACCGTCGACGGGCGCACTAAGCGTGTTTGACCTCATACCATACAAAGAGGGTATGCTCCTGCTCGGCATCGACAAAGAAAACCCGGAGGTTACACCCCGGCCGCTGCCGCAGGAAAAGATGTACGGGGCGTTCACAGAGCACCTGAGGTTCAACGACATAATCGGCGTCAAAAACGTCGGCGAGCTAAACGAGGCCGTCGCCGAGGGACGCACCGACCTCCTTATCAACGTCGCCGAAGCGCTGCACGACAAAAAAATAGCTCGCATATCCGACGAAATAACCGCACGCTACAATCAGGGCGGCGCGCGCGTTGTACTGATAGCCGGCCCCTCGTCATCGGGCAAGACCACGACTTGCAAACGTCTGGCCATACAGTTGATGACAAACCTGCTCGTGCCACAGATGATTTCGCTCGACGACTATTTCGTCAACCGCGAGGACACTCCCCGCGACGCAGAGGGCGACTACGACTACGAATCGCTCTACGCTCTCGACCTCGAACAGTTCAACCGCGACCTCAACGCCCTGATAGCCGGTGAGGAAGTGGAACTGCCCTATTATAATTTTGAACTCGGCAAAAGGCAGTACAAAGGCAACAAAATCAAGCTGACTCCCGGATCTGTTTTGCTTATCGAGGGAATCCACGGCCTGAATCCTGAGCTGACAGCCCACATCGAGGAACGCATGAAATACCGTGTCTACGTCTCGGCACTGACCACCCTGTCGATTGACGATCACAACTGGGTGCCGACGACCGACAACCGCCTGCTGCGGCGCATAATACGCGACCATAAATATCGCGGCGTTTCAGCCGACGAGACCATACGCCGATGGCCAAGCGTACGCCGAGGCGAGGAAAAATGGATATTCCCCTATCAGGAAAACGCCGACGCCACTTTCAACTCGTCACTGATATTCGAACTTGGGGTAATGAAGGAATACGGCGAGGAGATACTGCGCAACGTCCCCCACGACGTGCCTGAATATGGCGAAGCCTATCGGCTGCTATGTTTCCTCGGTTACTTCTCCGCAATAGGCGACCGCATGATTCCCCCCACGTCACTCCTGCGCGAATTTCTCGGCGGCTCATCATTCCACTATTGACCTCCCTGCCGAAGTGACTCGCATGAACTGCCAAAGAAACAACCCCGCGGCGAGAAACAGCGACACAGAGAAACTGAGCAGAATCCCATAAATGCCTAACCCGGCGGGGAATCCGAGGATATAGGTGGCGGGCAATCCCACCGCGACATAGCTCACCCCCGCGATCCAGATCATCGGAGCCACCCGCGACGTCCCCCGCAAAGCGTTGGCAAAGGTAATCTGCGTGGCATCGCCAAGTTGATACAGCACCAACGGAAATATCAGCGTCATAGTTGTCGCTATCACCGCCGCATCCTCAGTGAACGCCTCAATCATCTTATGCTCGAAAAGGAGGAAAATCAACGACGAAACCGATGCCAGCGTGAGCATTATATGGTATCCGGCGAACGCCACTTTCCTCATCCCGTGGCGGTCGGCCCTACCGGCGGCGTTGGAAACAAGCACCGATACAGCCGACGCCATGCTGTAATAGACACAAAAACCGAGCGTGCCGGTAATCACTATAATCTGAAACGCAGCTAACGGGACAGCGCCAAGCCATCCTGCCATAACGGCGGCAAACGTGAACGACCCCGACTCGAAAACCATCTGGATCGACACCGGCCACGACGTGCGGTTGACGCGCCCCATCTCCTCGCCGTTAATGCGCCCCGACAAGAATCCCGCGCTATACCCCCTGAAACGCTTCATGAAGAAGAACACTCCCATAATCATGAACGCCGACAGCCAGCGCGCGACGAAAGTGCTTATCCCGGCGCCGGTCAAGCCCAGCTCGGGGAAGCCGCAGTGACCGTAAATCAGCATATAGTTACCTGCGACATTGAGCAGGTTGGCCGACAGGATTATCCACATCGGCATCTGCGTACGGTTGATGGCATAGGCCCATTGGGCGTACACGTTGAACAACGCCACGGGAAGCAAACCAGCAAGATAAATAAGATAATAGGGCTTTATTAGGGGCATAAGCTCCTCAGGCTGCCCCATCCGCTCCAAATTAAGGTAGATGACACCCATAATCAGGATGACACCTATCGAAAAAAACGTGTTGAGCAGCAAACCGTTCTTCAAAAGCGAGCCAATCGCCCCGTCGCGTTTCTGCGCATACAAAGCTCCGATTAGCGGCGTAAGCCCATAAGTGAAACCGAGACAGGCGAAAATGGCCACGTTGAACAGATTGTTGACCAACGAGGCCGATGCCAAAGCCGCCGTCGAATAACGCCCCACCATGATATTGTCGGCGAAACCGACAACAATCATACCGAGCTGACCGATCAGAATCGGCAACCCAAGCTTCAATATCTTCTTATAATCCGATTTATAATTTTCCCAAAAGCGCTGCATGGCAACAGAAGATAAAACAAAGAGGCCCCGGCTTTTTCACAGGGCCCCTTCGTGTATATGTTTTAAATCTATTTTTAGTCTCTTGAGGAGCCGAAAAATCTCAACAGATAGAGGAACAGGTTGATGAAGTCAAGATAAAGCGACAGCGCGCCCAAAGTGGCCAGACGACCGTCCGAGAACTCAGGCGAAGCCATGGCCATACGCTTGATCTGCTGAGTGTCCCAGGCAGTCAGACCGATGAAAATCAACACACCCGCGCCTGAGATGATCCAACCCATGGTGTCGCTTTTCATAAACAGATTCACTATTGTGCAAATCACGAGCCCGATTAAGGCCATGAACAGGAACGAACCCATTTTTGAGAGATCTTTGGATGTGAAATATCCATAGACGCTCATGGCACCGAACGTACCCGCCGTGATGAAAAACGTCTTGGCGATCGAAGTACCCGTGTAGATGACAAATATCGGGGCGAGAGCCAGCCCGTTGACAATAGCGAAAATATAAAATAGCAACGCCGCCACAGGCGAGGTCAGCTTACTGATTCCCGACGACACACCGATCACTATGCCAAGCTCGGCAAGCATCAGCACCCACATAGCCCATGAATGAGTGAGCATAAACTCAAGATAAGCGTATGAATTGGCACAGAAAAGAGCCACAAACGCCGTGACGACAAGCGCCAGGGTCATCTTGACATAAACACGTTTCATCACTGCCGACACATGCTCGTCAAGGCTCTGCTGAAACGATGAAGAAGAATAGTTGTCTAACATATCTCTAATTCAATTAAAATTAATCCATTACAAAATTACACAATTTCCCGCCATCCCCCACCATCATATACAATTTTTATGATTTCGATAGCTTGGACTGCCCCGTCAGAGACTTGACATAGACCATAAGCTCGCGATATGGCTCTGTACGCCTGAACGCAATCCAATAAACCGCCAATACCACTGCTAAAGATCCGACCCCGCGCCATATGACATTAAGCAATCTATTGTCAATCACCACAAGTGAGCAAACCCACATCGACAACAATAACGCCAATACACCGACTGATGTATATGCGGCATAATGGGCAAAATATTTTCTCAACGGTTGGTTGAAAGCGTACTTATAACACAACCGAGGCCACTGCCAAAATCCAATGCTTAGTATGCTGATTCCTGTAGCGGCGAGTACTCCGGACAGACCGAAACGCTGCACCAAAAGCAACGACAATGCCAAATTTATCAAACCTTGAAGAAGTGGCGTCCAGCGGTCTTTTACGAATATACCCGACTTTGTCTTAAATGTCATCGCACTGCTACGCATACTGCCTATATAAAAATTCACCAGTACAATCCCAACCATCACTGGCGGCAACTCATACTCAGAACCGAGCCACCACGATATAAAGGGTGAAAGCGTCGCCCACATCAAAATTACGGGAATAGATACTACAATGAAATTGACAAAAAATATTGTTTTGAACACTTCATAAACTTTTTGTTTCGATTCAGAGGCGATAAGGTGCCCCACGCTTTCCGAGAAACTATTTAACGTCTGTGTGATAAATGTGTTCACCGTACCGGTCAACAGTGTATAGTTTGACCATAACCCAATTATTCCAACCCCAATGAATGCCGAGATAACAATATTATCGGTCGAGTGCATGAAATATCCTCCCAATGAATGGAGAAACAATGCCTTCATGTTGGTGATTATATTTTTCTTAACTTCAGGTTCAACCGCATATTTTACTTTGGTAACAATATAGGGGAATAATTGATTGGCTTTTCGGACTATCGCTATGTTATATCCCACTCCAAACAACGCTTCCACAACAAGATACAAGATGTAGTTTTTGGTGTAATAGAGTATAGCCATTTTTCCTAAACTCAACCCCACCTGATACACCAAGTTAATCATCGTCAGTTTATAGTTTTTCTGACTCGCATTGATAATCGACCACTTATAGGCAGTGAAATACTGGACTAATGAGTTGAACAAAAAGATGAAATATACCACGGAGACATACGATAATCCATCGGCATCCTTTATTATATAGCCGATAAACGGATAAATCGCCAGGCCGCACAAAAAAACGCCGCACGCTATGTAACGGTAAACCTTACGGTAAAGCTGCAACAACGCCAATATGCGAGGGCGGTCATCTTCGGCGAGCGGCTTATACATATTATAAACCACACTTGTCGCAAAACCGCCTTCGAGCAACGTCATAATTCCCAAAATATTCTGCAACAACCCATTCAGACCGAGATACTCCACACCCACGTTATCGACAAAGATTTTACGGGTCACGAAACCCATCACAATCATCAATATCGACAAGCCGAGGCTTGAAGCCAAGTTTTTAGCCGAATTAAGAGTTCGCATCTTCAAATCGTTTTACCAACAACAATGCCATACCTTGAGCGAACGGCATATAGCCATACCGTGTCGAATAATTCCCTATACCCTTTGTATCTCCCTGACACATATCTATAGCACCGTTACGCTGAGTAATAGCCATGAGCTGACGGATTGCACGCTCTGCGGAAAACAGATAATCTTTATCACCCGAGATAGAATACGCCTCAACCATCAATAACCCCGCAAGCGATGTTACCGACCCCTCGGTTGGCGAATCTGCTATAAATACGCTTGAACCCCAACCTCCTGATGATTTTTGGAATTGCCGTAATTCATCCGCAAATTTTACAATACGGTCTCCGAGATATTCCTTGAAATCTCCTTCGGGTAAGCATCGGTATGACTCCGTTACGCCAAGTACATACCAACCGACTCCGCGCCCCCAGTCACATACACCCAAGGGCAAATTGCGCTCACAGTCGATGGCGTGTGGCGGGAAATGGACATTCTCCGAAAATACCATTTTATCATACTCTTCAATCTGCACTTTGGCTAAATTCAACGCCTCAGGGACATCATAATCCAATCCATATCTTACTAAAAACGGACATATAAAACCTATAGTATCCACAAATCGTATCGCATTCATTCCGCGGCGGTAAGGTACTGTGTCATTATCCCCTTTAACCGATAATATCAGGTCATAAACCTGCTTCATCTCAACACCAAGACTACGAGGACAATCTTCTGACATCAATGAATAAGCCAACAATGCAAAATCAATGTTTATAGGCGTATTTCGCCAATTACCGGCATCGTCAATAAAATGAATGCGAAAATCGTCATTTCTTATAGTTTTTAAGCCCATCACAAGACCGGCATATTGCCAACTCTGTATCGTTGGATTGCTATATTGCCCCCTTACTTTGTCAAGCAAAATCAATCTGTCATTGTCGAGTTTAGGCACGACCGGCATACGTTTAATCCATCTGCTGCCGCAAACAGCCAAAGCCGACCTCCAAACTGCCATATCACTCCATCTGCCGATGTGGATGCGACGCTGCCAACGATTGAGGCCGATAGCAAAATCATAACCTCTCACAGCTATGGCAAATACACCAACCACCGCCAATATCCACAATAACAGATTCAATGTCATATAGTTTTGGTTTTGATTATACGTTCTACAACCGACTTCATTTCCATAGCCTTAGAAACATATCCGGGCATGAACTCCTGATAATGATTCCTTATTGAATTTTCGTTTGCCATGAGCCATTTAAAAGCAGTAGTCAACTCTTCCTCATTAGCCAACAACTGAACCGGGCATACATAATGCTCATAAGAGCCAAACAAATCCTTTGCGATTCCTTTCGCTTTGACAGAATAGCCGACGACAACTGTTGGCACTTGGCTCGAATACGCCGCTATCGATGCGTGCGTACGGGCCGCCACCATGAAACGACAACGTGCTATATATCCTTTAAGCGACTCCGCTCCACAATCATCAATAATAAGCACTCTCCCACTCGATTTGAATTTCTCATAAAGATATGTCAACGGTTTGCGGTCATCATTATGCCACCAGACCACATGGGGAATCAATGCCACAGTCATATCGGTCCCGTTGACGATGTATTCAACCAATCGCTCATAATTGCGTAAAGCCATATCGGCTCCACGGTCAAGCCCCATAACCATCGGGCTTATATTGATTCCCACCGTGTTTCCGTCAGCCCAACCATCAGGCAAAGGAAGCCCGATTGCATCGAGCTTAAAAGCCGGGTCAGGCAATAAGGTCACATTTTCAAAACCTTTTGCCCTTAAAGCATCAGCGGTCAGACTTTCTCTGACAATTATATGTTCATACCGCTCTAAATCATCGAGCGTTTTACCGGTAATCGCCTCCGGATCAATCGAGCATCCCCACAATATCATAGGCACCCCCGCAGCGGCAAGACAGCGATTCATGTATATTATATGTTCAGGCACTCCATAGCAATAGTTGTCGCCTCCTATCGATAGCGCGACATCGCTCTTTTTGGCCAAAGCGATGAAATCTTTCAAAGCAAGTTTATCAAAAGCCTGGCTATCTTTAAAAAAGCGATTCCTGACCCATGCGACCGGATAACTGACGCTCATGGGGTCAATTCGGTTATATTGGGGCTTGACCGACACCACATTATGTAGGCTATACTTATTATCTTCACCAACCGAAGTGGAAAACAGAGTAACATCAGCACCAATAATTTTAGCCGTCGATCTCACCAATGCCTCGCACCCATGATTACCGCTACCTCCATGTGGATATAAAACTACTCTCATTTGATTCTTCTTAAAATTCGTTTTCGATTCAATGAATAAAGCCAAGCAATGGGCAGCATAAATAATGCGGTTTTAGGGTAATACGATTCGCCTATATACCTCAAATTACCGGTAAGAATACAGCCCACTAACATTTCAACAATATGTTTATATTTATCTTTTAGCGTCTTGGATGTCCTGGCTTTCATATTATTTGCCATCGCACAACCCATTATGTTGTTCTTATAAGTGAAATATCCGCCACGAGTCAGTCCATCCGTTAGATATTCATAATTATATATGTACTTATTGTAATAACGCAACTTATATCCATCCAAGGCAATTTTATCCCATACTACACATTCAGGAGTAAATGTCTCTCCATCCCATACCCTAAATGGATATTTTTTTAATATCTCAGTTTTATAAATTTCGGCTAAATCATGATTTAGGCCATATTTTCCCCGATCAAGATTCGTACAATCAATATAGCCACATTCATGGAACCAGGATTTAGGCTGATTATCAGCAGTTAAAGCCATGTTGTATTTCAATCCGGAAATACCGGCAAACGAATTATCACACGGCAGACTTTCAATCCACTTTGTAACCACCGACACTGCGTCAAATCTTAGTGTATCGTCAGAATCTACTATAAAGAAATAGTCTGATTCCGCCATCATTACGGCTCGGTTAATCGCTCTCTGCTTTCCGCCGTTTTCTACTTTGCAGTAACGGATTGGGAAACCATTATCATGTGAAAGCCACTGTTTGAATAAATCAGGCGTATTATCAGTCGATCCATCGTCAATAACCAACCATTCAAAGTCCTTACACTCTTGTGCCAGTAACGATTCATACAAGTTAGGCAAAATGTATCCTCGATTGTATGTTGGAGTAAAAATAGTCAGCTTTAGCATATGAACTGTTTTTTTATTAGTTCCAATTTTAATTCGCCAATTTTTTGGCGAAGACAACTATAACGATATCTGAGACACTGTTTTAAATAAAAGCGTTTTGGATGATTTAATAGCTCTATCAACGACAATTTGAAATTTTTATTCACTTTATCATCAACACTAATACGTATAAGTTCATTTCTGACATTAGGTGTATCTTTAATGAACCCAACAATCTCTCGGTATGGCATACCACCCTCAATCAGAGCCTTGGTAGTTACAAATAATGATTCCGCAAGTGAAAAATTCCTCAATCGTTCAACCACAGCCCAATTGCCGCACTTTTTCGCATAGTCAATTAGCCCAAGCCGCGAGAAAAACACATCATATCGACGTAATGTAAGTTTCGACATAGCCGATTTCGGATTAATACGATAAGCCATCCAACATCTGTCATCAATCACTATCGATGTCGAGCATAACAAACTTTTTAAAATAAATTCCATATCCTCCCCATATTTATATTGAATAGGGAACGCTATTTTATTTTTATCTAAAACTTCTTTTTTGAGGATATACGCACCCTGATGGGTGCGTATATCCTCAAAAAGATATGATAAGGCAAAATTTTTACATATTTTAACCCTATTTTGCAATTCATATTTTACCCCCACACCTTCACGGCGATAGCGACCGACAATCATATCACAACTTAATGATAAACCGTTAAATATACCCGGCATCATCCAGTCATCGCCGTCTATAAAGTAAATCCATTCACCAGTTGATTCAGCAATGCCTCGATTACGGGCGGCCGATACCCCCTGATTCTCTTGGTGGAACACTCTGAATCTTGAATCTTTGACGGCATAGTTGTCACACAAAGCCCCGCTACCATCAGTCGAGCCATCATCAATAAGCAAACACTCAAAATCCGGAAAATCCTGAGCAATAATAGATGCTATACACTCAGGTAGATATTTTTCTACATTATAGACTGGGATTATAATCGACACTTTTGGCATGGCAATCAATCTATTAGGGTTTCTATTTGCGACATAAGGGCCGAAAGTTTGAAATCTTTGCCGCGCTCCGAAGCAAGGTTTCGATACTCATCAATTTTTTTATGATTGGCCACTAAGGATTTCAGACCGTTATATAGTGCCTCATCGTCATTGTCAACTATCATCCCATAACGGCCACATCCGAGAAGTTCACCCATTCCGGCGCAATCGGTTGTAATCACAGGAAGGCCGAGTATAAGTGCCTCGGTAACAACTGTGCTATAACCCTCCGAACGCGATGAACACACAAACAGGTCAGCCCCGGCAAGCCAAGGATAAGGATTTGATTGAAAACCGGGAAGCGAAACCCTCTCACTCAAACCGTTCTCATTTATATATGATTCCAAGCTCTTGCGCTGAGAACCATCCCCAAGTAAAGTCAACGACAAATCATACCCTTCGTCGACGAGACACCTTACAATCGGGAGCAAACGGTCATATCCTTTCTGATTCTCAAAACGGCCTATCGATACCAATTTAATTGCAGCCGACGGAAATTTAGCCTTAAAAGCCAAAGACTGTGAGCAAATAAACCTTTCGTCAATAGGATTTTTGACCACTAAGAAAGTCTCGATTTTTTTGAAAAGAGATTTCATGCTTGCATGAACCGACTGGGAAACTACCGGAATAAGATCAAAACGGTTATATGCCGCTTCTTCTTCCTTTCTTGACCGATAAGCGACATCAGTCCAATGATTCTTTTCCAAATCAATATGCACCCAAGCCAACTTCTTAGACCGTTTATTGGTCGAGCCACTGACCACACGGGTGGCGTAGCCCTCGATAAAAGCAACCTCAACATCATATCTTCCCCGCATGAACAGTCTATAGAACCACTTCGGCGACAAGTGATAATACACCGTCAACTTCAGCTTGTTCATTAGACGCATTTTAAATCGTTCTAACCCGGTTTTTGCCAATTGTCCAAAGATATACCTATACTCAATCCCGGACATTGGATATGGAGGCCCTATATGAGTTTGATTGACTGAATAGACAGTTATGTCGTATTTATTTTTGTCCAGATTGCACAGCAATGTCTGGAAGACTTTCTCAGCTCCTCCTCCCCACAAAGAATTGATTACAAACAATACCCGTTTTTTCATCGGTCAAGGATATTTTCTACCGGTTTGACCAAATTACTTATCGAGAAATAATCACTGCGTTTTCTCGCCTTTGATGCCAGTTCTGATATTCCGTTTCTGCTGTCAAGCAATGCAAGAATTCCGTCATACAGGGCATCTTCTGAATTATCGGTAATAACCCCGTATTCACCATCAACCCCAAGCAATTCCTCCATTCCCGAACAATGCGTCGTTATCACCGGCAGTCCGAGTATCAATGCTTCGGTAACCGCAGTGCTGTAGCCCTCGGCTACAGACGAGCACACAAACAGGTCGCATTGCGCCATGTAGGCGTAAGGATTACCCTTGAACCCCCACAGCGTCACGATATCGCTGAGGTTGTTGTCGGCCACATATTTTTCAAATTCTGGACGCAATTCTCCGTTGCCGAGCAGCCACAATTCAATTTTGCGACCCTCGTCGGTCAGACGCTTGACGATCCTGAGCAGACGGTCAAACCCTTTTTGCGAGACCAATCGTCCGGCCGAACAAATCCTTATGAAGCCTTCTTTTTTGGGGGGTATGTTTTGGTCTGACATCACGGCTTTCTTTTTGATAGCCGCAGCATCAATCGGATTATAAATCGTCACTGTACGCAAATCTTCGCCAAAAAGCCTGTTAACAGACTCCGATGCGATTTTTGATACTCCGACGACCTGATTATATGCGTGATATACCTTGCTTTCCGCTTCATCAGAGCCATAAAGCGATGCCGTCCAATGATTATTGCATAAATCCGTATGGACCCAAGCTATTTTCTTCGCTTTACCCGACGATTTCGACAGTAATTTTGTGGTCAATCCCTCCACAAACGCGACTTCGACATCGTTCCCCTTAGGAATCCAAAAACGATAGACGAGTCCGCTCGGCAACCACTTGTGCACAAGCCTGTGCTTCAATCGCCACATCGTCCGGGCGAAAAAGCCGCCTTTTTCGGGATACGCCGGCAATATCGGCTCGACCTTGACAAATTTTTTGATTACCGTTGAGTAAGCGCCGACATCCGTAATCGGGCAAACTGTCACGTCGAAGCGTTCCTTATCGATATGCTCAACAAGGGTTGAAAGCACCTTTTCGGCACCTCCTCCTCCGAGAGACTCGATTAGAAACAAAACTTTGCGCCGTCTTTCCATAGACTACGTTTTAGTTTTACATACGCTCGGGCACATTGATTCCGAGCAGCGACATGGCGGTTTTTACAGTCTTAGCTGTCTGGTCTGACAGAGCGAGACGCAGCGATCGGCGGCCGGTATCCTCCTCTTTAAGAATCGAGAAGTCGTGGTAGAACTGATTATATAGCTTCACCAGATCATAAGCGTAGTTGGCTATCAACGCCGGGCTGTAGTTGCGGCCGGCCTCGGCCACCACCGACGGGAAATCAGCCAAAGCCTGAATCAAGGCAATCTCCTTTTCGGCCGGAACCACACCGGCATATTTCTCTATTTCATAGCCCATCTCTGCAGCCTTGCGAAGCACCGACCGTATGCGGGCGTAGGTGTACTGTATGAAAGGACCGGTGTTACCGTTGAAGTCTATCGATTCTTTGGGGTTGAACGTCATGTTCTTGCGGGGGTCAACCTTCAGCAAGAAGTATTTAAGAGCGCCAAGTCCGACGGTCTCGGCTATTTCTTCAGCCTCCGCGGGGCTACAGTCATCCAGCTTCCCAAGCTCGCCCGACACCTGACGCGCCGTGCTGACCATCTCGTCCATCAGGTCATCGGCGTCTACCACCGTACCCTCGCGGCTTTTCATCTTACCTTCCGGGAGTTCCACCATACCGTATGAGAAGTGCACCAAGTCCTTCCCCCATTTGAATCCGAGCTTGTCGAGTAGCAGCGAAAGCACCTGGAAATGGTAGTTCTGCTCGTTGCCGACCACATAAATCATCTTGTCTATAGGGTAATCCTGGTAACGTAACTTGGCCGTACCGATATCCTGGGTCATATAGACCGACGTGCCGTCGCTGCGTAACAGGAGTTTGTGGTCAAGACCGTCCGCTGTCAGGTCGGCCCATACCGAGCCATCCTCGCGCTTGTACATGATACCCTTTTCCAATCCTTCGAGAACTTTCTCCTTCCCTTCGAGATAAGTATCGCTCTCGTAGTAAATCTTGTCGAAGTCCACACCCATGCGCTTATAGGTCTCGTCGAAACCGGCGTAAACCCAACTGTTCATTTCGGCCCATAGCCGACGCACTTCGGGATCTTTGGCCTCCCATGCGCGGAGCATCTCGCGAGCCTCCGCCATCAGTGGCGACGCCTTCTCAGCCTCCTCCTGCGGCAGACCGCGCTCCATAAGCTCTTTGACCTCAGCCTTATAATGCTTGTCAAACAGCACATAGAAGTCGCCGATAAGATGGTCACCCTTTTTGCCTGCCTTTTCAGGGGTCGCGCCATCGCCCCATTTGCGCCACGCGAGCATCGACTTACAGATGTGGATGCCGCGGTCGTTGACGATGTTGGTCTTGACAACCCGGTTGCCGCAAGCTTTCAGTATCTCCGCAAGGCTGTAACCGAGCAGGTTGTTACGGACGTGTCCCAGATGCAAAGGCTTGTTGGTATTGGGCGACGAATATTCCACCATAACCAACGGGCTGTCGGCGGTCGGAGCGGTGATGCCGTAATCGGGTGTAGACTGCATATGCTCAAGCACCGAGTTCCAGAACGTAGGCTCGATCACGAGATTCAGGAAACCTTTGATCACATTAAAGCGGTCCACCGCCGGCTCGTTTTCCACAAGCCACTCCCCTATCTCGTTACCTACAGCCTCGGGCGACTTGCGGGCCGCTTTGACCCACGGGAAAACCACCACGGTCAGATTCCCCTCAAACTCTTTTTTAGTAGTCTGCGGCACGATTGTCGCCGGATCCGCGTCGATATTATATAACTGGCCGACCGCTTTGGCTACCGCATCGGCTATGATACTGTCTATTGACATAATTATTTTCAGAAATGACTGGTTAAAAAATAAGGTTTCTCCGAAATTTCAACAGTTTAGTTTACAAAGTTACGAAATTTATACTGAATCTCAACTATGCCCCCACTTTATTTATATTATTTTGGTATATTTGCCGATATTCGCAGGTTCAACCGGCCTGACACCCTGAAAATTGCCCTAACAGTTACACTTTTTGGACAATCAACCGATTTTTTCTGTAAATTTGCTCGCTGATTCATAAAGTGACATGACTTATGACACACCAATATGATTATCTCGTGATCGGTTCCGGCATCGCCGGAATGAGTTTCGCTTTGAAAGTGGCGGCGACAGGCCGCGTCGCGCTCGTTTGCAAGACTACTCTCGACGAAGCCAACACAGCCCTGGCGCAAGGGGGAGTGGCCTCGGTGACAAACCTCGAAGTCGACGACTTCGACAAACACATCGAGGACACCATGATTGCAGGCGACTGGCTGAGCGACCCTGAAGCAGTGCGCAAAGTCGTCACCCAGGCCCCCGCTCAGATTAAGGAGCTCATCGGATGGGGAGTTGACTTCGACAAGAAAGAAGACGGCACCTTCGACCTCCACCGCGAAGGGGGTCACTCTGAGTTCCGCATACTCCACCACGCCGACAACACAGGCTATGAAATCCAGCAGAGCCTCATAAAAGCCGTGCGCTCAAACCCCAGCATCGACATCTTCGAAAACCATTTCGCGATCGAGATAATCACGCAGCACCACCTCGGAAAAATCGTGACCCGCCGCACCCCCGACATCACCTGCTACGGAGCCTACGTCCTCAACCCTTCAAGCGGCAAGGTCGACACATTCCTCGCCAAAGTGACACTCATGGCAACAGGCGGAGTCGGAGCGGTCTACCAGACGACAACCAACCCCCTGGTAGCCACAGGCGACGGCATCGCCATGGTCTACAGGGCCAAGGGCACAGTCAAGGACATGGAGTTCATTCAGTTCCACCCCACCGCTCTCTACCACCCCGGCGATCGCCCGTCGTTTCTCATCACCGAGGCGATGCGCGGCTACGGAGCGGTGCTGCGCAACCTCAAAGGGGAGGAATTTATGCAGAAATATGACCCCCGCCTCTCCCTCGCCCCGCGCGACATAGTGGCACGAGCCATCGACAGCGAGATGAAACAGAACGGCGACGACCACGTCTACTTAGACGTCACACACAAAGACCCCGACGAGACACGCCGCCACTTCCCAAACATATACCAGAAATGCCTCTCGCTCGGCATCGACATCACACGCGACTACATCCCCGTCGCCCCCGCCGCCCACTACCTCTGCGGAGGCATCAAGGTCGACGGAAACGGAGAGTCGTCAATCAAGCGTCTCTACGCCGTCGGCGAATGCTCTTGCACCGGTCTCCACGGTGGCAACCGGCTCGCATCCAACTCCCTCATTGAAGCCGTTGTATACGCCGAGGCTGCCGCCCGCCACTCAATGGCCCACCTCGCCGGATACTCATTCCGCACCGATGTACCCTCCTGGAACGACGAAGGAACCCGCCACCCCGAGGAAATGGTGCTGATAACCCAGAGCATCAAGGAGGTGAACCAGATTATGGGCACATACGTTGGTATTGTCAGAAGCAACCTGCGACTCGACCGCGCGTGGAACCGGCTCGACATCCTGTACGAGGAGACAGAGCGGCTGTTCAAATGCTCCAAGGCATCGCGTGAAATCTGTGAGCTGCGCAACATCATCAACGTCGGCTACCTCATAATGCGCCAGGCCAAGGAGCGCAAAGAGTCGCGAGGACTCCACTACACCCTCGACTACCCCCCTAAGAAACATGATTAGCCTCCTGCGGCATATTATCATCCCTCTCCTGTTGATTATCCCGGCTTTACAGATTTCAGCCCGGGATGCCGACCCATCCGGGCTGCCTTCCGCCAGACGCCCCGTCTTTCAGGGCAAATACCACCGCGTGACCGAGCAAGGCGACACCGTGCTTGTGCTGGTATTCAACGAGATAACCGTATTTCCACCCCTGAAATTCAAAAACAGGAAACAAGAGGAATTTTACTGGCGCACGGTCCGCGACGTCAAGCGCGCCCTACCCTACGCCAAACTAATCTCAGAAACCCTCATCGAAACCTACGAATACATCGAGACATTCCCCACCCAGCAGGAACGCGAGCGACACCTCAAACAGATGGAAAGCGACGTATTCAGGCAATACAAGCCCATCTTGAAAAAATTCACCAAAAACCAGGCCAAAACGCTCATAAAACTTGTGCGCCGGGAGACCAACCAATCAAGCTACAACATTCTCAAAGCGTTTCTCGGATCATTCCGCGCCACATTCTGGCAAGGCTTCGGCCGACTGTTCGGCGTTAACCTCAAAGGCGACTACAACCCCGACAAAAACGAACAAGACGCGATTATCGAACGCATAGCCACCCTCGTCGAACAAGGCCAACTCTGACCCTTACGAAAAACTCCTGATTGTTTTTCTATAGTTAAAGGCGTCTCATCTAACCGCCGTCGAATGTGTCAATTCATTTGTCAACGCTTGATTTATAAAATCGTTTATTGTACCTGTAGCCATTGCGGCGGCGGCAACCTTTCCATGCAGTTCTGGTTCTAACATTTTGTAATAAGTTTAAATCAATTCAATTATCTGACGTCAGTGATAAACGTAGTCGACGAGCCGCGCCACGGCAACGCGCCGTAATAACGTTTATAGACCACCGTCAACGGCCTCCCCGACAGCTTCGCTTCCTGCAACTTGGCGCCGATGGCCTCATCCTCCACGCTGAACGACAGGCCGCGGCTGTACACCCTGTCGCTCCCCGCCAGCTCGCGGCGGCTCACCATCTCACCCTCAAACGTTTTGAACAGCAGTCCCTCCCGCTGTATCGACAGTATGTAGACCTCGTCTGTAGCGTCAGTGACATAAGGAGTGCCGTAGCGCAGATAGGCTATCACTCCCAGCACCGCGCCGATTGTCAGCACAACCCACCGCAACGCATGCGATTTCCCTCGCCCGGCAACGGCCGACGGCCTTGCGGGCTGCTCGTCATCTTCAAAATGTATCTCCCCGCGACGGCTCTCCGATCCCGCCGTGACTACATCTTCCTCATCCCCATCATCGAGGAAATAGTCGCGCTTCATCGTCTAACCGTTTTAGAGGCCGCTACGCCGCGTTTCTTGCTCAAGGCTATGTAAATGAACGTCCAGATTCCCAACACTATCAGGAGGCACGTCTGAGCCCCGAGAACGAGGTTGGCGAATGCCGTGGAGTTGGCCGTGTAGACATCCTTGTCAGCTCCATGAGGCATATAGATGGCAAGACCGAAGATTATGGCATACTGCCACGGGCCGATGCCTCCGTTCGACGGCACACCCATCGCTATGCTCGACAATGCGAAACAGACAAGCACCGCCAGCGCACCATGTTCGGCCACTACCTCCGTGGTGAACGGGAAAGCGAAAAAAGCCACATAGAGCTGCGTGAAATAACACCCCCATATCAGAGCCGTCAGCACCAACCAGCGACCCTTGCCCTTCATATGGGCCACCACGGCGAAACCCTCCCACAGATCTTTCACCGTCGAGCGCACCCTCTTCATTATACGGTTCTCGCGCTTGGCGGTAAAGAGCCACCACACGGCGGCGACCGCGGTGCCTGTCGCGAGCCAGAACCAGGGCGATGTCAGCGTATCCGTCATGCCCTGATAGGCGGCGGGATTCTCCTTCACATAGGCCAGAAGCGCGCCGCTCGCAAGCAGAAACGTGACCACCGTGAGCAGAGCCACAGTCACCGTATCGGCCAGACGGTCCGCGACCATCGAGCCAAACACGGTGGTAAACTGAGCGTTCTGACGCTGGGCTATGTAACCCGTGCGCCACACCTCGCCGAGCCGCGGAAACACGAGGTTGACCGCATAGGTTCCGAAGATGCTGTAGACGAGCGGGGCGAGCGGGGTGGGGATGTTGAGGGCATCGAGCTGTATGCGCCATCTCATGGCTCTGAAAACATGAGAGAAGATGCTGATTACCAGGGTGAGACCTATCCACCAGAAGTTGCAGTCGCGCTTGATGATTTCAACCATCTCGTTGAAATTCACCTTGGAAAAAAGCATATAGCAAAGCCCCACGGTGATTACCAACGGGACGACATATTTCAGCATCGCGCGCCAAAACGACGGATTCTTCTTTTCTTTACCTTCCATATCAAGAATATGCTGTCAGGCTGTTTATGTTCTGATTAAATTTTGGGGAATCTGTTTGTCAATCGTTGCAAAGGTAACTAAACTTGGCCAAACCGCCAACCGTCGTCACGGCATGATGCCACGCGGGCGGCTATTTCGTTGATGGACAGTGGCGAGGTATCGGTCTCAATCCACAGACGGTCAGCCGGAAGCATCGCAGCGGTATCACTGTTGAAACGCTCGCCGAGCGACAGGTCAAACCCATGGCGCAGCAATTCCATGGCAAGCTCAGGCTTGCCGCGGAAACCGTGTACGATCCACCGCTGCCGGGGCCTCATTTCGCGCCTCAAAGCGATGACCTCAGGAAACCCTTTCACGACGTGCATTATTAGCGGCTTACCGAGCTGTTCGCTAATATCGGCGTGAGCCCTCAGGACATCCAACTGTCGCTCGATTCCGCCACCTTTCAGGCGGTCGATTCCAGTCTCGCCTATGGCCACCACTTCGGGGCGTGCAGCGTCAGCTCTGAGTTGTTCCAGGTTAAGCGCGCCACCGCCACCGACGGTATACGGATGTATTCCGACCGAATAACACTTGCCCTGAATAAATTCAGCGCCTGGCTCCACCGAGATAATCGAGGGCGCGGCGGCCGTCAGGTCATGCGTGTGTATATCTATCAGCCTCTCGGTCATGGCACAGGGTCATAGCCGCTCCCTCCCCACGGATGGCAACGCGCTATGCGTCTCACCGCAAGCCACAAGCCTTTCAGCGGCCCGTGACGGCGCAGAGCCTCTATCGCATACTGGCTGCACGTCGGCGTGAACCGGCACGATTGAGGAAGCATCGGGGAGATGCAGAGTTGGTAAAATCTTATGGGTAATATCAGCAGTTGGGCGGCCAACCGTCCGAGGCGTCCGCTCATCACTCACACGACGACGCCGTATCCTTTTCCGGCTCTGCCGACATCTTCATCATCAGCCGGTTGACGGCGCGTTCCACATTGGAGTAGGGGAGTAGCTTGTCAGCCACATAGATTATTCCGAAATCGATGTAACGTGACTTTAGCGACGGATAGGCGTGCTGGCTGAGTCTGAACGCCTCGCGCACGCGGCGGCGCATCTTAACCCTGTCTACGGCGCGGCGCAGACGTTTCTTCGGAACCGATATCAGAAATCTAAGAGCGGCCTCCCCGTCTCGACGACCGGCGTTGACGCGCCAAACGCCACGGAGCGGGTAGCATAAAGCAGCCTCCGTACCGGCCTCTCTGCTTGAAAACAGCATATCGATTGCCGTCTCGCTACACAGCTTTTGCCGTTTGGGAAGACCGTATTGCTTCATTGTTCCTGTTCGGCGCAATCTTCAGCGGTTTCCTCTTTCAGAAACAAGTCGAGAGCTGCTGTCATTGACGGAGCCTTGGACGACGGGGCCTCGATGTCGAGGCGCAGACCGGCGTCGCGGACTGCTTTCGCGGTGGTCGGGCCGAAGCAACCTATCTTGATCTCCTTCTGTTCAAACTGGGGGAAGTTTTTCAAAAGCGAGGCGATTCCAGACGGGCTGAAAAACAGGAGCATATCGTAGTCAAACGCTTCATCCGGACCGAAATCATTGCTGACCGTGCGATACATAACTGCCTTTGTATAGTTGATGTTGTTGCTGTCAAGAATGTTGGTGTCATCTTTATGCACATCGCTGACGGCATAAAGGAAACGCTCCTTATTGTGCTTGTTCAGGTAGGGCAACAAATCGTCGAGCTTTCCAGTGTTGCCGTGGAATATCTTGCGTTTGCGATAGATGATATACTTCTGCAGATAAAGGGCTATCGACTCTGTGGTGCAGAAATATTTCATTGTGTCGGGTATGCTTATGCGCATCTCCTCACAAAGACGGAAGAAATGGTCTACAGCGGTGCGGGCCGTGAAAATTATGGCAGTGAAATCTGATATGGAAATCTTCGACTGACGAAATTCTTTCGCCGACAGGCCCTCTACCTTGATAAAGGGTCGGAACTCTATCTCCACTCCATATTTTTCTGCTATTTCGTAATAGGGTGATTTATCAGAAGCCGGTTTCGGTTGGGAAACTAATACTTTTTTTATTTTCACTATC
Source organism: uncultured Muribaculaceae bacterium (assembly GCA_947625935.1). Lineage (GTDB taxonomy): Bacteria > Bacteroidota > Bacteroidia > Bacteroidales > Muribaculaceae > JAJPXC01. The sequence continues at coordinate 22,132 of CANQQE010000011.1, read as the reverse complement.
TCGTCGTTATGATTTGTTGCTTAATCGGCTTCTCAGCTCAGAAATTGACTTAAATAAGTCACCGCTGAGGCCAACAGAATCAGGGGTACCAATTCCAAGGCGCAAAGGTACAAAATAAAATAAAGCAACGACGGGAAATTGTGGTAAAAAATTCTAAATCCCTTAATAATAAACATTAAGCGTGCCGCGATATATAGCCCCGCGGCTGTCCGAAGCATGGCCTCTGTAGCCAACGGATAAAAAACGGTAACCAATGCCGGAGCCATCAGTGTGATGCCGAGAAACGCCTGCGACGAGTTAAAACCCTTGACCCATTGCGAAGCCCCGATGGAATCGGTGAAAAGATAGCCCACAAACCGATAGGCTGCAAGCTGCGACAGGTAGTAAGCGGCCGCGACACCCGACAAAGCTACTATGGGTGTGAATATCGATGCCGGAACAGAGATATAGCCGAGATTGTTGAGAGCGGCATAAATCAGCAGCCCTTCACACACCCACAACTGAAACAAAAGCACCACGAGCACGCGGGTTTCGTTGGCAGTCGGGTCATCAAACGCATTGGCGCGGCGGCGCACCGACCACAGGTCGGCGGCGAGCACTCCGAACAGCTTCGCGCAATGCTTGAAACTGAAAGCCACAAACAGAAACATAACCGTCAGCAACGTCAGTATCCCTGAGTCGGTAGCGACGCGTGGCTGACGCGGAACGGCGGGGAGGCCCGACAGATAGGTGGTTTCCAACGACCTGCACGCCTCGCGTTCTGAGGACGACGCGGGTGCCTCAGCCTCATGACACAAAGATTTCTCCCATGGAAGCGCGACGCGGGCCGTGCTATCGGCAGCCATGACTGAATCCACTGTGATCACAATGGTGTCCGACGGAGTTTCGATTGTATCGCTGAGTGATGGCATTGCTGTGATAATCAGAATTTTGGCGAAAGGGTGGGGGAGTGGGGCGTCCGCAAGGCCAATTCAACAGCCTGCTCCGCCGTCGAAGCTACCGAGAAAAGCGATTCATGGTCGGCCGGGATAAACCGCTCGTCGACGGCATGCCCGATCATTGCAAGCAGCCGGTCATAGTAGCCGTTGGTGTTCATTACCACGATGTTGCCGTCATACAGGCCGAGCTGGCGCCATGTGATGATTTCAAGAAGCTCCTCCAGCGTTCCGAAACCGCCCGGCAGAGCTATCGCGGCGCGCGACAGGCGAGCCATCGCCTCCTTGCGGCTGTGCATATCGGGGGTGATTTCAAGGCGCGAAAGACCGAGGTGGTGCCAGCCGCGGTCAACCATGAAACGCGGTATCACACCTATGGTCTCGCCTCCCGCCAGCATGGCGGCGTCATTCACCGCCCCCATCAGGCCCATACGTCCGGCCCCCGTTATCAGCGGCAGACCGCTCTCGGCAATGGCGCGGCCGAGTCGGGCCGCCTCAGCCACATAATGGGGGGCGACCCGCTCGCTCGACGCGCAATAGACGGTGATTCCCTTGACGGGATTATTTGTTGACATAAACTCGGTACTCACCCGGTTTAAGCGTTGCGGGAAGCTCCTCGGCGGCGGCTGTGAAGTAGTTTATCATATCCTTCGCCTCAGGCTTTTCACCCTTGTACTCGACAGGTTGCTCGCCGGCTCCGAGATTGGCCATGACGATCACTTTAGAGCCATCTTTCTCGCGCGAGAAGATGTAGAGGTCATCGCTATTGGTGGCGTAGCGTTTCATCTCTCCGCCCGCCTCTCCGGCAAGCAGTGCGGCCTGGTTATGCTTCAGGTTGTTGAGTTTCTGATAGAATGCGAAATAATCGTTGCGCGGTTCCCAGTTGGGGGCTTTATCCTTTACGAAAAATTCAAGGGCGCGGTTCATGCCGGTCTCCTGGCCGGTGTACATAAGAGGCATACCGGGAAGCGTGTAGCTCAACACTGCGAATGCCTCCGTGAGATTGCCGAGACGCTCAAACTCCGTCCCCTCCCATGAGTTGAGGTCATGGTTGGTGATCATGTTCATAAGGTAAGTGTCACGGGGGTAAGTGGAGGCTTGCTCGGCGAGAAGCGAATCGATGGCCACAGCCTTTGTTGCCGGGAATTTCTTCATTTCCTCACCATCTTTTTTGAAGGTGTATTGGCCCGCGGTGGCGGCGATTGCGCTGAACAAGTCTTTCATCGGCCAGTTATAACCCATGTCGAAACCGTTCTTCTGCAGTTCCGGGACGCTCGCTTCGGCAAGCATGAACAGGTCTGGCTTAACCTCCTGAAGCATCGGGCGTGTCTCATCCCAGAAATCGGTGGGAACCTCCATGGCTACGTCACAACGGAAACCGTCGACACCCACTTCGGTGAGCCAGAATTTAAAAGCGTCGACCATGGCGGCGCGCATATCCTTGTTGCTGTAGTCAAACTTGTAGACGTCAGTCCAGTCATAAGGTCCATACATATTGCCAAGCGAATCCTTGGCATACCAGTCGGGGTGCTCCGTAACCCAGGCGTTGTCACAACCCGAGTGGTTGGGCACCCAGTCAAGTATCACTTTCATACCTAAGTCATGGGCTTGCTTCACCACATCCTTAAACTGCTCGATTGTGCCGAACTCAGGATTGAAAGCCGTGTAATCCTTAACGGCGTAATAACTGCCAAGCTCACCTTTCCGGTTTTTCTCAGAGATGGGATACACTGGCATGAACCAGAGGATGTCGACTCCGAGATCCTTCAGGCGGGGAAGCTCCCGGGCAAAAGCGGTAACCGTGCCCGAATCGGTGTACTGACGCAGGTTCACCTCATAGATTACCGCATTGCGGCTCCAGTCGGGGTGTTTCACGGTTGTGTAGGTTGAATCGTTCTCGCCGGTGGCGTTGTTTTTAGCCGTGCGGTCGCTGCATCCGAAGACCGATGTAGCCAACCCGGCAATCATGGTGAAAATTGCTAACTTTTTCATGCGGTGATTGATTATGGTTAGATTCTTAACGCGAATTTACCCAAAACTTTCCCATAACCAAAAACTCCCACCCTAAAAACACCAAACACTGATTAAACTGTTGACAATCCAACGAAATTGGTTAATTTTGTATTTGAGATGAGGAAAGAAGAACTTGTAGCGCGGCTACGCGACATAGAATGGGACGATTTCGAAGTCAAGGCTGCGAAATCAGAATTACCGAAAAGTATCTGGGAAACTGTAAGCGCCTTCTCAAATTGCTCCGGTGGTTGGATTGTGCTTGGAGTTAAGCAATCCGGGCGTTCTTTCGAGGTTAGCGGTGTCGATAATATAGAGAAACTCGAACAGGATTTCTTTGGGACATTGCGTTCAAAGAAATTCAATGTTCCTCTATTCGCAACGCCTCATCGTTATGAAATCGACAGTAAAAATATCATTGCTTTTTATGTGCCGTCATCGGAGGCCAAGCCTGTTTATTTTGGCTCGCTCGAAAATACGTTTATCCGCATGGGCAGTGGCGACCAAAGAGCCACGCAACAGGAAATAATGTCTATGATCCGCGACCAGTCATTCGGTGTTCAGTCGCAGAAATCCATCCCTGATACCAATATTGATATGCTCAACCGGGATGCGTTGACTGATTTCAGAGGCGAGGTGCGTCATTGGGGAATGGTTTCACATCTTGACAGTGTAAGCGATGAGGACTTCTGTAAGGGAGTGGGCATTACCGACCATTCAGGGCAACTTACCTACGGCGGCTTGATAATGCTTGGAAAGAACCCATATACCTTTAATTTTATCCCAACATTCTGTGCTGACTATGTTGAAATTCCCGGTATAGGTATTGATGCTATGACGAATAACTATACATATCGCATACCAGAACAGCAAAATCTTTGGGAAGCCAGCAGGATTATTCTACGCCGCCTCCGCACTATTGTCAACACCCCGATGGTTGGGATAAACGAACGCGGACAGTCTGTAGAGGATTTCTCTCAATACGATATTTTGCGCGAAGCAATGGCAAATCAAATGGCCCATGCCGACCATTTCAGCCCTCGCCGTAGCTGTATCCACGTCTTTGACGACCGCATTGAGTTTCTCAATCCGGGTGGAATGCCAATGCCATTGGACGTTATGGAAAGCTCTTTTGAATCTCAGCCGCGCAACCCTGTTATAGCAAAGCTGTTCCGACTTGCGCACTTGTCGGAGAACCTCGGCTATGGCCTCCGTAAGCTCAAAAGATGGCCGGAAGTAACCGGCCAACCAATGCACATTGAAACGACAATTAACTCCGTGAAAATTACCTTTGACCTACAGACCCGTGAATCTGATACAATTGATGTCGCTAAAAATGTCGCTAAAAATGTCGCTAAAAATGTCGCTAAAAAATTGACCAACCGCCAGCAACAAATCATAGTCCTAATCAGCGAAAAACCACAAACCACAAGAGCTGAGATTGCTTCCGCCATTGGAGTCTCTGCCAAAACAATTGAACGCGAGCTTGCCGTCCTTTCCGGAATAATCCGCTATGTAGGCTCAAAAAAAGGAGGGCATTGGGAATTAATCAAACCTGGTTCATAAAAACTTGTTTTTTAATTCTAATGCTGAATTCTTTAAGGCTATTAATTTATTTCGCACCTGCTTGTTAGCATTACAGGTATCCCCCTAAAAAACAGGTGACGCGCCAAACCTATGGCGCGTCACCTGTCCGAAAAATGTGTGTTTTACTTATTTATAGATGACTTTACGTTTTGAGCCGTCGCTATAGACCGCGATGTTCAGCCCAGGCCAAGGCTCATCGGCCCTTATCCCTTGGGCATTGTAATAGCCCACGATGCTGCTTCCATTGATATCGTCAACCGCTACATCCTCAACGCCGGCAAAATCCATCTCCTCGATAGTCTTGAATTTCCTCCAGGGATCCACCGACTCATACTTAGACTTGCATCCTATAGGCACATAAAGCGTCGCATCATAATTGCTAAACACACCAAATCTATTATCTGTTGACGGCGGCGTAACAGCTTTGCAATATACCGATGTCAAATTGGTGCAACCTGAAAAGGCTCCAATGTTGATATTTGTCACGGAATTTCCGATAGTCACCGAAGCAAGGCTGCTACACTCCATGAAAGTATGAGAGTCAATAGTCGTCACGGAATTTCCGATAGTCACCGAGGTAAGGCTGCTGCAATGATTGAAAGCCAACATACCTATAGATGTAACAGAATTGGGAATATCAACCGATATCAAACCGTTGCAATAGCCAAACGCCTCACTTCCAATAGATGTTACATTATTTCCGATGGTTACAGAAGTAAGTCCATAGCAACTAAGGAAAGTTTTGTTGCCTATCGATATTACAGAATTAGGGATAACTATAGATGTCAGGCGGGTGCAATCTCTGAAAGCCTCCTCACCTATAGATGCCACCGAGTTTCCTATTGTCACCGATGTCAAGTTTTTACAGCCATAGAAAGCCCACTCACCTATAGATGTAACCGAATTAGGAATAACAATCGATGTCAGGCGGGTGCAATTGGAAAAGGTCCCCTGCCTGACAAATTTAACAGAGGTTGGAATTGCAATTGATGTCAGGCTGGTGCAATTGTTAAAGGCATTCTCACCGATAAATTCAACGGAGCTTGGAATGGTCATTGAAGTCAAACCGCTGCAATATGAAAAGGCTCCTTCGTCTATCGTTTTCACGGATGTGGGAAGTGTAACCGACGTTAAACCATGACAACCGATAAAAGCACCATCGCCAATATATTCAACTGAATTTGGAATGGACACGGATGTTAACCCGGTGCAATTATCAAAAGCACTCATACCTATAGCTGTCACTGTATATGTTATAGCTTTCCCCGTTAAGGCATCTCTATTGATTACTTTAGACGGTATAACTATGTTACCGCTATATTTTCTGTCATCTCCTGAACCATATCTCCACGTCACCTTCACAGTCCGGCTTGTTTCCGATAAAATGTAGTAATGGATACCGTTTTGATAAAAGTCATCAGCGAGGACTTCGATGCCTGTCAACAACAGGATTAGTGCAAGAAATAGGGGCCTTGGTTTCATAGTTCTTCTCATACATAAAGGTTTTTATTCGCCCCTCAATCCTCGGCGGAGCGACTTTGTTATCAAGCATCATAAAGGTGTGAGGACTGTATTTCAATAACACCTTTTGTAAACAAGTGACGGCCGGAGACCGTCGACCGCTTCCGGGGCTGTCTCTACAACCCTTAACGGTCTGGCAGCAAAAATAACGACGTTTAGCCTAACCGACAAATTTTTCCAAAAGATTTTAGTGGGTTACTGTGTGAAACTCCCCCCTCTTGGCGGTTTGGGGAAAATGGAGTAACTTTGCCCGCAAATCACCTATAACCGATGGATATTCTATTGCTTGGTTCAGGCGGCCGCGAATCGGCTCTGGCCTGGAAAATGAGTCAAAGCCCGCTGCTGGGCAAGTTGTATATCGCTCCCGGCAACGGCGGAACAGGCGCCTACGGGACAAACGTGGCAATCTCCCCGCTCGATTTCGACGCCCTGCGCAAGTTTGTCGATGACAACGCGATCGACATGATTGTCGTCGGCAACGAAGACCCGCTTGTAGCCGGCATATACGACTATTTTGAAAACCACCCCGTGCTTGTCGCGGGCCCGTCCAAAGCCGGAGCGCAGCTCGAGGGGAGCAAGGATATGGCCAAACGCTTCATGGTCGACCACGGAATACCAACGGCTCGTTACCGCTCGTTCACTGCCGAAACAATCGACGAGGGCTACAGATTCCTGGAGTCGCTGAAACCCCCTTACGTCCTCAAGGCCGACGGTCTCGCCGCCGGAAAAGGGGTGCTGATCATCGACGACATCGACGAAGCTAAAAAAAGTCTTGCCGAGATGCTCGGAGGTATGTTCGGCAAGTCATCGGCAACGGTGGTGATAGAGGAGTTCCTCAGCGGCATCGAGTGCTCGGTATTCGTGCTGACCGACGGAAACGGAGGCTACCGGGTGCTTCCCGTCGCAAAAGATTACAAACGCATAGGTGAGGGCGACACCGGCCTCAACACCGGTGGAATGGGAGCCGTAAGCCCCGTACCATTCGCCGACGCCGAATTTATGGGAAAAGTGGAGCAACGCATCATTCTCCCGACCATCAACGGACTCCTGAAAGAAGGCATAACCTACCGCGGATTCATATTCCTGGGGCTGATCAACGTCGCCGGCGAACCCATGGTCATCGAATACAACGTGCGCATGGGCGACCCCGAGACCGAAGCCGTGATGCTACGCATCGACTCCGACCTCGTCGAGCTGATGAAGGCTGCAGCCGAAGGCAATCTCGGCGACCTCCCGCTTGACGAATCACCCAAAACGGCTGTCACCGTCATGATGGTATCAGGCGGCTACCCCGGGTCATACCCCAAAGGCAAAATTATCACAGGCACCGACAGCGTGACCGACAGCATACTGTTCCACGCCGGAACCGCCATAGACCCCCAAGGGCAGCTCGTGACCTCAGGCGGACGCGTCATCGCGGCAAGCTCCCTCGGCGACTCAATCCCCGACGCTCTCGCGCGCAGCTACGCCTCAATCGACAAGGTTAACTTCGACGGCAAATACTTCCGTCGCGACATCGGCCGCGACCTGATGGCATGAAAGCGTCGGCTCTCTCCCAGTACCTCCACTCACGCGGCTTCGCAGCTCTGCTGATGGCGATCGCCGTCACGGGCGCGCTCGCCGCATACTCCGGCGGCGACATCATCCCCCTCCCCGGCGACAAGGGGCTGGCTCTCCCGTCGCCAAACCACTGGGTCTCCTCCCGGCTCTGGTCGCTCGTCATAAGCCTCAGCCTGAGCCTGACGGTAGCCATGATGACGGTCTATATCAACCGGGCCTACAACGTGCTGCGCAGCATGACCATGTTGTTTGTCGGGATATTTTTCATCATGCAGGCCGCCACCCCCTCGCTGATTAACCAGCTCTATGGCGGAATCATCGCCTGCACGGTGCTGATCACCTGCACATTGACGCTTTTCTCCATCTATGGCCGCCCCGACAGCACCCGGCGCGTGTTCCTGATTTTTTTCCTCGCCGCGTTAACGGCCCTGTGCCAGTACACGCTGCTGTTCTACCTCCCGTTGCTGCTCATAGGTTGCCTCCAGATGAGGGTGCTGAACCTACGTTCATTCCTCGCCGCCGTGACCGGATGCGTCACCCCGCTATGGATTTTCATCGGCTTCGGCATAATAACCCCGGCCGATTTCCGATGGCCCGATTTCGTGAGCTATTTCGCGATGATGACCAGCCGCGAGATCGCGCCTATAGCGGCAACCGTGGCCGTCACGATGGTGATAGGGGTACTTTTCTCCCTGCTCAACCTCATGAAAATCCTGAGCTACAACAGCCGCACACGAGCCTACAACGGCTTCATCTCGCTGCTGCTGTTTGCCACAGTGCTTCTGATTATATTTGATTTTGTCGATATGGTGGTCTACGTCCCGCTGCTCAACTGCTGCGCAGCCTTCCAGGTAGGTCACTTCTTCACCTTGAGGCGTGGCCGTCGCAGTTATATCGGCATATTTGTCATAATACTGATTTACATTGCTTTATACCTATGGAACGTGATAAGTTGAGGATAATCGTCGAACGCAACATCCCGTTTATCGACGGCGTGCTCGACGACATCGCCGACGTGAGCTACCTCCCGGCATCAGAAATCACACCCGAAGCAATGGCACTGGCCGACGCGCTCATCACCCGCACGCGCACCCGCTGCGACAGCCGCCTCCTCGACGGCTCGCGATGCAGCTTCATCGCCACAGCCACCATCGGCACCGACCATATCGACCTCCCCTACTGCGCGAGCCGCGGCATAACCGTCGCCAACGCCCCGGGATGCAACGCCCCCGCCGTGGCCCAATGGGTGCTGTCGTCGGCATTACGGCTTATTGAAGGCAATCCCGCCGCCAAAACCATAGGTATCGTCGGGGTGGGCCATGTAGGCTCAATCGTCGACCGTTGGGCGCGCGGGCTCCGATTCAAAACCCTGCTGTGCGACCCCCCGAGAGCCGACCGCGAAGGCCCCGACAACTTTGTTTCCATCGACGAGATAGCCGAAAAGGCCGACATCATCACCTTCCACACCCCGCTGACCGCAGCGGGTCCTTACCCCACCATCCATCTCGGCGACGAGCGGCTTTTCAGCCGATGCCTGCGCCGTCCCATCGTCATGAACGCCGCCCGCGGCCCGGTCACCGACACCGCTGCGCTAATCGAAGCTCTTGATTCCCGCCTGATTTCAGCCGCAGCCATCGACTGCTGGGAAGGGGAACCGGCCATATCAGCCCAACTGCTACGGGTAGCCTCAATTGCCACCCCACACATCGCCGGATACTCGCGCGAAGGAAAAATAAGAGCCACGCAGATGGCTCTCGACTCACTGACAACCCACTTCCGTCTCCCGCGTCTCATGGCCGCCGCACCCGCCGCACCCGCGCCCAAAGCCACTGTGACCGCAGCCCAACTCCTTGACAGCTACGACCCGCTGGACGACACCGCAGCCCTGCGCCACAACCCCCGCGGCTTCGAATCGCTGCGCAACAACTACCCCCTCCGCCCGGAGCCTTAGACCCCTTACGCAGAGTAGGGCCTGCCCATGGGCAACCCGCTGATAAGTAGAATTTAATCGTTGCCAGACCCATCCCCCGGCAAGAGCTATCATTCCCGCGCTGTCTGCTACACCGACATCGTTGGGTAATCCCATGTTGGAGCGTCCCGGCGCGACTACATGGTGTCATCCCGACACACCCATTCCGCAACGCTACCTCGCAGAGGTTGCGCCACCCTCCCGCACGCTGAATCACGTCGGCAGAGCCTGCCCATGGGCAAGCCACCGATTTCGTTTAACTAAATTTCTGTGGATTGGGGATTCCCCTACGAAAATTTCCGGTTCAGACAGGTACATAAAAAAATTAATTGTCTCACGACAATTAATCTTCTTAACCTTAAATCTAATACCATGAAAAACACATTGCAAAGGTAAGCCTTTTTATGTTATAAAACATAGTTTTCCAAAAGAAAATGCGCCATATTTGCATTTTTTAACTTAAATGCCCGCTCACCTTCACTTTTTCAATACCTTTTGGATTCAAATTTAGCTATACGACAAGCAAACATAGACTGATTTAAAGCCCAAATCGTGCAAAAGAGCCGATAAAGTGCTATCTTTGCAAGAAAGAGAATCTTGTCAAGATAAAATTTAACGATATGAGAACAAAATACCAGCGCGTGCTCCTCAAACTCAGCGGCGAGTCACTGATGGGGCAACAAGGCTACGGCATTGACACCGAGCGACTGAACCAATACGCAGTCCAGATCAAGGAAATCGTCGACGGCGGCGTCCAGGTGGCAGTCGTCATCGGCGGCGGCAACATATTCCGCGGACTCCAGGGCGCGGCCAAGGGCTTCGACCGCGTGAAAGGCGACCAGATGGGCATGCTCGCCACCGTCATCAACTCGATCGCACTCAGCTCGGCCCTTGAAAACGTCGGGCAGGCTTCCCGAGTGTTCACAGCCCTCAATATGTACCCCATCGGCGAATACTACAGCAAATGGCACGCGATCGACGCCCTCAACAACGGCGACGTCGCCATCATTGCCGGAGGCACGGGCAACCCGTTCTTCACCACCGACACCGCATCGGCCCTGCGCGGCGTGGAGGTCGGGGCCGACGTGATGCTCAAGGGCACACGCGTCGACGGAATCTACACCGCCGACCCCGAAAAAGACCCCGAGGCGACAAAATTCTCCGAAATCACCTACGACGAGGTCTACAACCGCGGCCTGAAAGTGATGGATCTCACCGCCACCGCGCTATGCAAGGAAAACAAGCTGCCGATCATCGTCTTCGACATGGACACACCCGGCAACCTCCGCAAGGTGATCGACGGCGAGCCTATCGGAACATTAGTCTACTAACCAACCATATAAACCCTTTAACCCCCACACGATCATGACCGACGTTAAGACTTACCTCGACCCCGCCGACGAAAAAATGGAAATGGCGGTGGCATATCTCGACGAATCCCTGGCCCACATCCGCGCCGGCAAAGCAAACCCCAAAATCCTCGACGGAATCCGTGTCGACTACTACGGCAGCGCGTCGCCGATATCCAACGTGGCCAACATCTCAGTGCCCGACGCACGCACCATTACCATCACCCCATGGGAAAAATCGATGTTCCGCGAAATCGAGAAAGCCATCATCAACTCCGAGCTGGGCATCACACCCGAAAACAACGGCGAAGTGATACGCATCTCCATCCCCCCGTTGACCGAAGACCGCCGCAAGCAGCTCGTAAAGCAGTCTAAAGCCGAGGCGGAGCAAGCCAAGGTTTCGGTGCGCAACGCCCGACGCGACGCAATCGAGGGCCTGAAAAAGGCCGTCAAGCAGGGTATGCCCGAAGATGTCGAGAAAGACGCCGAAGCTCAGGTACAGAAGCTCCACGACAAATACCTCAAGAAAATCGACGAGCTTTTCGCCGCAAAAGAGAAGGAAATCCTAACCGTCTAAGAAGCTGTCTCAAAATAGCGGTCAGAATTGACTATGAAGTAGGGCCGGCTCATGAGCTGGCCGCCTACGTTCTGTGAGCCGGCGGCTTGCCCATGGGCAAGCCCTACCGTTGGCTGACTGGTCCATGAAAAGTAGTCGCAATATATGAATTTTGACACAGCCCTTTTACTCCATTCAGATGACAATGCAACGCGTACTGTTCCACTCCACCATCTTCGGGCCAATCCATAGCCGACGCCTCGGCACATCGCTCGGAGTCAACCTGTCGCCGACCGACGGCAAGATATGCACGTTCGACTGCGTCTACTGCGAAGCCGGCTACAACGCCCAAGGCCCCGGAACGTCGGGACTCCCGTCCCGGGCCGACGTCGCGCGGATGCTCGAGGAGAAACTCTCGGCCATGAAAGCCGCCGGAGAGCCCCTCGACGTCATAACATTCTCAGGCAACGGCGAACCCACCGTACACCCCGAGTTTGAGGGAATCATCGACGACGTAATCGCCCTGCGCGACCGTTACTTCCCGCAGGTCAAAATCAGCGTGCTCTGCAACTCCACCCGGCTCGCCGACGCGGGGGTAAGGCGCGCGTTACTGAAAGTCGACAACAACATTCTCAAACTCGACTCCGCCGTCGACTCAACAATGCGCCTGATTGACCGCCCAGGCTCCCCGGCCTTCAACTGCGCCGACGTCATCAGACAAATTGCTGGCTTTGGCGACCGCTGCATTGTCCAGACCATGCTCCTTCGCGGCGAGGACGACGAAGGGCGAGCCATCGACAACACCACCGACGCCGAGATAGAGGCACTTATCGAAGCCTACAAGCTCATCAAACCCGCCGAGGTGATGCTCTACTCCATCGACCGCCCGACGCCCGCCACGCGCCTCCGCAAGGTCGGGCGCGATGAGCTGCTGCGCGTCGCCGACCGTATCAGCAGCGCAGGGATAAAAGTACAGGTTAGCTGATAATCCATTTTGGCAATGAAATACCCCCGCCCGCTCAACCCCGGCGACAAAATCGCCATTCTGTCGCCGGCAAGCATCATCAACCCACAATATGTCGAAGCGGCAGCCGCCACCATCGCCGCCGCCGGATGGACCCCCGCGGTCTATCCTAATGCATTGGGCCACAGCGGCTCATACAGCGGTTCAAAGTCTCAGCGGCTCGACGACCTCACTCATGCCCTGACCGACCCCTCGGTCAGGGCAATCCTCTGTAGCCGAGGCGGCTACGGTGCGGTACACCTACTCGACGACCTCTCACGGCTACCGTTGGCCGACGACCCCAAATGGATCATCGGATTCAGCGACATATCCGCGCTCCATGCGCTGATGCAATCCAAAGAGATAGCGAGCCTACACGCCTCCATGGCCAAGCAGCTCGCCAAGGGGGGTGAAAACCCACTTAATCAACGGCTGTTCAGCATATTGCGCGGCGAGATGCCGAGCTATCACTTCGACCCCGACCCGCGAAACCGCCGGGGGGTCGCCACAGGCCGGCTCGCAGGCGGCAACCTCGCCGTCCTCGGAGGGCTGATCGGCACCCCCTACGACCTCCTCCGGCCCGATACACTGCTGTTCATCGAAGACATCGCCGAGCCCGTCTACAAAGTGGAGCGCATTCTCTACCAATTGCGCCTGAGAGGGGTGCTACAGCGGCTACGCGGGCTTATTGTAGGCCGTTTCACCGAATACCGCCCCGACGCCAACTACCGCGACATGGAGGACATGATAGCCGAAATGACTGCACCTTACACCTATCCCGTGGCCTTCAACATCCCGGTCGGACACATCGACGACAACATCCCCCTCATCGAAGGCCACACCGCCACACTCACCGTCACCCCCGACACCGTCACCCTCGCCTGATTGCCGACCGGAAGGGTAGGGCCGTCCCATTCAGTAGGGTCAGCCCATGGGCTGACCGCATCCACCAATCCCTGCGGGCTGGCCGTCTCTGGCATCAAACGCTCAGCGAATCTCGACTGGGATTCATTCATCTTTAACCGAAAACAAAAAAACAGCGGGCAACCCCCAAAAGGGATTGCCCGCCGCTATTTAATAGAACTATATCTTAGATTGTCACTTTAACCTTGCCGACGATATAGAAACCGCGGGCGAGATCATCTATGACATTGACACCGGCCTCAACCTTGCGGCTGATGGTCATGCCTGAGATGGTAGTGATGTTGACTGTGGTAGCCTCCTGAGCGACGATGTAGAGCTTGCCGTCAGCGGTGTAAACACTCATGCTGTCTGAAGCGGTGATGTCAGAAACGCCGCTGAACGAGCCGAGGTGGCCGATGCGTGCAGGCGAGTAGGTGATGACATCCTCATCTTCCTTCTCGGCAGAAGTGTTGTCGCCGTAAGAATACTCATCCATCACGTTGTCAAAGTAAGAAGGATCGTAGGGGGTACCGCCGACAGGGCTTGTGCCGTATTTGTCGCAGTACATCACGCCGATACCTTTGATGCGGATATAGTCGGCGGTAACACCGAGTACCGACAACGGTATCTTAAATTCATAGAACGTGTGGGCCGACTCATCTATCTCATTCTTGAGGTCAACGAAGCCGGTGTTACCCTTGAGAGCTTCGGGCGCCGTGCCGAATTCCTGGCCCCAGATATGGGTGATTGAGGGCAGCAGACCGTCGGCATAGCCGTAGAACTGTTTCGGGAGTGACTTGCAGTAAGCGGCATCATAGCTTGCATGTCCGTTGGGGTTGGGGATGAAGAAGCCGGGAGTACCTGTACCGGGCTTGGTAGAGCACATCAGCACAGCGTCAACGCCGTTGTTGAACTTGGCGCCTTTGGCTGCTTCGTTCCAGATGGGACCCATGACCGAACCGTTCTTCTCGATGCAACCGTCAAACGACTTGTTGGGGTCGAGGTCAAACGCAAACATCATATGGCCGTCCATGTTGTAGGGCTTGGATTCGCCGGGCTGTTTGCCCTCGCCATAAAGATCCCATACGGTGTAGACAAACTGCACACCGAGGTAGAGGTTATCGTTGTCATATGCGGCATAGAGAGAATATGAGTCAACGATAGGACGTTCGTGCAGTCCGCGGTAAGCCTGTGACACGTCGCGGGCCACACCCTGGGCGATAAGTTCATCCTCTGTCCAGTTGCTCAACGCCCTTGTGGCGGGATGACCTGAAACATTGATAGTCTTGAAAGTGCCGACCTTTCCGTTGGGGTTAACCTTGTAGTAGTCGGTGATCAGGTTATTGCCCGGAACAGGGTCAGGGCCGGGAGTGCTCTGCTTCGTGTAGGTGAACGACTGCTCGTTCTTGCCGCCTGCGGCGGTAACGGCGAGAGTCTTCAGCGTGGTGGTCTCGGTGAATGTGAGAGCCGCTACATATTTGCTCGACAAGGTAGTCGGGGCGTTGCCGTTGGTCGTGTAGTAGATGGTAGCCTCGGGGGTTACGCTGAGAGTCACGGTTACTGAGGTCGAGAATGTCGACGAGCCGGGAGTAGCTGTGACTACGGGCTTCGTCGGATCGGGATCCGGGTCGGGAGAACCACCTTTGAAGACAACCTTCTTGGAAGTTGCGCCGTTGTCGTCCATCACATACTCTTTGGTGTATGTCAGGTCGCCGGTCTTGTTTTCGTCGCCGTTTGTATTGAATACGATACCAGTGGTACCTGTCGGAACTTTGGCTACCTTATAGGTTTTTCCGTCTGAACCCTGTGCGGTTGTCATAGCGGTGCCGGGCCATGCCACTGAGCTTACGGGCCAGTAGTACACGTTTGCTTTGTCACCGTTGTAGGCGAGGTTATAGTCGCCGGTGATGGTAACCGTGGTGGGGTCGGGATCGGGATCCGGGTCGGGATCGGGGCCGGGTGAGCCGGCTGAAACAACGGTGAGTTTCATCGTCGAGAGGTCGGCGGTGATGTCATATTTGCCAGCGGGGAGAGTCCATGACAGACAGCCTGAGGCATCAACGTTGTTGGCATATTTAACGATGGTGGCGGGTGTGCCGAGAGTGATGGCCTCACCCTCGGTGGCCGCGCCGTAGCGGTTGGCGGTCATGTTCAGGTCGTCCCAGGTTGCGCCCACCTTGTCGGTGAGGTTGAAGTAGCATTTGGTT
Source organism: uncultured Muribaculaceae bacterium (assembly GCA_947625935.1). GTDB lineage: Bacteria > Bacteroidota > Bacteroidia > Bacteroidales > Muribaculaceae > JAJPXC01. Next base: position 6,532 of record CANQQE010000011.1, on the reverse strand, counting down.
TCGCCTGTAGCTGCTACAAACTCAACGTTTTTGGCGGTGAAGGTGTTGCCGCTCTGAGTCATGGCCACGCCGGTACCGGGAGTGGTGCTCCAGCCGGCTGCGCCGGGAAGGTTACCCAAGATGTAGAGAGCCGCTGCGGGATCCGGGTCGGGATCGGGATCCGGGTCGGGATCCGGGCCTACGCCATCCTTCATGATGACAGCGATACCGCTTGAACCCACGTTGCCCGAAATGGTCGACGCGGTGACGGTGAACTGGCCGCCGCTGACCATGTCGGTATAGGTGCCGGCCGGGCAGTAGCCGCCGCCGTTAGCGATCGAAACGTTGCCGCTTCCTTTCATCACGATGACTGCGCCGCCACCCTGACGGGTGACTGAGATAGCATTGCCGTTGTTGGTGAAGTAATCGGCTTTGCCAACCATCTTGTTGCGGAACTTGTTGACGGCTGCGATATGTTTACCCTTGAACGCAGTGCTTCCTTTGCCCACTTTGATGTTGTTGAAGCCCTTGGCGTTGGGGCGCGAGAAGTAGAGGGCGGTGGCGCCGTTGCGGCAGGCAAACGAGGCGTAAGCGCGGTCGATCACGCTCTGGTCCACGTTCTGCGACCATTCGTCGTTTGAATAGGTGTCGTGGCTTTCACCCCAGTAGACAACCTTTTTGCCGAGACCGTGGTTAACATCCCAGCTACCGCCGTGGCCATAGGGGATACCGCCGTTCTCGCGGGCCGCGCCGTTGCTGTATTTGTTGTCGGTGACCGACATATAGTTCCCATATTCCTTGATGATGCTTTCGTTGGGACCGGGAGCGTCTAAGATTTCACCATAGTGGTACATACCCGGAACCGATGCAACACTGCTCCAGAAGTTGCAACCCTCCGAGGGGAGACCGATATGTTTGGCCGCATCCCAGCGGATACCTTTGACACCCATTGATTTGAGAGTTTCGACATAAGCTTTTCCGCGGGCGCAAACCTCGGCGAGCTCTGAGTTGATGTCGCCGTAGTCGCCAAGCTGTCCGTGAGTGATGGAGTTACGGTTTCCGTAATCGATACCGCCTTCCCAGCGCACGCGACCGTTGCTGTCCCACCATGTGTCATGGTAGCCGGCGGTCTTGTCGACATGGTTAGCCACAACATCGACTATCACTTTGATGCCATATTTCTCTGCCTCGGCACAAAGCGATTTGAGTTCATCGGCTGTGCCGATGCCACCCTTGAACGCTAAGTCGTAGGGACGGTAGAGGTCATGCCAGGGAGAACCTACGCGAACGTCGGCGCGCTGCATAGGCGATAATTGCACTGAGCCGAAACCGGCGGCGGCGATTGACGGAAGCTCTGCCTTCACATCTGCCACTGGCCAGTCAAAGCAATGCAGGATGTTACCATCCTGAATCTTGTCGGGGATACCATAGGTATTAGCCGCCGACACATTCTGACCCATCAGCGGTAGAAGGGACAGAAGCCATAATAAGCTTTTTTTCATTTGGTAAGAATAAGTGATAAAGAATGATGTTAGTAAATATATATTTCTATCGGATAAACAAGGTATTCAACGATTAAGGTCGGAAAATACGCTCATCTGAAAATTTTGCTATAATAACCTCTAACTTGGTATAAGTTTTCGCAAATTTAGGGATAAAATAATGAAAATCATAACATTTTGACTTATTTGATATTTTTTAATAAGTCGAATTTCAACATCTTATCACTCACGTCGCGGGCGCGGCGCAAATGGTCGAGCTTAACCGAGTCGACGCTGTCGGCGTTCCCTTGCAAGTCGTCGGCGAAACCTATCGCCACTCCCGGGAAATCGGGGTCGAGCACCGACTGCCCCATCCCCTGCCAGACATAGCCGTTCCAACCCATCAGGTCAAGCAGCGTGGTGTAGATATCCACCTGACCCATTTGGCCTTCGTAACGGCCTGCCACCGGCGAGTTAAGGACTATGAGCGGCGTGTGTTGCCCCGCATCGACAAACTCACGCGAATACGGGTTTCTGACGGCCTCCTTCCGGCGGTCGGCGAGACCCTCATGGTCACCCGTTATCACCACCATCGTCTCGGCCCAGTCAGGACGAGTCTTGAGATATTCTATCAGCGTTGCGAGCGAATGATCGGTGTAGTTGACAGTTATCATGTAGTTTTTCACCATCTCGGGGTAATCACCCTTGAAATCGACGCGGCGCAGCTTTTCTGGCAGACGGAAGGGATTGTGTCCCGAATATGTAACCCACATCAGAAATGCACGCTCCCCCGCAGGCCATATCTCTCCGCGGCGCAGCTTCTCGACACTCTGAGCCATGAATCCTCCGTCGCTCAGCCTGCGGGCCGTCCCCACCGGCTCATTGTTGTTCCACGAGGTGTGGTGGATGAGCGTATCGACACCGAACGCATCAGCGACGCGGGTCTGGTTCCAGACGTGGGGCTTGTCGCAGGTCAGTATGTAGGAGCGACCACCGCGCTCCCCCATGGCCTTGGGCAACGTATAGAAGGTATTGTCGGCAGCCTCGTAGGAATAAACGCTGTTGCGCATCGGAAGCATACCAGCAAGCATCAGCAACTGCCCGTCGATCGAACGCCCGTTGGCGGCCTGTGTGACGACGTTTGGAGCGAAAAATGTCGTGGAGTCGGCAATCAGAGAGTTAAGGTAAGGTGTCAGTTCCACACCCTCCACCGATTTCTCAAGCGGCCAGCTCTCAAGCGACTCACACAGAATGATTACTAAGTTTTTACGTCCGGGCCGTTGGCTTGCCAACGAGTCAACCGCGGTTGACCCTGCGATTTCGCGATGTTCGTCGAGCCACCCCGTCACCTGTGCCTCAATCTCGGGCGTAAGTTGCCCCTTGGCTTGAATTATGTCGTGGATCACGAAGCCGCCTATCGTGTAAACAGGGGCTATGCAGGTCGATTTGTAGCAGTTTATGCTGAGGCCGTCCATATGCTTCATCGCCCCGCCGCGCCACGCGTCCGAAGCCCACGCCAACAGCGACAGCACCGCAAGCGTGACGAAATAGGGAAGTGGTCGGGGACGGGAGCCGCGGCGGTCTACGGCCAGCGGACACACCGCAACCGCAGCCACCGTGAACAGCGGCAGAAGCAGATAAAGCCAACTGAACGAGTCGGCAACACTGTCGGTGAAATCTGAGAGATTCCCCGCAAGCAGGTAGCTTTGGGCAGGGATGGCGTTGAAATAGGTGCGGCAATACATCAGGTTCGCCACCATCACCCAGTCGATGACAAACAGCAGCACTCCCGGAACCCAACGGCTGCGGGTGAACACAGCCGGCAGAGAGAGCAACGTCGTCGCAAGAAAAAGATAAGGCCAGAAAGGTAGGAAACAGAACGGGCGGAAAGTGGTCTGCCCCATCCATAGCAAATCGAAGATGAGCAGCGTGAGCAACGAGGCCACCCACTAATAGGTAAACCGGGCCGTCCACAACGAAGACGGGAACAGCCCGCGCAGTATGCTACTTATCCTCTTTTTCATTTGAGCTGTTACCGTTATCTTTCCATCCGCGGCGGCTGCGCATCAGCGGGCCCGACGACGGGGGCAACGACGGTTTGCGGCCGATGATTGATTTGAGTGCGTCGATGTTGCGGCGTTGTGCGAGCGGATTGTCTTCGTGGCCGAGGTCAAAATCAGGCTTCCGCATGAAATCGCCACCGGCTTTACGATCTGAAGCGTCTCGGCTGAAGCGGGGTTTTGAATCCCTGTCAAAGCGGGGCTTGCCGCCGTCGCGGCCAAACCGGGGTTTTTCACTGTCGCGGCCAAACCGTGGCTTTGAGTCTCTGTCGAAACGGGGCTTATCGCCGCGGTCGCGGCGAGGCTCGCGGCGGTCTTCTTCCTCATCATCGCGACGGAAACGAGGGGATTTGGGACGGTAACGCTCCTCCAACTTGTTGCGCGGCTCACCGCGGCGCGAGTCGCGGGAGTCCTTCCCGCCAAAACCTTTTTCACGGGCTTCCCGCTTCCATTCGCGGTCGTCGGGACGGCGGCGGGTCATGCGGCGGTCGGGTTGCTCGTCATCGAGACCCTTGATGCGTCCACCGGCCGCGCGGAACGAGCTGTAATCCCCGTCAAATATGATGTATTCGCGCAGCTCGCAGTCAAGCGCGCCGTTAAAGAGTTCGAGTTTGGTCGACGGCGCGAGACCGATTTTCTGGAAATACTCCTCGCGGTAACCTATAATCCAGGCATGATAGCCCGTAAACACTCGTTTCAGCTTCTGGCCGATAAGCTCATACAGGCCGTCCATATCCTCGACACTGATGCGCTCGCCGTATGGAGGGTTGGTAACGAGCACTCCCCCTTCGGGCGACGACGGGGCTTCAGTCCACTGCGACAGCGGCTTCACCTGAAGATTTATGTAGCGGCCCACGCCCGCGCTTTTGATGTTGGCCTCGGCTATGGAGACGGCGCGGGGGGAGATGTCCGCACCATAGATTTTGAAATTTACGTCACGCTCCTCCGAGTCATCATTATACAGACGGTCAAACAGCTCTGAGTCAAAATCTTTCCACTGTTCGAAGGCAAATCCCTTGCGATAGATACCGGGATTGATATTGGCAGCTATCAAAGCCGCTTCAACCAAGAATGTACCCGAGCCGCACATTGGATCGACAAGTGGACAGTCGCCGCGCCAGCCGCTCTTGAGTATGATGCCGGCGGCAAGCACCTCATTGATGGGGGCTTCGGTCTGCGCCACACGGTAGCCGCGTTTGTGGAGCGATTCACCCGACGAGTCAAGCGATAGAGTCACGCGGTCGCCCGAAATGTGCACGTTGATCATCACATCGGCGCCCGTCAGACGCACTTTGGGGCGTGAATCAGGGCCGAAACGGTCTTTGAAATAATCGACTATGGCATCCTTTACGCGATAGGTCACATACCGCGAGTGGGTGAACTCGTCGGAATAGGCCGTCACGTCGATTGCAAAACTCTTGTCGAGCGTCAGAATCTGATTCCAGTCATACTCCTTGACCATCTCATAGAGACTTTCAGGGTCTTTGGCTATGAACTTATATATGGGCTTGAGAATCCTCAACGCCGTGCGGCAACAAAGGTTGGCCTTGTACAGTATCTCAAGGTCTCCGTCAAAGGAGACCATGCGCCTTCCCGGCTCAACATTTTTGGCACCTATGCCGCGCAGTTCCTCGGCGAGGACATCCTCTAAGCCTTGGAATGTCTTGGCGACCATTTCAAATTCCTCTTTCATTGTTTGAATCTTAATATATTGTCTGCTTTTGCTTGTACTAATTTCTCTCCGGGAGCCACATCGGTGGTGACCCAGAGGTTACCCCCTATCACCGCACCGTCACCGATGGTGATGCGGCCAAGGATAGAGGCATTGGAATAAATCACCACATTGTTGCCTATCACGGGATGGCGGGGTATCCCCTTGATCGGATTACCCTCGTCGTCGGTGTCGAAACTCTTTGCTCCGAGAGTGACACCCTGGTAAATTTTCACATTGTCGCCTATGCGGGCGGTAGCCCCGATCACCACACCCGTGCCGTGGTCGATGGTGAACGAGCGGCCTATCGTCGCAGCGGGGTGAATGTCGATGCCCGTCTCACTGTGGGCCTGCTCCCCGATCATGCGCGGTATCACAGGCACACCAAGCTCCACAAGCAGATGAGCCATGCGGTAGTTGGCTATCGCCCTGATAGCCGGGTAGCAATAAATCACCTCCTCGGTCGAGATAGCGGCCGGGTCACCGTTGTAAGTGGCTATCACGTCGGCCTCAAGCAGCCGGCGCAATTCGGGCAGGCGGCTGATGAAGCTGTCGGCCTTTTCACGACCGAGCGTTTTCAGCCGGTCGACATCAGGCTCCTCATCACACTCCTCCGCAAAACCCATGCCCGCGGCTATCTGGTCCGCAAGAAGCTCATAGAGACGCTCAAGCGACACACCCGTATGATAGACTATGTTGTTGCGGTTTACGTCGCTGTTGCCGAAAAATCCGGGAAAAATCAACGCCCTGCACAACTCTATTATTTCAGCCACAGCCTTTTGCGACGGTAACGGCTCGCCGCGCCATCTCATATGGCACATACTTTTAAGATTTTCCTGGGCCGACAGCCGGGCTACTGTCGCACTCATCACACTGTCGTGAGGCTCGGGCGTTACCATGCTACTATTCCAATATAATACAACGCGAATTTACTCAAATAATTCATTTCTCACCACTAATTCCCCAAAACAATTACCCCGACACCCCAGTAGTAGTATTTTTTATGAAATAGCCACATCTATTACATTTTTTAGTATTTTTGCGATTGGTTTCACCTCCTGCGACATAGAGTTGCCGCCGTGAGCCACACATTTTTCTAAAAGGTGTTATTGAAATTTTATCTTCTAAAGTCAAACTTCGCAACTTTGAAATTCCACGAAGATAGGATTGGTAATAGCACCTGCATCGGTTGCTTATATCCCGCCGCCACAGGTGGATTATATAGGGTCAGCGGATTTTCCCGGTGGGCGGGGATGATGTCAAGAGTACAGTGTTACCAGTCTAAACATGAAGAATTTGAT
>CANQQE010000010.1 GCA_947625935.1 uncultured Muribaculaceae bacterium | reverse complement strand
TCATTTCTCTGTGGGTTTAATGGTTACATAAATATAATCATTTTCCCCGACATATCAAAACGAAGAAAAACATCTGATCTCGCTGGAATAGTCATTGCGGCGACTCACGCCTGTTTAGCCGGCAACCCGTGAGTACGGCTCACGGTGTAAAATGGCGCAAAGCGCAGAAATCGGTATCATGGAATGGTTTTAAGCGGGATATGTAGTTAAAGAATATTTCAAGAGTTAAATAGTGTTTAGAAACTCCGAAAATTGCGACCCCAACCGGGTCAAAGGTTCGCTCCTATGCTCAAAACCCCACTTTGTGAGGCGTGATGACGGTCTAACTTACGCTGTGTCAGCCGACTCACTGATGATTTCCGCCAACCGTGAGTCGAATTACTCACAAACGTGAGTACTCACTAATGACTCACTCGCCACCTCTGTATTCTGCGCCGTTCTGAAATTTTGGCAAATTAAAAAAGCACTGAAAATCAAGTGATTTCAGTGCTTTGCGGCGTTTTGCCATTTTGCTTTGTGACCCCGGAGAGGCTCGAACTCTCGACCCAATGATTAAGAGTCATTTGCTCTACCAACTGAGCTACGGAGTCATTATTGCGTTTGTCTTGTGGACTTTCCCGCAATTGCGATGCAAAGGTAAGGCTATTTTTCTAAAATGCCAAAACTTTTCTGAAAATTTTATACTACCTGATCTGATAATTGGAACAAAAACGATGGTTGTCAACCCTCAATTTGGCTGATGCGCAGGCGTTGCCCCTTTATGCGGTGGGGGGATATCGCATCGAGGGTCTCCCTGACTTTCGCCGCCGGGACGGCTGCAAGTGAATGATGGTCTTTGACCGTTATATGGGTTACCTCCTCCGGCGCGAGTCCTCCCTTTTGCATAAGAAATCCGGCGATATCCCCTCGTGATATCTTCTCCTTTTTGCCCCCGTTGAAATAGAGGGTGGCCACGTTTGATTGCCTTGGCTGGCCGACTCGTTCTTTGGGACGGAACATTCTTTGGCATTTGACGTAGTCAGGGATGTTTTCTCCCTCGGCGGTTATCGTGTAGACGGTGCCTGTGGCGTTTTGTCGAGCTGTGCGGCCGTTGCGGTGTGTCCAGTTCTCAGGGGTAGGGGGCAGATGGTAGTGGACTACCTGTTCCACCCCGGTTATGTCGAGTCCGCGAGAAGCCAAGTCGGTCGCCACAAGCAAAGGTGTAGTGCCGTTGTTTAGCAATTCCACCGCCAGCTCTCTTTGTTGTTGGTCGAGACCTCCGTGGTAAAGACCTGCGGGGAATCCCGCTTTTTTCATCGCGTCATGGATTCTCTCTGCGCTTTCTCGGTGGTTGACGAAGATTATGGCGCGGCTTCCCAAGGGAAATCCTGCGGCGAGGTCGAGGAGCGTGTAGAGCTTGTCTTTCGTGGGCGATGGCACCTCGACAATGTCCGTCCTGCCCGATGGATTGTCAATCAGCTCGGTGTAGTCGATTATTGTCGGATGCTTGTCGAAATGTAGAAAATCGGGCATTGCCTTCAGAGGCGTGGCCGATGTCAGTATGATGCGGCCTATGCGGCCCATGCGCTTGCTGATGCGTTTCATCTCGTCGTGAAATCCCAGTTCAAGCGATTTGTCATACTCGTCAAGGACAAGTGTCTCGACACCTTTCAGGTCGAGATTTGAACGGTTGAGGTGGTCGAGCAGACGGCCGGGTGTGGCCACTATAATGTCTGGAATGGTCGACAGCGACCTTGTTTCGTCTGCCATCGAGTGGCCGCCATAGAAGGCCACCGTCCTCAACGGGATGGCTATCGGGCGTATAACCTCCGCGATTTGCGTAACTAACTCACGCGAAGGAGCCACGACGACTATCTGCACCTTGCCTGTCGGCGGTGTGGCTCCCGCTAAGGCCGATATGGTGAATGCGAGAGTTTTGCCCGATCCGGTCGGAGCGAGAAGCACTGTGTCGCGTGACGTGTCGGCTGCCATCGCCCGCTGCATCTCATTGAGCGACTTGATGCCGGCTTTTTCTTTGACTCGGCCTATTATATCGTTAAGTCTCATTTATTTGCGTCGGCGCACCGAACGCACTGCGTTGTTCGACGAGTTGCTTTTCTTTACGCTCGACTCTTTGACTTTTGTTTTCGACTTGGATTGTTTCTTTTTCCCTCTCGATGTGCGCGATGAGCTTTTCGGAGCCTGTTTCTCATCGTCACGCGAGGCTATCACGACCGAGTCGCCGGCGGCTTCGGCTTTCTCCTTCGCTTCGCGGGCGGCGGCGAGTTCCTCGCGTGACGGAACCCACAGCTTTTTCTCGAAGTTGGTCAATCGGTTATGTATGCTGTCCTGTGCGCGTTTCAGGTCATCGGGGTCGGGATAGAGCTGCATCATCGACTTGTTGCGCAGATTGCGGGTCTTGTAAATGTCACCCTGATACATATTCATCTTGAAGAAATCGTCGTAGGTGTGTTGCGCGAGGTTGTTGTCATCATCGGTGAATATGTACTGTTGTGCCAGATATGGGCGCAGGTCGTTCATTTTAACCCAGAACATGGGGTACTTCACAGCCTCTCCGCCGAAGTCGCCCGAACGGTGCAGCACGGGGCAGATGGCTTCGACTTTGGTAGCGAGCCGGTTGGTGCGCGAGTCAAATTCCCAGCGTTCCAGGATGTAATAGCTCAACACCTCGTTGGCCGGGACATCGCTTTCCTCGATGGTAAATTTCGGGTTCTTCTCGGTCGAGCCTTTTGCGTCGGCGTGAAGTATGTGGAATCTGTCGAGCATATCCTTCACCTTCACCCTGTACTGGTCGGTGAATATCTCGCGCCCGTCGAGATACTCGTAGGCGTGTATCTGATTGTTGGCGAGCAGCCTCATCAGTATGCGGAAAAGGTTCTCTTGCCCCTCGATGCTTTCCTCAGGGTAATAAAGGGGAGCGTTTTTGGGGTCGTTAAGGTCGAGTTGGCGGTAAATCACGCGCATCCATTGGAGGTCGGCGTCGCTGGTCGGCGTCTCCTCATAGAAACTCTCCATGCGCTGCGTGATTTCTGGCGAGTTTTGGGCGTTGCGGGCCTTGCGGTCTTTTGCCCCGCGGCGCATTACTGCGCTGCTGCTCGACGAGTCCTGAGCCATAGCCCCGAGTGTAGCGGCTACTGCTAAGGAAGCGATGATATATCTTTTTAGAGCTTTCATAAGCGTGTCTGTGGGAGTGTCTTGGTTAATCTGAGTTGTGGTACGGTTAGTTTACTATGACTTCAAGCGGTGCGAGGTCGCGGGTGATACCGTCGGGGCCTATGGCCTTCACGCGTGAGATGTAGAAGCGTTTGCCGCGCGACAGCCTGCGGAACGAATCCTTCTGTCGTTGCGAGAACTGGTCGCCGTTAGACACCTCGGGTATGGCGTTGCCCATAGAGTCGAAAAACACGGTCTCGAAACTCAGCACTTTGAAGCGTATATTGAGCAGGTCGTCGTCGATGGCGGCTTCGATGCCGGGCGACGCCAGCAGCAACGTCTTTGAAATCGGTTTGCCTCCCTTGTAGCGGTCGGTATTGCCATTGCTGTCCTTGAACGGGATGTAAGGGGTCGGGTCGGGCAGCTTGCGCACGCGGAATGTAGTGGTCGCCACTGTCTGGGGACGGCCGTCGATTGATGCCGTGACGGTGACTACGGCTTCCGAGCCCACTTTCGTCGGGCGTGCCACCCATGCGTCGCCGTTGCGGGTCAGGGTGCCGTTGGTCATAGTTGCCGATACCCCCGACATGGCCACTCCGGGGACGGAGATGCTGATCGGGTTGTCAATGCCGGCATAAAGCACATTCATCATCGTAGCCGACACCGTGGCCGTAGGCTCTATGACCGTGTACGACGAGTTGAAATCGTGGCGGGTGACCGAACCGTCACCATGGGGCACCTCAAGGTAACCTTTATAGTCAAATGTCCCGGTCTTGCCGGTCACAAGCTCATACAGACCGCGGTCGTTGGCGAGTTTCGTGCCGTTGACATAGACAATCGGGCGTTGGGTGGTGTCGACGGCAGCCAGGACTATGTTGGCTGAGTATTTCCCGCCTCTCATCACAAATCGCGACTGCGGGATGACAAAGGCGTTAAGCTCATTGACGCGCACATCGCCTGCGTCGACGTTCGACAGCAGGGTCGCCAAGGCTTCACCCTCGGCGTAGCGTATGTCGTTTTGCAGCTTCGACAGCAGGGTCACTGCTGCCACAACCGGTTGGTTGTCAAATTTCGATTCCTCCCACGACTGGGCTCCGATAACGCCCTTGCGGCGCACCGGCGCGGTCGACAGCGCGGTCTCGATGTTGGAGCGTTTGAGCGAGTCGGTCATAAGCGATGCTATGTAGCTTCGGTAGCTGTCGATTGACTGGCGCAGCTTGGCCCCGCGTGGATTTCCGGGGTTGAGCATAACAACGGCGGCAGCTTCCAGGTCGTCGCGGTTAAGTATGTCGTTGACTTTGCCGTCGGGTCCGTCGGCTTTGTGGACTATGGCGAGCTTGAGCTGCTCCACGTTGGCATATAAAGAGTCGGTGATGCGGCGCACCTCCGAGGCTTTGTCATACCATGGTTTCCCTTTGTCGGGGTTCTGCAGGCTGAATGCCTCTAAGCTGCGTAGTATGGCGTCGTTGCGCTGGGTGACGTTGGCGTTGGAGCGCGACAGGCCGTCCTCGACCTGCGTGAAGCCGTCAAGCACGTCGCTCGACACGTTCAGCGCGAGCATTGCCGTCAAGACGATATACATCAGGTTTATCATCTTTTGGCGGGGCGATAGCCTTGTGTTGCTTGATCCCATTTATTTATTGACAGTGTTTTTTCTGTGGGTGTTGTTTCTGTTATGTTGTTTGTCGCATGGAGGACGCGGATGCGGGTCACGCCTCGGTCGGTTTGTCGGCGGGGTTGGCGCCGGTGGCTTGCGGCATATCGCCGCCCATCATGGGGCGGTACATATTGATGGTCATTGCCGTGATCATCTTCTCGTAGACCGAGTTGAGCTGCTGCATGTAGCGGGCCATGCGCTCGGTCTCCTCGCAGTAGCGAGCGCTTTGCGACGCGCTCTTTTCATACATATCGCGTATATCCTTGATGCCGCGGTTCACGCGGTCAATCGAGTCGAGCTGCGACGACACGCTTTTCAACTGGATCTCGTAAATAGTGTTCAGGCCGCCTATATTGCGGTTGAGAGCCTGCATCTGGTCCACATATCCTGTCGAGCTGCGGGTGATGTTCTCTGAATTTTCGGTGATGGCGCGGTAGCTTTGCAGCAGCACGTCGCTGACCTTGTTGAGCGACTCGGTGGTCTCGCGCAGACGCTGCATCTCGCCGGCTATGGCACCCATCTGGTCGAGATATTGCTGGGTGGCCGAAGTAAGTTCGGCCATTCGGGCGAGCTGGTCGCTCGCCGCCGACATTTTAGCGATGCTCTCGCTCAACGAGCGGGTGTCATCTTCGCTCAGGTCTATTCCCGCGGGGAGACCTGCGGCGCGTTTGGCCTCGGCCGGACTTACCGACGGTAGTGACGTACCGCCGCCGATCACGATGCCGGTGCCGCCGTTGAAATCCGGGCGGTCTTCGGGGTTCTTGCTCTGGAGCACCGGGAACACCTCTTCCCAGTTGTACTCTTTCGGCGGACGGTCAAATGCCGTCAGTATGAACATCAATACCTCGGTACCCATACCGATCGACAGCAGCGTGTTGCCGCCGGGAAGGTGGAGTATCTTGAACAGCGCGCCCCAAATCACGATGGCCGCGCCGATACTGTAGGCGAAATTGAAGAAGCGTTGTCCGTTCTCGCCTGAGAGAAACCGCTCTATGCTGTTTTTATATCTTTTGATCTTTCCCATTGGGTGTCGATGAGTCTATTGTGGTTGTGTGATTGGATATTGTTATTTCTTGGCTTTCTGCTTATTGCCGCGGGCGAAACCTATCTGCGAGCGCACGCATCTGAAGCCGATGTAGCTGCGCTGCTCGTTCTGGTACTCCCACATCCTGATGTCGGAACGTATGTTGTGTGCAACATCTTTCCACGAGCCGCCGCGCACAATCTTGCGCTTCATCTTGTAGGGGTCTTCTTTGGCGGCGTTGTAGCGGTATTCGGGGTTGAGGTCGTTGGTCAGCTTGCCGACGCTCTCGGTGTAGGCCGTCGAGGTCCATTCGCTGACGTTGCCCGCCATGTCATACAGCCCGAAGTCGTTGGGCGAGTATGTGCCTACCCGCGACGTGATTATGTGGCCGTCCTTGACATAGTTACCCTCCTGAGGCTTGAAGTTGGCGTAGAAACAGCCCTTGTCCTCGGTCAGTGGCAGGTCGCCTTCCCAGGGATACATATTTTCGTTGACCCCGGCGCGGGCGGCATACTCCCACTCGGCCTCGGTCGGCAGGCGGTAAGGTTCTACATAGACCCCCTCTTTGCCGAGCGAGCGGCGCAGGTAGTCGGTGCGCCAGTTGGCGAACGCGTTGGCCTGCTCCCAGCTCACACCCACAACGGGGTAGTCGCTGTAACCGCCGTGAGCGAAGTAGAGGCGGGTGTATGGCTCGTTGTAGGCGTTGTCAAAATCGTTGATCCACGCCGTGGTGTCGGGATACACGTTGACTATGTAGGTGTTCAGGAAGTCGTAGTCGCCTGTGAGGCCGCGGGTTACGGTCTCGCGGATTATCTCCCCCTCGTCGTTGAGCCAGGCCGTGTCTTTCGAGATTACCGGGATGTCGGTCGGGGTGGGGCGGTCGGTGTTGTACTCGCGGCGGCGGGGGTCAAGGCGGTGCTTGCGCTTGGCCGCTTCAGTGTGGTTATACACCTCGTAACGGTAGTTGAGCTGTTCAGGGTCAAGCTCGCGCGCGCCGGTGATGGGGTTGGTGCGATAGAGACTTTCTATCGCGCGCGCCTCATCCTCGTTGGGGTTGCGCCAGGGTATGGCCTTGTTCCAGTTGAGGTGAGGAGTGATGGGGTTACCCTCCTTGTCCTCCTCGATTTTATATTCCTCGTTGCCTCCGTATGCGGGGTCGGCCAGACGTTCGCGGATGATTGAGTCGCGCACCCAGAAGACAAATTGCTTGTATTTGGCGTTGGTGATTTCGGTCTCGTCCATCCAGAATGCGTCGACCGAGATGCCGCGCGCGTCGGCCGGAAGATTCCACGCCGAGTCGGCTTTCTGGGGGCCTACCTCCATCGAGCCGCGGTCTACTAAGACCATCCCGTAGGGGGTCGGTTCTGCCCACGATGTGCCGCTCACGCCGGTCACTTCGCCGCCTGAGGAGCCGCGGTTGCCCGCCGCACACGAGGCCAGGAGCGAGCCTATGGCCAATGGTATCGTATAAATAGATGCTTTCTTCATATCGTTTGCTCTACATTATGCGTATGCTCTTGTGTTTATTCTTGTTTTTCTCTGACAGGTCGAGCTTCAGACTGTAGCCTGCGAAAATTTCATGGCTGCCGTTGCTCGCCTTAGCGATGTCGCTTATCGGGTAATCATAGCTGTAACCGAGGGAAAACCCTTTGTATTCCGCTGCCACTGTGGCTGTTATCGCATCGTTGTAGCGGTAACCCACGCCGGCGGTCAGAAACTTGTTATAGCGCACCCGTGCGGTCGCTTCGGCGGTCCAGAATTGAAAATCGGTCTTGAACAGCATCGACGGCATCACTTCAAATAACGTGTTTTTTATCGGAATATTGCTGCCGGCCATGAAATAAAGGACGCGGCCCGCCTGAAACTCATAATTCTTTTCGTTGCCGCCCTCGCCGCTGTCGGCGTTCATGGTGATGGTCGGTGACGTGGCGTGGGTCAGCGACACACCCGCCCAGAACAGGCGGTGGCTGTAGAACGCTCCTATGCCCATGTCGAAGGCCGACCCCCCGATGTCGGTGCGGGGTATGGCGTCATCGTCGCTCTCATGGTAATCGTCATCGTCGGGGATATAGACGCCCGAGCCTTTGAATTTTTCGTCGATAAGCCCCAGTTGCAGACCCACCGACAGCGTCCCCTTGAACAGCTTGATTTTATATGACACCTGCGCGCCGATGTTCATGTTGCGATACAGGCCCAGGCTTTCCTGCTGCATCACCAACCCCACGCCCCAACGCTTGTTGAACAGCTTCAGCGGCATCTCGGCGCCGATCATGAACGTGCGCGGCGCGCCGTCTATTCCGACCCACTGCATCCTCGTCCCGCCGCGTATGTTGAGCAGGTCGTTGGTGCCGGTGGCCCCGGGATTGTAGTAGAAGGGCACCTCGTAGTATTGCGAGAACTGCGCATCGACCTGAGCCGACGCTTCCCATCCCGTCAATGCCGGGATGGCGATCGCTATAGCTGTCGCCAAGGCGCGTGTTATGATGTGGTTTATAGCTCTTTTCATCAGTGTCATTCAAAGTAAAATGTGAGCACGACCATTTGCGACGTGGCTTTTTTCAGCGATTGGGTATATTTCATCATCCCCGGATCGTCGGCTAAGTCGGGACGGTCATGCTTCAGCACGTCCGACAGCCCGAAACAGAATTTTAGCTCAGGAATGAGCTTGAAGTAGGGGAGATAGATGTCAAGCCCGAAACCCACGGTCAGATACAGGTCGCTGCTGGTGAGCTGCAGCGGGTCGCGGCGTTTCTTGGCGACGTCAAACGTCGGCATGACACCGGCGGTGACGTAGGGGCGCACATTGTGGAGCCTCACAGCCGAGAATTTCAAATCGAGGGGAAGAACCACAAATGTCGATTTAAGGTTAACCTTCTCCTTCTCCGTCCCCGATGTGTTGACCATCGTCACCTCGCGGTTGCCGAAATACATTCCCGGCGAGAATCTGACGTTGAAATAATTGTTGAGTCTCAGGTCGAAAAGCCCGTTGACGCAAAATCCGGGAGAGAACGACGGCTGCTCCATGAACCACGTCTGCCCGTCCTCTGTGACATAACCGTTATGGGTGAATTTAAGATCCTCGGTGTGGACACCAACCGAAAATCCTAAATGCCACCGCCTCATGTCGGCATAAGGGCGGTTGAGCACCTTGTCGTTGAGACGAGCCGCTGACGGTATCGACCCGACGGCGGCTACAAATATAATTAATATTAATCGTAGACACTTCATCAATATCTTAACGTCGCCATCTCCCGATTATTGCCCCGGCTTATGATTAGGCCCGGCTCGCCAATCAGGCGGCCGGGCCGGTTTGGGTTGGAATCTAAAAATAAAATCTTGTGGTTATGAGGGGGGCGGGTTTTCCGACCCGCCGCGGTCAAGCCCCGGGGTTTCGTTTTTAGCGGTAGTCGGCGAACCGTTTCTGGAGCTTCTGGCGGGCGAAGAATATGCGGCTCTTGACCGTCCCCAGCGGCAGCTCCATCTTCTCGGCGATCTCGTTGTACTTGTAGCCGGCGACGTGCATCGAGAACGGCACGCGGTACTCGTCGGGGAACTCGTTGATGTAGGCCGTTATCTCCTTGGCCCCGAACGACCCCTCGGGGGTCTCCAGCCCGGAGTCCTGCGACAGGTTCAGGTGGTAGAGGTTCTCGGTGGTGTCGACCACGGTGGCGGCGCGGGCCACGCGGCGGTAGTTGTTGATGAAGATGTTGCGCATGATGGTGAACACCCACCCCTTGAAGTTGGTGTTGTCAACGTACTTCTCCTTGTTGTCGAGGGCCTTGAGGGTGGTGTCCTGGAGGAGGTCGTAGGCGTCGTCGCGGTTTGAGGTGAGCATGTACGCGAAGTTGAGCAGGTTGCCCTGTAGTTTCATCAGATTGGCTTGAAAGTTGTTAGATTCCATATAGCGTGGTTTTTAGTTGTTATGCGATGCTCGTTTTTTTTTGTTGTCACAAGGTTGAAACGATATTGTTACAAATTGATGACAATGCAAACGTAATACAATATTCTGAATACGCAATAATTTATAGCATTAAAATATGTTAAAGCATGGAAAATAATTTTATATAGTTAATTAATATCCTATTAATCAAAATAATAAATCTAAGAATGAAAAGTGTCATAAATGTTACAAATATCACAATTCCATTGTAACATCTCAATCGCCTATCTCAAACGCTCAAAAACGACACCGGCGGGATTCCCATTCTTGGGAATCCCGCCGGTGTGATGGCAGAAGCCTGACGGATTATTTCTTGAGTCGCAGCACCTGCGCCGAGCGCGCCGGCAGATACAGCTTCAGCCACTCGATGCCGTGGGGCGAATACAGCCCGTCGTGCTGCGTGAGGTGCTTGACTTTCTCGTCGATGTTGCCGAAACCGCCGTAGGCAGGATTATCGCTCGACAGCACCACCTCATATTCACCGATTGGTGCCAGTATACCGTAGTTCTCGAACGATTTGAACGGATTGAAGTTGAACACAAACACCAGATCGCCGCGCTTGAACGCCAGCACCTGATCGTCATCCTTCTCCCACAGCTTCTCCATCGGCAGGGCTTGGAAATCCTTAACCTCCGACACAATCTTGATCATCGCATTGTCAAAAGCGTTGAGGAACTTGTATTGCAGGTCTTCGCGATCCACCAAATCCCACTGGCGGCGGGCGTATTTGTAGCTCCAGCCGTTACCCTCGCGGGGGAAGTCGATCCATTCCGGGTGGCCCCACTCGTTGCCCATGAAGTTGAGGTAGCCGCCGTTGATGGTGGCGAGAGTCACCAACCTTATCATCTTGTGGAGAGCCATGCCGCGCGACACGGTCATGTCGGTGTCGCCGACCATCATGTGCCAGTACATCTCCTTGTCTATCAAGCGGAAGATGATGGTCTTGTCGCCCACTAACGCCTGGTCGTGGCTTTCGGCGTAGCTGATGGTTTTTTCGTCGGCGCGGCGGTTGGTGAGTTCCCAGAATATCGATGTCGGGTGCCA
This sequence comes from uncultured Muribaculaceae bacterium, assembly GCA_947625935.1. Taxonomy (GTDB): domain Bacteria; phylum Bacteroidota; class Bacteroidia; order Bacteroidales; family Muribaculaceae; genus JAJPXC01. The sequence goes on along the minus strand of CANQQE010000010.1, from coordinate 89,896 downwards.
GTCCTCATCTTTTTTCTCTTTGAGCATCTTGATCCAGTAGTCGGGGATGCCCATCGCCATGCGGTAGTCAAATCCTATGCCGCCATCGGCCACCTTGATGGCAAGTCCGGGCATACCGCTCATCTCCTCGGCTATGGTGATGGCGCGGGGGTTTATCTCGTGGATAAGTTTGTTGGCCAACGTGAGGTAGGTGATGGCGTTGGTGTCCTGACCGCCGTTGTAGTAGTCGCCGTACGACCCGAAAGCCTGCCCCAGGCCGTGGTTGTAGTAGAGCATCGAGGTGACCCCGTCGAAACGGAATCCGTCAAACTTGAACTCCTCCAACCAGTACTTGCAGTTCGACAGCAGGAAGTGCAGCACCTCGTTTTTGCCATAGTCGAAGCACAGCGAGTCCCATGCCGGGTGCTCGCGGCGGTGGTCGCCGTAGAAGTATTGGTTATAGCTCCCGTCGAGACGGCCAAGGCCCTCTACCTCGTTTTTGACGGCGTGGGAGTGCACGATGTCCATGATCACGGCGATGCCGAGCTTGTGAGCCTCGTCGATGAGCGATTTCAGCTCCTCGGGGGTGCCGAAGCGGCTCGACGGGGCGAAGAAGCTCGACACATGATAGCCGAACGACCCGTAGTAGGGGTGCTCCTGGATGGCCATGATCTGTATGGCGTTGTAGCCGTCCTTGGCTATGCGGGGCAATATATTGTCGCGGAACTCGGTGTAGGTGCCTACCCCCTCGCGCTCCTGGGCCATGCCTATGTGGCATTCGTAGATGAGCAGCGGGCGCGTGTCGGGTTTGAACTTCTTCACCTTCCATTTGTATGGCTTGGCGGGATCCCATACCTGGGCCGAGAAGATATGCGTCGTGTCGTCCTGGATCACGCGGGTGGCGTAGGCCGGGATGCGTTCACCCTCGCCCCCTTCCCAATGCACTTTCATCTTGTAGAGATCGCCGTCGCGGAGGTCGCCCTCCTTTAGTTTTATCTCCCACACGCCGTTCTCTTTGCGTTTCAGGCGGTATTTAACCAATTCGCGCCAACGCGAGAAGTCGCCTATCAGCGTGATGCCGGTGGCGTTGGGCGCCCATTCGCGGAATATCCAGCCGCCATCTTCGGTGCGGTGCAGTCCGAAATAGTTGTGGGCGTTGGCGAAATCGTCGAGCGTCGTTTTGCCGCCGCCGGTCAGTTCGCGTTCTTTGTTGACCGCGTCGTTGTGGCGGCCTGTTATGGCATCGGTGTAAGGTTCAAGCCAGGGATCGTTTTTGATTATGGGAAGTGGTTCCATTATAGTTTGGGGGTTATAAGGTTATGCGGTTGCAAGGTTATGGTTTTAAGGGTTAGTGTTTATGAATTGTCCACATTATGTGGCAAAGATAGGATATGTGGAGTGTAAAAGCAAATAAAATTTGCCATAACCCCTTTAGCTTAGCCTTTTCGCAGTATCTCGGCCAGACGCTCCACCCCCTCCGAAGCCCCCATCTTGAGCACCGTCACATCGGGAGGCACCGGCGCGGGGTTGGGGTCGATATAGTAGATGGGCACGCCGCGCCTGACGTAGTGGAGCAGCGACGCCGCCGGATAGACGTTGAGCGACGTCCCGATCACCACGAAGATATCGGCCTCCGACGCCAACTGCGCCGCGGGCTCCATGTTGGGCACCGCCTCCTGGAAAAACACTATGTGGGGTCTGATCGGGTCGCCGTGGCTGTCGCGGCTGTCGGGGGTGGTCTCAATTGCCTCGGGCGACAGCTTGTAGACGCGTTCGGGGTGGGTCACCGATCTCACTTTCATCAGCTCGCCGTGGAGGTGCAGCACCTTCGACGACCCGGCCCGTTCGTGCAGGTCATCGACGTTTTGGGTTATGACATACACGTCATAATCCTTTTCCAGATCCACCAAGCCGAGATGCCCCGCGTTGGGCTGCGCCTTCAGCAGGTCGCGGCGGCGGGCGTTGTAAAACTCATGCACAAGCGCGGGGTTGCGGTTGAAACCGTCCGCGCTGCACACCTCCATAACCGGGTATTTTTCCCAAAGGCCACCGGCGTTGCGGAAGGTGGAGATGCCGCTCTCCGCGCTCATTCCCGCTCCCGTCGATATGACAAGTTTCTTTTTCATGACTCAAACATTTTATCGGTTCAAAATAAACATTGATTTCAAAGATAGCTCTTTTCCTATAACAAACCAAATCCCCAAAATCGACATCCCCCGATAAAAAAAAAGACCAGTGACCGGCTTCACAGTCGGTCACTGGCTTCCGGGAGCATGATTGTGCTCTCTCCCGGGAAGTATTAATAATCTACTTGTACAGAATCATCTTAAGATATTAATATAGAAGTTTGAAGCTCTTGTCGCCGTGGCGCACTATGTAGATTTGTCCCTTGGCGGGATTCATCACGCGTATGCCCTGGAGATTATAGAACTCGGCGTCACCGTCAAGACCGGGGTAGTCTACGACTATCTCATCGACCCCTGTGATTGTAGATTTTGAGAAATCAATCGGTTTTTCGTTGGTGAGCGCCATCATGTAGACATCCTTGAGCTCATAGCCGCTGCCGTTTCGGTCGGGCGACAGCGTCGCACTGTCGGCTGCGGGAGCCGCGTTTGCGCTGCTGCCGTTGCTGACAATGACCGCGGGGAGCGAGGTGTATTCACCTAAGGTCAGGATGGGATAGACCACGGCGAATTTGGCTGTAATCGCATCAGCTCCGGCGAGGGTGTTGTCGGTCTCGAAGCTCTCGGCTGAGAAGCGTTTCACGGGGTTGATGTGGATGGGGAGGTAACCGCTGCGGGCTGCTATGCGCGACCAGTTGTACATCGGGTCGGTGTGGTCGGGCATCGGGTCGCCTTTTTTAGCCGGGGCGTAGTCGTAGTAATCAAGAGCGTTACCACCGTCGCTGTTGTCGCAACTGAGCGAGGGCACGATGTTGGTGACCGTTTCGTCCCAACCCTTGTTCATCGGGTGGCCGCCGTTGGCGGCGCGGGTGCCGGCAAAGCTCAGTTTCCACCAGTTGACAGGCCCGTTGATTGCCCAATCTTGACAGTCGCTGTGCTGGTAGTAGGGCGCATGAGGCTCTTTGTAGACCCCCTTGTGATGTTCGCAGTAGAACAGTTTCTGCTGTGCGTCAAAGGCTATGTAGGGATAGAGGTCGATATCCCGGTAACCCTGGATGTCGAAACCTACCACGGCGTGGGCCAGATAGTCCAATGTCTGCTTGCCCACGTTGCCCGACATATCTTCCCCGTAGTACTGCGCTTTATACTTTGAGAATGCTGATGCTTTCTGGACGATGGTCGGCTTCTCGTGTTTGAGAGCGAGGGTGTTGTTTGACTGTGGGCTGTCCAAGTTGTACACCGTGTTGTTGACTATCTTGTTGCTCTTGCTCAGATAGGAGACTTGGATGTGAGCCTGGAACGCTAACGTCGAGTTTGTGCCGTCGATATAGTTCTCGTGTCGTCCGTCGAGCGACTTCAGGGTCTGAAGCGACGACAGGTCGAGGTCGTAGGCGTTGACGCTGAGTTCCTTCTGCGGGTCAATAGGGTTATTACGGTCAGTGTTGAACAGCTCTACCTTATGCTTGTCGGGGATGACTGCCGGGTTGTAGTCGGAGCTTGCGGGGCGCACTGAGATGATATAGTGTATATCCCAGTTCTGTGCCACCTCGTCGGCCACCTTGAGGGGGTCGATGAGCAGCGGTGCAACCGACTCGTTGAAGACGTCGAAGTAGACAGGGTCATCGGCCAGAGGTCCCTCCTCCTCGTTGTGCTCGCCGGCACTATGAATGAGAGTGCCTCCATCCATGACATTCTCTTTGTAGAGGTTTGAGAGTCGGCCTCCGTCGGGGTGCTTCAACGAGTGGAGCTTGGTGGAGTTGTAGTCCGTGAATGTTGATTTCTGCAGGAACGGTGCGTCGAGATATATCGCTGCCGTCGGCGCTACGACGGGTGTCGCTGCAATGCCGGCCTCGAAATTGAGGAAGTCCCACGCTGCGAAGTCGGTCGTGTTGTCATTGCAGGTAAGGTAGACTGAGAAATTCAGGTCGGAGTTGTCGACTTCCTCATAGTTGTCGTTTTTGAGCTTGTAGAGGCTGCCATCAGCCGAGCGGGTTGGGTACACGTTGTGCCACACGAGCTTAGGCATCGAGATCTTTGTGATGTCGGCGCGGTCGGTCTCGGTGATTTCAAACTTGTGGAACCACAGGCCGCTCTCGACATATTCGTTCTGTCCCACACGGGCATTGGTGCCGTCAGAGAGTGTCCAGAAACCTTTGATGCCGTTTTCGGTGGCGATGGCGGTGTTGCCCGCCTCAAGCTTGTTGGCCTTGTCAAGACGGGTCTTGGTGGTGTCGTCGGTCACGAGGATATACCACTTCATGAGGTCTTTGGCCGTTTTCTTCGAGGTTTCATCGACCACCCGGTCCAGAATCTCGGCCACGGGCGACGCATTGACCTCGGCGTTGAAAGTGTAGCGGTTCTGCTCGTCCATCTGCTGCTCGGCGGTCAGCTCGACAGGGGTAGCGGTCTCGTTGATGGTGATGGTGTTGGAGTATGCGTCCTTGGTCGTGGTCTTCTGTTGTCCGTCTTCGGTGAACTGGAATGTGGCCTCGATTTTGTAGCGGTACATACCCGGGGCGAGGGCGTTCCTGTCGTCAAGCTCGTTGAGCCAGCCGGTGCGTTCCGACACTTTCTTGTTGTAGCCGGTCACGCGGTTAACCACTGTGGCCTGGGTGTCGCGTCCGTCGACAACCTTGTAGCGGGTGATGGTGTAGCCTGTGATCAGATAGTTGGCCGGGGTATTGTCGGTGGTGTTTATCTTCCACTCATAGCGAAGGGTCTTGCGTTTGGCCGGGTTGTAGTAGGCCCTGATGTTGGGGCCGTAGGTCGACTGCACCAACTGGAGCACCGATTTGTGGATACCGTCATCGGGGTTGTACCAGAGAATCACGCGGTCATAGTAGGTCATGCCGTTGATTTTGAAGTTGGCGCCGTTCATGTCTCGCGTCATTCCGTAGACATTTACTTTGCCTCCCTTGTTGGTAGCGTCGGAACCGGAGATGACGTAATCGGTGTTTTGCTGGTTGTGTCCGCCGTTTTCGTAGTTCCAGCGTTCGGCCGACTCTGAATCACCGTCTCCAACGCCGTCGTAGGCTTTGATGTTTCCGCCCCAGCCTGCCCAGACTTTGAACGGGCCGTTGATCCACATACCTTTCACAACGTAACATTGCCAGTTTGAATTGTCGTGCCAGTATTCACTTCTATAGTGGTTATCCATTACCTCCTGATAGGAGAATGTGCCGTTGGGTGATGTGATCATGACGCCCGTGAGTGAGCCGGTGGTGCCACCGATGCGGTTAGAGCCGCTGCCATTGGCCGCGGGGTGCATCTTGTAGAGGTCGGCGTAGCTGTCTTCGTCGAGCTTGTCGAGCTCCTGCCAGGGGAGGAACACCGTGCCGAGCGATGAGTAAGTCATCTTCTGGTTCTCATTGTAGAACTGAACGGGGTGCTTGGCGAGCCAATCCTTGTCGTAGGCCGTGCAGAACATCACGTTTCCGTAAGCATCGACGTAGGGCGCGCCGTTTTCATCGTAAAGCACCCATCCGTTGCCCCATCCTTTGGAGTTCGCTCCGCTGCGGGTCTGCTGTGGGGTCATCGAGTCGATATTGCGGGCTATGCCGTCGGTGAAGTTTTCATTGAGTACTTCGTAGCGGAAGTTCTCACCCACGAGCGAGAATGTGCGCGCGGCTGCCACGTCGGCCTTGTTGTCGGTGTAGTTGAACGTGATTTTAGGGTTGGCGCCTGAGAGGTCGAGGGTGACAAGTTCAAGCAGGGCGGGTGCTGATTCCTTGACAGGGTCAGAGTCCCATCCCTTGCCGTCGGTGTTCCAGATCATGGTGTTATTTTCACTGAACTGGCCGGTGGTGGAGTTGTCATCGTAGCGTATGGCCTGGGCGGCGCGGTGGGAGTTAAGCTCTATGTTGTTGTGGGCCGATGACGTCACATAGTATTTGTTGTTGACATAGAGGGTATATTTGTGGTGGATGTAGTCGTCGTAGTTCTCGACCTTAGCCACGCCGAACATGCCCTTGTACATCAATCGTCCTGAGAGGGTTGCCGATTTCTTGTCGGCTGCTACCGTGAACTCCCATTCGGGCTGCAGTCGCCAGTCGCCCATGCGGGTCCCGACGAGGAAGTAGCGCGGCCCGTTGGCGAAGTCGCTCTTTTTCAGCGGCATGTGCACGGGTGCCTGTGTGGTTGAGCCGCCACCACCACCGCCGCTGTATGTTTCCCAAAAACCGTTACGATTTTTTGCAGCGCCGCTGTTTATACGGAAAATCTTACCGTTGGCATCGTTATTGGTTAAATCTGCGGTTTGGTCAGTCCAACTGGTTCCATCTGTGAAGATTATTGTCAGCTCGCCTGAGTCGCGGGTGTAGTCCACTTTGTAGACTTTACCACTGACATGTGTCATTAGGATGTGGTTCCTGTTATTTGTTGTTCCCGAAACGAACCAACAATATGGTGTAGTGAAACCTTTGAAGCCGATGTCGTTCCATTCCTCATTATTGAAGTATACCGTGTCGGCGTTAGCGGGTGGCGCGTACAGGAGGGCACACACTGCCGTCAGAAGAAGAAATAAAATTTTTTTCATCTTGTTTGGTGTAAGTAGATTGGTTAAGTTTATATTTACTATATTTACTATCAAATAGATAAGGTCGTCAATAAGTAAAATACCCTGTCACGAGGCGAGGCGGTCCCTGCCGCCGTACTTGCGTAGTGCACAGTCGCATAAACACTTGTTGGCGTGACAAAAGTATGAAAAAGGGTTCAAATTACCCCCCCCAATTATTAAATAAGGTTAAACAAGAGGTATTTAACATTTAAGTCGCCTCGCTTTTGAAAATTTATGTTGATTCAGCGGCCTCATCTTCCCTGATGGCATCCTCACCCCACCGGTTGCTTTGACGCTGCGAAACATCCTGATTTTCTTGCGATTTTGATTTTTGAAGAAAAAATGCTATATTTGCAGATTAAATCAAACCGGGACAAAGAATCACACGTTCTATAAATAAAGAACAAACAGCCGATGACGAGTTTTGACTGCAAGAAACTTACAGAATTAGTTCTGTACATACTTGGAAAGACTGGAGGAATAGACTTTTACCATGCTTTCAAGATTCTCTATTTTGCAGAAATGAAACATCTTGCAAAATGGGGAAGCGGCATTGTGCCCGATGAGTTCTGTGCGTTGAAGTACGGTCCGGTCCCTACACGTTTGTACGATGCGGTAAAGGAACTTAATCAGCCGAAAATGGCACTCTCTGAATGTTTGGCAGAGGTCGTTAGGTTTGCCGGAGAAGATGCACCTAATGTTCTTCTTCCAAAGCGCGAGGCTAATTTGAAGTTCCTCTCCAGATCGGAGATTGAGGCATTGGAGCAGTCAATTGAAGAAAACAAATCACTGACATTCGGACAGCTTGTGGGAAAGTCACACGATGAGGCCTGGGACGAAGCCAATCGTCATGTCAACGGTACAAATATAATTTCGCCAATTTCTATGGCAAAGGTTTTTCATGCCGATGATGCGATGCTTGAATACATTGAAGAGCAAATGAAGATTGAATCAGTTTTGAAATGATTAAAATTTCTGATGCTCTTAATGGGGAGGAGCTATCACGGTTAGCGTCTCGCACAGTCAAGGTCGGGGATGTCTATGAGATGACAATGACAGAGGCTAATGGAATAAGACCTAAAGCCGGAGATTCTTCAAGAGACAAATATTTTATCGTGCTTGGTTTTGATGTCAACGGCATTGCATATGGGGGTGTTATCATAAATTCACAAATCAACAAAAATCTTCCTTCGCACCTAAAACTGTATCATATGCCCATAAAGAAGTCGAAGTATCCATTTCTAAGCTACGATTCTTTTGTGGATTGCGTTCGCTTGAAGATCGCTTTTCCTCATAAGTTCAGTGAGTGGAGTTATTTGGGCGAGATTGACGAATATGACGTGGAGTTGATAATAGGCACAGTTAAGGAAAGCCCTGCAGAGAGCGAGGAACGCCTTGCTCAATTTGGGCTTATTGGCGATAGTTTTGACGCACTCTCGTGAATCTAAAGCTGTATCTGTTGTATATCCCGAAGTTGTACGACCTTGAAAAGTTTATCGCCTCGTCGGGGCATTAGGTTTTCTCGGAATATTTCGTTATTTTCGCGGTGTGGTTGTGAGCTGCGCGGGTCTGTCGCCCGATGCGGTTCCAATCTATTGTTTCATTAAATTTTATAGTTTTGGATATTGATCCTTTACCGGCCGCATCACCTGCGGCGTGTCTGCTGACACTGGCCGCACAGGCCGTCACCTTGGGTATCGGCCAGATTATAGCCTTGATCTGCGCTGTCATTGCCCTGTTTATATCCGGTTTCGTCTCGGGGAGCGAAATCGCCTTTTTTTCGTTGAACAGCAAGCAGTTGGAGGAGTTGGAGGAAACCCCTCGGGGTGAGGCGGTGCTGAATCTGCTGAAGTCGCCCGAGCGGCTGCTCGCCACGATTCTAATAGCCAACAATCTGGTCAACGTCACAATCGTAATCCTATGCTCCTATGCGTTGTCGCCGCTGTTCGAGTCGCTTGACCCGTGGCTCAACTTCCTGTTGCAGACAGTGATACTTACATTCCTGATTCTGCTGTTCGGCGAGATTATCCCTAAGCTCTACTCCAACAGCAACCCCATGGGGTGGGCGCGGTGGGCCGCCGGCGGTATCGGCGCGGCTGTTAGGCTGCTTTGGCCCGTGTCGTCGATGCTTGTCAAAAGTTCGACCATCGTCAACAAGGTGGTGACGCGCAAGGCTCAGAACATCTCGACCGACGAGTTGAGCAAGGCCCTCGAAATAACCCAGATGCAGCCCGGCGACGAGAAAGAGATGCTTGAAGGCATCCTGCGCTTCGGCGACACGACGGCGTCAGAGATCATGACACCCCGCGTCGACATAACCGACATACCGCTGACCGCCACTTTTGCCGAGGTGATGGATACAGTCCTCTCCACCGGCTATGCCCGTCTGCCGGTCTACGGCGGCTCGCAGGACGATATTAAAGGTATTCTCTACAGCCGCGACCTTCTCCCCTACGTCGGCCGGTCAGACTTCGAGTGGCAGACGCTGCTCCGACAACCCTATTATGTGCCTGAGTCGAGGATGATCGACGACCTGCTTGAAGATTTCCGAAAGCTGAATCTGCACATGGCCGTGGTGGTCGATGAATATGGCGGCACGCAGGGGCTTGTGACCCTTGAAGATGTGCTTGAGGAGATTGTCGGCGACATCAACGACGAGTATGACCAGGAGGAGAAGACCTACCGCCGACTCCCCGACGACACATATATATTCGAGGGGAAAACCCTGCTCAACGATTTCTTCAAGGTGACCGGCCTCGACGAGGAGGATTACGCCCCCGTGGCCGAAGATTGCGAGACTCTTGCGGGGATGCTGCTCGCCATAAAGGGTGACTTCCCTAAAGAGAAGGAGCCGCTGGTCTATGGCCGCTGCCGTTTCCTGATTCTCGACATTGAGCACCACCGCATTTCAAGCGTGCGCGTGAAAGTGATGACAGAAAACCAGCAGCAATGACCCCGCGCCGCCGTCACCCTCTCTGGTCGCTGTGGTTTGCGGCTCCGCTGTGGTTGCTCGCCGTGCTTTTGTCGATGGTATTCAGCGACTGTTCAGGCGGTTCCGCCGACCGTGTCGCCACCCCTCGCCCCGTGGCCTATCCCCGCCCATGGCTCTACGACACCATTCGCCGAGCTGTCCTCGAGGCCGCTCCGCTGCTGTTCTATGCCAACGCCGGTGCCACCGTCAGCCGCCCCTCGGGCGGAGATGGCGACAGCCGATGGCTCAATATCGCCTATCCGCGTTATAACGCCGTGGTCTACTGCACTTTCACCCCCGTGACCGATGCCGACCGGGCCAAGGTGATCGATAACCGTCTGGAGCGCATGGGGCTTAACGCCGGCGGCCTCCCTTCCGAGGTGCTGACTCTCGACAGCCCGGGCGGTTTCCACAGTCAGTTGCTCGTCACCCCCGCCGAGAGCCTGACCCCCCTCCAGTTCCTTTCGACCGACGGCGAGGGTTGGGTGGTTTCGGGGGCCGTCTATCTTGACCATGCTCCGCGTGCCGCCGCGGCCGACTCAATAGCCCCGGTGATTGATGCGGTTCGGGCCGACCTGCTTTATGCCTTGGAACGTTTGTCCGTTGAAAATTAAGTGATTATGCGTCACGTCTCTATTGGTTCCACCGATGTTTACATTGCTCCGATTCCACCCGATGCCGAGGCGGAGCTGCTCCCTGCGGCAACCCCTGCGGCATTGGCTGCGATAGCCGGGGTGAAATCGGTGCGTCGCCGTTGCGAACTGCTCGCCACATGGGCATTGGCCGAGGCTGTGTTCGGCTCCGGGACGGTGATTGGGCATGACACGCTCGGCGCGCCGTTCATCGCGGGGCGCAAAACCCATATATCAATATCTCACTGCGCTGATTGCGTGGTGATTGCGGCCAGCGAGAAATGCGTGGTCGGGGTGGATGCCGAGGTGTGGCGACCGCAATTGCTCCGGGTCAGGGATCGGTTTTTGACGCCAGCCGAAGCGGTCCTCCCCATGAGCCGCGCGGCACTGTTGCAGGCGTGGACTGTCAAGGAGGCTGTCTACAAGGCCGCGATGATGCCGGGGCTGTCGTTTCAGGAGATACATCTCCCCCTGCCGGGAAGCCGGTGGGCCGTAGCCGACGGTGCCGCCCGTCTCACCTTCCGCATCGAGCCGGTGGAGCTTAGCCCCCTCCGCGCCATCACGCTTGTCACTCCTTGATGCCGTAGGCCAAGTCGCCGGCATCGCCCAGTCCGGGCACAATATAGCTGTGGGCGTTGATTTCCTTGTCTACGGCGCCCACCCAGATTGTGGTTTTGTCGGCCGGGAAACGGCTCTTGATGTAATCGACGGCCTGTTGCGACGCTATCACCGATGCGACGTGTATGTGGCTCGGTTCTCCCTTGGTCATCAAAGCCCTGTAGCTCAGCTCCATCGAGGCCCCTGTGGCCAGCATCGGGTCGGCGATGATAAGCGTTTTGCCGTCTAAGCGCGGCGACGCCAGATACTCGATGAAAACGTCGAAATTCTCCTTCTCCTTATATTTCCTGTAGGCCGAGACGAAGGCGTTTTCGGCGTGGTCTAAATAGTTCAGGAACCCTTGGTGGAACGGGATGCCGGCGCGGAATATGGTGGCCAGCACCACCCGGTCGGCTATCACGTCACATGGGGCCGTGCCGAGCGGAGTGGGGGTGTCGACGGTCTTGTAGTTCAGCGTGCGGCTGATTTCAAACGCCATTATCTCGCCGATGCGCTCCAAGTTGCGGCGGAAACGCATCATATCTTTCTGTATCGTCGTGTCGCGCAGCTCCATCATGAACTGGCTCATCAGCGACTTATGCTCTGCAAAATTAACTACTTTCATGGTCGTGACTTATTGTAGTATACAGGTGTTATAATTTGGGGATTAATTGACTGAAATACGTTTGATTTCTGTGCGGATATCCTCTATGACATTCTCGTTCGCAATCTCTCCGTCAAGGCTGTAGACTATGAACACATTGCCGCCATACTCGTTCTTAAATGATTCGAAACTCGCTTTCATGCGTTCTGACAGGGAATACCCTCCAAAATTGGACGCAGATGTGATGGGCTTAATTTGTATTCCAAACGCCTTGTTCCCTATCCGGGCGATATAGTCAATATCTCCCGCATGGTCTAATTCGGGATCGCTTTCCTCAAACTTGATATTAGGAAATATTTTTGATAGACCATCATTGATCACCGATTTTTCACGCATATACCCATCATATGTGCGATTTATGGTTAGGTTATAAATATAGTCTATGCAATCTTGTTCCGTCAGTTCTTTAAATGCGGCCTCCCACTCGGGAATAACGATTTCTGTTATTTTAGCATATAGCCTTTCACCAAGTTCTATTAAAGTTTCATTAGTGATTTTGACTGGATTTTTACTTGTTGTATAAGCATTTTCAAAATACCATGACTCCCACTCATCAAAAGATGATGGTTGGCAGTCGCGAATGAGAGACATGACGGCTCCCACTTTGTTTGGCCTTGAAAGTTGGTAAGTTTGGCAGGCGTAGTTCAAGACACGTTCTCTTTTTCCAAAATCCATCGAATGTCGTTCCATATCGCTACTACTGTTTGATCAATGATTTAAATTTATGCTTGTATTTAAAGTCAAGGGATTCGTCAACTTCAGCTAATCCGTTTTTTATGATATGAGCGTTTATGAATGTTTTGTTCTCTAAGTATAAGTAGCACATTAAGGCGTTGTTGTCGTCATATTTGATATCATCATATCGCAGAAAGACCTTATGACCTTTTGTCTTTTCTTTCAGGTATTTCGTGGCGTTTCCATTGGCCGATGGTTTTTCTTTTACTCCTATGAGACGAACGGTTAGTCCATTGTCCAAAACAACGGTGTTTGGCGATAAAATTGATTTTACTGAAAAATAATCTTCTCGGTTGGACTTGTTTTTGTCGATTCTTGAGCCAAATTGCAATTGTTTCGGGTCTACCTTGTTTTCCATTTTGTGTGGGTCATGGAAAGTATAAGGAAGCGTGGACGATAGTTCCTCGAGGTCTACCTCTGAATTATCTGAAAGATATCGGTATTCGACATTTTCTGAGTGGCTTAACAAATCATTGGATAGTTTCTGATTGTAATATTCTCTAAATTCCGGATTAATTTCATATCCGATGGAGTTTCGTCCGAGATTGCGTGCGGCCAGTGCTGTGGTACCACTGCCCATAAACGGGTCAAGAACTGTTTCATTGACAAAAGAGAACATTTTAATCAGCCTATGGGGCAATTCCGTGGGGAACACCGCTATATGGCCGTCTTGCTTTGCTCCACCGAAAGTCCAGTGAGAGGAAAAATAAGCATTCCACTCGTCTTTTGTCATTGCTGACATTTGTTTCTGTTCGAGTGTCGGAATAGGTGCCTTACCGTGCTTCTTGAATATAAGGATAAATTCATAGTCTATTTTTAATATCCCGTTGCGTGGATAAGGAAAACTTCCCATGACAGCCCCGCCGCCGGTGGTGTTCATGGTTGTCTGCTTTTGCCAGATAATGGCTCCCATATAATCCATTCCGATAGATTCGCAGAAACGTATTATCTCTGTTCTGATTGGAATTACTTTGTATCTGCCGTAATATACTGAACGTGCAAATTGGTCACCTATGTTTATACATAGGCGACAGCCGTCATGAAGCACCCTGTAACACTCTGACCACACCATGTTCAGATTATTGATGTAGCTTTCGTAACTGTCATGGAATCCTATTTGGTGATCACTTCCGTAATCTTTGAGTTGCCAATATGGAGGAGACGTTACTATGAGATGCACCGATTTGTCAGGAATTAACGACATTTTTCGGCTATCACCGTTTATGAGGATATGTTGTTTTTGCATGGGGGGTTGGGTGGTTATGGGTTGAAGCGGAGGGGTTGGGGGGTGTGGGTCGGGGTGGGGTAGGCGAGGCGGCCGCCGATGTAGACGGCGGTGGGTGTGTGGCCCAGGGTGCGCCCTTCGAGGGGCGACCACCCGCATCGGCTCAGTATGCTCTCGGCGGTGACGGTCTGCGGCCGACGCGCCACGAGCGTGAAATCGGCGTGGTAGCCGGGTCTGAGGAAGCCGCGGCGGTCTATGCGGTAGAGCTCGGCGGGGTTATGGGCCATCTTCTCCACCACTTTCTCTATGCTCCACCATCCCTCGGCGGCGAGGTCGAGCATAGCCGGGAGCGAGAACTGTATCATAGGCATCCCCGACGCCGCCGTCAGTGCGTCGCCCTCTTTGTCGGCGGGCAGATGCGGGGCGTGGTCGGTGGCTATGGTGTCTATCAGGTCGGCGGCTACGGCGCGGCGCAGGGCGTCGCGGTCGGCGGGCAGTTTGACAGCCGGGTTGCATTTGCATCGGCTTCCCATGCGGGGGTAATCGAGTGCGGTCAGTAGCAGATAGTTGGGGCAGGTCTCGGCGGTGATGCTTTTGCCGGCGACAGGCCCGGGTGTGAGCAGCGAAAGCTCGTCGGCGGTGGAGATGTGTAGCAGGTGCAGGCGCGCCCCTGTCTCGCGGGCTATGGCCGCGGCGCGGCGCGAAGCCTCTACGCAGGCTTTTCGCGAGCGTATCACCGAGTGCATCGGCAGCGGCACTCTCCCCTCCCCGAAGCGGGCTATAGCCTCGGCGCGCCCGGCGGCTATGAGCGGTTCGCTCTCGGCGTGGACGGCTATAAGCGCGGGAACGTTTCTGAACAGCTTTTTCAGGGCCTCCGGCTCGTCTAAGAGCATATTCCCTGTCGATGAGCCGAGAAACAGTTTGACCGCGGCCACGCGGCTGTAATCGGCCTTTGCGAGCGTGTCTAAGTTGTCGGCTGTCGCACCGATATAAAATGCGTAGTTTATTGCCGAGACCTCCGCCGCGCGTTCCATCTTGGCCTCCCATGCGTCTATGCTGACGGTTGCGGGGCGGGTGTTGGGCATATCTATGAACGAGGTGACGCCCCCGGCCAAGGCCGCGCGCGATTCGGTGGCTATGTCACCCTTGGCGGTCAGCCCCGGGTCGCGGAAATGGACATGGGTGTCAATCACTCCCGGCAGCAGCAGTTGCCCCTCGGCGTCGATAGTTTCGGCTGCGGCGCGGAGCAGGTCGTCCTGTGGCTCGCCGCGGCCGGTCTCGCCGATCATTCCGTCGGCGTCGACGGTAAGATACCCCCGGAAACGCTCCCCTTCGTTGACAATTTCGGCGTTGCGCACAAGCAGCGACAGTCTTGGTGTGGCGGTCGGGGCGGTCATGAGCGGCGGTTTCGTTTGTTGCGGTTGAAAATCGAGTCGAGCTTGAGTCTGATGACTCCGAAGACGGCCTCGCCGAATATGCCTGAGTTCATCTTGCTTGTGCCGAGCACGCGGTTGACGAAGATGATGGGCACTTCCACTACCTTGAAGCCCAACTGATGGGCGGTGAACTTCATCTCGATCTGGAAAGCGTAGCCTTTGAAGCGTATGGCGTCCAAATCGATGGCCTCAAGCACGCGGCGCGTGTAGCACACGAAGCCCGCCGTGGTGTCGCGCACGGGCATCCCGGTGACTATGCGCACATAGGCCGATGCGTAATATGACATCAGCACGCGCCCCATCGGCCAGTTGACAACGTTGACCCCGGTGAGATAGCGCGATCCGACGGCCATGTCGGCTCCGTCGGTGGCGCAAGCCTTGTAGAGTGCCATCAGATCCTTGGGATTGTGGGAGAAATCGGCGTCCATCTCGAAGATGTAGTCGTAGCCCTTTTCCAAGGCCCATTTGAACCCCGTGATGTATGCTGTGCCGAGGCCGAGTTTCCCCGAGCGTTCTATCAGGTGCAGTCGTCCGGCGTGCTCCCCTTGTTGCAGCCGCTTGACGATGTCGGCTGTGCCGTCAGGCGAATTGTCGTCGATGATTAGTATGTCAAACTGGCGGGGCAGGGCGGTCACGGCGTCGATGATGGCCGCGACATTCTCCTTCTCGTTGTAGGTGGGGATTATCACTAACGAGTCGGAGTGGGACGGTTGTGGGTTTGTTGTTGTCATATGGGTTGACTGATTGTCGCGAAGTTACTCAAAAGACGCGATAGCGTGGCGATAAGAAATTATAAAAATTTATGCAGCCGACTAAAAAAAGGAAACCGGGCATCAGCTTGTTGCCGATGCCCGGTGGCTTTCTGTTGTCGGGGTGACTAGACTCGAACTAGCGACCTCACGCCCCCCAGACGCGTACTCTAACCAACTGAGCTACACCCCGATTCTATCTGAAAAGCGGTGCAAAGGTAACGGTTAATTTTCAACCGCGCAATACCCGCCATCTTTTATTAACACAAATTAACCCCGCCCGAGGCTCCCGGCCCTGACTTCAGTCAGCGGTTGCGCTCAAGTAGGGCCAGGCCATGGTCTGGCCGCCCGTCCCCTTAGGCTTTTGCGGTAATGCGGCCAGCCCGTGGGCAGGCCCTACCGGGATGGTGGCGGGTGGATGGGGGTCAGAGGAGGCGGGAGAAGAAGTGCCAGAGGGCGATGCCGGCTGAGACGGCGACGTTGAGGGAGTGTTTGGTGCCTTGCTGAGGGATTTCGATGGCGGTGTCGCAGAGGTCGACTACGGCCTGATCAACGCCGTTGACCTCGTGGCCGATGACGATAGCGTAACGACGCGAGGGGTCGACAGGGTATTCCTGGAGTGCGACGCTCCCTTTCACCTGCTCAAGACAGCAGATGGTGTAGCCGTCGGCGCGTAGGGCGTTGACGGCGTCAATGGTCGACGGGTAGTGGATCCAGGCCACCGACTCCTCGGCTCCGAGGGCGGTTTTGTGTATCTCGACCGAGGGTGGTGTGGCGGTGATGCCGCAGAGGGCGAGGTGGTCGACGCGGAAAGCGTCGGCGGTGCGGAACACGCTGCCTATGTTGTTGAGCGAGCGTATGTTGTCGAGCACCACCACCAAGTGGAGCTTGGCGGCGGCGCGGTAGGTGTCCAAGTCGTCGCGGTTTAGATCCCAGATGCTCTTTTTTTCCATTGCCACAGAGAAGGGGGGGTTATTCGGGGTTGTCGGTCGTTGACAGGCGTATCAGCTCAAGGCGGCTGGCCGATTTTTTCAGAATCTCCATGCGGTGACGGCCGATCTCGACCGTGGAGCCTTCGGCGGGGATAGAGCCGGTGGAGTAGAGAATGTAGCCGGCGAGAGTCTGATACTCGTCATCTTCGGGTATGTCGAGATGGTATTGCTCGTTGATTAGCTCCACTTCGATGCGTCCCGAGAACTCATAGACTCCGGGTGCCACCTCTTTGGCCACGACGCGGGTGCGGTCGTGCTCATCGTTGATGTCGCCGAAAATCTCCTCGACGAGGTCTTCGAGGGTGACCAATCCGGCCGTGCCGCCAAACTCGTCGATGACGATGGCCAGCGAGCGTTTCTCGGCGAGCAGCCGGCGCATCATTTTCTTGGCCATCAGGGTCTCCGGGGCGAAAAGCACCGGCTTGACGCGCTCTTTCCAGTCGACCGAGGGGTCAAACAGCTCGCTGACGTGGATGTAGCCGAGCACGTCGTCGATATCCTCGCGGTAGACGATGATTTTGGAGCGTCCCGACGATGTGAACAGCTCGCTGAGCTGCTGCCGGGTGACTGTGTCGATGTTGACGGCGACAATCTCGTTGCGGGGTATCATGCAGTCGCGCAGGTGTATGGTGGAGAAGTCGAGGGCGTTGTGGAATATCTTGACCTCATTCTCGACGGCCTGCTGGTCTTCGACATTCTCGTCGATGGTGCGTTCGAGATAGTTGTTGAGATCGCCCACAGAGAGCCGCCCCAGAGCGCTGCCGTCGCTGTGTATGCCGCAGAGGCGCATCAGTGCTTTGGAGAGCCATGTCGTGAACAGCGACACGGGGTAGAGCAAAATGTAGATGATCCACACCGGGATGGCCACCACTTTGAGCGATGTGTTGGGGTTGATGCGGAAAATGGTCTTGGGGAAGAACTCGCCGGTGAGGAGTATGATGCCGGTGGATATCAGGGTCTGCATCAACAGGATAAAAGCCTCGTTGGGGTAGATGCTTTCGAGCCACGGCTCAAGCAGGGCGGCTGCCCCCATGCCGTAGATGACAAGCACTATGTTGTTGCCCACGAGGATGGTGGAGATGAAAAATTCGGAGTGGCGGTAAAACAGGTTGAGTATGCGGCTGATGGCACCCCCTTTTTTCACGTCGAGTTCAACCCGCACGCGGTCGGAGGTGACGAATGCTATCTCGACCCCTGAGAACAGTGCCGAGAATATGAGCGATACTAACGCTATGATGAGCCAGTGAAGCATTTCGGGATTCATATATGTTATTGGTCGGGAGAAATTAACGGGTTGGTCATGGCCTGAACGAGGGGGGCACGTCGCTGTCGGTGGCGGGTGTCGCCGCGGGTGCGCTTTTCGGCGGCGCGGTCGCCGGGCGCGGCTGGCCTGAGGGGTTTGGATCGCCGTTGCTCCCTGAGCCTCCGGCGGGGCCTGAGGGGCTGACGGGGAATATCCCCGAGGGGCGGCGCACGGTGTAGCGGGTCATGTTTTCGTTGGAGTTGAAGCCGAAGCCCTCGATGACGCGGTCGCTGCGCTCGATGTGTATGAACGAGTCGGAGTAGACCGTGCGCGACGCCTGGTCCCAGAACAGTTGCTGGGTGAGGAAGCGGTCGCCGGCGGTGTTGCGCATCCTGACGTTTCCGTCCAGCCTCCACAGCCTCTTTTGCGAGAAGTAGATCGCCGAGTCGCAGCGAAGTGTCGCGTCGGGGCGGAACAGGTCATCGTATTTTTCGAGAAACAGGCCGTCGGGGAATGTCCAGCGCGGCACCCGGGCCTCGTCATAGACATACCAGACGGGGGTGGTGATGTGGTAGCGCGTATAGCCTGAGTCGGAAATGAACGTGGCCACGTTGGTGGTGGTCATCGTGGGGACATTCTCGGGGTCGTTGACGTCGGCTACTCGCTCGCGCCGCTCCTCGGTGCACGCCGCAAGCGCCCAAAGCGCCGCGGTCGCGGCAATGAGCGCGGGGAGTGCCCTTAGCGGGCGTGTTGACGGCTTGGCGCGGTTCATCGGTTACGGGTTAGCGTATCTTGTTGCGCCAGAACCACATCTCGTTGAAGTTGACGCCGAGGGTGATGTTGAAGTAGGTTTCCTTGACCAGCGGGTCGGGGTTGGCCTGACGGCGTTTATACTCGAAGCCGAGATTGATCACCGTCTTTCCGGCGGGGGCCGGAAGCCCGAGACCGACCGACATTCCGTGTTCGCGCACGCCGTTGTCGCCGATGGTGAGGTAGTCGTGGTTGTAGTAGCCGCCGCAGCGGTAGTTGATACGCTGCCAGTAGTTTCCGCGGGGATTGGGGGTGTACTGGAGTCCACAGGCTATCTTCCAGCGGTTGTCAAAGCGGGTTTTCTCGAAGCTCTCGAGGGCGGCGTATTTGGCTTTTTTCCACCCTTGCCAAGTGAAATCGACCTCGGCCATGAGCCTCTGGTTCCATTCATAGTTGAGTCCGAAGCCCCACGAGGCGGGCAGGGAATACTTGTCGCGCAGCGAGGTGTAGCCCACGGTGTCGGGCTTGGTGTCGGCGTTGATGTCGTAGTAGACGCCGTAGGTGTGGCCCAACAGGGTCTTGCCGGGTGAGAACGACACGCCGGCGGTCAGCTTGCTGCGGCGACCCACCGGGCGGGAGTATTGCACGCCGAACTGCAGGTGGAAGTCGCGCACCTCGAGCACGCGCTCAAACAACGTGGTCGAGCCGCCGTCGGTGTAGGCATAGAGGTCGTTGATGGTGGTGCCGAAAAGATATGACACGTTGAAGCCGGCGGTCAGCCCCTTGTAGATGCGTCCGCCGAGGCCGAGATAGAGCTGGTTCAGGCCGCCCGAGCCTTGACGCTGGCTTTCGCCGTGCTCGATTTTGTTGCCGAACGAGTAGCCGACCGACGAGTAGGGGAGCAGGCCGATGCTGCCGCCAATGTATTTCGACAATGGGAACTGCATGGTGATGTAGTCGAGACCGCCGCCGAAATCCTTGCCCGATCGTCCCTGTTCCTCCGACCAGAGGCGGGTCATGTCGATGCCCATGTCAAAAAGGAATGTCAGCGAGTCGCAATTGGCATAGGATGCGGGGTTCATGACGTTAATCTGACGGCCTGAGTTCATGGCGTAGCCGACGCCGCCCATGGCTCGCTGTGCCGATGTGGCGTTGTCGTTGAGCAGGCCGTAGCCGTAGCGCGAATAGGGGCTCATGGCGAGTTGCGCCTTGGCCGGGATGAATGCCGCGAGGAGAGCCGCGGCCGCGATAATGAGTCTATATATTTTCATTATATCTGAGTATTCTGTTTAATCCCTCGCCGACGAGGTGTGGCCTTGTCAGAGCCTCGAAGCCGAGTTTTGGGGCTATAAGCTCCGAGTCGCCGCCGGTGAGGATGGCCATGGCCTCGGCGGGCAGACGGCGGCGGTAGTAGGTCAGCTCGCCTATCACGCCGATAACCGCCCCTGAGCGCAGGGCCGAGTCGGTCGAGTAGCCCCAGAGGGGGGTGTCGCCCTCGCAGTCGACGAGCGGCAGCCGGGCGGTGAAACGATTCAAAGCCTCAAGCCTCATTCTCAGGCCGGGGGCGATGTTTCCCCCGATGTATCGGCCGTCGGCTGTGACCACGTCGTAGGTGACGGCGGTGCCGAGGTCGGCTATCAGCAGGTCGCGTCCCGGGGCCAATGCCCAGGCTCCCACGGCGGCGGCCACGCGGTCGCGTCCGAGAGTGTCGGGGGTGCGGTAGTCGACGGTTATCGGCAGCGGTGTGGAGGCGGTAAGCTCCATCACTTTCACGCCGTGTCGGTCGAGCCGTGTCATGACGCTGTCTCCTTTGTCGGCCACTGTGCAGTAGATAGCCGCGGCGGGGCTGAAGTCGCGCACGATGGAGTCGATGGCCTCGTCGGAGAGGTCGCGGATTAACGTGTGGGAACGCATCGCATCGCCCTCCCACAATGTTACCTTCGCTGCGCTGTTGCCCTGGTCAATGGTGAGGTTTAAGCTCATTTCGCCGCAAAATTACTAAATTATCGCCAATTAACCCCCTTGGCGTTCCATAGAATAGTTAAAAAATGGAAACATAGGGGGTGACTTTCCGAGGCTCAGTCCCGGTGGCGCGTCACTCTTTCCCTTCGAGGGCGCGGCGCATGGTGCGGGGTATCATGATGGAGGTGTAGATCTGTATTACGCCGCCGGCGAGAGTGAAGGCGAGCCAGTCGCGGGCCACCCGCGGCTCATAGAACATGAAAAAGGCCGCCACGCAAAAGAAAATCGCGCTCCAGGCCTCGATGCGCGACAGGCGTTTGACACGCATGACGCGGCCTGTGTAGGGGGTGAACAGCCTGGCGATGAGCAGCGTGGCCGCCCCCGTGGCGTAGACATATCGGTAGGCGGTGCCCTGCAGGAAGTTGAAAATTGGCATGAACGTTCCTGCCACGATGAGAAGCAGCCCGAGGGTGATGGCTATGATGGCCGGCAGAGAGGGCTGACGGCCGGTGACTTCGGCCGGAGTATATCTATGTTTTGATTCCATGACGTTAGTTGGAGTTATTATAATGTACTTAAAAATTGATATAGTCATTCGCTGTCCTCGTCGTCAAAGACGTAGACATCCTCGCTGGCGCGCTGCATATGATAACGCTCGCGGACTATGCGCTCCATCGTGGCGGGGTCTGTGTCGAGGCTGCGGTTGAGCTTCATGTAGTGGTCTATGGAGTCCTCGTTGGCCTTGATTTCGGCTTTCAGACGGTCGATTTCGCGGCTGTATTCATAAGATTTCATGATGGAGTTGTCATTGAAAAACAACACAAACAGCACAAACGCCACCACCAGGAGCAACATCCCCGACAGGTAGCGGCGGCACCAACGGTAAGCATTGACGACACCTTTTTTCATAACGCGTCAAAGTTACAAATAATATTGTTATATTTGCATAAAACCTAATGTTTAAAAATTATGACACGCAAAGATATAGTGACCCCGGTAGAGGTGGCGGCTTATGACGAGCTGTCGGCTTCAGACCGCCGTCTGGCCGAGCTTGCCCGCGAGGCGGCTTCGCGGGCCTACGCCCCCTATAGCCGTTTTCATGTCGGGGCGGCCATATTGCTCGACAATGACGAGATTGTGACAGGCGCCAATCAGGAAAATGTCGCTTACCCGTCGGGGACGTGTGCCGAGCGTTCGGCCTGCTTCTACGCCCACGCCCGCTATCCCGAGGCTAAATTCCGCACGATAGCCATAGCGGCGGTAGGCACCGACGGCAAGGAGGTGGCCGAGCCTGTCGCGCCGTGCGGGGCTTGCCGCCAGGCGTTGCTGGAATATGAGATGCTTGCCGGCGCCCCGGTGAGAGTGATTCTCTGCGGCCGCGACGAGTGCTACATCCTCCCCTCAGTCAGCTCAACGCTCCCTCTCGCCTTCACCGAGTTCTAACCTGTAGCCCGGCTGCCTTGAATCCCGTCAGCTTTACTCTCGGTATTTGTATGTGTCACAAAAATACCGTAATTTTGTGACATGGATTACAGGCAAGAGATATTCGCATCAGAAAATGTTGTCCGTGACAGAATAATCGTCATGGAGAAAGGGACCATATTCTTTCCATCGGATTTTGAAGATATTGTCACTCCCGAAGCAGGGCGTAAAATGCTTAGCCGGATGGCGAAACGGGGCGAAATTATGCGTATCAGCCGTGGAATTTATTGTATACCCCGTTCAAACGAGAAACTGGGGCTTGATTGCATTCTCCCCTCGACAGAAGATGTGGCTCAAAGGTTGGCGGAACGAGACAGGGTAAAAATAATTCCTATCGGCGACCACGCATTAAATCGGTTGGGGCTATCCTCGCAAATTCCGGCCAATGCGGTTTATATCACTAATGGAGCAAGGAAAAAAATCAGCCTTTCCAACGGACGAAACATAATATTCAGAGAAAGCAATGAACAGCGTTTGTTTGAATTTGATTCAGAACTGATGATGCTCGTTGTGTCTGCCATGAGAAGCATAGGAGAGGGTAATCTTACGGACGATATTGAGAACAAGGTAAGGGAAATAGTAAAAAAAGTTCCCCCCGACATTTATGACCATGATATCCGTCTTGCACCGGCATGGGTTAGAAAAAAACTTGAAGGGTAGTATGATTTTCACAGATTTGACGGTTGATGACCGTCGCGATATAATAGATTATGTAAGCGACAGGACTGGATTGTCGCGTGCTGTAATAGAAAAAGACTGGTGGGTGACAGCGGTTTTAAGAGCCGTGTTTTCCCTACCTTATTCCAAAAATATATCTTTCAAAGGCGGTACGAATCTCAGTAAGTGCTGGAATCTTATCAACCGTATGTCGGAAGACATAGATATTGCTGTCAGCCGGGAATATCTCGGTTTCTCCGGGAACCTGTCCAAAAATCAGATTAGCGACAAGCTGCGGAGAGCATCTTGCTCATTCGTAAGAAACACGATGATACACGATGTTGAATCCGCACTTGTGAATCAAGGATTATCTTCGGATCTGATCAAAGTTTCTGTTCATGAAACCACTGTCAGCACCGTTGACCCCGAAACCATATACATTGCCTACAAACCGATATTTGAAGGCAATGAATATGTTCTTCCCCAAGTCAAGATTGAAGTGAGCGGTCGTTCCATGTCAGAGCCGGTGACAAAGGTATCGGTTCGTTCATATATATCCGAAAATCTTCCGAAAATCACATTTGAGGACAGTCCGGTCGAGGTCAATGCCGTTATACCCCAACGCACTTTTCTGGAGAAACTGTTCCTGCTGCATGAGGAATTTGCAAAACCCTCGTCTGAGATAAGGATTGAAAGGATGTCGAGGCATCTATATGATGTTCATAGAATCATGCAGACCGGTATAGCTGACGAGGCATTGGCTGATGATAATCTCTATGATTCCGTGATAGAGCACAGACGGAAATTCATCGGACTTAAAGGTTTTGATTACGACACATTGAAGCGGCAATCACTGAGAATAGTTCCCACTGGGGAAATACGCGACCGATGGGAGGCCGATTACAAGAAAACGGTAATGAATATGGTAATGGGGCCAGCCCCCTCTTTTGAGGAAATCATAGCCGAACTTGAAGCCTTGAACCGGCGAATCAACATGATGTGATATTGTCCTCCTTGCCCCCGGAGAAAATAATACTCATCCTCTGACACGGAAGATTACCACTCATCTTCTTTCAGGAATATTTCAAGGGCAAAAATATGTTTGTATTTTTGTTTGTATGCCCCGATTTGTTTGTACGGGAATATTCCGTAGTGGCGTTTTATGGCCTCAAATGGCGAAATATGTTTGTATTTAGGTCGGTTAGCAAGGGTTAAATAACTGAAATACAGTGTCAAAACCATTCTTTATCGAGGATGATCAGACCACAGGTGTTGAGCAGGTCATCGGCGGTGACGGAGATAGCGTTGTGCCGGTGGCTCGCTTTGACTTTAACGGTAACGCTGTCGGAGAGGGCTACCGCGGCATGACAATCGTGAAATATAGCGACGGCAGCGTCAGAAAAGAATACTACGATTAAACACACGGTTTCGGGTAGATATTCTACTTAAACAGGGGCCTCAATCTGATCGGGACCCCTGTTTCTTATACGTTGTCAAGCTGATATTTGTCAGACGAAGACGCCGAAGGCTTGGAGCAGCGAGGAGCTGATGACCATGTAAATCACCATGCCGATGATGTCGTTGGTGATGGAGATGAACGGGCCGGTGGCGAGGGCGGGGTCGATTTTGAACCGCTCAAGCGTCAGAGGGACGAATGTGCCGAATACCGAGGCGAACATCACGACGGCGAACAGCGACAGCGACACGGCGATTGTGGTGACTTGCGTGGCTCCGAGTGTGAACAGGTTGTAGACAAACACCAGCAGCGAGATGATGGTGGCGTTGATCAGTCCCACGCCAAGCTCCTTGAACAGTTGCTTGGCCGAGCTTTTGATGTCTAACGATCCGTTGGCCAACCCTTGCACCACGATAGCCGACGACTGGATGCCGACGTTGCCGCCGGTGCCACCGATAAGCGGGATGAACAGGGCCATAGCGGGGTTGGTGGCGAATCCCGCCTCGAAGTTGCCGAGAATCAAGGAGTTGCCGAGACCGCCAAGCATACCGATCAGGAGCCATGGCAGGCGTGCCTTGGTTTGGGTGAACAGGGTGTCGTTGGTCTCGACGTCGGTCGAGAGACCCGATGCCAACTGGTAGTCGCGCTCAGATGACTCGCGCACCTGGTCCATCACGTCGTCGACGGTGATGCGCCCCACGAGCCTCCCTATTGAATCGACGACCGGCATGGCCACAAGGTCGTATTTCTCGAAGTCCAGGGCCACCTCGTCGATGGGGGTGTCGGCTTTTACCGACACCGGGTCGGTCTCCATGACGTGCTTTATCTTCGATACCGACGGGTGGGTGATCATCTTCTTCAGCGGAAGTATGCCCCGTAGCTTCTCGTCGTTGTCGATGACGTAGACATAGTATATTTCGTCCATATCCTCGGCCTGCATCCTCATCTGTTTGATGCACTCGGGCATTGACCAGTTTTCGTTGACTACGATCATTTCGGTGCCCATCAGACCGCCGGCGGTGTCCTCGTCGTATTGCAGAAGGTCGACGATGTCGCCCGCCTGCTCCACGTCGTCGATGTGGGAGAGGATTTTGTCGCGGTCCTCCTCGTCGAGTTCCTGGATTATGTCGACGGCGTCGTCGGTGTCAAGGTGGTCAATGACCTGTTTGGCGATTTCCTCGGCGGGCATATCGCGGAGCAGCTTGCGGCGGTCGTCCTCGTCGAGCTCCATGAGTACGTCGGCGGCGGTGTCATCATCGAGCAGCCTGTAGAGAAACTCAGCCTCCTCAAGGTCAAGGTTCTGGTATAGCTCGGCGATGTCGGCGGGGTGCAGCGATGCCAGCTCTTTAGAAGCGGCCTCGGTGTCGTCGGCGTTGATTATGGCGCGGATATGTTCGAGATATTCGGGAGTGTACTCTTTCATTGCGTTGATTGGTTGCTTCGCAAGGTTGATATGGTGCGTGTCAGCTCTATGAATTGCTCAACGGAGAGCTGTTCGGGTCGCATAGCGGCGATGGTGTCGTCGGGTAGGCCGGCTCCGGCCGGCAAAAGTCCGCGGAGTGAGTTGCGGAGGGTTTTGCGGCGTTGGCCGAACGACGTCTTCACCACGGTCTTGAACAGGGCTTCGTCACACCCTAAGTCGGTGACTTTGTTGCGTCGCAGCATCACGACCCCCGATTTGACCTTGGGTGGAGGGTTGAACACCTTCTCGTCGACAGTGAAAAGATATTCCACGTCATACCATGCCTGGAGCAGCACGCTCAGTATGCCGCGGGCCTTTTTTCCCGCCGGGGCGGCAAGTCTCTCGGCAACCTCCCGTTGAAGCATACCCGAGCAGGCCACGACCCTGTCGCGGTAGTCGAGGATGTGGAAGAATATCTGTGAGGATATGTTGTAGGGGTAGTTGCCTATCACGCAGAAGTCGCTGCCGGGAAACAAGTTAGCAAGGTTCATCTTCAGGAAGTCGTCCTCGATGACTTTCCCTTTGAGTTGCGGAAACTCGCGGTCGAGATATTCGACGCTCTCGCTGTCAATCTCGACAGCCGTCACGTCGTGGCCGCCGTCGATGAGGAACTGCGTCAGTACGCCCATGCCGGGACCCACCTCTACCACCGGCAGTCCGCGGTAGTCGTCGAGTGTGGCCGCAATGCGCCGGGCTATTCCGAGATCGGTCAGAAAGTGCTGTCCGAGAGCTTTTTTAGGTCTTACTTGCATGGTGGTGATGAATGATGGTGGGATGATTCACTGTTGGAGCGATGCCGGGTCTAACGGCGGCGTTTGCCCCCCTTGGAGCTTTTGGCGCCTTTGCCCGATGAACTCTTGGCCGTCTTGTCAGAGCGTTTTTTTGAAGATTTCTGCGACAACGCCTGGGCCACGGTAACGGTCTTACCCATCGCGTCCTCCCCGGTCTTGGCCGGGTGGCGTTCATCGACCAGAGCGAAGTCGAGCTGCTTGCGGTCGAGGTTAGCGCGGGCCACCTGCACTTTTACGTTGTCGCCGAGACGGTAGCGCGAGCCTTTGCGGCGCCCCACGAGGCAATAGTTCTTCTCGTCGAAGTCGTAGTAGTCGTCGGCGAGGTCGCGCACAGGCACCAGACCCTCGCATTTATTGTCGTCAAGCTCCACATACAGCCCCCACTCGGTGACACCCGAGATGACGCCGTCGTAGACCTCTCCGAGGTGGTCGCCCATATACTCGACCTGTTTGTATTTGATTGACGAACGCTCGGCGTTGGCAGCGAGCTGTTCCATGTCGCTTGAGTGTTTGCACTGCTCCTCAAGACGGTCGAGGTTGACGCTGCGTCCGCCGGCGAGATATTTCTCAAGCAGGCGGTGTACCATCATGTCGGGATAACGGCGTATGGGTGAGGTGAAGTGGGTGTAGAAGTCAAATCCCAGCCCGTAGTGCCCTATGTTATGGGTGGTGTAGACCGCCTTGGCCATTGAGCGTATGGCAAGGGTCGACAGGAGGTTTTCCTCACCTTTCCCTTTCACGTCGCAGAGCATACGGTTGATTGAGCGGTTGACCTCTTTTGAGGAGCCGGCCGATTTGATTTTGTAGCCGAATGTGCGCGACAGTTTGGCCAAGTCCTCAAGTTTGCCGGGGTCGGGCATATCGTGCACGCGGTAGACAAACGCTTTGGCTTTTTTCTTGCCCGGAGTCTTGCCGATGGCCTGGGCCACAGTCTTGTTGGCGAGTAGCATGAACTCCTCGATGAGTTTGTTGGCGTCTTTCGACTCCTTGAAGTAGACTCCTGTGGGATGGCCTGTCTCGTCGATATCGAATCTCACCTCCATGCGGTCAAAATCAACCGAGCCGTTTTCGTAACGTTGCTTGCGCAGTATCTTGGCCATCTTGTCGAGTTGCAGTATCTCGGCTGAATAGTCGCCGTGGCCTGTCTCTATTACATCCTGAGCCTCCTCATAGGTGAAACGGCGGTTGCTGCGGGTGACCGTGCGAGCTATCCGGCTGTTGACGACCTGTGCGTCAGGTGTCATCTCAAATATACACGAGAACGTCAGCTTTTCCTCGTCGGGACGCAGCGAGCAGATGCCGTTGCTGAGATGCTCCGGGAGCATCGGCACGACGCGGTCGACCAGATAGACCGATGTGGCGCGCTTCTGAGCCTCGCGGTCGATTATGGTATCGGGATGGACGTAATGGGTCACGTCGGCTATATGCACACCGACCTCGAAGTTCCCGTTGGGGAGTTTGCGGATCGACAGGGCGTCGTCGAAGTCCTTGGCGTCCTTGGGGTCGATGGTGAACGTGGTCACGTCGCGCATATCCACTCGGCGCGCTATCTCCTCGGGGGTTATTCCGGCCGTGATTTTTGCCGCGGCTTTCTCCACAGCCTCGGGGTAGCGGTATGGCAGCCCGTATTCTGCGAGGATGGCGTGAATCTCGGCGTTGTTCTCACCCTTTTTGCCGAGGATGTCTACAACTTCGCCGCGGGGGTTTTTAGCGTCGTCGGGCCAGGATGTGATTTTGACGACGGCTTTGTCGCCGTCCTTTCCACCCTTGAGCTTTTCACGGGGGATGAAAATGTCGTTGGCGAGAAATTTGGAGTCGGTCGATAACATCGCTATGCGTCGGTCGATGCTAAGTGTCCCGATGAACACCTGGTCTTTTTTCTCGATAATTTCCATCACTTGTGCCTCAGGCTCGACTCCTCGGCGGGCGGCGGCGATGTTGACTCTCACCTTGTCGCCGTTGAGAGCGTGCATTGAATTTCGCTCGGCCACAAAAATCATTTCGCCGTCCTCGTCGGTGATAACACTGTTTTTGCCGTTGCTGCGGCGCACGAACGTCCCTGTGGTCACGTTGCCTCTGACTGTCTGCTTGTATTTCCCGGGCGCCACTTCTATTATGTCGCCGTCAAATGCCAGTTCGGCGAGCAGCAGGGCGATGGCGCGCTGTTGCATCGGGGCTGTCAGACCTATGTCCTGCGACACCTGGCGGTAGTTGAACGTGGCGTTGTCTTGACGGGTTATAAATTCCAGCACCTTGTCTTTGAGGTGTTTTGTGGCGGCTTTGGAGGTAGTTCGACCCATGATTGATGAAAATTTCGTTCTTTAAATCGGTTGAAACGCTTTGAGGAGAGCGTCTGTATATCTTTAACGAGACGCGAGCCCAAGAGGTTCATGGGCCGCGCCTCGTTTATGTGATCGGGTTATGCGTCGATTGTGGCGTAGTTGGCGTTGGACTCGATGAAGTCGCGGCGCGGGCCTACATCTTCGCCCATGAGCATCGAGAAAATGCGGTCGGCTTCGGCGGCATCGCTGATTCTCACCTGTTTCAGCAGTCGCTGTTCTGGATCCATGGTGGTGTCGCGCAGTTCTTGTGCGCTCATCTCGCCGAGACCTTTGTAACGCTGCACTTTTGTACTCTCACCGTAGCGAGCTATGAATTGTTGTACCTGAGCGTCGGTCCAGCAATACTCCTCGGCCTTGCCGCGGGTGCATTTGTAGAGCGGCGGGGTGGCGAGGTATAGGTAGCCGTTCTCGATTACCGGGCGCATACGGCGGAAGAAGAATGTCATCAGCAGCGTGGCGATGTGCGCGCCGTCGACATCGGCATCGGTCATTATTATGATTTTGTGGTAGGCGAGTTTCTGGAGGTTGGCTTCCTTGGGGTCGTCCTCGGTGCCTATTGTCACGCGCATGGCGCGGAACAGGTTGGTGATTTCCTCGTTGTCGAAGATTTTGTGGTCCATCGCTTTCTCGACGTTGAGGATTTTGCCTCGGAGCGGCAGGATGGCCTGGAATGTGCGGTCGCGACCCTGTTTGGCCGTGCCGCCTGCCGAGTCACCCTCGACGATAAACAGCTCGCAGTCTTCGGCCGTGCGCGATGAGCAGTCGGCCAGTTTGCCGGGGAGTCCGCCCCCGCTCAGGGGCGATTTGCGCTGTATCTTGACGCGGGCGTTGTAGGCGGCGTGGCGCGCCTGTGCGGCGACAACCACTTTCTCGACAATCACCTTGGCCTGTTTGGGATGCTCCTCAAGGTAGTTGCGCAGAGCTTCGCTGACGGCGGTCTGAACGGCTCCCATCACCTCGTTGTTGCCGAGTTTGGTTTTGGTCTGTCCCTCAAACTGCGGTTCCATCACCTTGACCGACACGACGGCTGTCAGACCCTCGCGGAAGTCGTCGCTCGCTATGTCGACCTTGACTTTGTCGAGCAGCTTGTTGTCCTCGGCATATTTTTTCAGCGTCGAGGTCAAGCCGCGGCGGAAGCCTGTCAGGTGTGTTCCACCCTCGATGGTGTTGATGTTGTTGACAAATGAGTAGACGTTCTCGTTGTAGGTGTTATTGTAGGTCATGGCCACCTCGACGGGGATTCCCTGACGCTCGGTGTTGAGGTGAATCACGTCGTTGATGAGCGACTCTTTGTTTGAGTCGATATATTCTACAAATTCGCTCAGGCCGTTGGCCGAGTAGAACTCCTCGTGGCGCGGCTCGCCGTTCTCGTCGAGAGCGCGCTTGTCGGTGAGCGTCAGAGTGATGCCGGCGTTGAGGAACGCAAGGTCGCGCAGGCGGTTGGCGAGCGTGGCGTAGTCATACTCGGTGACGGTGAAAATCGACGCGTCGGGTTTGAACGTGATGCTCGTGCCGGTGTGGGAACTTTCGCCCACGATTTGAAGCTCGGTGGTGGGCTTGCCGCAAGAGTATTCCTGAACGTAAGCCTTGCCGTTACGGTGTACTTCGGCGCGCAGGTAAGTCGACAGTGCGTTTACGCATGACACGCCCACGCCGTGAAGACCGCCCGACACCTTGTAGGAGCCTTTGTCAAACTTACCTCCGGCGTGTAGCACGGTAAGCACCACCTCAAGGGCGCTCTTGTGCTCTTTTTCGTGCATATCAACCGGGATACCGCGGCCGTTATCGACCACTGTAATCGAGTTGTCGGCGTTGATGGTCACGTCGATGTGATTGGCGTAGCCCGCCAAAGCCTCGTCGATTGAGTTGTCAACGACTTCGTATACGAGATGATGCAAGCCCTTGGCGCTTATGTCGCCAATGTACATCGCAGGACGTTTGCGCACAGCTTCAAGACCTTCGAGGACTTGAATGTTACTCGCGCTGTATTCCTCTTCTTTTTCTGCCATAATTCTTAAAGAATCACTGAATAACAATTGGTTAGCTGATTTGGCGTAGTCTTTGCCGGGCTTTTTCGCCCGCCGGGGCGTCACTGACCGCCCTGCTATCCCAAAATCGTTACAAAGTTACAAAAAAATCTCGCCATCGGCAAATTAACCTATTAATTTAAGGTGACCGATTTTCCATGTTTATCCGGGATTGCTTATAAAGAGATTCTTTTTTAAGCCGTAAAGGTTGCGGGAGAGTATTTTATGAGCTATCTTTGCGTTGTGTGGGGCCGGGCGGCGCAGAAGTGTGCCCGGTTCCCGATTTTGCAATGAAAACAACACAGTGAGCCAATCCATTATGAAATTTAATGCGATAAAAGTCTTAGCGTTGGCGGCAGCGTCGTTAGCCGCCACTCCGCAGGCCGACGCCTGCACCAGTCTGATAGCCGCCAAGGGCGCCACGGCCGACGGGAGCGTGATGATTACCTACGCCGCCGACAGCCATAATCTCTATGGCGAGCTTTATAACCAACCTGCCGCTGACCACCCTAAAGGCGCCATGCGCAAGGTGGTGGAGTGGGACACCGGGAAACCGCTCGGTGAGATTCCAGAGGTGCGCCACACTTATGCTACAATCGGCAACATGAACGAGCACGGGCTGGCTATCTCGGAGAGCACCTGGGGAGGCCGCGAGGAGCTTGTCGACTCGACGGGGGTGATTGACTACGGTTCGCTCATCTACATCGCCCTGCAACGCGCCAAGACGGCCCGCGAGGCCATCAAGGTGATGACCGATCTGGTCAAGGAGCATGGCTATGCGAGCAGCGGCGAGTCGTTCTCTATAGCCGATCCCGAGGAGGCTTGGATCATGGAGCTTATAGGCAAGGGTGGCAAGGATAAAGGTGCCGTGTGGGTTGCCATGAAGGTGCCTGACGGCTACATATCGGGCCATGCCAATCATTCACGCATACATCAGTTCCCGCTCAAGGATAAAGAAAATTGTCTATATTCCCCCGATGTCATCAAGTTTGCCCGACAGCAGGGGTATTTCGACGGAAAAGATGAGGATTTCAGCTTCTCGCGGGCTTACGCAGTCTACGACGGCGGGGCTTTGCGCGGTTGCGACGGCCGCGTATGGGCTTTTTACAACAAGTTCACCCCGGGGATGGAGAAATACCTGCCGTGGGTGCTTCGCGGCGAGGGCGACGTGCTGCCATTGTGGGTCAAGCCGGCCAAGCCGGTCGATGCCGCCGATATGAAATGGATGATGCGCGACCATTTCGAGAACACTCCGCTCGACATGAACAATGATATAGGTGCCGGCCCCTATGCCTGCCCTTACCGTTGGCGTCCGCTGACCTACGATGTCGATTCCGTCACTTATACACATGAACGAGCCATAGCCACACAACAGACCGGCTTTTCGTTTGTGGCGCAGCTCAACGATGCCAACCCCGACGGAATGAAGGGGTTGCTGTGGTTTGGCACTGACGATGCCAACACCTCGGTGTATCTGCCGATATTCTGCTCTGTTTCGCGGCCGCCGCACGAGCTGGCGCACGGTAACGGCGACATGAATACGCTGTCGTGGGACTCCAACTTCTGGGTCAACAATTATGTGGCCAACCAGGCATACAACCGCTATTCTCAGATGATTCCCGACATACGCCGCGTGCAGTCGTCGCTTGAGGACAGCATAGCGGCTGATGTCAAGGTGGCGTTGCGCACGTTCGGCGAGTTTGACGCCGCAACCCGCGCCGACTTAACTCAGCATCTGGCCGATACATGGGCTTCCAAGGCCACTAAGGCATATAAGAATCTGGGCGATTTCCTGTTCGTTAAATATCTCGACGGAAACGCTAAAAAGGTGGACGAAAACGGCAAATTCATATATTCGCCTGAGGGGATGCCTGTCTATCCGGAATTTCCGGGATATGACGAGCGTTACTATCGCACTATCGTCAAGGAGACCGGCGACCATTTCAAGGTTGTCGAGCCTGCTCCGGTAAAGTGACGGTTGGGGCTATTCCTCTGCCGACAGTTACACAAAATCTATAACATAATAATTGTTTATCGCCATGAAAAAAATCAATGCTACGCTGAGAGCGGCCTCTATGTTGGCCGCTTCGGCTATCGGCTGCACCGGGCTATCGGCTGCAGGGAGCGTCGATGTGCTCGGTGTGACCTATCAGGTCGATACACTCGCCCACATGAAGGTCGGTCCCGGGACTACCACGACATACCTGCGTCTCACAAGCCCGTCGGCCAAACAACTGCAGGTGCATTACCTGACAATCGACAAAAGCACCCCCGGGGTGAGCATCAGAGCCGTATGCGGCAAGGATATGGTTGCCGGGACGGAAAAGGTGTCGTCGATGGCGCAACGCCACAGCGACGACAACCATTTGTACTTCGCCGGGTCTAACGCCGACTTTTTCACCACATCGGGCAATGCGACCAACGGCTCGTCGAAAGTCGGTAGTCCGACGACATCATGCACCGTCGACGGTGAGATTTTCAAAACCTCCAACTCGCAATATCAGTTCTCGGTCGATCGTGAAGGTGTGGCGCGCATAGGAAGGCTCAATTATTATACCGGGACCGCTACAAAGGGAGAAAAAGTCACTCTGTTCAAAGGTGTGAACGTGGCCTCGCCCAATAACGGAATCACCATATACACCCCGCGCTATTGGGGAAGCACCAACCAGACCGACAAGACCGGAAACTGCTATGAAGTGACCGCTAAAATAGTCGTCGGCGACAAATTTGAGGCGGGAGGCAAATTCCGTCTTGAAGTTACGTCGTCGCCCTCGGACGGCGGCGACACTGCGATTCCTGCCGACGGGTATGTGATTCATGGCCGCGGTACCTCGACCAGCGGTTGCAACACAGGGGCGAAAGCATTCGTAGGCGCTCTCGCACCGGGCGACATAGTCGAGTTTGACAACGTGGTGCTCCTTGGCGATGAACGCATCTACCCGATGCAGATTGTGTCGGGCAATCCCAAAAATGTGGGCGCAGGTGCCACACTTGACACCGAGGGAGAACGCGGCGATGCCAAGGATCTGCATCCGCGTACAGGCATAGGCGTCAGCGAGGACGGCAATACAATAATTATGATGGTCGTTGAGGGACGACACACGGGTTCGGCAGGGGTGCGCACCTCTCAGCTCGCCGACATAATGCGTTATGCCGGTGCTTACGAGGCCGTCAATCTCGACGGTGGCGGCTCGTCGACACTCTACACCTCGGCTTTCGGCGTGAGAAACTATTGCAGCGACGGCAACGAGCGTGCCGTGGGCAACGGTATTTTCGCAGTTGTCGAAGCTCCGGCTTCCGACAAGGTGATAACGGAGATAAAATTTGCCGACTGGGCGCCTCGCCTGCCGCTCCATGCGTTATACACCCCGCGCATTCTCGGCTTCAACAGCCACGGTGTGTTGGTTACCGACAGCCTGACCGACTGCACTCTGGAGGTCGCACCGGAAGCGGGTGAGATAACCGCCGGTGGGGTGTCGCTCCACGCTACCGCTCCGGGAATGCACGCTCTCAAAGCTACCTATAACGGTTGCTCGACTTCGGTTGCATACGTTGTCGATAATGACTGCAAATTCTCGCCGCGCCTGTCGTCGATACTGATTGACGACCAACGGGAATACAAGATAGAGCTTCAGGCCAACAACGGGGTCAAGGTGATTCCCGTTGACCCTCAGGCTCTTGACTGGAGTTCAAGTGACGCGGAAGTGGTTACTGTCGATGAGGGTGGCGTGGTCCGCGGTGTGGCAGACGGATCGGCTGCAGTGACCGGGGTTGTTGGAGACGAGCGGGTTGAGATTCCGGTGACTGTCGAGATAGCTCGTGACGCCCGTATCAACCTCGTGGCTGACTTCGACCCCGCTAAATGGAAGTTCACCAAGACCGGGTGCAACGCTTCAGCGACCACGGTAACTCCCTGTGGCACAGGGTTTGCGATTGACTATACTGTCAGCTCTACGCGAGGTTTGTCGCTGTCGGTATCCCCGTCATCGACCATGTATCTGTGGAGCCTACCTGAGGGTTTGGAGATAGAGTTGAGCTCGACGATGCCACTCAAAGGGGTGAATTTCAAGTTCAACGATGCCATCGGAGGCCGTTTCTCGACAACGAGCGGAGCGGTTGTGTCTGGGGAGCGGTTCAACTACACTGTCAAATTGTCAGATTTTACGCAACTGTCTGATATAGGTGTGTTTCCAATTAAATTCTCGTCGGTTTCGTTCACTCCTGACGCTAAAGTTGGCGACAAGGGGCATATCGAAGTGCCGTTTGTGAATGTGGTTTATTCTCTGCGGTCGGGCGTTGAATCCGTGCCGGAAGTAGCTGAAGTAGAAGGCGTTAGCGATGGCGGGGTTGAGTACTACAATTTGCAGGGCATAAGAATCGCCAAGCCGTCGCAGGGTCTTTACATTGAGAAAAGCGATTCTCATGTGTGTAAAAAAGTCTTAAAATAAGTGGGTTTCTCTGGGGAAAACTCAATTTTTAAGAGCGCGTTCTGATTTGAATCCCGGGCGATTGTTTAGCGTGAAAGCGCAAAAACGGTCGCCCGCCGTTTTGTCGCAAATATAGCGGAGGTGGTAGCGGTCGTTGCCGAGCATATCGAGGCAGGCCACTGCTGTGTCGGCTTCGTCGCTCCATGCGCTTCCGGCTGCCACTGATTCCTCAATGGTTATGTCGTTGCCGATTATGGTGACGAGCATTTTGACGATGCCTGATGATGTGACTCCCTGCAGTCCCTCGCGTCGGAGAATCACGTTGCCGTCGCCGAGAGCCTCGACTTTCAGCATCGGGGTTGTGGAACCGGCCGATATGAGGTCGGCTTCGATGAGAGACTGTCGCGCGGCTCCTTTGCGGGCGGGTTTTGCCATGAAGCCGACAATCATCGCCGCAACCATGGCTGCGACGACGTAAAATTCTATTGATTGAAAAAACATATCTATGACGGCAATGTAGCAAAACAGATGCCAAAAACGATTGGCGTCAGCGTATGCGTCGGCGGTGGTTTCTCGCCGCAAGGGTGGCGGCCCGCATCTCGCGGCGTCGGCCGATGATGTATCCGGCCAAAGTGGTGAGGGCTGTCATGGCTGCGATTGCGGCCCAATTGAAAAACCAGTCGATTGTCGATACTTCCATATTTGCAGTATTCTATTGTTTTTAATTATAGGTTTGATATTTAAACATCTGTTATGATGTTAGTGTTCAAGCGGTATGGTAAAATAGCGTCTGGATTGCGGTGTAATGCGCATTTTCGGCTAAAATGTGCCATTGGTTAAGGTTTTGTTAAAGCGTGTTGAAGTAGTCATATTTTAACTATTTTTGTGGTGAGTTTAAATGGCGGGAAATCATCCTGCCGGTAACAAAACAGATTAGCTATGGCAAAAGTATCAGGAGCGGTAGTTATCAACGAAGAACGGTGCAAGGGTTGCAACCTTTGCGTAGTGGCGTGCCCCACCGATGTGTTGGCCTTGAAAAGCAAGGAGGTCAATGACCGGGGCTATCATTTCGCTTATCCGGCCAATGAGGAGGCGTGCATAGGTTGCGCGTCGTGTGCGGCGGTTTGCCCCGACGGTTGTATCCGGGTCTACCGCATGGTCGAGAAGTAATCAAGGTCAACTTAACCGTATTCCCATCTAATTAACGATTATGGAAGAAGATGTAAGATTGATGAAAGGTAACGAGGCAATAGCCCACGCCGCCATCCGTTATGGTGTGGACGGCTATTTCGGTTACCCCATCACCCCACAGTCAGAGATATTGGAGACTCTTGAGGCAGAAATGCCTTGGGAGACCACCGGCATGGTGGTTTTGCAGGCCGAGAGTGAGGTAGCGGCCATCAACATGGTCTATGGCGGCGCGTCGACAGGTAAGGCTGTCATGACGTCGTCGTCGAGTCCGGGCATAAGCCTTAAACAGGAGGGAATCTCGTATCTCGCTGCGACCGAGTTGCCTGCGTTGATTGTCAACGTTATGCGCGGCGGCCCCGGACTTGGCACCATCCACCCTTCGCAGAGCGATTATTTCCAGGCGGTTAAGGGTGGCGGTCACGGCGATTACAGGCTTATAGTGCTTGCCCCCTCGTCGGTGCAGGAGATGGCCGATTTCGTCGCGCTGGGCTTTGACCTGGCGTTTAAATACCGCACACCGTCGATGATTCTGGCCGACGGCATAGTGGGGCAGATGATGGAGAAGGTAGTGTTGCCGCCGGCACGTCCGCGCCGCACCGCGGAGCAGATCGCCGAGCAATGTCCCTGGGCTGCTACAGGCCGCAGAGGCGGGCGCAAACCCAACGTGCTGACTTCGCTTGAGCTTGACTCGGCTGTGATGGAGAAGAACAACGAGCGTTTCCAACGCACTTACAGCGAGATTGAGCGTAATGAGGTGCGCTATCAGGAGTATTTCACCGACGATGCCGACTATCTGATGGTGGCTTTCGGGTCGATAGCCCGCATATGCCTGAAAAGTATCGAGATGGCCCGCGCGCAGGGGATAAAAATCGGTCTGCTGAGGCCCATCACCTTGTGGCCGTTCCCGTCGGCCGAGATAGCCCGACTGTCGCGTAAGGTAAAGGGTATGCTCGTGGTGGAGCTTAACGCCGGTCAGATGATTGAGGATGTCAAGCTCGCCGCGGCCGGAACCGATGTGCCTATCTATCATTTCGGCCGCATGGGTGGCATAGTCCCGAACCCTGATGAGGTGCTTGCGGCATTCATGAAACATTTCGGTAACGAATCTCAAAAATGACACTGAAAATGACTCGCCAAGATATAATCAAACCTGAAAATCTGGTTTACGAGAAGCCGCGGCTTCTTAACGAGAACCATATGCACTATTGCCCCGGTTGCAGCCACGGCGTTGTGCACCGCATCATCGCCGAGCTGATCGAGGAGATGGGGTTGGAGGAGAAGGCAATAGGTGTTGCCCCGGTGGGGTGTGCCGTGTTTGCTTACAAGTATATAGATATCGACTGGATCGAGGCCGCCCATGGCCGCGCCCCTGCGATAGCTACCGCGGCTAAACGCCTGAATCCCGAAAACTTGGTGTTCACCTATCAGGGTGACGGCGATTTAGCGGCTATCGGCACCTGTGAGACCATCCATGCGGCCAACCGCGGCGAAAATATCGCTATCATTTTCATAAACAACGGTATATATGGAATGACCGGCGGGCAGATGGCTCCAACGACCCTTGAGGGGATGAAGACCTCGACCACCCCTTATGGCCGTCGCGTGGATCTCAACGGGTATCCGCTGCGCATCACCGACATAGCCGCCCAGCTCGACGGCACTTGCTATGTGACGCGTCAGGCGGTTCACACGCCTGCCGCGGTGCGCAAGGCCAAGGCTGCTATCCGTCAGGCTTTCAAGAACTCCATGGAGGGCCGCGGCACGTCGTTTGTGGAAATCGTCTCAACCTGCAGCTCGGGATGGAAGATGACTCCCGAGGCCGCTAACAAGTGGATGGAGGAGCATATGTTTGAAAAATATCCGTTGGGTGAACTTAAAAACACTGTGAAATGAAAGAGGAAATTATCATAGCCGGATTCGGCGGCCAAGGAGTGTTGTCGATGGGTAAAATACTTGCATATGCGGCGTTGATGGATGATCTTGAGGTTACATGGATGCCGTCCTACGGGCCGGAACAGCGCGGCGGTACGGCTAACGTCACGGTCATTCTGGCTGACAGCCCGATCAGTTCGCCCGTGCTTGACAGCTATGACACTGCCGTGATTCTCAACCAGCAGTCGTTGGATAAGTTTGAGGGGAAAGTCAAGCCCGGCGGTACGCTGATTTATGATCCTTATGGCATTCACCGGCCGCCTACGCGCACCGACATCAATGTCTACCGCGTGGATGCGATGGA
The DNA here is from genome assembly GCA_947625935.1 of uncultured Muribaculaceae bacterium. Taxonomy (GTDB): domain Bacteria; phylum Bacteroidota; class Bacteroidia; order Bacteroidales; family Muribaculaceae; genus JAJPXC01. The sequence continues at coordinate 51,212 of CANQQE010000010.1, read as the reverse complement.
AGCGACTTTCGGATTGTCGAACTCCAAGGGTTTCAATATGATTGTTCTGGGGGCGTTGCTGAAGATTAAGCCGATGGTGCCTGTCGAGAGCGTGCTGAAGGGGCTGAAGAAGACGTTGCCTGAGCGTCACCACCATCTGTTGCCGGTCAATGAGGAGGCTCTGAGACTGGGGATGTCGCTGGTGAAGTGATGCGGCGAGATAAATGAGACAAGGAAACGGTTTGGGCGGTTGTCGCTCAAGCCGTTTCTGCGTTTTTTGTGGGGTAGTGAATTTTGAATCATGCGGCCAGCCCGTGGGCCGGCCCTACCGGCTTGTGGCGTCGGCGGGGGTGTATTCGTAGGCGCCGAGGGATGGTGGTGTGAGGCGTGGTGTGCCGTAGGGGTCGGTGGCCGCATCGGGGAGTGTGAGCGCGGGGTCGGCGGCTTGTATGGCGGGCGATTCTGGCTTGAGCCTGTAGTCAAAGAGGTAGTCTTCGCGGACCGTGTAGTACATCGGGTCGGTGTCCCACAGGCAGTTTATGAAGTTGTCGTCGTCGGAGCCGGCTGATTTGAGCAGGCATCGGCGCAGTGTCACCGCGGTGTCAGTGAGGTCGCCGTGGGAGATGTCGGTGCCGTTGCCGTAGATGATGGTGTTGGTGATGTCGGCTTGCAGTTTGGGTAGGCCCGAAAGGTCGTCGGTTTCGGCGTTGATGTGGTCGAGCTGGAGGGCGGGTCCGCCGAGAGCTGAGAATAGGTAGTAGTTGGCTATAGTGCAGTGGTTGAGTGTGAGGTTGCCGCCGCGGACGTAGACTATGCCGTTGGCCGCGTCGGTCAGTTCGGTGCCTATGGCTGTGACCGCGGAGTGGGCTGTCTGGAGGATGTATCCGGCTGAGTTGTGTATCTGGCAGTTGAGGAGGTAGAGCGCGGGGTTGTCGGGAGTAGATGTCACGACCGAGTCGACGACCACGCCGTAGCTCATGTTGCGTATGGATGTGTTGGTCATCTTGCTGGCTGATGATGAGGTGGCGAAGTATACGCCTCCCCATTGGCCTGACATCAGCTCGAACGGGATTGACGCGACAACGTTGCCGGTGCGGTCGCCGGTCATGTTTACGGGGTTTTCGGGAGTGCCGTTGGCGCGGAGCGATCCGCGGACTATCAGTTCTGACTTGTCGTGGAAGTAGAGGTGGGCTCCGGGGTCGATGGTCAGGGTGGCTCCGGGGGCTACAACGAGTGAGTCAAACACCTGGTATGGTCGCTCGGCTGTGAGACGTGTGTCGGTTTCGATTGTCTTTGCTTTCAGGCGAATCACGTCGAGCCCGTCGGCGGTGATAACAACCGATCTGGTCACTCCGAGTGTTGTGAAATCGAGTGTGTTGTCGATTGTCATCGGCCCGATTTTGCCGTTTGGGGGGAGTGTGGCCTCGACGAAGACGTAAATGGAGTCGTTGGGGCGTATCTCGACGTTGTGGAACTCGCTCCCCGACTGTCCGTCGACATTCAGGCGGAACACTCCTTGGGTCTTGTCGCGCAGCTCGATAGAGTTGATGTTGATTATCTTGTCGTGACGGTTGTAGACGAGGAACCGATGGGTCGTTGAGCCTTGCTCGGTGAACACGGTGCCGAGTTTCAGCGAGTCGACCGAGAATGTCGGCTGGTCGGATGATGACGAGGAGACGCCGTCCTCGATACATGACTGGAAGATGACGGCGGTCACCGCCATAATGAGAATATATTTGAGAAGTTTCATGAGTAGAGTCGTCAGTTGAACAGATTCAGCTATTTATTAACGAGAAAACGCAGTTGATATTGTGGGGCGGGGATGTAGGTGTAAATTCTTGCGGAATCTTAATGGATTTTTAGTAATTTCGCGGAATAACAACCCAACAATACCGAAAAGAGATGGATAAGAAATTCAAACGTACCCTAATAACCACGGCTCTGCCATATGCTAACGGGGCCGTCCATATAGGCCATTTAGCCGGGGTCTATGTCCCGGCTGACATCTATGCCCGCTATCTGCGTTCGCGCGGTGAGGATGTGGTGATGATCGGCGGCAGTGACGAGCATGGCGTGCCTATCACCATCAAGGCGAAGGCTGAGGGGGTTACCCCTCAGGATGTGGTGGACCGCTATCACAAGATTATCAAGGATTCGTTTGAGGAGCTTGGCATCTCGTTTGACATCTATTCGCGGACGACATCGGACATCCATAGCGCGACGGCGTCGGAGTTTTTCCGCCGTCTGTATGATAAGGGGGAGTTTGTTGAGAAGACGTCGATGCAGCTCTATGACGAGAAGGCGGGCCAGTTTCTGGCTGACCGCTATGTGACGGGTGAATGCCCGCATTGCCACAACGAGCGCGCCTATGGCGACCAGTGTGAGGCTTGCGGGACGTCGCTCAACGCTACCGACCTGATCAATCCTAAGAGCGCGATAACGGGTAACACGCCGGTGCTGCGCGAGACGCGCCACTGGTATCTGCCGCTCGACAAGTGGGAGCCGGCGTTGCGCAAGTGGATTCTCGACGGCCACAAGGAGTGGAAGACCAACGTCTACGGCCAGTGCAAGTCGTGGCTGGATCTGGGGTTGCAGCCCCGCGCCGTGAGCCGAGACCTTGACTGGGGCGTGCCGGTCCCCGTGGAGGGCGCTGAGGGTAAGGTGCTTTATGTGTGGTTTGATGCGCCGATAGGTTACATATCGAACACTAAGGAGCTGTTGCCCGACAGTTGGGAGCGTTACTGGAAAGATCCGGAGTCGAGAATCATAAACTTTATCGGTAAGGATAACATAGTGTTCCACTGCATCGTGTTCCCGTCGATGCTGATGGCGTATGGCGACGGTTACCAGTTGCCTGACAATGTGCCGGCCAACGAGTTCCTGAATCTCGAGGGGGACAAGATTTCAACCTCGAGAAACTGGGCTGTGTGGCTCCACGAGTATCTCCGCGACTTCGAGGGTAAGCAGGATGTGCTGCGCTATGTGCTGACCGCCGCCGCTCCCGAGACTAAAGACAATGATTTCACATGGCGCGATTTCCAGGCCCGCAACAATAATGAGCTTGTGGCTGTGCTTGGCAATTTCGTGAACCGCGCCGTGGTGCTGACCCATAAATATTTCGGGGGGAAAGTCCCCGCCGCCGGTGAGCTTCTCGACATCGACAAGGAGGCGTTGGCCGAGCTGTCGACAATCAAGCGGTCGCTGGAGGACGCTCTCGACACATTCCATTTCCGCGAGGCTCTGAAAGAGGCGATGAACATAGCCCGTTTAGGGAACCGCTATCTGCAGGAGACGGAGCCATGGAAGGTGGCGAAGACAGATATGGACCGCGTGGCCACCATACTCAACACCGCCATGCAGCTAACGGCCAATATCGCTATCGCTATGGAGCCGTTCATGCCGTTCTCGGCCGCTAAGCTCCGCAAGATGCTCAATGCCGGCGATTTAGCCTGGAGCGATCTTGGGGGCGGGTCGATAATAGCTGCCGGGACCGAGTTGAGCCAGCCGGAACTGTTGTTTGAGAAAATCGAAGATGAGGCCATACAGGCTCAGATAGACCGCCTGGCCCGCATCAAGGAGGAGAACAAGGTGAAAAGTTTCAAGGCCGCCCCGCAGGCTGAGGATGTGGATTTCGACACGTTCATGAAGGCAGACCTGCGCGTGGGCACCGTGCTTGAATGCCGCAAGGTGCCCAAGGCTGACAAGCTGCTGCAGTTCCTGATCGATGACGGCCTGGAGAAGCGCACTATAGTGTCGGGAATAGCGAAATATTACGCTCCCGAGGATCTTGTGGGTAAGCAGGTGTGCTTCATCGCCAATCTTCCACCGCGCAAGCTGAAGGGAATAGTCTCGCAGGGTATGATTCTGTCGGCTGAGAACGCCGACGGGTCGTTGGTGGTCATAGGGCCGAGCGCCCCGGTTGCCCCCGGCGCGCAAGTGAGATAAAGCAACGTTTCCCCCTTTTTCTTAAACACAGCCACTGAAATGAGTAAGGATAAGCGACCGCGCATTCTGATTATCTATACCGGGGGGACTATCGGTATGATCGAAAACCCGGAGACCCGCACGCTTGAGCCGTTTGATTTCACCCATCTGATTGACAACGTGCCTAAAATCAAGATGCTCGACTATGACATCGACAACATCCAGTTTGAGCCTCCGATTGATTCGAGCGACATGAATCCCCGCCACTGGCAGGAGATAGCCCGCAACATCGAGGAGAATTTTGACGCTTTCGACGGATTCGTCGTGCTCCACGGCACGGACACGATGGCTTACACGGCGTCGGCGTTGTCGTTCATGCTTGAGAATCTTCATAAGCCGGTCATCATCACGGGGTCGCAGTTGCCAATCGGGGAGGTGCGCACCGACGGTGAGGAAAATCTGATAACCGCGTTGCAGATAGCCGCCGCTACCGACAACGGCGGCAACCCGATGGTGCAGGAAGTTGCGATTCTGTTTGAGAACTACCTGTGGCGCGGTAACCGGTCGACGAAGATGTCGGCCGACAATTTCAATGCGTTCAAGAGCAACAACTATCCTTCATTGGCAAAAATCGGTCTTGGCATTCATTTCAACGAGGAGGCACTTTGCCGCCTGAAGACGAAGCGTCCGTTGAAGGTTCAATACGGGATGGACACCGGTGTGATGTTCATTGACCTGCATCCTGGGATGACCGAGGAGATATTGCGGCATCAGCTCAACACTCCGGGTCTGAAGGGTATAGTGCTTAAAACGTTCGGTGCCGGCAACGCTCCGACGGCACCGTGGTTTGCCGACGCCATACGCGATGCTGTCAGGCGGGGGCTCGTGTTGCTGAACGTGACACAGTGTGTGAACGGCGGTGTTCATGCCAAGCGTTATCAGGCGGGTAACCATCTGCTTAACGCGGGGGTTATCTCGGGTCATGACATCACCAGCGAGGCGGCTTTGACTAAGCTGATGTATCTTTTCGGTCTCGGGCTTGGCCCTAAGGAGGTGGTGAGCTATCTTAACAGCGCATTGTGTGGAGAAGTCACCATCCATTAACGCCAAAATAATCAGTGTTTTATGAAATAACGGCGAAAAAAGTTGATAAAAAATTTGGCGGGTTGCGAAAAAGGCAGTACCTTTGCAACGCTTTCGACAAGAAAGGGCGCTTAGCTCAGCTGGTTCAGAGCGTCTGCCTTACAAGCAGAGGGTCGGGGGTTCGAATCCCTCAGCGCCCACCACAAAGAGACCACAACCGTAATCACAGTTGTGGTCTCTTTTCGTTATGGCAATCAGTCATGATGCTTAGAATATATTGCGAAAATGAAATTTTTTGTATATTTGCGTGTTATTCTAAGTATGATGGATGTATACGGAACATACACACGGGCAAATGTCTATCTGAAGTCTAAACCGATGTCTGTAAAGGAGTCGGTCATGTGGTCGCGTCTGCGTCAAGGGAAAAAGAAGAATCTCTTAGCGTCGGTTCGCAGGGGGGTGTATATGCCTGTGGAGATAGACAACAAATTCATCATAGGCTGTAATGCCGTAGATGATGGCGTCGTCGCCTATCATTCCGCTTTGGAATATTATCTTTTGCAAACACAAGAGTTCAACGAGCTTTATATTCACTCCCCACAAAATTTCAGGACTTTTGAATATATCGGGGAAAGATATTCGTATAAAAAATTAAAATTCCTCCATAATGTGATAAAAATTGCCGATAAGTCGGGATATGATTTGAGGGTGACTTCGCTGTCGCAAACATTGATTGATTGTATGTATAATATCAATCTTGCGGGGGGGATAGAGGAATTGATGTATGCTCTTTCGGAATGCCCTCCAAACGGTATCTCTGAGGGGGATATGTTGGAATGTCTTGAACTTTATGGGAACAAAAGTCTGTGGCAACGCACAGGTTTCCTATTCTCTATGTTTAAGCGTCGGCTGAACCTGTCTGAGGCTTTCTTCAAAAGGTGCAAAACAGAAATGGGAAATAATCAAAGCTACATCATAAACCCATACTTTTGCAATAGCTATGACAAGGAATGGAATCTTTGTATCCCTGATAATCTTCAAGCACAGCCCAAAATAATAATATGAAAATTGAATATGATAAAACTTTGATCAGACAAATCGCAGCAGAACATTTCTACACGGTTACAAATGTGGAGAAAGTCATAAGGTTGTGCAATATTTTGGACGACTTAAACAGTCTTGACGAGTTCGCGGGTAAATTGCTGCTAAAAGGGGGTACGGCTATAAACCTCATAGCCTTTGAGAAACTACCTCGGTTAAGTGTCGATCTTGATTTGGATTTTGCATTTAATTTGTCAAAAGAGGAAACAAGCGTAGAACGCAACCAAATCAACAACGCATTAACCGAATATTGCGAAAATAGTGGTTACATGTTGAGTGACAGGAGTAGTTTTGCGCTCGATTCCAAATCATTGTCATATGCGACAACGACAGGCAGCATCGACAAAATAAAGCTTGACATAAACTATCATTCCAGATGCCATGTATATCCAGCTGTCTTCAGCAAGATTGCCATGCCATTTGGCATAGAGGATAAACGTATAAATGTCGCGCATCTTAATATAGTAGAACTTTTTGCAGGTAAGATAAAAGCACTGTACGAGAGGTGTAAACCTCGTGACATTTACGATATATTTTCTTTGGCTCAATCCGGGTTGTTCCCAACAAGAGAAGAACAGTCCGCCCTGCGAAAGTGTGCGGTCTTTTATTCCATATTAGGCAATGCTGACAAGCCTGATTTACTAAAACAGGACTTGAATAGAATCCGTTCAATGCCATTTCAGGCATTGAAAACACAGCTGCTACCCATGTTGCATACCAAAATGGGACATTTCGATAAAGACTCATTATTTGATGTGGCAATAGATTACATAGAAAATCTGATGAGATTGGATGATAATGAGGAGGAATTTGTCGATAGTTTTTTCAGGGGTGACTTCCGTCCGGAATTGCTTTTCGATAAAGAGACTTCAAACGTTATGAAAAGTCACCCCGTAGTCTTGAGAACCTTATCGGTGATGAAACAAGGGAGCAGTCAGATAGAATCATAGTATCCCTTGTCGGGGCGTGCCGCTATCGGGGCGCATCGCAGTCCGCGCACTATTGGCGGTCGGGGGCTTTAGTCGATGATGCGTGAGCGTTTGCGCGCGATCCGTTCGTTGGCTTGCTGTGCGCCGGAGCTTGTGTAGTGCAAGTCTCCGTCCATGTCGCGGTAGATTGTCTTCTGGTCGCTATTGTAGACCATGGCGTTGTTCATACCGCGGAAGACGCTTTTTCCGAAGTATAGTCCGACAATCAGTATGGCTGTCTGGAACAGTAGCTCTATGATCGATGCGATGAACAGGAGCAGTGATATCAGTGACGCCCATAGCAGCAATGATGTCACAACTGTAAACACGGCACCGTTGCGCAGTCCGCTTTCCTTTATGTTTCGGAACAAGGAGTAGCCGATAGCTGCCGTCATCATCACTCCAAGGACGATGTAGAATATCATGTCGCGGTTTTCTTTTGAGATGTCGACAAATGATAGGATTATGTATAGGATTATGCAGACCGGCAGCACTCCGAGGAATCCGATGGCCGACGGCATTATCGACATATCGCGGCGCAGGTAGTTGTCCATGAATTGTTTGTAGAAGAATACCTGTATGACCTCAGGAAGAGGAATGTTATCAGCGGTAGCTCGCGCAACAGTTTTCCGAAGAATCCGAGGTCGTCGGCAGTACACCACCATAGGCATTTAGGCCCTATGGTCAAATAGACGGCGATTTCAAATATCGCAATGGACAGGCAGGCGGCTGAGACGGCGAGCATGAGGTTTCGGGATATGGGGCGGCCGTCGCTGTCGGGCCTGTGGCGGTATAAGTAGCACACGGCAAAGCAGGCTATCATCAGCACGAAGGCTATCCAGTAGGGTATGGATGATGTCAAAAGTAAGTTTTCCATTGAATTTGTCGGTTAAGTGGGTTTTGTGAAAAAAGAGCCGTCCCGCCCAAAGTATCGGTGGGACGGCGGTGATTGTGTGTTATCAATTAGTTTAAATCGCGGACATAATAGGGAGTTCTGCTGAGATCAATGACCAGTCGCAGAGATTCGACCCCTTCCATTGCCTCGTCGACGGGGAAGTTGTATTTGAACTCGAGGGGTGTGCCTGCTTTGACTACAGCCGATGAGCCGAGGTTGTCGGCGTTGAGTTCGCCGATGTCTTTGCGGCTTTGCATCACGTTTCCGTCTTTATCAAGGAATTCGATGCCAACAGGCATTTTGACTGTTACAGTGATTTTGCTGCCGCTGAGTAGGGTCTGCTCTTTCAGGTCGGAGGGGTCGGCGTTGAGTTTTAGATCGGTTGCGGCCACTACTTTGCCATCGAGACTGAACATGGCAATACATTTGTTCATTGAGTCAAAAACGAGTGTGACGGGCTGTTCGATTTTGAGTTGGGTCTCATCGACCGACACGGGGACTTCCTTGCCGTTGAGGGCTTTAGCCTCTTCCTCGACAGTGGCTTTGGTCTCGGCTTTGAGCTCGTCCATTTTTTTGCTGATTTTGCCGTAGTTGTTTTCGTTGATTTTGGCCTGAGCCTCGTCATACTCTTTTTCGTAGTTGGCTATAGTCGCGGGGATTTTGCCGAAGCATCCTGATGACGACCCTATTGAGCCACCGCATGAAGCGAGGAGGACAGCACACAGACAAGCGACTGAGAAGTTGATGAATGTTTTCATGTTGATAAATTGTTTAACGGTTAAGAATGTTTGTGTTTGCAGGGTTGTATAATAGACCTTTAATCAGCGTTTTAATCCTGATTTTTTGAGGTAGCCCTTGTTAATGGCCTTAACAATCAGATCGGCGACATTGATAGCGCCGAGTTTCTGGAACAGGGATTTGCGGTGGGCCTCGACGGTGTTGTCGGTTACAAACATCGTTGCCGCAATCTCACGGGACGTTTTTCCTTGTGCGATGTGGTATAGGACTTCAAGCTCTCGAGTGGATGGGTGGAGGGAGCTGTCGCCGGCGACTTTGAGGGCATCGAGCACGGCGTCGCAGTAGTAGTTGTTGCCGTTTAGAATCTCGTTTATGGCCGTTATAATCTCGTTTCCGTCGCGAGATTTATAAATTATGGCGTTAACGTCGCGTGCGAGTAGCTTTCGGAGTGTCCATATCTCATCGTGCACTGTGCTGACGATGATATGAGCCACGGGGTTTCGTGTACGTATCATCTCAATCAGCACAAATCCGTCGATGTCGGGAAGCTCAAGGTCAATAATGTAGAAGTCAAAAGCTTTTCCGGCGTCGATGTCAGAGACCAGTTCCATAGCGGTGCTGTACTTTTCCACGCAGGTGGCCCCGTTGTTGACAAGGACGGCGTTTAGGCCCTCCCTAATCAGGTCGTGGTCGTCTACAACAGCTATTTTCATCTGTGATAAGATTGTGTTATCGGTCATCCGGGCTATTTTTGCAGGTCAAATTGGTTCTGCAAAAGTAGTGAGCCGCATGATGCGAGTCAATTACGGTTTTCCGTAGTTTTGATGTGGCTTAACAGTAAATCATTCAAATTCTTACGTTTAAGGTGATGTCGGTGCCGCTTTCGGAGGCGTTTATGGATACAGAACCGTTGATGGATCCGGCCCGTCGCCTGATTGAGTCGATTCCTAACCCTTTTCGAGAGTTTTGTCGGTATGTGCCGTTGTCGGCTACAGACGCCGTTATATCTTCCCGGTCGAAGTCGAGGCTGACTTTCACTTCATTTGCGCCGGAGTGTCGGATGGCGTTTCCGACGGCTTCCTGTATGATGCGGTATATTTCAAGCGACACGGCGTCGGGGATGTCGGCCCAGTCAGCTCCTTGGCAGGATGATGAATAGGTGAATCCGATTTTCCCTCTGTTGGCGTCGGCTTGTTTGTTGATGAAGAATCTGATTACTTCGTCGAGAGTGGCGTAGGCAAATTCGGGTGGCATCAGTTCGTGGGAAATGCGTCTGACCGATTCTCGGCATGAGTCGATTAGCCGTGCTGTGGATTCGATGGGCTGTCCGTTGGACATGTTCATCTGTATGGCCAGGAGGTCGTTGCAAACGCCGTCGTGTAGCTCTCGCGCCATGCGCCGTCGTTCGTTTTCAAGCCCTTCGACATATTGTTGGGTCAGTTGTCGGGCTATGTCGGCTCTCAATTTGGAAAATTCCATTTCCTTCATCATTCTCAGGCGGCGTTGACGGTTGACGTAGATTAAAAATAGAATCAGTCCCGCGAGCAATAATCCGGCGGCTACGGCGAGCCACATCAGGGTGTTGGCGCGTCGTGCCTCGCTTTGGGCGAGAGCCAGTTCGGTTTCCTTTGTCTCGTATTTGACCGTCAGGTCGCGCAGGCTGTCGGCTTTCTGCTGCTGCCAGATAGTGTCGCGCAGCTCATTGCTTTTTAGTAGTATGTCGTAGGCTTTTCGGTAGTCGCCCAACGCCGCATAGGCGATGTGCATATTGTTGTAGCAGTCAAACACGACGAATGGCAGATTGTCGATGCCATCGAGCTTGAGGATTTTGTCAAACCATGCCAATGAGCCTTTGTTGTCATCGTTCTTGAGGCATATCGAGCATTCGGCCTGGTAGTAGGTGAGTAGCGCCATTGAGGATTGGATGCTGTCGATAAGCCGGTTGCACTTTTCCCGCCAATCGTTGGCTTGCGTTTTGTCGCCTGTGCGGTCTGACGCGAGCATCGCGTAGGCCGCCGATCGGAACGCTGACTCGTTGTCGCCGGCGTCTAAAGCGTATCCGTAGGCTTTGTCCTGGTATGCGGCGGCTTTCTGGTATAGCCCGCACCCGGTTAGTACGGAGCCGATGACCCCCATCACCGTGCTTTTCAGCGACGGGTCGTCGCTCTTCTCAATCCATTTTCCCGACATCTCGGCATTTTTGGCGGCCTGTTCCTTGCTCTGCATATCGAGGTTAAGTACCGCGAGATTTATGTAGAGCGAAGCGATTTCTTCGATCGCTTCCCGGTCGGGATTTTCACGGAATTTACCTGAAGTGACGATTTCGAGTGCGGTTTCATAGCTTTTTAGAGCTTCGTCGATTTTCCCGGATGAACGCAAAAACACTCCCTGAGCGGAGTGCGCGCCAACAATCTGTGTGGGGTCGCCGCTTTCGTTGGCGAGTGTGATGGCCTTGGCTCCGACGATCAGGGCTGAGTCGGTGCGGCCAATCGAGTGCAGGGAGTCGGCGGCTTCGCGCAGACGGGCGATTTCAGCGGTGTCGGCGGCATGGGCGTTTGCTGTCAGGAAGATGGCGAATGTCGCGAGGAGCGTTGACAGAATTTTCATAAGGGGTGTGTCGGATTTTATTTTGTGGGATTACGGGTTGCAAATTTATTAAATTTATCGAAGGCGTCATTCTTTTTTGAGTCGAATTGGCTTATCTTTGTGGCTGTATCAGTTTAATTGGATAATATGCGCAGAATGGTATCAGGATTGCTCCTCGGCATGGCGGCGGCGTTTGTGGCGGCCGGCGGGGTCGCTGAACGGGAGGTTGTCGTCACGAATCCCGCAGATGGCGTGAGGCTTGCCGGCACGCTAAGTTTCCCTAAGGATAGTCGTCCGCGGGCCGCTGTGGTGCTTGCAAGCGGGAGCGGTCAGCAAAATCGTGACGAGGAGATAATGGGGCACCGCCCTTTCAAGGTTATCGCCGACTATCTGAGCCGGCGAGGTTATGCCGTGCTGAGAATGGATGACCGCGGCTGCGGAGGTAGCGGCGGTGATTTCGGTGCGGCGGTCAACGCAGACTTTGTCGGGGATGTCTCGGCCGGACTCAACTATATCGACTCGTTGTACGAGCAGGTTCCCGTCGGGGTGATCGGTCACTCGGACGGAGGCACGACGGCTATAAAGATGGCTGTCGGGAACCGAAAGTGTGATTTCATAGTGACGCTTGCCGCGCCTGCGTGGCCCGGTGATTCCATCATCATGTCGCAGGGGCGGGCAATCGCTGAGGCTATGACGGGAAAGTGGGAGGCTGAGGGGCAGCAACGTATGTATCTTGACATAGCCAAGTCAGATATGCCGTCGTTTCAGGCTCGCATGGCGATTTATTCAGATATCGCCCGGCAGCTCGGTGAATCGGCGAAAATACCTGCTGTGCAGGCTCAAATCAACGCTCAGGTGGATGCGGTGGTATCGCCGTGGTACAGGGATATGCTGCGTTATTACCCTGCGGCCGACATCGGCGCGGTAGATATTCCCTGGTTGGCGATTAACGGGGAGAAGGATATGCAGGTGATCCCGGCCAATCTCGAAACCATAAGACGGCTCAACCGCAGGGTGAAGACAGCATTGCTCCCGGGCATAAACCATCTTATGCAGAGTTGCGTGACCGGTATGCCTCAGGAATATGTGACGATTGCCGAGGATGTATCGCCGTCGGTGCTTGAGACGATGGGTGAATGGCTTGATGAGATTTCGGGGCGGGCTAACGGCGCTTTTTGAATGATTGCCCGAGAAGCAAGGCCGTGACTCTGACCCAACGGCTGTCGGGATGGCTCTGCAGGTAGCGGTAGCCGAGCCAGGGGATGTAGATGCCTGAAACGAGCGACAACAGAGTGTAGCACCACCAGGGGAGCTGAATCAGATGGTGCAGCACCTGCTGTGTGGCCACGTTGCAGTACCATGACAGGAGGAAAATCATGTAGTTGGCTCCGATAAGGTGGTCGAGAATCGTCACCCCGTGGCGTTCCATCAGTTTGGCCACGGAGACGCACATGGCTATCCCCGCTACGGAGCAGAATCGAATCCAGGGGGTTCCTTCGGTGAGGAAAAACAGGGCGGCCCATATGGCTGCGACTGCCGCCAGGAACATCGGCGACGTCCAGGGGATGAAACGGTCGATTGTGACTGCAAAACGGCTGTAAGCGGCTCCAAGGACGAAGTATAGACCTAACCTGACGACCTCGTTGACCGAGAAAAACAGTCCGTACTCTAACGGAAGGAACGGGAGGATGATAAAAAGCAGTACGATGAGCAGATAGAGCGCGGCGTTGCCGACTCGCGCTTTCTCGCCTAAGGTTATGATGGTGTAGTTAAGCACCAGCAGTATGAAGCTGGCCTGTAGAAACCAGAAGAACGGGATTACAAGCGAGTCGGCGTAGAAGAAGGAGCGGCAGAGGGAGTTGAGACTCAACTCTATGCTGTCGTCGGCAAATCCCGACATGGCTGCGCGGGGGATGAACGTGACGAGTGTGAGGACGGCGAAGGGTAGCAGCAACCTCCTAAGTTTCAACTTGAGAAAATCGGCCACTCCGGGTCGCTCTGATGATGCTCTCAGCCGGGTGGTGAACACCATCAGGAAGCCGGAGACAAACATGAACAGGGGCATACGGAAGCTGTAGAGCATACGGTAGAGCAACATGGTTTTTCCCATCTCTCCGTCGGGATATTCATGGAAGGAGTGCCCGAGCACGACGAGGATTATGCCGATAACCTGAAGATAGGCGATGAATTTGATAAACTGTTTCATAACAAAGCGAGTGCGGCGTTAAGCGGGTCGGAAGCAGGCAGCCAGTTGACGGCCGGGTCGCGCCGGAGCCATGTGAGTTGTTTTTTCGCGTAGACGCGTGTGTTTTTGGCAATGCGGGGTATGGCTGTCTCCATCGGCATCGTGCCGTCGAAAGCGGCGAACAGTTCTTTGTAGCCGACGGTGTTGAGCGAGTTGAGATGCCGCAGGTGGTAGACGCGCCGGGCTTCGTCGATCATGCCGGCTTGAATCATCGCGTCGACGCGGCGGTTTATGCGGTCAAACAATTGCTCCCGGGGGAAGTCGATGGCCATTTTTATGACGTCAAATTCCCGTTTCTTGGTTTTCCCGGTGCGCAGTGAGGAGTATGGCGCCCCGGCCTGCATGGAAATCTCGACGGCATGAACCATGCGTTTGTGGTTGTTGAGGTCAACCTGTTCGTAGTAGGCGGGGTCGAGCCGCCGAAGTTCGCGGCGCAGATTGTCGATGCCTCCGTCGGTGTAGATTTTGAGAGCGGTTTCTCTTACTTCGGGAGTAATCGCGGGCAACAGGTCTATGCCGTTGACCACGGCGTTGACATACATCATGGAGCCTCCGCACAAGATGGCTTCGCGGCCCCTGCCCCATATTTCGGGCAACAGTGACAGCACATCTTCCTCGAAACGCGCCGCGCTGTAGTAGTCGCTGAGGTCGAGGAAGCCGGTGAGATGGTGGGGGGCTGCCTCGAGTTCCGCGGGGGTGGGAGCGGCTGTGCCAATAGGAATGTCGCGGTATATCTGCCGTGAGTCGGCGCATATGATTTCGCCGTCAAGCCGCCGGGCCAACCCGATGGCGAGGGATGTTTTCCCCGACCCGGTCGGCCCGGTGATGACTATAAGCCTGTTGCGACCCATAGATATTATTTTTCGGCTGCGAGTCGCGCGATTTCGACGATGACGTCGCGCGCCTTCTCCATGGAGCGTATCGGGAGAAATTCGTAGCGGCCATGGAAGTTCAGGCCGCCTGCGAATATGTTGGGGCAGGGTAGCCCTTTGAACGATAGCTGCGCTCCGTCTGTGCCGCCGCGGATGGGGACAACCACGGGGGTTACCTCGACGTTGCGCATGGCCTGCTCCGCGATGTCGATTATGTGCATCACAGGCTCGATTTTCTCGCGCATATTGAAGTATTGGTCTTTTATCTCAATCGAGGCGCATCCGGGGAACTCGTTGTTGATCTTGCGGGCGAGATGCTCAAGCTCTTTTTTGCGCCGCTCGAAGCGGTCGCGGTCGTGGTCGCGGATTATGTAGGTGAGCACTGTTTCTTCGACGGAGCCTTGGATGGATATGAGGTGGTAGAACCCTTCGTAGCCTTCGGTGTGCTCGGGGGTTTCCCATCGGGGAAGCATGATGGCGTATTGGTTGGCGATGCGTATTGAGTTGATCATCTTGTGTTTCGCATAGCCTGGATGTACGTTGCGGCCTCGGAAAGTGACCTTGGCCACGGCTGCGTTGAAGTTTTCGTATTCAAGCTCGCCGATTTCGCCTCCGTCCATAGTGTAAGCCCAGTCGGCCCCGAAACGCTCCACGTCAAATTTGTGCGCACCCTGGCCTATCTCCTCGTCGGGGTTGAAGGCGATGCGTATGTCGCCGTGTTTTATCTCGGGGTGGTGCATCAGGAAGTCGACCGCCGATATGATTTCGGCTATTCCGGCTTTGTCGTCGGCACCCAGGAGGGTGTTGCCGTCGGTTACTATCAGGGGTTGGCCGACATAGTGCAGCAGCTCAGGGAACTCGTTGGGCGACAGCACGATTCCACGCTCGGCGTTGAGTGTTATGTCGCCGCCGTCGTATTTCTCGATGATTCGCGGCGACACATGGCGGCCAGACATATCGGGTGATGTGTCTAAGTGGGCTATGAAGCCGATTGTTGGGGCTGAGTGATCCACGTTGCCGGGCAGTGTTGCCATCAGATAGCCGTTGTCGTCGAGAGAAATATCTTTCAGTCCGAGTGTCTGCAACTCTTTTTCGAGGTGCTGTGCGAAAATCATCTGCCCCGGGGTTGACGGGGTCATGTTGGTCAGTTCGTCACTCTGAGTGTCAAACTTGACATATTGCAAAAAGCGGTCTACAACATTCATTGAGTTAGCTGTTCATGGGTTAAAACTATGTGTCGGCCGGCCAATAAAGGCTGACATCCGCGAAGTTACACAAAAAATCTGAAGTAGCCCGCGGGTAGTTGCCGAAAACAGTGCGGGTGGCCGTCAAACGATGCTGTCACGGTTTCACAATCTTGAACGTCCGACGCAGTCCCGGGGCGGAGACCGTGATCAGGTAGCTTCCGGGTGCCATGTCGGTCATGGGGCATTCGACGGATATGGCCGTGCCGCCCTCGGCTGTAGCTTTTTGCGACCACATCAATGCTCCGGCGTTGTTGGTGAGCGTGACTATCGCCTCTCCGCTTTCGGCGGGGCATATGGAGGCTACGGTTTTGTCGGTCGCTACCACGGGGCTGACGTCGCACCATCCACCGCTACCCGGCGCACCGTTGCCGGCGATGCCGGCTGATGCCCTGCCTGAGTTTCCGTCACCGCCGTTAGCCCGGTTTCCGCCCGGTGATGACGGGCTTTGGTGCGGGCTGCCGTCGGCATTCGGGGTGTTGGCGGCCATGAATCCCTCGAACCTGTTTTTGTCGCGAATTTCCTGATTGTCGGGATCGTCGGTGATTTCCTCCTCTTGCCGTTGCCGGGGATAGTAGAGTGTGAGGATCCGGCGGTCGTTTTCGATGCCTTTGACATATATCAGGTTGATGGTCTGTTGTATCAGCGGGTATCTGTAGCCCGGTGCGTACCATGAGTTGATTATGCGCCGGTGGGTCACCGTGTCGGCGGCGAGGAAACGGTCTATGCTGTCGGCGGGTGCATAGAGGGTGTCGGCGAGAGCCGGATGCAGCGGCCGCGGCAGCCACGCCGACATGGCGCCGTTTTTCTCATACCGCAGGTGGGTCACATCGCTGATGGAGTCGCCCTCGGGAGTGACTATGAGGCGATTGCCTTTCACTCGGCTTTCCGTTCGGCCCGACTCCTGTATCTCGCTGAGAGTGCCCAATCTGCCGAAAGTGACGAACCGGCCTTCGCGCGTGTCGCCCTGACGTGACGGCATCGGGGTTACCCGCTCGGGATTGACGGCGGTTACGGTCTGTCCGGGCCGTCGTTCCTCGACCAATGTCAGCCCCGCGCTGTCGGGACGGTATAGCCTGACCTCGCGCGGGCATATCTCCATGAGTGCCGTGTCGCCAATGCCGGCGTAACGCAAGCCTGTTTCCCCCGCGGCCTTTGAGCCGGAGAAGTCGTAAACGGCCAGGGTGTCGGCGGTGACAGCCGTTGCCGACAGTTCGGTCAGCGTCAGGCGGTCGCCGGGCCGCGGCATATTGTGGTTTCTGTCTATGGCCGGGGCTATTGCCGCAGCGGCCGCTAATATTATCGCCAGCATATCGTTGTCAGTTTTCTTTGAAGTGGTAGAGGTACTTTTTGATGAAATAGCCGTTGTAGTCTTTTATTCCTGACAGTCGTCCGAGCCGGTCGTAGGTGAATGTC
The DNA here is from genome assembly GCA_947625935.1 of uncultured Muribaculaceae bacterium. Lineage (GTDB taxonomy): Bacteria > Bacteroidota > Bacteroidia > Bacteroidales > Muribaculaceae > JAJPXC01. Next base: position 34,161 of record CANQQE010000010.1, on the reverse strand, counting down.
GTTTTCACCCCCCGCGGGTCGGTGGCCTCCGAGATGCCAAGCAGCCAGTGGTAGGTCATGGTCGTCAGCTCCGTCGCGGGGAGTTGCGCTCTGAGTTTGGTGAAGAATCCGTTGAGCTGTGCGGCCGACGTGAACGAGCCGTCGAGCAGCGACTGCACCGTGCGCCCGTCGGCTTGTCCGGCTGCCGCCACGAGTTGGGAATGGGGTAGAAACTTCGCCTCGACTATGGGGTAGCTGCCCATGTAGCCCCACAGGTATGACGCCAGTACCACTCCGTTGTAGCTTATCTCGGCGAGATTCCCCCGGTAGTCGTATTTGTAGGAGTATTCGGGGCGGCTTATAAGCTCCCGGAGTTTGGCCGAAGCCGATTTGCCCCCTAAGCCGTAGGCCGAAGCGTCGGCGTTTTTCACCGACAGCCCGTAGACCGCTTTCAGCCGCCTGTGCTCGTCATACTCCATTCTCGATGCGTCGACTATCTTGCCGTCGACCACTGTCACCTCAGTTTCAGGGTAGTCTAAGGCGAGGTTGGGAGCGGCCATCAGGTAGGTGTAGTAGACTGCGCGGGGAGAGCCGTCGGAATCGGTCGTGCGCTTGGCTTTGACGAGGTTACGGTCGAGTTTGTCGGTGTATTCGTCGTAGAAGTACTCATACTCCGTCTCGGTCTCAAACCCCTCGGCCTCGGTGTATCGCTCCCGCTTGACGGTCTTGTTATAAGGTATAAGCGTGTATTTCCCGATTCCGAAATCGTAGGCGCACTGATTTAGCCCCGTAGTGTGTATTCTACTGAAATCAGCAATGGTGAACAGGTCGGTTGTGAACACTGTCGTATCGTTTGATTCATAGATGTCATACTCATATGCCGTGATATCAAGCGGTGATATGACACCGGTCTGTTTTTTTAGCAGATTGCCTCGGCGGTGCGCTTTGGAAGTCCACATTTGTGAATATCTCGGTTGGAATGACAGGAAATCGGAGTTGTTGAAGTCTCTGCTGCCGTCATCTTTAAGCGAACTGTAACTATACTTTTCGCCGTAGTTGTGCAGAGTTGAGGGTTCGTATCGGTCGGCTCCCGAGTACCTGATCGTTACTTCCGGGTATTCGACCCCGCATGGATCGCCTGTGGGCAGATTATAGAATCCGTGGGATGTTATGCACTGTATCATGGCTCGGTGCATCCCTGCGTGATGCAGCATTTGTGCCTGAAAATAATAATGATAGTAATGGTTTGGGTATGCCCCTACCGTACCGGAACACTCATCAGGGGATGTCGTACTGTTGTAAAAATAATCCTTGATTATAGGTTGTCCGTCGTCCCCCGGGTCTGAAATGATACGCCTTATCCGCAAGCCGCCCCAATAATCTTTTGTAATTGACGCAGCCGCACCACCGACCGTTTCGCATCGGCGGAGGAAGATTCGTCCACAAGTGCCGTAATCATATAGGAACTGCGCCTTGATTTCATCCTCACGCCCCTCCACCGATATGCGGTCGCGAAGCTCCACTCTGTAGCTCCCGGCGGGCAACACCACCTCAAACTGCGTGTTGTTGTTCCTCTCCTCCACTGTCGGCTTGTCGATATAGTACACAGCCACCGGCTCGTTGCTTTGTGAGCCGTTACGGAAAAAGTAAACACCGGGGTATCGCGGCCTCAGGTCGTAGGAGTGTTCGTGTTCATATTCGCTCAAAGCCAGAATCTGCGGGTTGAAGCAGAAATACCGGCTCAGGTCAAGATAAACCACCTCGTTATTGCTTATTTTGAAATCGTTAATCCTCAGTTTCTGTAGATTTGCGGGTTCAAGACCTACCAGGGTATCGGATTCAAATGATGTTATTGTTGGGGTATTAATCGATTTGGAGATAGGCGCATTTTTGAAATATCCGTATTCATTTGACTCCCATTCGAGTACCGACTTTCCTCCAGTGGGGTATATTATGGATTTTAGAGCACCCATCGTGGCAGCGTTCGGGTTTACGGAACGGTCGGCGCCCTCACCATAAAGCATACCACACCATGGAATCAGTCCACCTGCGTTATCCCGGTCGTTATAATACCCCCAATGGTCTCGACTGTATCCTGAAAAGGTTATAAATCCGTTGTCATCTGTGTTATATTCAAATTTATACAAAGATTTGCCATTTAATTTTACTTCTGTGAGCATGATTCTCTTCCTATCTGATAACTAATAAGCGTCAAAATAGTAATTGCCATATTCCGTGTAGATAAAATCATAACGCTTGGCGGTGATAGGGTTGTCCCCTCTGGTTTTGATTTCGATATAATCTATAAATTCATTCGGTCTATTGGCGGTTCCGAAATTTTTATAGTGAAATTTTATTATAGTATTGTTGTTTTCAATAGATTCCAATACTTTGGGATAATATATACCTTCACCGATGGAATATGAGGTCGGCGGCGTGTACATTTCGATGTATTCATTTTCCATTCTGTACCAAGTAGTCAGCCTGCTGTTATCTGGTGACAGCTTTTTGCCTTTTTGACGATAATGGAATGTGATGCTGTCATTTTGTAAATTTATTAATTTGGTGATATGCCATGCCGAGGTGTAACGCAAGGAGTCTTCATATAATGCCAGTTGTGGATCCCCATGTTTATACTTGTAGACGCTTTCTTCCTCGGTTGAAAACAGATATGTTACCCCATTGCAATCATTTATGGTGTATAGGCTCGGATAATGGGCGTTGTTAGCCGATAATGATGACGGCTCAATCTTCAATGGTTTATCGGTCGTTACGACCGCTTTTCGGTTGTCGCCGTAAATAAATGTCCCTGAGAGACCCAATCCGCTGATTTTAAGTATATCATTAGCCATATCTGATTTACCGTTGAAATAATCCATTCCATAGATGCCTTGAATTGCGTGGTATTCAATGTAGTTGTCCACATCATATGCCAAATAATCTGCTTTTTTGCCTAAAACGTATGTCCGTAATTTTTTGTCATTTTCTCTTGCGTTAAAGAGCCCCTTTAGGTTGGTTTCGTTTGCGTCGTCGGGCGCACCATAAACCGTGCGTGCGATTACTCCACCCGCCACCAGTGCCCAACTTAGTCCGAGATTCCCTTCCATTTCCTCGACTTTTACCCCGCCACCGTGGTAGCGTATCGACACTGGGACTTTCAGCGAGCCTTGGGTCAGCTCGTAAATGGGCAGCGTTATGTCGGGGAGCCCGTGGAAGTAGTCCACGGGTATGTCGTAGAAGTTAATCAAAGATGCGACCTCAGGCGACGGTGGAATAATGGAGTAGTCTCTCGGGGCGTAGTTCTGCGTCTGGTCGTCGGCGCGCGCCGTAAGGCAACATGACGTGGCCGATAGTAGCAGCGTGAATATGTTCAGAATTTTCATTGTCGAATGATGAAGTTGGACGGTTGGTTGACAGGAGATTTATATATTTTATTTATTGTTTTCCACTTGCTTAAAAACATATAAATCCAACAAATCGGGGTCGCCAATATATGTATATATTTGCGTTTTCCATCGTCGCTGACGCAAGCTGAAACTAATAGATGTCCCCGGGAAAAATATGTCGATTTCAGGCTCATCACGGAATAAAGTCGCTAGAGTCCAGGTATAAGTTCCGGAGGACGGAAATTCCTTTGCCGCTTCCCACCTGCTGGTAATCGAATCCCAGTTGACGTTTCTGAATGTCACTGAGTCACGGCTGATGAATCGAAGTGTCGCACCGTCGGGCCCCTGCCATTCCGTGCCGATGAATTCCTCGCGTGTGTAGTCGTCTCTATTCAGGCTACCGCACATTTCGGCGATTATAAGGAAAATGAAAAATATTGACAGACATTTCATAATTTGTGGATTGTTAATTTAATAAATGGATTCCGTGAGGGTGATAATCTGAGAGGTTCTGGATCCCCACCCCTTGTTGAAATAGTTATTTATAGCGGCACCGACCGACTTCTGCCACCATGCGGAATAACCTATGTAGGGTGGCCGTGACGCCGATTCCATAGTCGTATAGTTCTCAAGAGTGAACGTTATGATTCCGGACTCGGGATTCACGACCCATGATGTGTTGTATGACCCCAAGAATGTCGCTGTTAGATTTCCGTATTTACCAGCGGTTAGCACGGTGGCTATATCTTTTATGAACTGGCCAGTTCCTTCAATTTCGCTTAAAGAATGAGTCCGGCTTCCTTTAGATTGAGCCATAAGCCAATAATTGTATTTAGCGGTATTAAGTGTTTCTTGAAAAGAACTGTGTGACCTTATTTGTTCCGCAAAGTTATCCCCGTCGTGGAACTCCCTGCGGCGAGGACCGGTTCCTGACAACCATTCCCATCCCACTTGCCAAGGAGTTACGGTTTTGTTGGACGTGGTATAGAACACATCCGATGCGGAATACCCCAAATACACGCTTCCCCATTCTCCGCCGTTAATTCTGGCATTGTCAACTATAGAGCCACATGGAAGGAAACCCTTATATCCTTTCTCTTTAGCCTCATTAAGAGAACAAACATCTTCATCCCATTCCCACATAAGCATACCGTTTGAACATCCGCCGTTCATTACCCACTTTTCGCCTGAGGGGTCGAGGAAGCGGGTCGGGTTGCAGCCGCGGTTGGCGTAGGGGGAGAAGCTGGGGTATGAGCCGGCCATGGGGTCGGGCTGCCAGAACGAGCCCACAACGGCGTCGAGCCACCGGGCCCTGTTGTCGTATGCCCCGAGGCCGGCGTGGTCGATGAAGGGCATCCCCTCCCGGAGGCGGTCGGTGGCATTGTTTGATTTTATGAGGCTGAAAGCGTTCATCGTTTTGCGGGAATTATCATGAGGTCAGTCCAATATTTGAATTGAAACCGATTAGTGTCGTTCTTCTTTGCCTTCTCCTTCATAGTCCCAAGTCTTTTTGAGATGATTTTGCCATATTTTTTAGCGAGGGTGGCTAACCGCCTGCTCTTTGGGCTCAGCCACGACTCCACCCGCACGGAATCGTTTGACTCTATGATGGCGTGCCGGTTGTTGTCGGGGTTTCTGAGGTCGATGAATTTGATGACGCTCTCGTATCGGGGGTTACGGCTTACGCCTATACTTACATAAACAGAGTCGCTTGGTTGCAGCAATCCGCTTTTTATGGTGTATGTACCCTCCTTTATCCGCTCCATCTCATCAATCGAGTTCACTGTCCGGCATCCATTTGTTGAGAGTAAGTTCTTATTTACGAACTTCACTGAGTCTGGTAAATATGCGGAATTCCAAATAGAAATCGTCCATGGGCAGTAAAACCAATTAAAATCAGGGGCGTAGAAGTATCCGCTTATCTGTCTTATAAATTTGTTGTTCCGACCGTTAAGCCATTTATGTATAGAGTCGTTGTATGTATTCAGATAAAAGTCATACAATTCGGGATTGATATTCTTACTATAAAGAGGTGTTATATAAGTGGGTGGATTGTCTGAATAAACTGTTTTAATCCTCTTCATCGAGTCTGTACTGTTATGATATATTTTATTTGCTGCATTTTTGGTAGTGTCTGCTGCTTTTAAAATTATTGAAAACCGGGTCTCACGAATGTTCATGACGTTCGTATCGTTTAATACGGAGAATCCAAAAATCACGACATAATTAATTTCTTTAGGCATATTTTCATCATAAATATCAATTGAATTAGATTTGGATATGGAGGATAAAGGGATGTCGATAGACTGGCTATAGAACTCTGGAAATGTTATTGACAATGCCGATAGAACCGTCATTGAAAGTGTAATTGTGATGAATACTTTTTTGATTGTCATGATGTTAACGATATTTTATATTATACAATTTAAGAAGCGGCTTCCATGATAATGGGAAATACGATTTGTAAGAATCATATTTACCGGTGTTATTGTATCCCGAGTTTTTAAAATTATCCACCCCATTGAAACATTCCGACACGGAATATCCATTCTCGCCCAAAGCGGAGATTGCTAATCCGAACATATCCATCATTATTGTCGGCTGGTATTTATTTGCATCTTGGTTGTCAGTTGCGTTGTATCCGACAACGTTTTGGAATGTGTATGCTTCAACTTCGTTTGCCACGAACCGTCCTCCTTGGTCGTGCAAGAACTGGGCGTGGTGCATGGTCTCGTGTACCACCGCGGCGATCACGGTCTCGCGTGACAGCTTGCCCCCCTGCGCTATGGTGGAGATCGAGCCGCCTTTGCCGTCGGGCACGGTGAATGTGCCGCCGTCTGCGGCACCGACCTGATAAGTGAAAGTCCTGTCGCTGTTTATCATGTTGCCCACCATCTCCGCGCTCCCGTAGGTGTATGCGGCCTGGATGCCCATTAGGATGTTTTCCACCTCTTCCGGGACGGGTTCGCTGACCCCGTCACCTCCGGGGGTGAACAGTACCCCCTCGCTGTCCCACAACTTGTAGGTCTTGTTCATGTGGGTTATCACGATCTCTTCGCCTGAGGGGTCGAGGAAGCGGGTCGGGTTGCAGCCGCGGTTTGCGTAGGGGGAGAAGCCGGGGTATGAGGCGGCTTTCGGGTCGGGCTGCCAGAACGAGCCGCCGACGGCGTCGAGCCATCTCGCCCTGTTGTCGTAGGCCCCGAGGCCGGCGTGGTCGATGAAGGGCATCCCCTCCCGGAGTCGGTCTGTGACTTCGTGTGAGTCTATGCGGCGGGTAGCGGTCATCGTCTGGCGGGAATTATCATGAGATCGGTCCAATATCGAGATTCATACGTTTCCTCACCGTCTCGTTCGGCTCGCGTTTTCAGGGCATTGAGTCTTTTAGACAGCATTTTGCCATATTTTGTAGCGAGGGTGGCTAACCGCCTGCTCTTTGGGTTCAGCCACGACTCCACCCGCACGGAATCGTTTGACTCGATGATGGTGTGCCGGTTGTAGTCGGGGTTTCTTAGGTCGATGAATTTGATGACGCTCTCGTATCAGGGGTTACGGCTTACGCCGATACTTACATAAACCGAGTCGCCCGGTTGCAGCACTCGGCTTCTGATTGCGTATTTTCCTTCCTTGACCTGTTCCATGTCGTCCATATCGTTTATAATCTTTCTCTGCCGGGATGTGAATGGGTTTTGTGAATAGGAAACTGAATTAATTTGCTTATTAGGATTTATAAGATTAATAAACCAAAACAGATACTTGTCCTCTTGTTGATTGACCGCTGGTTGCAAATTGGTCAGTTGCCGCAGAAATTTGAAATTACGGCTTTCAATAATACTGCGTATGGCATTGGCCGCTTTGCCTACGATTGTATCAGTTATTGGTGAACGGATATTATGCCCAAATAGAGACGGAAAAACAGCTACTGTTGAATCCGGATTAAGCACAATACTCTGTCGGTAAGACCAATTTCTTTTTAGTTTGTCATCGTAACATCGTATTATGAGGTCGACATTCGTTTTTGTTTGATTAGCATCGTTTTGACTCTGATATTCTGAGGTTGCGATTGCACGAATCGATATTATATTGTTTGGTATACCTTCCAATGCGATGTAAGATGTTTTGTTAAAGAAAATTTTGGGTGAAATTCTTTCAAATTCCGTAACGATTCCGGGGCTGCTTTTATCCTTGATATTATTGGAATACGCAGCAAACCCCGTTATAGAAACCCATAGGAAAAACAATATAGATTTGATGTGAAGACGCATATATTTTTGATCGGTTTAATCAATTTTTTGTTGGAGTATTCGATATTTTTGTAGAAGCGACTGCAGTTGGAGACCATGCCACGTTTTCTTATAGTGATTATATAGATTAGTGTTATTTCTTATGGAGTCAAAGAATCCATAAGCTGCATTAATAAATTCCATATTGGAATATCCGTGCATTGATAGATGCAAAACTCCATTTGAAAACTGTTCATTTGGAGCAATCATTATTTGAAAAAGTGGAGTGTTTCTGTCTTTCATGGAATTTATGCAAGTGGTATATGCGAATACATTAGCTTCAACTTCGTTGGCTGAGGTTTTTCCTCCTTGGTCGTGCAAGAACTGGGCGTGGTGCATGGTCTCGTGTACCACCGCGGCGATCACGGTCTCGCGTGACAGCTTGCCCCCCTGCGCTATGGTGGAGATCGAGCCGCCTTTGCCGTCGGGCACGGTGAATGTGCCGCCGTCTGCGGCACCGACCTGATAAGTGAAAGTCCTGTCGCTGTTTATCATGTTGCCCACCATCTCCGCGCTCCCGTAGGTGTATGCGGCCTGGATGCCCATTAGGATGTTTTCCACCTCTTCCGGGACGGGTTCGCTGACCCCGTCACCTCCGGGGGTGAACAGTACCCCCTCGCTGTCCCACAACTTGTAGGTCTTGTTCATGTGGGTTATCACGATCTCTTCGCCTGAGGGGTCGAGGAAGCGGGTCGGGTTGCAGCCGCGGTTTGCGTAGGGGGAGAAGCCGGGGTATGAGGCGGCTTTCGGGTCGGGCTGCCAGAACGAGCCGCCGACGGCGTCGAGCCATCTCGCCCTGTTGTCGTAGGCCCCGAGGCCGGCGTGGTCGATGAAGGGCATCCCCTCCCGGAGGCGGTCGGTGGCATTGTTTGATTTTATGAGGCTGAAAGCGTTCATCGTTTTGCGGGAATTATCATGAGGTCAGTCCAATATTTGAATTGAAACCGATTAGTGTCGTTCTTCTTTGCCTTCTCCTTCATAGTCCCAAGTCTTTTTGAGATGATTTTGCCATATTTTTTAGCGAGGGTGGTTAATCGCCTGCTTTTTGGGCTCAGCCATGACTCCACCCGCACGGAATCGTTTGACTCGATGACAGCGTGCCGGTTGTTGTCCGGGTTTCTGAGGTCGATGAATTTAATCACGCTGGCGTATCTTGGAGAACTGTCAATCGTGATACTTACATAAACCGAATCTCCAGGTTGCAGCAATCCGCTTTTTATGGTGTATGTACCCTCCTTTATCCGCTCCATCGCATCGAACGAGTTCACTGTCCGACGTCCCATTGTCGAGAGTAAATCCCTGTTTGAGAACTTCACGGTATCAGGAAGATACGCCGAATTATATATGTTAATAATCCATGGGTTGTAATAGCTATCAGAATATTCCTCATAGGCCGGTCCTATAATTTGTCGGGCAAATTTATTGTTCCGGCTGTTGAGCCAATTGCGGATGGAATCGCAATAGGCTTTTGCGTAAAAGCTTAATAAATCCGGGTTGATGTTTTCGCGATAATGCGGAATCATATATGTCGTGGGATTGTTGGTGCATACAGTCTGGAGTTTTAATGAATCGAACGCATATTTAACTTTTTGTAATTCCTCACAGGTAGAGTCGGGTGCATAGATAATCATTCTAAAATATGAGTCTTTAATATCCATGGCGTTAGAACCGTTATAATTGGTGTCGCCTATAAGCCTGATGAGCTTGATATCATTTGGCAGGTTCTCCCCGTAGATGAGATTCAAATTGAATTGTGGCCATTTGAAAAGCGGGCCGTCCAGTGATTTGCTGAAAATCATTGGACGAGTTGGCAACTGTGCCATTGAAGTTGATGCAGAAAGCAAGATTAATATTAATGTGCGATACATATCATTAACGAGATTTGATGTTATACAGTTTAAGAAGCGGCTTCCATGAAAGAGGAAAATACGATTTGTAAGAATCATATTTACCGCTGTTATTGTATCCCGAGTTTTTAAAGGTATTGACTCCATCAATAAATTTTGAAAAAGAGTAACCATCCAGTCCCAAATTTACCTGTACGTTACCAAATTCGTCTGGAGTAGATGTGCGAGGATATCCTGTAAAAACTTCATTATTATACATATTACAGCTTACAACATATTGGAATGTGTATGCTTCAACTTCGTTTGCCACGAACCGTCCTCCTTGGTCGTGCAAGAACTGGGCGTGGTGCATGGTCTCGTGTACCACCGCGGCGATCACGGTCTCGCGTGACAGCTTGCCCCCCTGCGCTATGGTGGAGATCGAGCCGCCTTTGCCGTCGGGCACGGTGAATGTGCCGCCGTCTGCGGCACCGACCTGATAAGTGAAAGTCCTGTCGCTGTTTATCATGTTGCCCACCATCTCCGCGCTCCCGTAGGTGTAGGCGTCTTGAATGCCCGTGATGATCCGATTCACTTCTTCCGGCACCGGGTCGCTCACCCCGTCACCTCCGGGGGTGAACAGTACCCCCTCGTTGTCCCACAACTTGTAGGTCTTGCTCATGTGGGTTATCACGATCTCCTCGCCTGAGGGGTCAAGGTTCCGGGTCGGGTTGCAGCCGCGGTTTGCGTAGGGGGAGAATCCGGGGTATGAGCCGGCTTTCGGGTCGGTGATGAGTGGAGAGGGTCTCATGGCGTTATCGGGGCTGTGTGATGAATCGGGTGTATAACACTTTCCGCAAAGATAACGCGGGGGGTGGCCGCGGCCAAATTTCCGGTTATGTTTTACAGCAGATTTTCAGCCGACCGGGGCCACATCTGAGCCCGCGGGGGCTCAGATGTGGAGCTTGGCCGAGAAGGTGAGGCTGCGTGGGAGCGAAGGGCCGTAGATGTAGCCTGAATCGCGCAGGTAGCCTTTGTCGAAGTCGTTTTGGTAAGCGTTGAAGATGTTCATGACACCCGCGCTGAGGTCGAGACAGACTTTGCCTGTGAGTTTCAACTCGTAGGAAACTTTAAAATTGGCATCGAAAAACGCCGGTGTCTTCACCGCTACATCGACGGGTGTGCCGGAGCCTGCGAGGTGCTGCACGAGCATATCGCCGGTGTAGGTGGCTGAGAGTGCAATGGAGAGTGGCTTGACGGGGCGGTAGCTCATGGTCAGATAGCCGTAAAGGTCGGGGGTACGGAACATACGTTTCTCGGCGGGGACATCGGGGTTGTCGCTCCATGCTTCGGCCACTTTGTAGCGGCTGCGCTGTAGCGTCAGTCCGAGCTGTGTCTGAAAGTCGGAGACCACCGCCTTGGCTTCAAGGTTGGCTCCCATGACTCTGGCTCCGTCGCCGTTGTAACGCTCAAGGACGGCGTTGCCTTTTTCGTCGGGTTGGTCAAGCTGTCTCAAGGCGAACACGTCGCTGAGGTCGGTGTAGAACAGTTCAAAAAGCAGATTGGTCTGAACGGCACCGATGTTGCTGTACCAGTCGACCGAGCCGCTGACCGAGTTGCTGCTTTCATGTTTAAGGCCGGGTGCAAGCACCGTCACTACCCTCTCGCCGCCGACAATGGCGACATGGAAGTCTTCGTCGTAGGCTTGCGGTGAGCGGAATCCGGTGGAGTAGGAGAGCCTGAAGTTGAGGTTTTGGCTCGGATTGAAGCGCAGGTTGGCGCGGGGTGATATGATGGGGTTGTCGACGAGCGAATGCTTGTCGAGGCGTGCCCCGACGAGGAATCCCCATCGGTCGGTGCGCCATTCGTTTTGCAGATAACCGCTGTAGATGTTGACGCATTGCGTCACGTCGTGGTCGTAGCCGATGGTGACGTCGTTGAGGTAGTTGTAGTTGTATTCCACTCCGGCGATCAGCTCGGCGGGCATGAACCACAGACGCTTGAAGGCATGAGTCCACTGCGCTCCGCCGAGAGCCACGAGGTCGTGTGTGCGCCCGTAGGCGTTGGGGTCTTGCTCGCTTCCGTAGTAGCTTTTGCGGCGTGTGTCCTGCATTGCGGCGAAAATGTTCCATCGGTTGTCGCCACTGCGGTCGCGGATGTCGAACGATGATTCCAGACCGTGGATGTTGTGGTCGACCTCCTCGGCCACCATGGCCTGATGCGGGGGAAGGTCGAGATTGTCGCCTCCCCGGCGGTATTCATGGGTGCCGTGGTATTCGACAGTGAGCCGCGAGCGGTCGGTGGCGCGGAGGAATGTCCTTGCGCCGATTGTCTGGGTTTTCAGGGCGGCGATCTCGGTGAAGCCGTCGCCGTCGTGGTCATAGCCGTCGCGGTTGCGGTTTTGCCCGTAGATGAACAGTCCGACTTTCTCGTTGGGGCTTACCACGGAGGCGTTGACGGTGGTGTTGTTGTCCATATCCCCGCCGGTGACTCCCATCAGTGTCAGCGAGTGGCTGACTTCGGCGGTGTTTTCGACCGGGTCGCGGGTTATGATGTTGATTGTGCCGCCGATTGCCGACGAGCCGAACAGGGCCGATCCGCCTCCGCGCATCACCTCGACGCGCTCAATCATGTTGGCGGGAATCTGTTCGAGTCCGTAGACCCCTGTAAGCGCCGAGAACACGGGGCGTGAGTTCATCAGTATTTGGGAATAATGTCCATCAAGGCCGTTGATGCGCACCTGAGTGAATCCGCAGTTCTGGCAATCGTTCTCGACCCTGACACCGGGCTGGAAGTTGAGCCCGTCGGCCAGCGAGCAGGCACTGACGAGGTCGAATGTCTTGGCCGTCACCACGTTGACCAGAGTGGGGCTGAACCGTCGTTTAGTCTCGCTCTTGCTGCCTGTGACGACGACCTGGTCGAGCATGAAGGCGTCGGGGGATAGGGAGAAATCGACGGCTGCTTCCTGTCGGGCGTCGGCGATGGTTATGTCGCGTCGGGCCGATGTGTAGCCTGTGTAGGAGGCTTCCGGTGTGTAACTGCCTGTTTTCAGACCCGAGAAAGTGTAGCGTCCGTCTGCATCGGTTACCGTGATTAGAGTTGTGCCGTTGAGCCGGACTGTGGTGAAAGGGAGGGGTTCTGAGGTCTCGGTGTCGGTCACGACACCTGTTATGGTGGCTGCGGATGCAGCCACGCCACAAAGCATCAGAGCCGAAACCGGCCCCAATGCGGGTATTGCTTTAATCATGTGTTAATCTGAAATGTGAACTAATCGGTTGATAGTGTGGAGAAAGAATCAAACGATCGGTTCGGGCGGCCCGCGGCGCGGGTACACACTGATGTGAGCGGGAAGTCTCCTGCCCGGCAGCGCGGGCAGTGATAGGGTGGCGACAGGCTGCGGAGCGCGGAAGATAACACTCAAAGCGCAACCGTTGTCGTTAAGCACCATGGCGTTGACAAGCGCGATTCCGGCAAACTGCGATGATGAGTGGGTGTGGGACGCCGACGGCAGATAGGGGTGAGAGTGGGTCACTATGCCTTGGTCGGTGACGTGGGTGTGGAGGCAGAGTGTGTCGGCGCCGACAAACAGCGCAAACACGGCCAACAGTAATGACGCGGCTATTTTTCTGACTCGTTCACTCATCGGGCTGCAAAGATACGAATAAGTCGAGAGCAAAGCCAAATTTTATTTGAGCTTTGCCGGGCGGAAGTATCTAAGACGGCAGTCAAAGATACTGAATAAAATCGTATTATCGGCAAGATGTGTTAAATTCGCGTCATGGAACTTAACCCGCTTTTCATTGATATGATGTCGTCATACGGCGACAGCCCGCTGTCGGGGATTGTCGACGCGTTGCAGTCGACGACTCCCGCGGTTTCGATAAGGCTCAACCGACACAAAGACTTCGAGCCGCATAGAGACTGGGAGCGTGTGCCGTGGGCTGAGCGCGGCTATTACCTGCCGTCGCGCCCGCAATTCACACTCGACCCGATGTTGCATCAGGGCCGTTACTATGTGCAGGAGGCATCGTCGATGGTGGCGGGTGAGATTGTGTCGCGTCTTGTTGCCGGGTCGGACGCTCCGTTGCGCTATCTTGACGCTTGCGCCGCCCCGGGGGGTAAAACCACCGCTGTAATCGATGCGCTTCCCGCGGGATCACTCACGGTTGCCAACGAGTATGTGCCGCGCCGCGCCGCCATACTTGTCGAGAATCTCACCAAGTGGGGGTGCCCGGACACAGTGGTGAGCCGCGGGGATACACGTCGGTTCGGCAAACTGAGGGGGATGTTTGACATAGTGGGGGTCGACGCTCCTTGTTCGGGCGAGGGTATGTTCCGCAAGGATGAGGATGCCGTCGCGCAATGGTCGCCGGGACTTGTCGCGGAGTGCGCCGCAAGGCAGCGCGAGATACTGGGCAATGTGTGGCCCTCGTTGCGTTCCGGGGGGTATCTGATTTACAGCACCTGCACGTTTAACCGCCGTGAGAATGAGGAGATTGTCGATTGGATGGTAGAGGAATTGGGCGCGGAGTCGGTCGATATTGGTTTCCCTGATGACTGGGGTGTGGCCGGAGGTATTTACAGCGACCATTACTGCTATAGATTCCTGCCCCACAGATTGAGGGGGGAAGGGCTTTTTGTCGCCGTGGTGCGTAAAACCGGGGACGACGGGGCGTGCCGCCTAAAACTGGCTAAATTGCCCAAGCCTGACAAGGCTTTGGCTTCGCTCGCCGATTGGATTCAAGACGGTCATGACCGGGTAATAGAAAGAGACGGCGACTGCGTCATAGCTTATCCGCGGCGTCATGCCGACGTCATAGCGGCGTTGAGGCAGTCGCTCGATGTGGTGTCGTGCGGTGTGGAATTGGCCGAAACAAAGGGACGCGATTTCGCCCCGACGCAGTCGCTCGCCATGTCGCTCGTGCTCAACCAAGATGCGTTTCCCGCTGTGGATGTCGATGCCTGCACGGCGTTGACCTATCTGCGCCGTGAAGCGGTCACACTACCCGAAGGGGTGGGGAAAGGGTACGTTCTGCTTACCCACGGCGGGCTACCGCTCGGTTTTGTGAAAAATCTCGGAAACCGGTCCAACAACCTCTATCCATCGGCATGGCGCATATTAAAACGTTAACCGAAAGATTCTTAAATTAAATGATGACGTCATTTTATAAATAGGCGGTGGCATCGGGACGATAGCGCAGGTTTGTTTCGCAGTGTCGTTAAAATGCAGTAATTTCGCGGTGGCCGACGGATATACCCCGGCCCGACCGCAAACAGCATTGTAACCATGAGCAAGAAAGAAATACCCGTCCTGTTGCTTACAGGATATTTAGGCAGCGGGAAAACCACACTGTTAAACCGCATACTCACCAACGAACGCGGAATACGCTTCGCCGTCATCGTCAACGACATCGGTGAAGTCAATATTGACGCATCGCTGATACAGAAGGGTGGAGTAGTGGGCCAGCCCGACGGAGCGGGCGATCTCGTCGCCTTGCAGAACGGTTGTATCTGCTGCACGCTGCAGATGGATCTGGTGGAACAACTCGCCGGGATTGTAAACACCGGGAAGTTTGACTATATCGTCATTGAGGCCAGCGGCATATGCGAGCCTGAGCCTATAGCGCAGACAATCTGCTCGATGCCCCGCATGGAGGCGCGTTTCACCGCCGGTGGTGTCCCAAGACTCGACAGTATAGTCACAGTCGTAGATGCCTTGAGGCTCAAGAGCGAGTTTGCCTGTGGCGACAGCCTGACCCGTGATAATCTGGATGAGGAGGATATAGAGAACCTGATAATACAGCAAATCGAGTTTTGCAACGTGATATTGCTTAACAAAATCTCGGAGGTCACGCCCTATGACGCGCAGCGCATACGCGCCATAGTCCGCGCGATTCAACCCAAGGCCGAGATAATAGAGTGTGACTATGCCGCTGTCGATCTGGAGCGATTGCTCAACACCCGATTGTTTGACTTCGAGAAAGTGGCGACTTCGGCTGCGTGGGTCCGCGAAATAGAACGCAGCGGCGAAGAAATCGAGGCAGAGGAACATCACCATCACCACCACCATCACCACGATGAGGATGATGACGACCGCGAGGATGAATGCCATCACCACCACCATCACCACCACCATGACGAGGGGGAGGCTGAGGAATATGGCATACAGACGATGGTCTATTATCGCCGTCGGGGCTTTGACCTGAGCCGTTTTGACCGTTTTGTCGCCAACAATTGGCCATCTAACATAATACGCGCCAAGGGTATAGTCTATTTCAGCCACAACCGCGATATGTCTTATCTGTTTGAGCAAGCCGGGGTGCAGAAACGCCTGACCGAGGCGGGGCTTTGGTATGCGACCGCACCCGAAGAGGAGTTAGAGGCTCTTGTTGCCCGCGAACCCGGGCTGATGCGCGACTGGGATCCGGTATATGGCGACCGCATGATAAAGCTCGTCATCATAGGGCAGCATCTCGACCGCGACGCCATCACCGCCGCCCTCGACGGCTGCCTCGTGTGACACCCGCGGCAGAGACAAGTTTGGCCGACCGCCGGTGAACAAAACGGCGGGATTGGTTGTCATGATTAGTGAGAGGATTTTGTAACGACTCCTCTCACTATCGTTTTAACTGTTTGATTAAAATCAGGATAATCATGCCGTCAGCTTTCGTCATCCCGTCGTTAACAGACGTCTCGGAATCGGTGAATCTCAGCAGATTTATCGGTGATACCCATGGTGTCTCATATTCCGTGGCAAAATTCATAATGAGTATAGTCGACTGGATACTCGGGGTGTTCGGTCTTGATAATGATGATACAGTGGTGACGTTTCTCTACGCCACGGTGGTGTTCGGTGTTGCCGTTATAGTTGGCCGGATCGCTCAGTGGGTGATATTGAAACTTGTCAAGATGCTTACACGCCGATGGAGTTCAGGCATCTACCTTGCCTTGACGTCTCAACGCTTTTTTCACAAGATATGCCGTGTGATACCCCCGTTGGTGTTTCTCGCCCTTATACAGTTCACGCTTTCCAATCATAACACTCTGTCGGATATTCTGACCAAGCTGACGCTGATATATATCGTGATAGTCATGTCGGTGTCACTATCAGCGTTGATAATGGCCATATGGAAGCGTGTGGACGAGCGCGCCAACAAGAAAAAGCTGCCGTTGAGCGGTCTCGCCCAGCTCGCCAAGGGTGTGCTGTGGATTATCGCGGTTATAATAATCATAGCCGTGTTTGTCGATAAATCGCCCGTCAGACTTCTGACTGGGCTTGGAGCGTTTTCGGCGGTCATAATGCTGATATTCAAGAATAACATCCTCAGCGTGGTAGCCGGGGTGCAGCTTTCGGAGAACGACAGCCTGCACGTCGGGGACTGGATAAAGGTGGACGGAACCAACGCCAACGGCACTGTGCAAGAGGTGTCGCTCGTCTCGGTCAAGGTGTTGAACTGGGACAAGACCACCACGATGCTACCCCCTTACAGCCTGATCAGCTCGGGCTTCACCAATTACCGCACCATGCAGCAGAGCCACACGCGCCGCATATGCCGCAGTTTCATGATCGATGCCGACAGCGTCTTGCCCGCTACGCCTGAAATGCTTGACCGGATCAGGTCTAAAGTGCCCATGATGGATAAGTTCATAGCCACCAAACTTGAGCAGCGCGCGGCGGGTAAGGTGGCAGACGTCAATAATCCGGCCGGCCTGGTCGACGGGACTATCGACACCAATCTCGGACTGTTCAGGGCTTACATGAAGATGTGGCTCAACGCCAATCCCGACATCTCGCATGACGACGATTGCTTCGTGTCGACATTGCCACAGACTCCTACCGGGATTCCGTTCCAGGTCTATTGCTTCACGGCAACCTCGGCGTGGTTCCCCTATGAGGCTATCCAGGATACGGTTTTCGAGCATCTTGCCGCCATGCTGCGGTTCTTCCAACTGTACACGTTCGAGAATCCGTCGGGCCGCGACACGGTGATTGACGGTTATCTCAGCCCCGGCGGGAAAATCGACGATGTCTACGGTATTCCTTATCCGTTTTTTCAGTCGCCCGACGCCCCCGACAGCCCGGCCTCGACAAGGTATGCGGGTGTCAAACCGAAGCCGTCGCAGGGGCAGGGACAGCGGCCGGTGGGAAATTGAACCGGCACAAGGAGTCTGCGGGCAGGTTGTGATTTCTTGACTTATTCGTATATTCGCGGGTGAAAACGATATTAACAGCTCCACCCATAGCAATGCCAATAATCAAACGTATAGCCGTTTTCGCATCGGGCAACGGCTCAAACGCTGAAAATCTCATAAAATATTTCAATGACCATCGCGAGACAGCCGAGGTGGCCCTCGTGGTGTGCAACCGCCCCGACGCACTCGCGCCTCGCCGCGCTGAGGCTCTTGGAGTAGCCTCGGTGGTGATGTCGCGCGACCAGCTCAATGATCCCGAGACGATTAACGGGGTTCTCACCGCCCACGGAATCGACTTCATAGTGCTTGCGGGTTTCCTCCTGAAGGTGCCGGAGTTTTTGGTAGACCGCTACCGCGGACGCATTGTCAACATCCATCCGGCCCTGCTGCCCAAATTCGGCGGCAAAGGGATGTATGGCCGTCATGTGCATGAGGCTGTTGTGGCTGCCGGGGAGCGCGAGACGGGTATCACAATCCACCATGTCAGCGAAGGGTATGACGAGGGGCGGGTGATTTTTCAGGCCGCTGTCGCTGTGTCGGCTGACGACACGCCCGCTGACGTGGAGCGTAAGGTCAGGGATTTGGAAATACGTCACCTGCCCTGGGTGATAGGTTCTGTAATAGCAAACAGCGATGGGGAGTAAAAGTGTGAAAGAGAGGGCAGTGTTCGCCACCAAATTCGGTGCGATAGCCACTACTGTCGGCTCGGCCGTCGGGTTGGGCAACATATGGCGTTTCCCCTATGAAGCCGGGGCGCACGGGGGTGGTGCGTTCATGATATGCTACATAGCGTTTGTGCTGCTGATAGGTGTGCCGCTTCTATGCGCAGAGTTCGCGATGGGCCGCGGTACCCACAGTAATATTTTCGGAGCATACCGCACACTTAAACCGAGGCAAAACTGGCATATAGCAGGGTATATCGGAATCGTGGCGTCGCTCATGATATTGAGCTTCTATTCGGTGGTGGCCGGCTGGACTGTGGAATATAGCATTTCTTCGGCGTTCGGCACGCTTGATTTCAGCAGCACCGCGACGGGTCACAACCAATTTCTTGAACTGACGAGCGGCTGGCGTCCTGTTATGTGGACAGTGGTGTTTCTGCTGTGTAACTTCGCGATACTGATAGGCGGGGTTACCAAAGGGATAGAGCGCGCGTCGAACATATTGATGCCGTTGCTGTTTCTGCTGTTGGCGGCTTTCTGTGTCAACTCGTTCACTATGCCGGGGTTCAACGAGGGCATAACGTTTCTTTTCAATCCCGATTTCAGCAAGATAACTCCGTCGGTGTTGCTGGGCGCGCTCGGTCAGGCATTTTTTTCTCTGAGTCTCGGATTAGGGTGCATGATGACCTATGCTTCTTATTTCAACAACCGTAACCGTCTGGGACGAACGGCGGTCACCACGGCGTTTCTCGACTCGATGGTTGCCGTGCTCGCCGGAGTGATAATTTTCCCGGCGGTGTTCACATTCGGCATCTCTCCCGAGGCCGGCCCTACGCTTGTGTTTGAGGTGTTGCCCTACATCTTCAGCCGCCTTGCGGGTGGCGGAGTTTGGTCGACGCTGTTTTTCCTGTTGCTGTTTTTAGCCTCGCTGACATCGACGGTGTCGATGAGCGAGATTTCGATAACCTATTTCTGCGAGGAAAAGGGGTGGAGCCGTGCCAAGGCTACGGTTGTGTCGTCGGCCATAGCTCTCGTCGGTGGCGTGTTGTGTGCCTTGAGTTTCGGCCCGCTTGGCGATTTCACAGTCGGGGGACTGACGCTGTTCTCGCTGTTTGATTATGTATCGTCCAACATATGCCTCCCGGCAGGTGGTCTTATCTGCTCAATATTTGTAGGTTGGTTTGTGGATCGCCGTTTCCTGAAGTCGGAGTTCACCGACAACGGTTTGTTCCGTTTCAGGATGCTGAAACTCCTCGTTTTTTGCCTGAGATGGGTGTGTCCGATAGCGATATTCCTGATTTTCCTTAACTCGGTGGGGGCCATATGACGGCAGCGTAAAAAACGAGTGGCGATTATTAGGACGCATATTTGGCGGTTATTTCGGTTTTATGATGTATCTTTGCGAAATAATTGCATTTTTGACCATTTCGATAAAAGATTGTTATCAATGACACAGATTTCAGAACGCGTCCAGTCGCTCTCACCTTCGGCAACTCTGGCGATGTCGCAAAAGAGCAACGAACTAAAGGCACAAGGTGTCGATGTGATAAACCTTTCGGTGGGTGAACCCGATTTCAATACACCGGACCATATCAAAGAGGCCGCCAAACGGGCCATTGACGAGAATTACTCGTTCTATACGCCGGTGGCCGGCTATATGTCGCTACGCAAAGCCATCGCTGCCAAACTCCGCAAGGAAAACGGACTCGATTACGCTCCCGAGCAGATAGTGGTTTCTGGCGGTGCCAAACAGTCGCTCTGTAACGTGGTGCTGTCGACCGTCAACCCCGGCGACGAGGTGGTGATACCCACCCCGGCGTGGGTCAGCTATGTCGAGATGGTCAAGCTCGCCGGCGGCCACAATGTGCTCGTGCCGGCTTCGATAGAACAGGACTTCAAGGTGACCCCTGAGCAGCTTGAAGCCGCTATCACCGACCGCACGCGGTTGATCATCATCTGCTCGCCGTCGAATCCCACCGGCAGTGTCTACACCCGCGACGAGCTTCAGGCTTTGGTGGACGTTCTCGCACGCCATCCGCAGGTGCTCGTACTTTCCGATGAGATTTACGAGCATATCAACTTCACCGGCTCGTTCACTTCGTTGGCCTCGTTCCCTGAGATCGCCGACCGTGTCGTGATTGTCAACGGAGTGTCAAAGGCGTATGCCATGACCGGGTGGCGCATAGGATTCATCGCTGCTCCGCTCGCGATAGCCAAGGCTTGCAACAAGCTCCAGAGCCAATATACTTCAAACCCGTCGTCGATCGCCCAGAAAGCCGCCGAGGCAGCTTATGACGGCCCGCAGGATTGCGTTGAGGAGATGCGCGTGGCGTTTGAACGCCGCCGCGACCTCGTGGTCGAGCTGGCCAAGGAAATCCCCGGCTTGAAGGTCAACAAACCCCAGGGAGCGTTTTATTTATTCCCTGAGGTGTCGGCCTATATCGGAAAACGTCATGGCGACACCATTATCGGTTCGGCCGGCGACCTTGCGCTCTATTTGCTCGCCGAGGCCCATGTGGCCACCGTGGACGGGGCTGCGTTCTGCGCTCCCGGGTACATAAGGCTCTCGTACGCTACAAGTGACGACAACATACGGGAGGCTATGCGCCGCATCAAGGCTGCCTTGGCCAAGCTGTCGTGACCGCGAGAATGATTCATGAACGTTAACCATATCCAAACAATATCGAAACCAAAAACATGGACTTTATAGAAGAACTGACGTGGCGCGGCATGATACACTCCGTGATGCCCGGCACGGACGAACAGCTCAAAAAAGAGATGACTACCGCTTACCTCGGGATTGACCCGACCGCGGACAGTCTGCACATAGGCCACCTCGTCGGGGTGATGATTCTGAAGCATTTCCAACGCTCCGGTCACAAGCCTATCGCACTTGTAGGCGGAGCGACCGGCATGATCGGTGACCCTTCGATGAAAAGTCAGGAGCGCAAGCTCCTCGATGAGGAGACCCTGCGACACAATCAGGAGGCCATCAAAAAACAATTGTCAAAATTCTTGGACTTTGACAGCGACGCTCCCAATGCTGCCGAGATGGTCAACAACTATGACTGGATGAAGAACTTCTCGTTCCTCGGTTTCATCCGTGACGTAGGCAAGCTAATAACAGTCAACTATATGATGGCAAAAGACTCGGTGAAAAAACGCCTTGCCGGCGAGTCGCAGCAGGGCATGTCGTTCACGGAGTTCTCTTACCAGCTTGTGCAGGGCTATGATTTCCTCCACCTCTATGAGACCAAAAACTGCAAGCTGCAGCTTGGCGGTTCGGACCAATGGGGGAATATCACGACCGGCACTGAGCTGATACGCCGCACCCTCGGCGGCGAGGCGTACGCTCTGACTTGCCCGCTGATAACCAAGGCCGACGGCGGTAAATTCGGGAAGACCGAGAGCGGCAACGTGTGGCTCGACCCGCGCTATACATCACCCTACAAGTTCTACCAGTTCTGGCTCAACGTGAGCGACGCTGACGCCGAGAAATATATCAAGATTTTCACAGAGCTTTCGCGGGAGGAGATAGAACAACTCGTGGCTGAGCAAGCCGCCGACCCCGGCCAGCGTCCCCTGCAGAAACGTCTTGCCAAGGAGATAACCACGATGGTTCACTCGGCAGCCGACTATGAGGCCGCCGTCGAGGCATCGCAGATATTGTTCAGCAACCATGCTTCGGAAACTTTGAAAAAAATCGACGAGGCGACGTTGCTCGATGTCTTCGCCGGGGTACCCCAATATGAGGTGTCACGTCAGGAGATAGCTGACGGTATCAAGTTCGCTGATCTGTTGACCGACCGTGCTGCGGTGTTCCCGTCAAAAGGGGAGGCTCGCAAGATGGCTCAACAGGGTGGATTGTCGATCAATAAGGAAAAAGTCAATGATATTTATACCGCGGCATCACTGGATATGTTGCTCAATGACAAATATATCCTTGTTCAACGCGGTAAAAAGAACTACTTCCTGCTGATTGTAAAATAAAAAACGGCAAGGAATATTTGCATACTACGCGAAAATGGCGTAACTTTGCAACGCTTTAGGGGATGCAGCGTCATCTCTTGGGCAATAAGGATTGTCTTATGGTGTAATGGTAGCACTGCAGTTTTTGGTTCTGCCTGTCTTGGTTCGAATCCAGGTAAGACAACACCGATCAGAGGGGGTGAGCATTGAAGCTCACCCCCTCGTGTGTTTTAGCGGGCCGATTATGAATCCGCGGGATGTATAGTGGCCGGATGATTTATTCCGTTTTGCGTCAGCGTGATAATTCGGGGAACTGTTTCGATGTTTTGATCCGCCACTCCCCATTGTCTTTAATGCTCACGAGCATTATCCCGGTATCGGTCATTTTGTCGGCCATGGCCAGCGCGCTGTCGGGGTCCATGGCCATGCAGGCTGTGGCGAGCGCGTCGGCGAGCATGGCCGTCGGGGCCACGACCGTAGCGCTTAGAGTCGACGTAGCCACCGGGCGTCCAGTCACGGGGCTTATGGTGTGGCCTACGGTACCGTTGGCGGTGTGGCGGAAGTTGCGGTAGTTGCCTGATGTGGCCACGCCGCGGTCGGTTAAGGCGATGACAGCCATGCGTCGGTGGTCGATTGTCGAGTCGTTGACCACGGGTGCGTCGATCATGATGCGCCAAGGCTCACCGCGGCGGTTGAGTCCAGAAAGCGCGATTTCACCTCCGATTTCCACCATATAGTCGTTGCATCCGTTTCGTCTCAGCATTTTTCCCACCATGTCGCATCCAAAACCTTTGGTTATGGCCGAGAAGTTGAACCGTGTGTAGGGAGTGGGTTTGGAGATTCCGGTCTCGGTCAATCGGCATCGTCTTATACCGACCGATCGCAACGCGCTGTCGATCATCGCGGCTGTCGGTTCGGGGGTGTTGTGTCCGGCTTCGCCGAAGCCCCACAGGCTCACAAGCGTGCCTACGGTGGGATCGAACATGCCGCCACTCAATTTGTTGACCATCAGCGAGGTGTTGAAAACTTCCTTGAGCATTGAATCGGGCCTCGCGTTCTCATTGCGGTTTATGCGTGATATTATCGACGTCTTGCAGAATGGAGACAATGTCAGTTCCACCTTCCTCATTACCGCTATAATTGAGTCGTCGAGGAGCTTTGGGCTTCGGTAGGTCACATGGTAGGTTGTGTTCCATACCGCCCCCTCCGTGTCGCGGTAGGTGGAGCGGCCGCGGCTCTCGGAGCATCCGTATACCGCCGCCACTGAGACTAACATGACTAAGATGTGAATCGTCGTTTTCATCAAGGTGGTTGTTTTGACGGCAAAAATAATATATTTTTGTTTAACGAGACGATGTTTAAAAGTTAGCACTCAGGATTGTTAAAACGAGACGTTAATGGTAAAAAAATATAAAATCAGCAAAAAGTCAGACCAATGGTACTGAGATAATAGAAAACTCGTTACATTTGTCAAAATAATCATTTAAAAACAGTGCAAAATGAACGACAATCTGTTTAATCGCATTTCGGCTATAGCCTTGTCGGGCTTGCTGGCGATTCCTGCTGTGAACGCCATGCAGGGCGCGCCGCACAGTGTCACTTGCGACAATGTATTTTCAAAAGTGTCTCTCAATTGGAGGGCCCCGGAGTCGGCAAAGACTCTGCAATGGCACGATGGGAACGCCTATAACGGTGATTCCGGGACTTCGGCCGATCCCCAAAAACCTGTGACATTCTATGTCAGTTCCTTGTTTGAACCGGCTGACTTGCAGCAGTCGGTAGGTGAAAAAATCAAATCAATCACCTACTACCAATATGTCCCGGCCTATAAAGTGACCGTGCTCGTTTATGAGGACGGGGTGGTCGTGGCCGAGGCGGATGCCGATCCGGCACAGTTTAAGAAGGATACATTCATTGAAGTGTCGTTGCCTCAGGCGGTGACCATCGCCGAGGGGCGTCAGTATCGTTTCGCTCTGAAATTCGTTTGTGGCTCAAATTTTGAGATGACCGCCATCAAGGATAGCTCAACCAACGCTCCGGGCAAGGGTGACCTGTTCTCCTATGACGGAGAGAACTGGGCAGCCACGGCTCAGGGAGATTACCTGATCACAGCCAATCTCGAAAACAATGTCGATGAGGCTCCAGAAGGTTACAACGTGTACCGCGGTGAGACGAAACTCAACGACAATATGCTCGTCAACCCCTGGTTTGACATAGAGGATGAGGTGGAAGGCGTGAACAGCTATTCGATAGCCGCCGTCTATGGCGACACGGAAATCAAGTCGCAGCCCGTGACCGCTGAAATCAAAGGAATCGGTTCATATTACCCCGGTGTCACTCCAATCAGCACTAAAGTTGAAAATCTCAATGTTTCGCTGAAGTGGGCCGCGCCGCTATTAGGCGGTCAGGAGCTGACATGGTCAGACAAAACCCTGTCACAATCAATAGGCGGTACGGCATCGTCGAACACCAAAGTGTGGGTGAAGAATGAATTTTCGGCTACAGATCTGGTGGCTTTTGCGGGATCTAAGCTGACCGCTGTCAACTTCATGTTCACCGAAGCTGTCGTTTCGGGTGTGACAGTGTTCATTTATGAGGACGGTACTATGATCAAATATGAGAAAGTTTCGGACGAGAGTGTCGCCGCGATCGCTGCCGGCGAGTGGGCCAAGTTCACGTTGACAGAGCCGGTGGAACTCAAACCGGGACACTCATATGCCTACGGTCTATACGTCCTCCATACGCCTAAGGCTCACCCGATAGGTGTCGGCGGAGGGGTGACCATCAACTCCAAAGGTAACAGTTTCTCAACTTCGTCGCCCAATAGCTCAAACTTCCTGAAATCAAAACCGTCATGGAAAACCCTTAAATCGGGTGGTATAGAGGGTAACTGGATGCTGACAGCCGACGTTCAGGA
The DNA here is from genome assembly GCA_947625935.1 of uncultured Muribaculaceae bacterium. Lineage (GTDB taxonomy): Bacteria > Bacteroidota > Bacteroidia > Bacteroidales > Muribaculaceae > JAJPXC01. Next base: position 8,949 of record CANQQE010000010.1, on the reverse strand, counting down.
TAATCCCGCTCCATTAGCCACTCCGGCTTATGACATCTATCGTGACGGCCAGAAAATAAAATCGGATCTTGCTGCCACCGAGGCTACGGATGTAGTCACCGATCTTGGCACATACCTCTATTCAATTGTGGCCAAATCGGGCGACCGCAAGTCGGCTCCCGTGGATGTCAAAGTCAACGTTGCTCTCCCGCCGGCCTATTCGGCTCCGCTGATAGAGGTGGGTGAGATGAACCCCGACACCAAAGAGGTTTCAATCAAGTGGAATATGGACAAGGAGCTGCGTCATTGCGGCGATCCCTACGCTATGGCTTCGTTTGAAGAGGAGATGTCGTTGATGTGGGGCACACAGTTCACTGCCAGTGAACTCGCCGATTATGCCGGTTCGAAAATCACCAAGCTGAAATTCATGATCGGCGAAAACATCGGCAATTTCAAACTCGGCGTTTATACCAAGCAGGGTGTCGCTCTGTCGGAAATCGAGATTCCCGACGGCGCCATAACCCCTCAGGCCGTCTACACTATAGAGCTGCCTCAGGCTGTTGATATCACCGGCGCCCAGGATTTGATTCTGGCTTATTCCGGCACGATTCCGGCCGGTGTCGGTGGTATAGTCATCGACGAGGGCCCGCTGGTGGATGGCGGATCACGCGTCAGCTTCACCAACGGGGCGACATGGATTAACCTTGGAACTATCAACCCCACCTACAACAACTATAATATATTCATCTCCGCAATGGTTTCAGCCTCGGACGATGAACCTTCATCGACAGCTCCGCTCCGCGTGTCGGACGACAAGCGGGTGATCGCCATGCCGACGGTTAAAGCCGAAAAAGAGTTTGGCATTGAGGCCGACGCCGCCGTCGTTGCCCCGGTTGCCGCCGCCCCTGTCAAAAAAGCTCTCAAAGCGGCCGGGTTCAACATCTACCGCAATGGTGACCTGATCAGCACGGTAACAGCTCATAATTTCACCGAAATGCTCAACAACTATGGACTTTTCACATACTATGTGACCGCCAAATTCGACAATGGATGGGAGTCTAAACCATCGGAGGAAGTGGTGATACGCAACACAATAGCTCAAAAGGCAGTGGCACCGTTCGCTCTTACCGGTGAGGTGTCGGGAAAAGACCTCACGCTGAGCTGGCAATCGCCTGAGAATGCGACAGTACTCACTTATGCGACCGGTAATTCCGACTTAGGTCTGGGCATGACCGGCTCAGGCACCCGTTCGTCATATTGCGCTATCAAGATTCCCGCAGAGGAACTTGCATCAAACGCCGGCAACAAAATCTCACACATTCAGTTTGGCCTTTACAGCACCGAGCTTAAATCGGCTGCGGTGATTGTGATGTACGGCGAAAATATCGTCTATGAGCAGAGTGTCCCCGTCAGCTCTCTCTCAGTCGGTCTGAACGACGTGCGTCTCAACGAGCCTGTCGTGATTCCCGAGGGGACGGACGTGTGCGTAGGATACTTAGTCACTTATGCCTCAGGAATCAAGCCTCTCGGAATGGATGAAAGCGCAGCCAACGCGGGATATGGCGACCTCATATCGTCGAGCGCGACTCCCGGTTACTGGTATTCGTTGAAGACCAAGTTCAAGATGGACCACAACTGGCGCATCTATGCCATTGTCTCTACTCCCGATCAGGAGCTTCCTTTGCGCAACATGGCCAAAGCAGAGGGCGACGAGCAACCGTCGGTGGTTTATAATGTGTATCGCGACGGCGACTTGCTCGCTGAGATTATACCGCAAGAGACGTTCACCGTCGCTAACGCCAAGACAGGGCGTTACTATGTCACCGCTGTACGCGACGGTGAGGAGTCGGGTGAATCAAACGTGGTCTCCTATACGCAGTCGTCGGGCGTTGTGGAGGTTGAAGGATCGGCTGACGGTGTCATCACCTATGACGCCAACACTTCGACCGTCATGGCTTCGCAGCCAAGCGACATAGCTGTCTACTCGGCTGCCGGCGCTCTTGTCGCCGAGGCAACTGCGGCTACCTCTGTCGGTGTAGCGCATCTTCCCGCCGGAGTCTATGTGGTCACAGCCCACGCTGACGGCTTGACAACCACTATAAAGATTGTGAGATAAGTATATTCCTGACCAACTTATAAAAAGGATGCTGTTTTTAGATGAAACGGCATCCTTTTTTAATTGCTTAACTTGTAATTTACGATGGCTTGCCGTACCTTTGCGCCGTTATAAATCAGTTTATCATTATCATGAAAGAGTTAGATCGCATCCTCGCAGAAAAGTTGTTGAAAATCAGTGCTATAAAACTTCAGCCCGAAAATCCCTTCGTGTGGGCTTCAGGCTGGAACTCGCCAATATATACCGATAACCGCAAGACGCTTTCGTATCCCGAGGTGAGAGCCTTTATCAAGGTCGAGCTTTGCCGGTTGATCATGGAGCAATTCGGTGAGCCTGACGCTATAGCCGGTGTCGCTACCGGCGCTATCGCGCAAGGCGCTTTGGTCGCGGATACCATGGGACTGCCGTATGTTTATGTCCGTTCCACTCCGAAAGATCATGGATTGGAAAATCTGATCGAGGGCAATCTTAAACCGGGCCAGAAAGTGGTGGTTATCGAGGATCTTATTTCGACAGGCGGGAGCAGCCTTAAAGCTGTCGAGGCAATCCGCGCGGCAGGTTGTGAAGTCGTTGGGATGGCCGCCATATTTACCTATGGGTTCCCGGTGTCGGTTGAACGTTTCCGTGAGGCAGGCGTTAAATTAGTAACACTCAGCAACTATAACGCAATGCTTGAGGCGGCTCTTGAGACCAACTACATTAAGGCCGATTTCATCGAGACCCTCAAAGAGTGGCGTGAAGACCCGGCCAACTGGGTGCCGAACCGAGATTAATCATCGTTTAACAACCCATTTACACACGAATGGCAACTTACAGCAGCAAACCGGCGGTTATCAACCGCCCGATTCAAGAGATATTTGATCGTTTCAGCGACCTCAGCAATCTTCAGAACCAGCTCAAGGAGCTGCCTGAGGATCAGCTCGCCCGCATCGGCGACGTGAAGTTTGACGCCGATTCAATAGCTATCAACACTCCGCAGGTTGGTGAAATAAAGTTTCAGGTCACCGAGCGCGTCGCCCCGGGGAGAATCGTTTTCGGGTCTCCGTCGTCGCCGATTCCGTTAAATATGATTTTGACGTTAAAACCGGTCACCGAGGACTCAACCGAGGTGGTAACATCCATAGATGTCGAGATTCCGATGATGTTGCGTCCGTTAATCGGGGGCAAGCTACAGGAAGCCGCTGACCAGTTCAGTAAACTCATGTCGCAGCTCAGCCGTTGATGACATCTACGCCTATTAATCTCTAATGTCGTAATCCTTAGCTCCTTATGGCAACTAAACTTTGGGAGAAAAATTTCACCGTTGACCGTGATGTCGAGACCTATACCGTAGGTCGCGACAGAGAGATGGATTTGTATCTGGCACCATATGACGTGTTGGGATCCATGGCTCACATTACCATGCTGCAGTCTGTCGGGCTTCTGACAAAGGAAGAACTCGACACTCTGCTCGCAGAGCTTAAAGAGATATATGCCACAGCCGAGCATGGAGAAATGGTGATAGAGGACGGTGTGGAGGATATTCACTCGCAGGTTGAGCTTGAACTGACCCGACGTCTCGGTGACATAGGAAAGAAGATTCACTCGGGCCGTTCGCGAAACGACCAGGTGCTTCTCGATCTCAAACTTTTCATACGCTCGTCGATTGAACGGCTTGCTCACGGGATTGAGCGTCTGTTTGACGCTTTAATCACGCAAAGCGAACGTTACAAAGATGTCATTATACCGGGCTACACACATCTTCAGGTGGCTATGCCGTCATCGTTCGGGCTGTGGTTTGGCGCTTATGCCGAGAGCCTGGTGGATGATATGACGGTCTTGAGGGCCGCCTATGATGTCGCCAACCGCAATCCGCTGGGCTCAGCGGCCGGTTATGGCTCGTCGTTTCCGCTGGATCGTGACATGACTACCCGTCTGCTGGGGTTCGCATCGATGAACTATAATGTGGTCTACGCGCAGATGGGCCGCGGAAAGACCGAGCGCATAGTGGCGCAGGCGATTGGTTCGATTGCCGCCACGGTGTCAAAGTTGGCATTCGACGCGTGTATGTTCAACTCACAGAATTTCGGGTTCATCAGGCTTCCCGATGAGTTCACTACCGGCTCGTCAATCATGCCGCATAAGAAGAATCCCGATGTGTTTGAGCTGACAAGAGCCAAATGCAATAAACTCCAGGCTCTGCCCTATGAAATCACGCTTGTGACCAACAACCTGCCTTCGGGATATTTCCGCGACCTGCAACTGATAAAGGAGAATTTCCTCCCCGCATTTGATGAGATGATGTCGATTCTCGATATGGTGACGGCGATGGTGGGGCGCATAGAGGTTAACCGCGATGTGGCTTCTGACCCGCGTTACCGGCTCATGTACTCGGTCGAGGAGGTGAACCGCCTTGTGCAGCAAGGTGTCCCGTTCCGCGACGCATACAAGCAGGTGGGCCTGGCCATAGGAAGAGGCGAATTTGACCCCGTGACTGAACTACATCACACTCATGCGGGTTCTTTAAATAACCTGTGCAATGATGAAATCAGGGCCTTGTTTGACCGGGTCATGGAGTCGTTTCGTTTTGATGACTATCATAAGGCGGTCGATGGCTTGCTCTCTCGTTGACAGGGGTATTGCTTTGTCATCCATATCTTAATGCGTCTATCGATGAAAAAGATCTGTTTTTTGATTGTCATGCTGTTGTCGGTCGTCATGCCGATGTCGGCACAGCCTCGCCGCGCCGGCTATCCCCACTATCCCGTGCGCGACCTCGCTCTGCTCTATGCCGGAGCTCCCGGCCATCCAAAGTGGACTTCTGAGGAATTGCGCCCGTACATCTCCCATACATTTTCCGATGGCAAGACAAAATGGTTGTTCGATGGTTTTTTATTTCTTGAGTTCCACACCCGAGACCCAAAACTCGGATGGATTGACCTTATACCCATTAACACCAAAGTACCCCCATTGAAAAGACACTATGTCGAATGTATGGACAAGTGGTTCGCCCCCGGTGAATGTCTCGATGCGCTCGACAAAGAAATTGGTGCGTTGAAGAAGCAAATAGGCGCTCCACCCTTCAAGCATAAGATAATGTTGACGTTGTTTGTGCCCTATGGGGAAAATTCCGGTTGGGGCAAGATTAACGGGCGCGAGATGAATTTCGCCAATTTTGATGACAAGGTCACAACAGTTGAATGGATGATTAATCAGCTTGTAACACGCTTCAAGGCTGCCCGTTACGAAAATCTTGAGCTTATCGGTCTGTATTGGCCATATGAGGAGTTGCGTAAAGATGCGGGTGAGTTGGCTAAAGCCGTGTCACTGAAAGTGAAAGAGAAAAATCTTAAATTCTGTTGGATACCCTGGTTCAAAGCTCCCGGTTCCGATCATTGGTGGGAATTCGGATTTGATATGGCCTACCAGCAGCCCAACTATTTTGTGTGGCCTAAGGCCGAGAAGTCACAGCTCTATGAAGCGTGCCAGCTTGCGCGGGATTACAATATGGGGCTTGAGTTTGAAGCGTCGCCCTGGTGCCTTGCCGATAACAGTGACGGTAAGGATGCCTCCGATTACGCCAGACGATTTCTGGAATATCTGGAAGTGTTCAAGCAGCAGGGAGCGATGACACATGCGCCAATCGCCTATTACACTCAAAATAAATTGCTGGTGGAACTACAAGAAAATCCAACCAAACAAAACCGCAAGCTGTCCGATGCGCTTGCCCGGTTTATCGTAGACCGCCAGAAAATAAAGCGACTTGATCCGTGAAAAAATTAGCAAAATTATCAGTGGCTGTCGCAGTTGTGTCGGTGGTAGCGGGATGCGACAAGCTCGATGACGAGCGCATTCCTCCCGCCGCTGTCAGAATCGCGTTTAATACTGTCCACGAGTGGGACTTGTATGGGACTCCTGGGGCTCTTGATTTCCGCTATTTTATCCGTGAGGAGAGAGTGCCGGCCAACTATCCGTGGACTTCACTCACTTATACCGGTTTTGGCGGTATACTGCTCGTCGGCGACATCAACGGTGAGCCGCGGGCCTATGACCTCGCCTGTCCTGTGGAATGCAAATACAATGTGCGCGTAGCTGTCGACATGGAGTCGAATACAGCCCGCTGTCCGGTGTGTCACAGTGAGTATGACGTGTTCACCAACTATGGCCATCCGCTTTCAGGCCCTGCCGCCGATGATGGATACGGTCTTAGGGTCTATCGTGTGGCACCCGGCAATCAGGGTGAATATCTTGTCGTGCAGCCCTGAGTGAAAAAATATTTTTGTAGAAATGTCCCGTCGGCTTGCAAAATCCGAAAGTTGGTGCTACCTTTGCCGAGCTGAAAGCCTAATCGCCAGAAGCAATAGGGTTGCTCGAATGGTGGAATGGTAGACACGAAGGACTTAAAATCCTTTGGCCATTGCGGCTGTGCGGGTTCAAGTCCCGCTTCGAGTACCAGTCAATAGATATGTCCGCTTGAGATTCTCAATCTCAAGCGGCTTTCTTTTATGATGTCGTGCCAATATGCCTCGTTGGCCGATAAATTGAAATATTACATGCGCTTTTTGTAGTCTTTTAACACCGAAGCGCCAACCTTATCTGTTCAGTTTATGTTTGATGGATTAGCAAGCAGGCCTATGAGTGCTATCGCTTGAAGTGGTTAAATATCATAAACTTACGATTATGGAACAGACTGAATTTCAACCGACGAGCGATTGGCGCTCACTGACCATCTATCAGGTGATGGTCGGCTCTTTTTTGCATGGCGATGACGGTGCCCGCGGCTATGATGAGCTTTGGGGCCCCGACGGGGAGCGCAAAGACGGCAACCTGAGGGGTGTTATCGACGCATTGGATTATATCAAGGGGTTGGGCGTAAACGCCATATGGCTAACGCCGATATTTGACAGCTCAAAGGCCGAGGGCGGCGAGAAGCTGCAGGCTTCGGGTTATTTCGCCAACGATTATTTCAAAATCGATCCGCATTTCGGCACGGAAGATGATTTTCGCGAGCTTGTCGAGAAGGCCCACGACAGAGGGTTGTATGTTTTCCTTGACGGGGTGTTCGGACATCATGGCGGTGTCACGAAACCGTCGCCCGGAAACCACACAATCGACTCCACGCCTTCGCTCAGCGCACGGGGGGAATCGGAGGGCACGGGGAACGTCAAATATCCTGAATCGCTTGATTATTTCAAAGAGGTAGTCACTTATTGGATTGACAAATTCGATGTTGACGGTTGGCGTTTTGATCAGGCTTATCAATTGTGTCAAAACGGGCACAACTATTGGTGCGAGATTTCTGAGGCAGTGCGTTCGCTTTGCGACAAGCGGCGAGAGCAGGGGAAGAAATGGGGCACGCTGGGATATCTTGTCGGCGAGGACTGGAGCGATGCCGGCGGGATAAGCTCGCGGATATTCAGTGAAGGCGGCCTGAAAAGCGCGTTTGATTTTGATGGCCGGCAATTGATTTGCGGGGAAATGGGCGAGGCCGATTCAGGCGGTCTCGACAACGGATGGGAGGATGTCATGAAGGTCTATTCACCACCCTCGGAGAGGGGCTACTATCCTGATGATGTGCTTCCGAATCTGTTTCTCACCAACCACGACGGGGTGAGGGTGGCCGATAATTTCTATGATGACGGCGACGAGGTGAATCTGATGACACGCTTCGCCATATTGGCCGGCTATCCTGGCCCGGTGACGTTATATTATGGCGATGAACTGGCCGATTTGTCGCGCGATTGTGACGGGGCCCAGCCCGACAATGCGTCGCGCACGAGCGGGCATACTCGACCCGACGATGACCGCGAACGTCGGCTGTTGAACTACGTCAGAGATGTGATGGCGTTCCGTCGCGACAATCCCGCTATGTGGCGCGGACGTCAGGAATTTGACCGTTACCGTCAGGGCGACGCTGAAATATTGGTGGTGGTTAAAACCGACGATGAAACGGGCAACCGTGTGGCTATGGTGTTCTCTGACCGTGATGCCGAGGTGACAGTAACGGGGACGGAAAGGAAGGTAGGTGTGCGCGGTTATGTGCCTGAGCTTGTCAAGCTCAACTGACATTTTTGGATGTGGCTCTGAGAACGGCTGACCGGGAATGCGATTTGATGTCGCATTCCCGGTCAGTTGTCAGTTTTTCAGGGGATGGTAAGACAATTATTTGCCGAATTTGTCTTTTATAAATTCGGTGGTCTTTTCTTTAACCGTTTCAATCACTTCTTTGCCTTTTTCGGTGTTGATAAACTCCGTGGCTTTTTCAACTACCTCTTTGACATTCTCGTTTTCGAGAAGGTCGGCGGCTTTGTCTTTCAGTTCGTCAAACATTTTTATAGGTTTTAGGGGATTAATATGTCGTGAATATAAAAATCGCTGTGGGTCAACTGTTGATGGTTCGGCTAAGAAGTCCCACCAACCAAAGCAGGAAGATGGCTCCGACCACCGAAGTCACGAGGTTGCCGATGATGCTCGACGTGCTTATTCCAAGTAGGCCGAACAACCAGCCTCCAAGCACTCCGCCGACCACTCCGACCACGAGGTTGATGATTAATCCGAATCCACCGCCTCTCATTAGCTTGCCGGCGACAAAACCGGCTACAATGCCGATAAGTATGTACCAAATAAATTCCATATGAGTCAAATTTGGGTTAATGAATCACGATTACATATCAAGTAAACCCGTCGCGCGGGCGATTTGTTCATGCCCGGCCATCAGAAACATCAAAGCGAGTAAAGCTGTCTGTATTGCCGATTGGGTCAAATGACTCTACTTTATTGAAGTTATATAAAATGATGTTTCTGTCGTTAGAATAGCTATAATTGTAATGCTTATCCCTTACAGCCATTAACTTACAGTTGCTGACTATATTGTC
>CANQQE010000009.1 GCA_947625935.1 uncultured Muribaculaceae bacterium | reverse complement strand
GGTGTTGCAGAACCTCTCAATTCAAAGAGCCTGAGAATTGACTATTCACGTCAAACATTGAAATTATCTGATTCCGACCGAATTTTCGGTTCTCGAGAGTTTAAAATTTGACCAAAAGAATGAAATATGTGAAAATCGGTCTGTTCAGGCCGATTTTTTCATGTTTTTATGCAGTTTCAGGATATTCAGCGCCATGAAGACAAAGCCGGGATCCATCGTGACCCCGGTTTTTCCGAAGTGACGGAACCTGGTGTATCCATGATTATGCTTTAATTGTCCGAATACGGGTTCCGGTTCGCGGGATCTTCGCTTTAGCTTCTTCTGATTGGCCGGCATATCGAGTCTGGCTTTGGCTTTGCGTTCTTCCCGGATATTGCCTAATTTGCGATGTATCTCACCACGTTTGCTCTTTGTAAGTATGCACTTTTCTTTAAACGGGCATCCGTCACAGTGGTCACATGTCATCACTGTACTGTCACTGCGGAAACCGCTTCTTGTGTAAGCTTCCTCCGTGCGTATAACCCTCATCATATGTCCGGCAGGACATACCAGCGAGCTTTCGTCAGGAGAGAGTCTGAATGCCAGTCGGTCATATTGCCCTTCTTTTACAGGACGGCGCATAGTCTCCGCATCATAGCCGGGATACTTGACTACCGCCTCAATCTGCCTTTCTTCCAGACCTACATACACTTCCTCACATCCGTATCCGGCATCTTCGACCACAGCCGAGGGCTTGACACCGTTTTCCTCCACACAGGTGTCGACAAAGTCCATTGCGATGGACTTGTCCTCTGCCGAGTCATACGCTCCATAGTTGGTGACATACTGGTTCTGAGTCGCAATCTGTACGTTGTAGTTTGGAGTCGCCATCCCCTCGTATCCGTCTTCCTTGGCGTGCATGATGCCACAGTCAGGATCTGTCGGGGCGACTCCGCACCTGCCGGCACATTGCTCCAGTGTCCTGTCATGCGCTTCTTTACGGTCGCAGGCATTACGGATGGCGGTAATCTTGCCACGGACTTTCTTTAATCCCTCCTTCTGGGCTCTCCGTTCAATGCGGTCGGCAATCTCTCGCGCCTCTTCTGTCGTGTAGGACACATGTCCGGCGTTATTGTCATCCATACTGTCGCCGTTTTCCACCTGTTCAAGCAGAGCCTTGACTCCCTCCTGTATGTCGGCATCGGCTGAAGCCCCGAACTTCTCGGCATTGCTGCGCCACTTTATCCGGCGACGGGCGGCGCGTGACCGGATTGTCGTCCCGTCAATATATAGGTCTTCGGTCAACTTTATCTCGCCGCGTTCCGCAAGTATAGTGACAAGACGGGTGAAAATCACCTTGATATGGGGCATACAGCGGGTCTTGAATCTGCTGATTGTCGTATGGTCGGGAAACTGGTAGGACGAGAGCCATATAAGATGGGCGTCGCAGGTCATGGCTGACTCCAGACCTCTCGTTGAAAAAATATTGTTCATATATCCGAAAATCACCACCTTCAGCAGCATTGCCGGATGATATGGTGGTTGTCCGTCCGAAGATGTTGAATAACTGGCGTGAATCTCTTTCAGATCCATAAGGTCGACTATCTCCGAAATCAGCCTTACCGGTGCATCTTGCGGAATAAAATCACCTAGATTAGGAGGAAAAAGCAACGTATCGTTGGATATATAAGGCTTATACATTAACTTTGTATTTACTAGTTTTAATACCATAAAATTACAAAATTTTGTGGACATAAAAAAGCCTCAGCTTGTGAAAGTTGAGGCTTTTGCTTTCTTTTTTGAGGGAGTTCTGCAACACCCTCGGCAATCATTGCCCGGCCAACTGTCCGCACGCCGCCATTATGTCCTCGCCGCGGCTGGCGCGTATGGTCGCCGTGATGCCGGCCGCGTTCAGCCTGTCGCGGAACGCCGTCATCACCCCTTCGTCGGCGGGTCGCAGGCTGACTCCCGGGATGGCGTGGAATCTTATCAGGTTGACCCTGCAGTCAAGCCCTTTCAGCAGCCGTGCCAGCGCGTCGGCGTGGCGCGGGTCGTCGTTTATGCCCCGCCAGATTATGTACTCCATCGAGAGCCTTCTCTGGTGGGCGAAATCATATTCCCTCAGCAGTTCAAGCACTCCCCGCAGCGGATAAGCCTTTTCGACAGGCATAAGCCCCCCGCGCTCCTCGGAATAGGGGGAGTGGGCCGAGATGGCTATGTGCACCTTGGTCTTGTCAAGAAGCTCGCGCAGACGGGGTGTGTTGCCCACCGACGAAACCGTGATGCGTTTGGGACTCCACGCCAATCCCCAGGGTGAGGTCAGCACCTCGATCGCCTCAAGCACCGCCCCCATGTTGTCGGTCGGCTCTCCCATACCCATGAACACTATGTTGGTCAGCTTGGAGCTGTCGGGTATCGAAAGCACCTGGTTGATGATCTGCGCCGTTGTCAGGTTGCCGTGGAATCCCTGGCGCCCCGTCATGCAGAAAGAGCAGTTCATACGGCACCCCGCCTGTGACGACACGCACAGCGTGGCCCTGTCGCGGTCGGGGATGTAGACAGCCTCGACATCCCGGCCACCCGCTCCTTCAAACAGATATTTCACCGTCCCGTCAACGCTTGCGGCGGCGTGTTTGGGAGCCGTGCGCCCAACGGTGTATCTCTCGGCCAACCGGGCGCGCCCCTGACGTGAGATGTCGGTCATCTCGTCAATCTCCTCGACGCGTTTCTCATAAAGCCATCGGGCCATCTGTCCCGCGGCAAACCGCGGCAAACCCGCCTCGGCGGCGACCTCCCTCAGGCTGTCGAGCGACAGCCCTATCAACGGTTTCTTGCTGTTGCAAACTTCTTGATCCATACTGTTGTCTCTAAATCAACGCGAATATACGACATTTCCGATGAATCACCGACGCCCGCGGCTGAGAACTACCGGCACTAAACCCCTGTGATTATCGGCGAGCGCGCCACCGCGGGGTGGCGGTTTGTGGGAAATGTCGTATATTCGCGGGAGATGTATCAACATTTACACGCCGTGATTTTGCGCACGGTGAGGCATAGCGACACGCGCCTTATCGTGACCACCTATACCCGCGAGGCCGGGAGGGTTACCTTTGCCCTTCCCGACTCGTCGACGGCGGCCGGAAACCGTCGGCGGGCCATGCTTATGCCTCTGTCGGTGGTGGAGTGTGTGGGCGACATCAGACCGGGCCGTGAGATACACCGTCTGCGCGACCTGAGGCTGTCGCCACCTCTCCCGCGGCTACATCTTAACCCCGCCAAAAGCGCGATTGCCATGCTGCTTGCCGACGTTCTCGCGACGGCGTTGCGCGAGCCGCAACCTGACAGTCTGGTCTATGATTTCATTGCCGGCGGGGCTATGATGCTCGACGGGATGACGGCGGGTGTGGCCAATTTCCACATCTGTTTTCTCATCAGGCTGCAGCAACTGCTCGGGATAGCCCCCGACATGAGCGGCTACAGGCCCGGGACGCAACTCGACCTCGCCGAGGGCACGGTCAGAGCCGGCGCCGCGGGGCCCGCGGCGGCAAACAGCGTGCTGTCGGTTGACGACACGGCTGCGGCGGCCGCGTTATCGCGTATGCACTGGCGCAATCTCCATCTGTTCAAACTCTCGCGCGACCAGCGCAACGCCATCATCGACACGCTGCTGAGATATTACACCCTCCACGACATTCCTCTCGCGACTCTCAAGTCGCTTTCCACCCTGCGCCAGCTTTTTTAACGTAGGGCTTGCCCATGGGCAAGCCGCCGATGGGGTGCTGTAGTTTTGCAACACCCCTGCCAGTTTGTTGGCAGGTGGAAACGGATTGTGTCCGGCGAGTAGGGCTTGCCCATGGGCAAGCCGCCGCAGCGCGCGTAGTGCACCCCTCCACTGATTGGTAAACAAAAGGGGTTCCCCGTTTCCGAGGAACCCCCTTGGGATTTAGAATTTAGGATAATGTTATTTCAGAAGAACTTTGCTGACTTTGTTGCCTTGGCGGACGATGTAGACCTGGCCTTTGGCGGGGTTCATCACGCGGAAGCCCTGGAGGTTGTAGTATTCAACCGGGGCGTCGTTGTTGTCGACGGTCACATCCTCGACTCCGGTGACGATGTCGGAACGTGAGATGTTGACTTCAACGGGGGCTTTTGCTCCGACGAGATAGATGTCGCCAGCTTCGGTCGGGGTCTCACCGTCTGCGCGACGGGGAGCTGCTGCGGGTGAGTTCTTGAGTCTCAGTGTCACACCGTCGGTCTTGACCACGGGATAGATCACATCGACATAACCTTTGAGGTCGCCCTTCAACTTTCCGTTCTCGTCAGTGAGTTTGCAGAGGGGGTTGATGTGGAGCGGGAGGTGTCCCTGCTCTACAGCTTTGGTCGACCAGTCGTTGGCGGCGGTCCATTCGGTACCTGCTTTCCATTCGGTGTAGTCAGCGAGGGTAGTCACGCCCCATTCGGCGCCCCAGTTGGAGTGAACCGGCGCACCACCGTTCGATGAGCGGGTTCCGGCGAATGAGTGGCGGTAGAGCTTGTTGTCGCCGGGGAGCGAGTAGCAACCGCCGTTCACGTCGTTGACAGCCGTCTGTTGGAGGTGGAATCCGACATAGGCGTTGCGGGTTTCGTTGTCGATACCCGAGAGGTTGAAGTCAACCACGCCGTGGGCGAACCATCCGAGCGACTCGGTGTAGGGCTTGGTGTCGTCGGTGCACTCGCCGCAGTCACAGGGGTTCTTGGGCCCGTGGTTGGGGTCGAGGTGGTTCTTGCCGCCGTTGTGGTAGTATTTGCTCTCGTAGCGTCTTGCTTTTACTTCGATGCCGCCGTCGTAGGTCTTGACTGACACTGTCGGCTTGTCGACTGCGAAGTTGGTCACAAGGTCTTTGTCGGCATCATCGCGGTCGTTGTGGTATGTGGCAGCCGGCGCACCCTCCCAGTTGGGGGTGTATGCCACGCGCAGGTGGGTGTCGTAGTTTCCATTGGTGCGTGCGTCGATGTATTTGTCGCCGTGGCCGTCGATGGATTCAGTCATGCGGGTGTCGGAGTCGTCGAGGTCAAAGTTTGAAATCTCGGCTTCGGTCACTTTGTTGGCTGCGGGTGCCACGAGTGTTCTCGCACCCTTCTTGTCGGCCATCGCCTGGGCGAGTGTGGTGCCTGTCTTGGTGACATAGACGGTGTAGCCGATGGTGTGGTTCTGGATCACCTCGTCGGTCACGGGGAGGGCGTCGAATGTAGCGTCGGCCACAACCTCGTTGAGTCGGGTGAAGTGAACGGGGTTAACAGCTATGTGGCTGTGTGAGCCGTCGGCCTCGGAAGTCGAGTAGTCGGCGAGTCTCGTGCCCGACACCATCTTGTTGACGGGGGTGTTTGACATCGTCACACCTTCAGCCTTGCGGATGATGGGTGTGCCGACGGTCAGTTTGGTGGGGGGAGCGATCACGTCGGCCGAGCCGGGAGCTTCGGCGAAGTTGAGGGTGCCCCACTCGGGGAGGAATCTCTCCTCGCTGACGAGGTCGACGTAGAATCGGTAGGCGTCGGCTTCGATAGCTTTGCCTTCAGCGTCGTTGAGGGGTTCGTAGAAGCCGTTGCGGTTGGGGGCGACGTTGTGCCATACATAGGTAGGCAGGTCGCGCTGGTTCACCATGTCGGCTTTCAGCACTGTGAAGTAGTGGCGTCCGGCGGGGAGATATGTATCCTGGCCGATGAGGACGTCGCTGCCGGTTGAGAGTGAGAACGGATCGGTCGATGCGGCCTGAGTGTCGCCGACAGTCAGTGACGTAGCCTTGATAAGGCGGTCGTAGACGTGCTGGTCCACCGATACCACATATTTGTTAACCGCGGTTGCCACGGTTACCTGATCGGCTGCCGGAGCGGTGGGGTTGACAATCTTGTCGGCGTGTTTAGCCGCGAGTTTGGCGTCGAGCTGGATGTTGAACGAGTACAGATCTCCGTTGTCGTCCTGCGAGCCGTCGGCGGCGAATTTCTGCTGCTTGACGGTCACGATCACCGGGGCCTCAAGGGTGTAGATAGGCAGCTCGTTGGAAGCCGCTTTCTTCTCGGCACCGTTGACGGTGAGACGTATGCGGTAGCGGTATTTTGATCCGGCCTCGAGCATCTCTGAGTCGTCGGTGAAGTGGAACACGCGGGCGTCGGTTGTGAAATCGAGACCGTTGTCTATTTCCTGGTCGGTGATCTTCAGGTCTTTGACTTTTTTAGCCGTGCTGAAGGTCACGTTCTCGATGTTGGCGCGGTCAAGGGTCTCGCTACCGTCGGCGCCGCTCTTGTATCGGTCGATGACGTAGCCGGTGATCAGGTCTTCGTCGTGAGAGTCACCCTCTTTGACCGACACCCACCAGTTGTAGCGCAGGGTGTTTTTCTTGCGGGTGTTGTAGAACGCCTGGATGTTGGGACCCACGCCGGGGCGCACGAGCTGGATAGCCGATGCGTCGAAACCTTCGTCGGGGTTGTACCAGAGGATCACGCGGGGGTAGTAGCGGAGCGCGGGAACCTTGAAGTCGGCGGCGTTCACGTCGCGGCGGGTGGCGTAGACTTTGGCTTTCTCGCTGTCGAGTGCGGCGGAGCCCGCTACCTCTTTCTCCTGATTTCCAAATCCGTGGCCGCCGTTCTCGTAGAACCAGCGGGCGGCGTTTTCAACATTTTCTTTTTCACTCTCGTTTTCCCAGTCTTTAACGTCATCGCCGCGCTTGAGGTTTCCGCCCCAGCCGGCCCATATTTTGAACGGACCTTCGAGCCACATATCTTTGACTACCATACATTGCCAACCGGAGTGGTTGATTGATGTACGATTCAAGCCACTGTAGTCGACCATCTCCTCGCCGTAGGTTATTTCGCCCACGGTGATCGATGAGTTGTCGCCAATCTTATCGGTTCCGCCTGCCGATGCGGGGTGGAACTTGTAGAGGTCGGCGTACTCATCCTCGTTGAGCTTGTCGAGCTGCTCACAGGGGAGGAAGGTCACCGATTTCGAGTCGTAGGTGAAATCCTTAGCCTGCTTGTAGAATGGAGTGGAGTGTGACTTCATCCAAGTAGCGTCGAACGCTGTGTTGTAGAGCACGTTGCCCATTCCGTCGACGTAGGGCACACCGCCGGCGTTGGCCTGTATCCATGAGTTCTGCCAGCCGTCAACAGTGTTATTGGAGCGCACATGTGTCATGGTGTTGAGGTTGCGCTGGCGCCCGCTGTTGAAGGTGTAGACTCCCTCATACTGGATGTTGGCGCCGACGAGGGTGAAGGCGCGGTTCTTGGCCACCTCCGCTTTGTCGGTCGTGAACTCAAATGTGACATTTGTCGGGATGCCTTCTGAGTTGAGGGTCACGGTAGCGTCGGTAATCAGGGCGGGGGTGCATTTTATCCAGTCCTCCGACGAAGTGTTCCAGAAGGCGTAGTCGCTGCCATTCTTATAAGAGCTGGGGTCGTCGTAGCGGGTGGCTGAAGTCTCACCTTTCAGAGCGAGGGTAAGGCTGCGGTTTGATTCGGTCACTTCACCCCTGGCTGTTGTGTACAGCTCATAGTGGTGCATGATGTAGTCGTCGTAGGTGTTGACCTTGGCGATGCCGAAGTACTGCTTGTACATCAATCGGCCGGTGAGACCCGATGCGGACGACCCGGTCTCGTCGACTGCCAGCTCCCACTCGGGCTGCAGACGCCATTCGGCTGTGCGGTTGCCAACGAGGAAGTAGCGGGGACCCATTGAGAAGTCGTCGCGTGACAGCGGCATATAGACGGCCGATGCGCGCGGGGTGTACTTCTCGTAGGCATAGTACATCTTTCCGAGCTTGGTCTGGTTGTCGGTGGTCTCGATGATTATCTTTACCTCCTCGGGGCTGTTGTCGAGGCTCTGGTCGGGGTTGAACACGAACGAGTAGGTGTTGCCGCCCCAGTCGCTCTGCTCTGACCATGCGGCATTTGGGCCGTCCTGGCCGTCGCTGATGCCATAGACGGCCTGCTTGCCGTCTTTGATGCTCTGTATCCAGTAGTTGACATCCTTTCCGATGGAGTGAATGTGGGCCGCGCCTTCGGGAGCGATGCCGCGGACGTAGTACTTGTAATCGTTGCCGCGCTTGATTTTGCCTCTCCATACCCATGTGTGGCCTCCGTCTGAGGTGGTGAAGCGAGCGTCGGGGTTAGTCATGTCGAGACCCTCGTCCTCGTTGCGGCAGATCAGGTAGAGTGCCGAGATCACGCTGTTGGGGTCGGTGAGGTATGCCTGTACGGGGGCTGATCCGTCGGCGTTCATCACCAACGACAGGATTGCGTTGTTAGCAGAGCCGAAGTTAAGAGTGAACGGGATTTCGCCTGCGACAACTTCGTCGGCGGTGCCGTTGGATGTGGTGGCGGAGAGCTCAGAGTCGGTGATGGTGTACATCGTTGACTGTTCGGCTCCGGTGGGGTCGGTGCCTGTCACCTTGATCAGGTATGAGCCTGTCATGGTGGCGGGGAGTGTGGCTTTCCAGTTGCCGGAGTCGTCTAACGACAGGGGTATTGTCTCGGTGCCGTCGGCGCTCACAAGTGACACAGACGCCAGAGTGACCGGCATCACGAACAGCTCGTGGTCGAGTCCGCGGCCCTCGGCGGGGTCAATCTCGTCGTTGATAGTGTAGATGTGGCCGTTGATTACTTCCTCGGTTCTCACTGTCTGGTGGTTGGTGTTGCCGTCGAAGTGATCCTGACGCAGGAAGCGCACGCGGTTGTAGAGGGTGGGGTCGAACGTTACCGAGTAGACGCCGCGGACGCCATTGACAGGGGTCATTACCGTCCACCAGAAGCCGTCGTTGTCGGTGTTGGACAGACGGGCGTAGGGAGCCCAGTCGGTGAAACGCTGCTTGAGATATATCGTGTAGAAACCGTTGTGGTCGCCGAGCGATATCTTGGTGGGCACGCCCTTGACGAGGCGCACTGAGACATTGACATCGGTGAGGGTGGGATCAATCGAGAAGCCGGTTGTGCCCTCAACCGCGTCGCGGATACCGCCTACAAGAGGCGTGGTGGTGTCGCTGACGGTGTAGGAGGTCTTGGTTGTGCCGTCGAGAGAGAGCAGCACGGTGTAGGTCTTGGCTGCGTCGGGTGTGAAGTCGGCCAGGACGTATTTGCCGTCGCGGCGGTGCTCCATCGGCCATTCTTTGGTTCCGTCGTAGAGCCACATGTCGGCTGTGTGGGAGAGCAAGGTCACTTCGGAGAGGGTGTAGCTCACGGCGTTGACGCCTGAGAAGTTGATGGTCATCCTGGCGTTTGAGATGATATGCTCCGAGTCGGTCGAGTTCAGACGGAAACGGAGTGTCTCGTTAGCCTCGATGAGGGTGTAGTCGGTGCTCGGTGCCAACCATTCTTTCGGGTCGTTGGGGAGCTCGCGGATGTAGGACTTCGACGTGCCGTTGGAGTAGTCGACCACGATGCGGTAGACGCCGGTTCCGGTCAGCTTTTTGAGGTCGAATCGGAACGGTGCCTCCGAGTCCTCGGCATACACGCTCCCGTCCTTCCACAGGGTGACCTTGGTGACTGTGGTGGGGTCATATACTTTTCCATCAACCTTCCATCTATACTGGTCTCTCTCGCCGTTGGCGGTGTAGACATAGCCGTCGGTCGGGGTGATATCTACGGTTCGGTCGGTGTAGTTTTCATTTTTTTTGCTCGACAGGAAGAACCCTTTTGGTGTCCCGGTACAAGCGAAAGTAACTTTCCATAGATTAGAGTCATCGTTGACTTTTTCACAGGGAATGGGGTTATCCCAACTGCAAGCCGGGTCGTAGTTTGCTCCATCCCAGGTGTGGAAATATACCTGATTGGTAGTGCTTAATCCATCCGATGTGATATTGGTCTTGTCGAGATAGATTGTGTAGCTGGTGAGCTCGATTGGACGCTCGGTGGTGTTGGAGAGCGCGTAGCTTGTGGCTTCGAGGCCGGAGAGGGTCACCGTCAGGGTTGCTGCGCTGTATTTCTTACCGATTGAGAATCCTGTGGTCGAGGATGTCTCGGTGAGGTTTGTGCCGCTCGACACGGTGTAGGTCTTCGAGGTAGAGTTGTCGTAGTTGACCCTGACGAGGAACTTCTCGTCGCCGGTCAGGTCTGAGAGAGAGAAGCTGTAGGGAGCCGATGAGACAGCACCACCCACAGACGTGCCGTCCTTCAACAGCTCAACCGACTGAACCTTGACAGGATTGTACTCCTCACCGTCGACGGTATAAACCCAACTGTCATTTTTTCCGTTGATTTTATATACATAACCGTCGGTTATTGTAACCTCCACGGTGCAGTGTCCGTTATCCCCCAATGAGTTAAAACCGCCGTCGGTGAACTGGACTTTAGGGGCTGATGCCGCGCTGATAGAGTAAGTGTAGATGTTGCCATCTTTCAGCGTCATGTTGCTGTGGGTCCCTTTGTAGTAAACCTTTGGCGGATTCCAGCCGTTAAAAGGAACATCTGACACGCTGACTGCGCTGTTGTCAAAATAGAACGTGTAGTTTTTCACTACCGGGGGGGTGTATTTCGAATCCGATATAGTCCAAGTAGCGAATTGGCCTTCCACTTTTTTCAGAGTGTACAAATAACCGTCCTTTAAATTATTACCATCGATATTTTGGGATTGGTTGTTGTCCCCTGGCTCTCCTTTGTGGAAGATAATACCCTTTAGACTATCGTTTGTGAGTTCTATCTTGTAGATGGTGTTGTGCCCTGGGACAGGCGTGCATTCCGGGCTTGCAGCGAACGATGCAGGCGAATTATCCCAATAATAACATTGGACGGTTGTCCATCCTGTGTCGCCTTTGTCCACATAGAATGTGTAGTCGGCGGCATTGATCGGTGGTGCGTATAACATGGCGCACACAGCCGTCAGAAGAAGAAATAAAATTTTTTTCATCTTGGTTTGTGTAAGTAGATTATTTAAGTAGATTATTGAACTATATTTGCTTTTATACTGTTTTTAGCTGTACATCATAATGTGGATTATTTATGGCTTGCCTTATAAAGCTGTTCTCTCCGCAAAAACAGTTCATCATGCAAAGTAACCACCCTATAAAGTAGACCGTTTTTCTGAAAGTAGATTATTAAATGTTTAAATTAGCTGTCAACCACATTCCTACAAGTATTTTCTTTAACGTGAACCGGGCGGGAGAGATGACGTGAAAGCGTGTCTTTTCCTTTTCCAAGAATAACGTGATACTTAGAGAAATAAGGTTTTGCTTTTTCCAATTACAAAATTATCATTTTGTCGCGATTCCTCAACCATTCTCCCTGTTTGTTTTTCGCATATTTAGTTTAATTTAACTGTAGTGGGATGCAAATTAGCCCTTGTGAGGCTTGTTTTTGAAGATGATTCCCCGCGATTCCCTGTCGGGATCCCCCCCGCAGGCGGTGGTTGGACGGGGCTGATTCACCGCTCCGAGGTTCCCGCCTTTGCGGGGCTATTGTGGGGTTGGATGGTTTTTTGTAATTTTGTGGTCATGGTTCGCGTGTGTTACGCCGGCCTTTCACTTATTCTTTTGTATATGGCTAAAATACTGATTATCAACGGGCCAAATCTGAATCTGCTTGGACTCCGCGAGCCGGGCATATATGGGTCGCAGTCGATGGACGTCGCTCTCGACGCCCTGCGCAGGGAGTTTGATTCTCATGAGATTGACTATTTCCAAAGCAATCATGAGGGTGACCTGATTGACCGCCTGCATCAGGCGGGTGCCGACCCCGACACAGCCGGGGTGGCCCTCAACGCCGGGGCCTACACCCACACCTCGCTCGCTCTGCACGATGCGATAGCGGCCATAAAAACGCCTGTGGTCGAGGTGCATATCTCAAACGTGCACTCGCGTGAAGAGGTGCGCCACCGCTCGATGATAGCGCCGGCTTGCCGCGGCGTGATTGCCGGTTTCGGCCTCGACAGCTACCGCCTTGCCGTGGAGGCGTTGCTACGCTTGACCCGTTAGTCAAAAATACCTCATAACCCAATAACCAAGAGCCTTTCATGGCCGAATCAATAGATATATGTTACTGAAAAAGTTTACGAAAATTGTCGCCACGATATCCGATAAGCGTTGCGACCCGGAGTTTCTGGAACAGTTGTATGCCAACGGCATGAACGTCGTCAGGATGAACTCGGCTCACCTGCAGCTTGATGGTTTCAAGAAAATAGTGAACAATGTCAGAGCCGTCTCCGACAATATCGCCATACTGATGGATACCAAAGGCCCTGAGATACGCACCACGACCAACGCCACCGGCGACAACATAGAGTTCGCGGCCGGCGCGAAAGTCGTTTTCATGGGCGATCCCGCCGGGCTGACCACCCCTGAGTGCATCTGCCTGAGCTACGCCGGAATTGCCGATGACATAACCGTCGGCGCGCATCTGCTCATCGACGACGGTGAGATAGATTTTCTCGTAGACTCGGTAGACGGCGGCGTCATCCATGCCACGGCGATGAACGACGGATCGCTCGGCTCGCGCAAAAGCGTCAATATACCCGGCGTGAGAATAGAGCTGCCATCGCTCACTCCACGCGACATAATCAACATAGGCCATGCCATAGATCTCGGCGTTGATTTCATTGCCCACTCGTTTGTGCGCTCGGCAAGAGATGTGCTCGACATCCAGGCTATACTCGACTCGCGCGGCAGCGATATAAAAATCATCTCGAAAATCGAGAACCAGGAAGGTCTCGACAACTTCGACGAAATTCTCGATGTGTCATACGGCATCATGATCGCCCGCGGCGACCTCGGCATAGAGATTCCCGCCGAGAAGATTCCGGGCATACAGAAGCAACTGATCAACAAATGTATAATGAAGCATAAGCCGGTCATCGTGGCCACGCAGATGCTTCACTCGATGATTTCGGCCCCGCGGCCCACGCGCGCCGAGGTCAGCGACGTGGCCAACGCCGTCTATCAGCACACCGACGCGCTGATGCTCAGCGGCGAGACCGCCTACGGGCGTTATCCGGTCGAGGCGTTGGCGACCATGGCCAAGATAGCCGTTGAGGTGGAACGCTCGCTCGGCTCGCACGATGCGGGGGTTGTGCCCCCCCACGAGAACGATGTCACATCGTTTCTCGCGCGGCAGGCGGTGGCGTCGTCGGCGGTGCTCGACACCCGCGGCATCGTGACCGACAGCTACACCGGCCGCACGGCGCGCTACATTTCGTCGTTCCGCGGCCACTACCCGACGCTCGCCATATGCTATCATTCACGGGTGGTGAGGCTGCTCGCCCTCAGCTATGGGGTGGTCGCTTTCTACCAGCGTCATGCAAAGTCGTCGCGGCAATATCTGCGAAACGCCCTGAACCATCTGATCGACGAGGGGATAATCTCGCGCGACAAGCGCATAGCCTATCTCGGCGGCGGCTTCGGAGAGGGACACGGCACAACATTCCTTGAAATCAACTATGTGGGCGACGTTATCGACAACTATGCCACATACTCGCTACCCAATCTCGAGGATGTGGCCCAAAACGACTGAGGACTGCGATGACGCTTGAATATGCCTCGGCTGAACGGCTTGACCGATACATCGACAGCCACATAGACCCCGAACCCGAGAACCTGCGGCGGCTCAACCGTCGGGCGCAGATTCAGCTCCTTTACGGGCGTATGTGCTCCGGCCATCTCCAGGGGCGGCTCCTGACGATGCTCACGCGCATGATCGCTCCCCGCCGGGTACTCGAAATAGGGGCGTATGCCGGCTACTCGGCTCTCTGCCTCGCCGAGGGGTTGCCCGACGGCGGGGAGGTCCACACAGTGGAGATCGACGACGAGCTTGAGGACTTCATACGCCGCGGATTTGCCGAAAGCCCTTATGGCCGGCTCGTCACCCTCCATATCGGGGATGCGATGACAATAGTCCCGCAGCTTGGCGGAGAGTGGGATCTGGTGTTTATCGACGGTAACAAGCGCAGCTATGTGGACTATTACAGGATGGTGTTGCCCCGCCTCGCCAAGGGGGGATATATACTTGCCGACAATACTCTGTGGGACGGCAAGGTCGCCGACCTTGAGGCGAACCGCGACGCACAGACCCGCGGGGTGGCCGAGTTCAACGACCTCGTCGCCGCCGACCCTGCGGTAGAGCGGGTGATTCTCCCGCTGCGCGACGGCCTCACCATAATTCGTAAAAAATAACATACTCGCAAAAATATTGAGACGACTATGATAAAAAATGTTCTTTTCGACCTTGGCGGAGTGGTTATGGACATCGAGCGGATGAATTGCGTAGCGGCGTTCAAACGCCTCGGCATGGCCGATCCCGAGGAGTTTCTCGGCGACTACGCCCAGAAAGGGCCGTTTATGCTCATAGAGGAGGGGCTGATCAGCCCCGACGGATTCAGGGCTGAGATACGCCGTCTGCTCCCGTCGCCCGTCACCGACTCGCAGATCGACAGCGCGTTTGAGGAGTTTCTGATCGGAATCCCCCGCCATCGTCTGGAAGCTATCCGGGAGCTGAGGAAGCGTTACCACACCTATGTGCTGTCAAACACCAATCCGATTATGTGGAACGGTAAGATTGCCCGTGAGTTCGCGCAGGAGGGGGGCTCGATCGACGATTATTTTGACGGCGTGGTGACCTCGTTTGAAGCCAAGTGCATGAAACCCGCCGCGGGAATATTCCGCTACGCTATAGACAGGCTCGGAATAAAACCGGATGAGACGCTGTTTCTTGACGACTCGACAGCCAATCTCGAAACTGCGGCGCATCTCGGATTTCATACGGCTCTCGTCTCCCACGGGACCGACATGACACAAATCCTCGCCCGGGAGCTGAAATCATGAGCGAGGGGAGCCACATAGCTGTTGTCGGGACATTTGACGGCGTGCACCGCGGCCATCGGTTCCTGCTTGACGAGCTGCGCTCGCGGGGCGAGGCGGCAGGGTTGTCGCCTATGGTTGTGACTTTCGCGGCGCACCCGCTCTCGGTCGTGCGCCCTGAAGCCGCCCCAAAACTGCTGACGACGCTCGACGAGCGGGTAAGGCAGCTCCGTGAGGCCGGCGCGGGCGATGTGGTAGTGTTGCCGTTTGACGATGAGTTGCGGCATATGTCGGCGCGTGAGTTCATGACCATGCTGCGCGACCGTCACGGGGTGAGGGAGCTGCTTATAGGGTTCAACCACCGCTTCGGGCGCGACCGGCTCGGCGACCCGGCCGACTATCGGCGCATAGGCCGGAAAATAGGCGTGGATGTGGCGCAGGCCGATGAATACAGGCCGGCCGACGGTGTGGCCGTCAGCTCGTCGGCTATTCGCAAAAACATTATGGACGGTGATGTTGCAGCAGCCGCCCGTTCGCTCGGGCGTAGCTATTCGGTAGCCGGGACTGTGGGGCGCGGCAAGCAGTTGGGGCGCACCATCGGTTTCCCCACGGCAAATGTGGTGGATATAGACCCCGATAAAATCCTGCCGGCTACGGGGGTTTATGCCGCTACGGTGACGGCAGGCGGCAAGCCTCGCCGCGCTGTTGTGAATGTGGGGCATCGTCCCACGGTCGACACGGCGGCCGATGCTCCGCTGTCGATTGAGGCGCACATACCCGGCTTCGCAGGCGACCTGTACGGCGAGCCCGTCGAGGTAGCGTTTGACCGCCGCATCCGTGGCGAGCGACGCTTCCCGTCGCTCGATGCGCTCCGCTCCCAAATAACCCTCGATGTCGCCTCACTGGCCGACCTGTAACCGCATCGCCTCCCGCGAACAGGCACCGGGCATCCCACCTAACGCCAATACAATTAAAAAAAATTAAATTTCATGGATTGTTTTGCCCTTTGAATGGTTTCGGCGTTATATTTGTGTACCATTTTAGATACGCAAATATAAAATATAATGGGATTAGTTCAATTTACATCAAGAGAGTTTAGAAGTAATCAAGCCTCAATTTTTGATTTGGCTGATAAAGGGGAGACTGTTGTGATCAGTCGCGGGAAGAAAAAGTCGTATATGCTGACACCATTGGTCAATGAAACCTATTCGGTGGAACTGTCAGATGAAACATTGTCGGCTGTTGCAGAGGCTCGTGAAGAGTATAAGCGAGGTGAAGTGATGTCATGTAAAAATAAGGAGGATTTGAAAAACTTACTTGACTCCCTATGAGCTACACGCTTATATTCTCGCATTCTTCACTCAAAGAAATATCGAGAATCAAGAGAAATAATCCGGCGAGATACAATAAACTGTCGAAGCTCTTGGAGGAGCTTATGTCCCATCCGCGAACAGGCACCGGGCATCCTGAGCCTCTGAAATCGGGAGGAGGTGTCACCTACTCCCGACGAATAAATGCCCATGACAGGCTGATATACGACATTTATGACGACAGGGTTGAGGTACTGGTTCTGTCGGTGTGCGGCCACTATAACGATAAGTAACTGCTGTCAAGCTAAATAGTAACATAGTGCAATGAAAAATCCCGGCTTCGCTGTGAGGCCGGGATTTTCAGTATTGTCGTTATGGCTCTGATTAGCCGTTGACTTTCTTCATGTGAGCGATGAGGTCGAGAACTTTGTTAGAGTAGCCGATCTCGTTGTCATACCAAGAAACAACCTTAACGAAAGTCGGGGTCAACTGGATACCGGCTTTAGCGTCGAAGATTGAAGTGAGGGGGCAACCGAGGAAGTCGCTTGAAACGACTGCGTCTTCAGTGTAGCCGAGTATGCCTTTGAGTTCGCCTTCAGAAGCCTCTTTCATTGCAGCGCAGATTTCCTCGTAGGTAGCGGGCTTAGCGAGGTTGACGGTGAGGTCAACAACTGATACGTCGAGGGTGGGGACACGCATTGACATACCGGTTAGTTTGCCGTTGAGTTCGGGGATTACTTTGCCGACAGCCTTTGCGGCACCGGTTGATGAGGGGATGATGTTGCCGGAAGCAGCACGGCCACCGCGCCAGTCTTTCATCGAAGGACCGTCAACAGTTTTCTGGGTAGCTGTTGTTGAGTGAACGGTGGTCATAAGACCCTCAACGACACCAAATTTGTCGTTGAGCACCTTGGTGATAGGAGCCAAGCAGTTGGTGGTGCAAGAAGCGTTTGAAACAAACTGAGTGCCCTTGACATATTTATCGTGGTTTACACCGCAAACAAACATGGGGGTGTCGTCCTTTGAAGGAGCAGACATAACCACATATTTCGCACCGGCTTCGATGTGAGCGGCAGCTTTCTCTTTAGTGAGGAAAAGACCGGTAGACTCAACAACGTATTCTGCGCCGACAGCGCCCCAACCGATTTCTGCGGGGTTCTTGCAAGCGGTAACGCGGATTTCCTTGCCGTTAACGATGAGGAGGCTCTTCTCCATGTCGTAGTCAACAGTGCCGTCGAACTGACCGTGCATTGTGTCATACTTGAGCATGTAAGCCATGTAGTCAACGGGAAGAAGGTCGTTGATAGCAACTACTTCGATGTCATCTCTTTTGGTTGAGGCACGGAACACGAAACGTCCGATGCGGCCGAAACCATTAATACCTATTTTAGTCATAGTTAAAAATATTGGGTTATGATAATCTTTTAAACCTTTGGGCGCGAATTTACGACTTATTTTTTAAAATTCACCAATCGGTTAGATTAAAGTGGGTTAAAATCTCGCCGGAATCGGCGGTTAAATCCGTGAGAGTATGGCGTTAGCGATTTTTTTGATACGCGCCATCCTCCTGTGCCGCTTTGCCGCCGGCAGCGACAGCTCTATCATCCGGTCGACGTCGCGCGCCGACAGCGCCTGCATGAACGGGGTCTGGAACATATCG
Organism: uncultured Muribaculaceae bacterium; assembly: GCA_947625935.1. Classification (GTDB taxonomy): domain Bacteria; phylum Bacteroidota; class Bacteroidia; order Bacteroidales; family Muribaculaceae; genus JAJPXC01. Next base: position 92,282 of record CANQQE010000009.1, on the reverse strand, counting down.
GGATACTTTTCCGGCTGCAGCACCTCGTCCCAAAACGGATCCCCCAGCTCCTTGATTAGATAGTCCGTGGCTTCGCCGGGATTGAATGCCGCTGTCATTTCAGTCACCGCTTCCATGACTGCGAGTAATTGCAATTTGGCATGCGGTGCTCCTTGGGGATAATTGTTTTTTTTAGATTCAGAAATCCGTAACTGATATAAGTCTTTTTGTGCTTTAAGCCATTTTGGATTGTTCCCGCTTGTTCGTCCTCCGTAGCGGTAATTGTAACCGCATATGTCAAGTCCGTATATGCTATTGGTTTTAGGAAGTAATAGTAGATTAAATGACGTGTCTTGGCTATAGTTGAGGCCGGTGGGCTTAATCCCTGTTGAAATGAGGAATGATTTCCTGAATAGTTTATCCCACATATTAGGACTAAGTGTAGGCCAGCCAAAGCATCCTAAATAATGCTCATCAACCAACTCATTGTTTCCCATTATTCCGGATTTATGCATCATGCCATTGGTTTTTATCAGGGCGTGGCGGCCGATGACCTTCTGGTAGTTCATCAAGACGTAGTCGACGCCGGTTTCATCGGCTTTGTTGACCATCAGCTCGATGATGTCGCGCCGGGCGAGCCAGTCGTCGGGGTCGATAAAATAGATATACTCCCCTTTGGCGGCGTCAAGCCCCGAAAACCGTGCCATATCCACCCCCTCGTTGACCTTCTTGTCGATAATCGTGATGCGGGAATCGCGCTCTGCAAACTGTTTGCAGATTGTCAACGACCCGTCTGGCGACGCATCGTTGACAAGTATGATTTCCATATCCTTATACGTCTGGTTGAGCACAGACCTGAGACACTGCTTCAAATAACGTTCCACATTGTAGATGGGAATGATAACTGATACCATAGAAGGGAAAGCGTGGTAGTTTTTAGATGTTTTTGCAAAGTTAAGGATTGATTGCGTGGGAGTTGGAGTCGGTTGTGTTAAATAATGTCAACGGTTCTGATGCGCCTGTTTGGTTTAAAAAACTATGCCGCATGGGTGGTTTATGGGGAAATTTTACTATTTTTGCCAAATGCGGCATTTGTGCGGCAATCATTTTTGTCGCCCGGCTGTTATTTGAGAATCATAATATTAACGAAACTTATTTTTGATATGGGTAAATTCCTCTCTGATTTCAAAGAGTTTGCGATGAAGGGCAATGTTATCGACATGGCGGTCGGTGTCATCATCGGTGGAGCGTTCGGTAAGATTGTGTCATCGTTGGTCAACGATGTCATCATGCCGGTTATGAGCGTCTGCACGGGCGGATTGAATTTCAAAGATATGAAACATGTCATCACCCCGGCCACCGAAGAAGCCGCCGAGGTGGCTGTCACCTATGGCGTGTTCATACAGAATATCATTGATTTTCTAATTATCGCTTTCAGTATCTTCGTGGCTCTCAGGGTGATGATGAAATTTAAGAAAAAAGAGGAGGAAGCCCCCGTCGCTCCACCCGCTCCAACAAAAGAGGAGGAGCTGCTGACCGAAATCCGCGATTTGCTTAAAAAGCAGCAGCCCCAATAATAACTTTTGGCCGATGCGTCCTATTTTTCTTGTGGGCTACATGGGGTGCGGCAAATCCACGCTCGGTCGCGCGGTATCGCGCCTGACAGGTTTCCCTTTCATTGACCTTGACACCTACATCGAGGGGCGTTTCCATCTGACGGTCAAAGAGATTTTCGCCTGTAAAGGGGAGGCCGGATTCCGCGAGATAGAACGTAATATGTTGCGTGAGGTTGCCGATTTTGAAGATGTCATAGTCGCTTGCGGCGGTGGCACGCCATGTTTTCACGACAATATGGACTACATGAACTCCCATGGGACAACGGTGTTTCTCGATACCCCTGTAACGTCGCTGTTCAGCCGCCTGAAGCGCGGCCGTCACAAGCGCCCTTTAATAGCGTCGAAAACCGACGACGAACTGTTGTCGTATATCAACGAAGCGCTTGCTGCCCGATTGCCCTATTATCGCAAAGCCACGGCGGCTTTCTCGTCGGAACTGCTTGAAAATCGCGATGAGATTTCAGCCACAGCCAAAAGTTTTATCAACAAATTCAATATTCCCCACCGTCAACAAGATGCCATCTGATTGTCCCATTCCGTCGGAACAGCCCGCAGCGATAGTAACCGACCGTCGCAAGTTCAGCATCGGACTCCCTGAATCGGTTTCAGGGGGCGAAAGCCGTTTCCCGCTGACTCCAGAGGCTGTTCAGGAACTTGTCGAGCGAGGGTTCGCAGTCAGAATGGAGCGTGGAGCCGCCCGCTCCATTCACTATCCCGACGGGCGTTATGAGAGTTGCGGTGCCGAGATTGTCGAGCGGCCCGAGGCTTTGGGTTGCGACATAGTGATCCATCTCGCTCCGTTGTCGCCCGCTGATGTGGAGTTGCTGCGGCGCGGGGCGATGTTGCTCACCTTTTTGCGCGGGAAAAAATATACTCCGGCGACGGTCAAGGCATTGCTTCAGCGCAGTGTGATATCGGTGGCTCTCGATTGTGTGAAAGATAAGCGCGGGCGTCAACCGTTTGCCGATATTATGGCCGAGGTCGACGGGCGTGCGGCTGTCTCTGTCGCGTCGGCGATGCTCGCTGACGCCGCCACCGGCAAAGGCATACTCCTCGGCGGTATCACAGGTATAGTGCCTTGCGAGGTCACGATTTTCGGGTCGGGGCTTGCCGCCATAGCAGCGGCGCACTCGGCCATCGGGCTTGGAGCGCAGGTCAGGCTGTTTGACGACGATGTCTACTCACTTAGGGAAGCCTTGCGACTGCTTGGGCTTTCGGCGGTAGGTTCGGCTCTCCACAGCCATGTGGTTGAAGGGGCTTTGCGCTCGGCCGACATCGTCATTGCCACGGCTATGGGGCGTAGCTATCCCATAGGTCGTGAGCTTGTAGGGACTATGAAGCGCGGCGTACTCGTTTTTGACCTTAGCGACAATCCCGGCGACGCTTTCCCGTCGTTGCCTGTGGCCGACCTGAGTTTCGGGGCTAAGCAACTTGATGGACGGCGTCATTGCTATATCAATGCCGGCTGCACCGTACCCCGCACGTCGGCGATGGCTCTGAGCGACACCCTCATGGCCATGCTTGGCGAGATTCTTACAAACGACGGTGTCACAAACGCCCTTAAACTTTCGCAAGGGTTGCAGGCCGGTGTGCTGACCTTTCTCGGTCGGCCCGTCAATGCCGGACTCGCGCGTCTGGTCGGTATGAGGCCGCTTGACCTCGCTTTGTTCATACAAATGTCATGAGAACCAGAAGGAAATTCTATGTGGTCTGGGTGGGAAACAACCCCGGCATATATGATAGTTGGGAGGAGTGCAAACTGCAGATTACCGGCTATCCCGGTGCCCGCTACAAGGCTTTCGACTCTCAGGAGGAGGCCACTTATGCTTATCGCGGTGACCCCGCCGAACATCTCGGCCTGATACGCGCCATCGCTTCACGCAAATCAGAAGTGGTCAACTACTCCGCTTTCCCGGAGATAAACCTCGACAGTATCGCTGTAGATGCCGGATGCTCCAAAAATCCCGGCCCGGTGGAATACCAGGGGGTTGATGTGCGCACCGGCGAGCGTCTTTTCCATGTAGGCCCGTTGGACGACGGCACCAATAACGTCGGCGAGTATCTCGCCATTATCCACGCTTTGGCGTGGCTCGACAAAGGAGGCAACCACACCATGCCTGTCTACAGCGACAGCAAGACGGCCCAATCGTGGGTAAGGCGCGGCCATCACGCATCCAAGCTCGCCCGCACCTCCCGCAACGCCCGTCTGTTCGAGCTGTTGGCCCGCGCCGACAACTGGTTGCAGGCCCACCCTGTGCATAATCCCGTCTTGAAATGGGACACTGAGCGATGGGGCGAGATTCCAGCCGATTTCGGGCGTAAATGACACATCGCTCGACCATAGTGCCGGTTGCGGTTGCTTTTGAGGTGGAAAATGCGTACTTTTGTCCCCGATGGGACGTTTCCTGAAAATAAGCCGTGTCGTGGCGGCTATCGTGTGCCTGCTGCTTCTGTCGCTGACGCTGACAGGGGCGGTCGCCGCTCTATCGTCGCCCGGCTCATTGATCGCCAGGATGCAGATTCTGCCGGCGGCGATGGCTTTCTCCATGGGGTGGTTCATCCTGTGGCTCATGGTCACGCTTTTGCTCGGACGCGTCTACTGTTCGACCGTGTGTCCGCTCGGTTCATTGATGGATATTTTCTCCCGACTGTCACGCAAGGGTAGCCCCGGCAGGGAATACAGCTATCAGATGCCGCTTTCCAAGCTGCGTTACATTGCTTTCGGCATAGTAATCATTGCCATTCTCGCCGACATCCTTGTGATTGTATCGCTCGTTGACCCTTATTCGGCATATGAGCGCATCGCGGAGAACATCGAAAGTCCGACAATCGCCGCGGCGCATAATGTGGTCGCCGAAGCCGGTCAATGGACGGGCTGGTGGTCGACTCCTTTGGTCAAAGTCGTGATTACATCATTTTTGAGTCTTGTGGTCGCCGTGGTGACACTTGTCGTGGTCGCTTGGATTTCGTGGCGTAACGGCCGACTCTTATGCAACACGATTTGCCCTGTCGGCACTACGCTCGGGTTCATCTCGCGCTATTCCATACTCCACTTCGACATCGACACCGACCTGTGCACGCAGTGCCGCCGGTGTGAATATGCGTGCAAATCCTCGTGTATAGACCTTAACGACCACTTGGTCGACGGTTCGCGGTGTGTCAACTGCTTCAATTGCGTCGCAGCCTGTCCTACCGGGGCGTTGCGCTACACCACCGACCGCCATCAACTCTCGATTCCGATGATGCAACGCACCCGCGGACGCCTTGCCCGCCCCACGGCCATTACAGCCGGGACTGTGTCGGGTGCCGGGAGTGCGAATGAAATGAAACAATCTTCTGATAAAGCTGATATTAGCGATGAAACAATATCTTGAACTTCTCAACCATATATTGAGCCATGGCGTTGACAAAGCCGACCGTACAGGCACAGGCACGCGCAGCGTCTTTGGCTATCAGATGCGGTTTGACCTCGCCGACGGCTTCCCGTTGCTTACCACCAAGAAACTGCACCTCAAATCCATCATTCACGAGCTCCTTTGGTTTCTCGCCGGTGACACCAACGTGCGCTATCTTCAGGATAACGGAGTGAGGATATGGAACGAATGGGCCGGCCCCGACGGTGACCTCGGCCACATCTACGGTTACCAGTGGAGGTCATGGCCCGACTATGACGGCGGCCACATTGACCAGATAGCACGCGCCGTCGAGACGATAAAGACCGACCCCGACTGCCGGCGTAACATCGTCAGCGCATGGAATGTAGCCGATCTCCCCAATATGAACCTCCCCCCTTGCCACGCGTTTTTCCAGTTCTATGTAGCCGGAGGCAAGCTGAGTCTGCAGCTCTACCAACGCAGTGCCGACAGTTTCCTCGGCGTGCCGTTCAACATAGCCTCCTATGCGTTGCTGCTCATGATGGTCGCGCAGGTGACCGGTCTCGAGGCCGGCGAGTTTATCCACACCCTCGGCGACGCCCACATCTACAACAACCATCTTGAACAGGTCCGCGAACAGTTGTCGCGCGACCCGCGGCCGCTACCGCGTATGGTCATAAATCCCGATGTAAAGGATATATTCTCGTTCAAATATGATGATTTCCATCTCGAAGGGTATAACCCGCATCCCCACATTAAAGGCGTAGTATCGGTATGACACTCAATCTCATAGCTGCCGTCACCCGTGACCTCGCCATAGGTCTTGACGGAAATCTGCTCTATCCTGTTTCAGAAGATTTACGCCGTTTCAAGTCGTTGACCATGGGTCACCCGATAATAATGGGGCGCAAGACGTTTGAATCGTTCCCCAAAGGGCCGCTCCCCGGCAGGCGCAACATCATCGTCACCCGCGACCGCGGCTATGCGGCTCCGGGTGCTGAGGTGTGTCATTCGCTTGACGAGGCGTTGTCAGCGGTCGCTGATGCCGATGTCGCTTTTGTGATTGGCGGCGGCCAGCTCTACGCCGAGGCCATCGGGCATGCCGACAATCTGTTGCTGACGGTGATTGAGGCCGACCGCCCCGATGCCGACACCTTTTTCCCGGAAATCAACCCCGACTGCTGGGCGAAAACCGACGAAACCGAGTCCGCCACCGACCCCCGCAGCGGCCTTTCCTACCGCTTTGTTTGCCTATCTCGCCGATAACCGTTATCTTTGCGCTCGGTTCCGGCCATCATAGACCGATGACGGCCTTGTAGTTCAACGGATAGAACAAGAGTTTCCTAAACTTTAGATAGGGGTTCGATTCCCCTCGGGGCTACCATGCGGCGAGCCGCCTCACCCATCATGCTGACGGGGAAGGCGGCTCGCTCTGTGCTCGGTTGTCCGGTGTGTTCAGGGTTTGCGGGCGGTGTAGAGGGTGCAGGAGCCGAACGTCATTGGCCGGTAGGCGCAGTCGGTCAGCCCGGCCTCACTCATTAAAGCTGTCATCTCGCTTCCCTGCGGCACGGCTGCGATGCTTTCGGGCAGATAGGAGTAGGCTCTGACGTCGTGCGACACGAGTCTGCCCGCGGCGGGGATAATGTGGCGGGTGTAGAACCGATATAGCGGTTTGATGATCGGGGAGGTGGGCGTTGACAGCTCAAGCACGCAGAGCAGTCCTCCGGGGCGCAACACGCGCGCCATCTCGCGGTAACCGTCAATCAGCCGCTCGAAGTTTCTCACGCCGTAGGCCACCGTTACTCCGTCAAACGTGTCGTCGTCAAACGGTAGCGACAGGCAGTCGGCCACCTCAAGCGAGATTATGCCGTCCAAAGCCGCCGCCTTGACCTTGCGTCTCCCGATTTCAATCATTCCGGCCGACAGGTCTACCCCGGTGACAGTCTCGGGCATAGCTTTCCGCGCGAGGTTTATGGCTAAGTCGCCGGTGCCTGTGGCCACGTCGAGAATGCGGCGGCATCCTGCCCGGGCTATCAGTTTCACTGCCCGGGCCCGCCATATTTTGTCGATGCCCATGGTCATCGCGCGGTTCATGAAGTCATAGGCCGGAGCGATAGAGTCAAACATCTCTTTGACCTGCTCCGACTTATGACGCTCGTCGCGATAGGGTGTGATTTTTTCGGCTTTTACCTCCAAGGCGGTCAACGCTCGATATTGGTCAGGCAATCGAGCACGTTTTTGGCTATGCGCGCGTCGAGGTCGTTCTCAGGTGCCTTGTGGAACTGTTCGCCCGTGATATGTTCATATAGCTCGATGTAGCGTTGCGACACGCTTTCGCAAAATTCGTCGGTCATCTCGGGCACTTTCTGTCCAGGTTTGCCCATAAAATCATGCTCGATAAGCCATTGGCGCACAAACTCCTTGGAGAGCTGACGCTGTGGCTCGCCCTTCTCGAAACGCTCCTCATAGCCGTCGGCGTAGAAATACCGCGACGAGTCGGGAGTGTGTATCTCGTCGATGAGGTACACCTTTCCGTCGCGCTTGCCGAACTCATATTTCGTGTCGACCAGAATCAGCCCTTTGTCTGCTGCCATCTCGGTGCCGCGGGCGAAAAGCGCGCGGGTGTATTTCTCCATCAGTTCATAGTCGGCTTTGTCGACGATACCCTGAGCTATGATTTCTTCGCGGGAGATATTCTCGTCGTGTCCGGCATCGGCCTTGGTGGTAGGGGTGATGATTGGCTCGGGGAATCGCTCGTTCTCACGCATACCGTCAGGCAGTTTCACGCCGCACAGTTCACGCGCGCCGGCCTGGTATTCGCGCCATGCGCTGCCCGTGAGATAGCCGCGGATAATCATCTCCACTCTGAAACCCTCGCATTTCAAGCCAACCGTGACCATCGGGTCGGGTGTGGCCAGCTTCCAGTTGGGGACGATGTCGGCTGTAGCGTCAAGAAACTTGGCCGCTATCTGGTTGAGCATCTGACCTTTGTAGGGGATGCCTTTTGGGAGCACCACGTCAAAGGCCGAAATGCGGTCGGTGGCGATCATCACAAGCAGGTCATTGTCGATGTCATAGACGTCGCGCACTTTGCCGTGGTAGACGCTAACTTGTCCCGGGAACTTGAAATCGGTGGTTGTCAAAGTTGTTGCCATGATGGAATGTTTTTTTGAATCATTTATTTTTCTTCCGCGAAGATACAACAACTATGCGAAAACCGCGCCAACCCCCGCCAAATTTATCGGTGTTCAATCGGTTCCCTCATAAAAATGTGAATATGCCACTGTTATTCCTTCATAAAAGTGTGTAATCAGCACCGATATTCCCTCATAAAAGTGTATATTTATGCGCTATTTAATTGATAGTCAAAAGTATATATGAATTAGTCGGCGGCGGGGGCCGGGGCTGCTGCGTCCCAGCGTTCGTAGGCTTCGACGATGCGCTGCACCAGACGGTGGCGGACGATGTCGCCGCGGTCAAACTCCACGCGGCCTATCCCTTTGACGTCTTTAAGCACGCGGAGCGATTGCACAAGCCCCGACGTTACCGAGCGCGGCAGGTCTATCTGTGTGACGTCGCCCGTGATGATCATCTTGCCGTTCATGCCAAGGCGCGTGAGAAACATCTTTATCTGATGGGTAGTGGTGTTTTGCGCCTCGTCCAAGATGATTATAGCGTCGTTGAGAGTGCGCCCGCGCATGAAAGCGAGAGGGGCTATCTGAATCACGTTGCTCTCCATATATTCTTTCAGCTTCACTGCGGGAATCATATCCTCAAGAGCGTCGTAGAGCGGCTGCAGATAGGGGTCGATCTTGTCTTTCATATCACCGGGGAGGAAGCCGAGTTTCTCCCCGGCCTCGACAGCGGGGCGTGACAGGATTATGCGCTTGACCTCCTTGTTTTTCAGGGCGCGTACGGCCAAAGCTATCGCCACATAGGTCTTGCCCGTTCCGGCGGGGCCGAGGGCGAATGTCAGGTCGTTGTTCATGAACGCCTCGACGAGTTCCCGTTGGTGGGGGTTGCGGGCCGAGATGGGGCGGCCGCTCACGCCGTAGATAATCACGTCGTCGCTTTTCATCTCTTTTGGCTCGTTGCCTTTGACGATGTCGAGTATCACATCTTCGGGAAGCTTGTTGTAGCGGGCGCAATAAGCTTCCAGTTCCTTGATTTTGGCCTCGAAATCGGCTGTTTCGTCATTCTCCCCTATGACCTTTATGACAGAACCGCGGGCCGCCACCCTCAGTTTAGGATAGAGGTTCTTGATCAGTTGCATATTGCTGTTGTTGACCCCGTAGAAGTCAACAGGATCTACATTGTCGATGATTATGATGCGTTCTATCATTTAGGGTATGCTGAAAGTGCGTTTACGGTTTCGTATCACAAAGTTAATTGAATTATTCTTTACAACAAAAATGCGTGTCGGAATGTTTGGTATTATGCCAACTAAATAGTATATTTGCAACATGGAACTACAGCATCAACCCGACAATGTGCTTGACCGCATCCGTTATCTGATCGGCATATCGAGGATGACGCAGGCGCGGTTTGCCGAGCGCGTCGGCATCAATCCCACAAACCTTTCGAAATATCTTTCGGGCAAAATTCCGGTCACAGACTCGCTGCTCAACAAAATCGTGGTCAACACCGGGGTGTCCAAGGGTTGGCTCCGCGACGGCTCCGATGTGCCTTTCCCGCGGCGTGACGAGCCTGAGACCATCGAGAGCGCGACCCCCATCGAGGTCTCCGAGAGCTGTTTGCGGCAGGGTGTGCCGGTCTATGACATAGATGTGACTGCCGGTTGCCTTGAACTGAGTCGGATGCTGACGGTTGACCGCATAGCCGGCTATGTCGACCTCCCGAGGCTCGACCCCGACTGTGTGATAGTGAGAGTCAACGGCGACAGCATGGAACCCGTGATTCATAATGGCGGTTTTATATCCATAAGGCCGCTCCGCAACCCCCGCAACATCTTTTGGGGGCGCATCTATGTGGTGGTGATGGAAGATTACCGCATGGTCAAGTATCTGCGCCGCAACGACGACCCCGCTATGGTCACGCTCCGCAGCGCCAACCCCGGCTACGATGACATGGAGGTGCCGCTCGACGAGATTCAGAGCCTCTTTCTTGTCGAGGCCATACTCCACTGCGAGCTGCTGTCCTGACTCCGTTTTATCGTGCGATAAACTTATGTCCGCCGCGGATGTACAGATTTCCCGGCACCGTGCGCTTCACCGTGCGCCCCATGATGTCATAGACGGGAGTTTCCCGGTCAACGGTCTCGTCGGCGGTTATGTCGCACACTCCTGCCGACAGATTGACGCTTTCAAGCCGCCCTCCTTGCCAATGAAAAAGCCCGTGAGCGTCGGTGCCGATCCAGATGCCGTCGCCTTCATGTTTGAAACAGGTGATGACGACATCTTTTTCCGGGAACGGAATTTCGATTCGCTCTATGTCATCTTTGCAAGTGAAAGCACAGAGGCTATGGCCGTTGGCCACCCATACGCGTCCGTCAGGACCAATCTGCACGTCAAGAACTGGAGCGGTGTTGTCGCCGTCATGAAACACCTCGTATAGCGTAAACAACTGCGTAGACTCGTCGGCTCCGTATTTCAAAATCGAGGAACCTTTGACTCCAAGCCATTTGTTGTTGTCGGTGTCGATGGCCAACGAATTTAATGTGTGTGTCCCGTATTGGTTATAGAAATCATCCGAGTCGCTTATTGCGCACCATTCGGTTTCGGGAGAGCAGTACCCGAATCCATCGCGCGGTTGCGAGGCTGACCACCACATTTTATTGCCGGAATCAAAGGACATCCCTGTGACATAATAACTCGAATAGATATCGCTTCCGCGGTAGTCATAGGCATTATGCCATTCCCCGCTTTCATACTTGCTGAAGCCGCCATATCCCAGAGCGGCCCACAATGTCCCGTTGCGGTCAAATCCCACGAACCGGCAACGTGATGACGCGCTTGCGCCTACTGAATTAGACAACTCGACTTTCTCGCCGTCGTAATGGGCCACCCCGGCTTTGCCACAACTGACCCAGACGTCATCCGATGCCTTTGCGGCGATGTTATATACAGCATCGGCTGATGATTGTTCATGGTTCGCAAAATTGAATAATTCTGTTTGTCGGCCGGTGCTCAGATTGCGTTTCAAAACGCTGCCGTCAACCGCTATCCATAAATCATCTCCCGTCAATTGGATGTCGTTGCATCTGTTGTCCGCTGCATAACTGTTCGAAAACTGCAAGCCTAAGCCCAACAACATGACCGATAAAAAATATTTTTTCATATAAATGTGGTTTTGAGTTATTTAATAATTACTTTTTTTACATTCCAACGTCCATTTATTAAAACCTTGACAAAATAAATTCCGGGAGTATTTATTTCCGTCTTGAAGTTATGGCGACCTGTGTCAAATTTATCATTATTTTGACAGCAATATCTAATATCTCCATTCTTGTTAAGAATCTCAATGGATATTATTGACGGAGAATCAATATCTATTTCAGTATTTATGACTCTATAAGATGAAGTAACATTAACACCATCTGAATTACTGTAAGTTGCGTCTGAGAATGGAACATTACGTCTCGTATTATTGTCGATTTCAAGTTGTATGATTTGTTTAATATACGCCATAACCACGGTTGGGGTTGACCTAATAATCATTGCTCCATTAGCATCATATTTATGCGAGTCATTGTATGCCTGTATAGATTTAAAGGAGGCTTCTTTATTTGGGTTAGATATGTCAAAAACAAGCCGCATCGCACATAAATCCCCTTTAGCAAATGCCTTAAAAGCCAAATATATCAAATTATTATCATGACAATATGATAACAAATCTCGATATTCCCTGCAATCAGCAATTTTGGATGACAAACTATAAATACTATTGTTCCAAATGTTGCTCCATGCATTATAGAGTGATTCAAATTCCTCTAATTGAGACGATTTTATCATTGAGACCTTATTATCAATGAACTGCGACTCCGCCTCGTTCAGTCTCAGATTTTCAATTACGGCCGATCCGTCAGCTATAGCTTCCTCAAGCGTGTTAATATTCGCATTATTATCAGCTAAACGATAATATCTGACAATTTTACCATATCCATGTTCTCCTGAATTTGCACCTGTCAAGGCATATCTTGGATGGAAGATTCGTGGCCCACTACCTAATTTGCTTTCCCAATCATATCCATGTGGACGTTCGTCACCACCTTTTTTCACAGAAGCATGTTGATAACATCCTATTGATATAGAGCCGTTAGTTGTCATTGTCGCCCACAAAGCTACTATACCATTTTCTGCATTGGCTCCATCTCTGGTATATATTGGAGAGCCTGGATATCTTTCATTGCCGAAATAGTTGTCATACCAGTCTAAGTCGTCTTTTTCGGAAGTCCCCATATAAGGCGGTTCTTCCCAACTGGATAAACCTCCAGCCCATCCTATGCAATTATAAGATACGTCAATATCCTTATTGCCGGTAGGCAAAGCTGATTGTATTGCATCGTCTTCTCTGAATGTTGGGAATGCGTGTTTATCGACGTTGCCTTTCAGGCATCCTATGTAAATATCACAAACACCAATTGGATTATATGAGGAATTAACTGCGACAGTTGCGGAACGTGCGGGTTTGGAGAATGTTTTTCTTATTCGGGAGTTATATCCCCAATCAAATACTCCATCTCCAACGTAATCATCATTATAGGCCATAACCTTACCTTTTGAAAGCTCTCCTACCCACAAAATTGGATCTACTGAGCTGTTTGAGGTAAATGAGTTACATTCTATTCCTGTCGGTAGAGCATATACGATTCTGGTTCCAGAAACCAACGTTGATTCATATCTATTATTATTAATTCTGACATCACATTTACCAACGTCTCCACTCCTATAAGACTGTAATACAATCTGATATAAACCACCTTCTTGAATCAATTGTCTTATAGAGCCATTGCCTCTACTTGCATTGCTTACCCAAGAATATTTTTCTGGGTCATCCACTTTAAATACATTAACGACGTGTGCAAAGCCATCAATTCCTGTTGATTCTACTAAGATTGAGTCGCCTGAGTTATAGGCGACTGTGTTATGGAATGTATATCGAATTGTTTCATTTATCAAGCTTGTATATCCAAACATTTTGTATGATGCAGTTCCTTCAATCGGGTCTGTCCACGGATCCTTACCGCCAGTTCCAGCTGTTTTTATGGTGTTTTCTTTTTGAGATTCAACATCTACAAACGATTTATAAGAATCATAAATGTCGCTATTGATTAAACTATTTTCTATTGTCTTGGACAACCGGATGTGTTCAACAGCCGGGACTTCTGGTACCGTTCCAACAATAGTAATAGTGTTAATGCCAGAGTTTAAAAAAACTGTCGAATTGGAATCTAAAGTAATACTTTGCCAATCCGACTTGAATGGTGTGATTTTCGTAGATTGTGGTACGCTGTTAACTTCAACCTGATAAGAGCAAAAAGACCCGTCTTGTGATTTAGATGGCAACATCCAAAAATTAATGAAATATTTCCCGCTGTTAGGAGCGTCAACATCAAACTGGGTATATGATTTTTCACCAATGACAAATTTCTTGGAGCTAAGAATTTTAACATCACCGCCAAGTGTCAAATTGTTTTCGAAGTAAGTTGTTTTTTCGATATTTGATGCGATTACGTTAATAAATGAAATAAATGACAAGAAAATTAATAAGAATCGGAGTTTCATGGTACGCAATAAGGCTAAATGTTAATAATGGGCACAATATATGCAATTAAAGCTAAAATTGCAATCTTTTTGTGTATATTTAACTTATGTTCATGAGGCAGCGGTTGGAATTAATGATTTTAATAATATTAATCGTGAATTTTAGTTTGCCGTCGGCTTAGAGGATAGCGGCGACTTCTTTGAAGGCGAAGCGGCGTATGAGGCCGGTGTCGGTGAGGAGTGTCAGGTAACCGTCGGGTGCGACTGACTTGATGGCGGCTATAAAACGGGTGCCGTCGGGGGTGGAGTAGGGGTGTAGCCCGTCGCGTCTCCACAGCGACGAGTGGTAGAGTTTGTGAAGTTCATCTTTATCCCATGCCGACAGAGCCGTTATCTCGTCAGCGACTTCCCGCATCACCCCCTCGACATCGAATGTCAGGCCCGTCAGTTGGGCCAGCGAGACGGGATTGGGTGCGGGCGAACGGAACATGGTCTGATTGACGTTTATGCCGATTCCGGCTATCGAGTAGTCTATGCGGTTGCCGCTCAGGGAGTTCTCAATCAATATTCCGCAAATTTTTTTGTCGCCTACATAAACATCATTGGGCCATTTCACCTCAACAGGCATTGATGGGGGCAGATGGCGACCCAGCGAGCGCGCCACTCCGAGAGCCACACGCTCCGAGATCGTGAATTGCTCGCGGGCATTGACATCGTCGGGGCGCAGCAACATCGACATAGTGACATTCATCCCCGGCTCGGCTTCCCACGAGTTGCCGCGTTGGCCGCGTCCCGCCGTCTGCCGATGGGTGTAGACCACCGTCCCCGCCGGCAATGCGGGGTCGGCCGTCAACGCTTCACGCAGGGCTGTGTTGGTCGATTGCGTCTCGGCAAGTGGGATGTATATAGGGGGACGGGGCGCCATCAGTCGGCTTTTTCCACAAGAAGCGAGCGGGAATCATCGTCGGCATCAACGCTGATTTTCACTCTAACTACATCGTCGGGCAGCAACGGCTCGATGCGTTCCGGCCATTCGAGCAGGCACAACGCTCCTGAATCGAAATAATCCTCGATGCCGAGGTCGAGAGCTTCCTCGATATCATCAAGGCGGTAGAGGTCAAAGTGATAGATCAGCTCTGCCGTGGTGTCTGAACGGTACTCGTTGACAATCGCGAACGATGGCGACGAAGTCGGGTCTTCTTCCACTCCGAGCTCGCGGCACAGGGCGTTGATAAACGTTGTTTTGCCGGCTCCCATGTCGCCGTAGAAAGCATAGACAGTCTCGTCGCCCATCAGCGCGGCAAATTCGCGGGCGGCTGTGGCGATGTCGTCAATCGACTTTATTTTTATCAGTTTTTCCATATCCGGGGTATGTTTAGCGGGTCATTTCGGGGAAAGGGTGACGAGCGGCACGATCATCTCCTCCATCGAGATGCCGCCATGCTGGAATGTACCCGTGTAATATTGCACATAGTAGTTGTAGTTGTTGGGGTAGGCGAAGAAGTCGCGCTGCCCGGCGAAGATGTAGGCCGACGACACGTTGGGCGACGGCAGCCCGTACTGTTCGGGGCGTTTTATCTCATAGACCTGCTTGGGGTTGTAGCTGAGGTTTTTCCCCACTTTGTAGCGCAGGTTGGTGTTGGTGTTCTTGTCGCCGACCACCTTGATGGGGTTTTCCACCCTGACGGTGCCGTGGTCGGTGGTGAGAATCACCTTGTAGCCTTTCTCGGCCAGACGCTTGAACAGGTCAAGGGCGGGCGAGTGGCGGAACCACGACTCGGTGAGCGAGCGGTAGGCTGCGTCGGTCGAAGCCAGCTCGCGTATCATCTTTGACTCGGTGCGGGCGTGCGACAGCATATCTATGAAATTTATCACAGCCACGTTAAGGTCGTTGATATCGAGATTGCTTAGTTCCCTGATGAGCTTGGAGGCACCCGCCGAATCATTGATTTTGTGGTATGAGAAACGGCACTTGCGTCGATAACGTTCAAACTGAGTGGCTATCAGCGGCGACTCGTTGAGGTTTTTGCCCTCATCCTCATCCTCGTCGACCCAGAGGTCGGGAAACATTCGGGCTATCTGTATCGGCATAAGCCCTGAGAAAATAGCGTTGCGGGCATATTGCGTGGCCGTCGGGAGTATGGAGCAATAGACATCTTCGTCGGTGGTGAAATACTCGCTCAAAAGCGGTTTAACCGTTAACCACTGGTCTAAACGGAAGTTGTCGATTACCACCACAAACAGTTTCTCACCCTTGTCGAGAATCGGGAACACTTTCTCCTTGAAAATGTCGGGGCTCATGAGTGGCCGGTGGGAGTTGTCGCCCGCAACCCAGTTCCCATATTCCCGCTTGACAAACTTGTAGAACGCCGTGTTGGCCTCGGCCTTCTGCATTGCGAGCATTTCGCCCATACCTGTGTCGGCAGCGGTTAGCTCCATTTCCCAAAACACCAGTTTGCGGTATAGCTCCTGCCAGTCGGCCATGGTGGAGCACTCGCCGATCTGCATGGAGATTTTGGCGAACTCCTGCCGGTAGTCGCTTGTGGCCTGCTCGGAAATGAGCTCGTCGCTGTGCAGGTTTTTCTTAATGGAAAGCAATATCTGGTTGGGGTTGACAGGCTTGATGAGGTAGTCGGCTATCTTGTTGCCGACAGCCTGATCCATGATGTTCTCCTCCTCGCTCTTGGTGATCATGATGACGGGAGTCTGCGGCACCTCCTGCTTGATGCGGCTCAAAGTCTCAAGCCCGGTGAGTCCGGGCATATTCTCGTCGAGAATGATCAGGTCAAACGGCGTTTCCTCAACTAATTCAAGAGCGTCACGGCCATTGTTGACGGTGGTGACATCATATCCTTTATTTTTCAGGAACAGTATGTGGGGCTTCAGGAGGTCTATCTCGTCGTCGGCCCAAAGGATGTTTTTTCTGCTCATAGCCGCTTGGTGTTAAGGGTTGTCAAAGAGGGGGTCGTCACCTTCCGAGCCTTCGGGATACTCAGGCAATTCAGTCTTTGGAGCGGCAGGCTTGGCCGGAGTCGGTTCCGTCGGTTTCGCCGGTTTAGCAGGTTCTGCCGGTTTAACGGGAGCAGCCGGAGTGTCGGGCCTATTGGTCGGTTCCGCATCAGGCTTCGGCGTGTTAGTCCGGTTTTCGACAGGCTCCGGTTCAGGTTGGTCGCCTGTGGCGGCGGGCAAGTTCTCAGGCGCGGGTGCCTCCTCGGCTTCTTTAAGGGTCTCGGGTTCGCCGAATACTTCCGGCGGAAGCACATTTTCCTGAGCCTCACGGTAGTTTTGCTCCTCAAGATAGCGGAAATACTCTTCAAACGATCGTCCTTCCTTGATTAACGTTTCAAAATTCTTTGCGCTTATAATCACAGGGCGCACCTGTCGGGGTATCTGCAATTTAGTGTCGTCGGCCATCACCCTGCGGTAATGGTTCAGCTCGTTCATGTTGGTGAATCCCTTTATTATAAGCAATCCGAGCCGTCCAAAGTTCATTTGTTCGAGATCAAAATCCTTGACGACAAACGAAGTGAAGTTGTGTCGGGCTATGTCAAAAAGCAACTGGTTTGACGAGACTGAGTCAGTGGGGAACAACAGCACGAGATATTGCTCGTTGTCGGGGTTCAGTTCAAACTGCGCCGGTGCGTCGGGGTCGCCGGTCATGGTCGAGTCGTTGGTCAGCCTCAAGTCCCACAGCATACCGCGCATATTGGAGCCTGACGACTGCAATTGCCGTCCGCGAGCCATCTGTTTGAGATATGACGAGGCGAGCGGGGTTATGTCGGTTTCAGGATATAGCTCAAGCAGGCTTTTCAGTGTGGACTGGAATTCCTCGGGTTTCTTTTCGGTTACATAGGCCAGTGCGTGCAGGAACATGAACTTAGGCATCAGCTTACTCATGGGGAATTTGGCCACCATCTCGTTGTAGGCGTTGTGTACCTGGTCGTTGCGATTGGCCAGATAAGCCTCGTAGGCGCGTTCATACATCCCCTCCTGTTGCGAGTCCATCGCCTTGAGGTTGTCGAGATAGCGGGGGTCGCGCATCGCCTGTCCGTATTTCGAGTCGGGGAAGTCGCTGATGATGAGCTGTCGGTAACGTTCGGCATCGGCAGTGCGCCCTTCGCGCATATACATCAGATAGAGATTGTAGTATGTGTCAAGTCGGTACACGTTGTCGGGATAGCGTGTCAGCAACCGGCCGAACTCGCTCGCCGCGGCCGGGTAGTCCTCTAATTTGTCTTTAAGGATTACACCCATGTTGTAAAGCCCTTCCTGAATAACGTCGTTCGACACCATGCGCTCATCGTCGGTGGCCGGAATCTGTTTCAGGTAGTACTCGGGGAAGTGAGGGTCGTTTTCATGCTCCTTGGCCTCCTTTTCTTCAGGGGTTTCGGACGATGTTTCCTTGCCTTCCTCACCTGCATCTTTTGCTTCATCGTCATCCTCGTCGTTGGAACCGAAGTCGTTCATGTCAAACGACGATTTGTTGCGGCGTCGCCAGTCATCCTCAAGTTTGCGGCTTCCCCACCGTTTCTGGAAGTCGGTTTTGCCGGCGTTGCGGGTAGCCGCATTATAGAAGTACCATGAATCGTCGCTGTTGAGGGTAAAACTTTGGGGTGCGTTAGTGGAGTTGAGGGTGTTTCCTTTAGCGGCCTGCTCAGCGAGATATTCCTCGCGGGCGGCGGCTTCCGCTTCCTCTTTCTCCTTCTTTTTGAGGTCGTCGATGATTCGGTTTATCACCTTCATCCTGTCTTCCTCGCTCATCGCCGACAGCCGCAGCAGCGAGTCCTGAAGCGTGACATTCTGGGAATAGACGGCGAGCTCGTCGAGCACGTCGGAGCGGCGTTTCAGCAGTGCGTAGTCGGGGTAGTCTTCAGGAAGCAGTGGCAGAGCCTCGGCGAAACATGGCTGCGCGAGGTCATATTCGTGCCGGGTATAATAGAGTTGTCCCAGCGTTATCTGACTGATGGCTTTGTCGATGCCGTTGCGCTTGCTCTTTTCGGCTGCGAGCTTGTAGTTCTCGATGGCCTGTAGAGTGTCGCCTCGGCTCAGGTAGAGGTTGCCTATGGCGTAATATACCTGGTCGAGATACTCGGCGTTGCGGTCATAACGGGTCATGCGTTTCAGGGCTTTGACCTCAGGCTCTATGTTTTCGCCGGTGTAGACTTCGCTCTGTTTGATGCGGGCATTGAACTTGGTGCGGTATGATGCGCTTGATGCGCTCCCGGCCTTCTTGAACGCCTCGTAGGCTTCTGTCTTGCGCCCGAGACGGGAGTAGACCTGCCCAAGGAGGAAGTTGAGGCGGGTTTTCTGCGGCCCTTTGGCGTAGTGGATAGCCTC
Organism: uncultured Muribaculaceae bacterium; assembly: GCA_947625935.1. Taxonomy (GTDB): domain Bacteria; phylum Bacteroidota; class Bacteroidia; order Bacteroidales; family Muribaculaceae; genus JAJPXC01. The sequence goes on along the minus strand of CANQQE010000009.1, from coordinate 73,253 downwards.
TTTCAGATAGGGTATTGATTTCTCGTACTCGCCGCTGCGTATGCACCAGTCGGCGTAGGTGTAGTTGTACAGCCCTTTAAGGGTCTTGTTTGTCAGCTCCTCGGGCTTGATGCGGTTGAGGATTGTCTCCGCCTCAAAAAGCCAGTCGAGACCGCAGTAGCTGCGAGCTTGCCACAGATTGGCCTCGGTGACGGTGTTGGGAAGCCATTTGAAGTGTTTCGAGATGTAGAAGAAAGTCGAGGCCGCGCCGAGAAAGTCGCCGTTGTAGTATTGGCCGCGGCCCATCATCAGCCATGCGTTGTGAAGAAAGGGGTTGTATTCCTCGCGCTTCATCCACGCCTTATAGGCGGGGTCGTTGGCTTTCCCTGATTTCTTGGCGGGGCGTTTTTTTATAGAGCGTAATTGTATGGCTTTTTGTGCCTTCTCTATCGAGCGGTCGAAATTGCCGGTGGGCTGGGGGGCTTTGGGGTCAGACTTGGCCTCGACCGGGTGCATGAACACCATCTGAGAGTAGTCATCCTCGTAGGCCCGTTCCATCTCGGCTAAAGTCTCTTTATAGTGGGTGTCGCCGTTGAAATAGATGTTGTAGCGGGTGATGAACGCAGTGTAGTTGCGGTTTGCGGCGGTGTTCTTTTTCAAAGAGCACGCCGAAAAGGCGACCGCTGTGAGGACGATCGCCGATACCGCCAACAAACTGGTCCATCGGGTATTTTTCATCTTATATTTAACGATTGCGAGTCACGGTTTATTGCCCGCCGCAACATTTGCAGGCGCGGTCGCGCGGGAATGCGATGGTTGCGAACCGCATGGTCAGCAGGTCTATGGTCAGCAACCGGCCTGTCAGCAGTTCACCTACGCCGGTTACAAACTTGATGGCCTCGGCGGCCTGGATTGATCCGACGACCCCGGGCACGGCCCCGAAAGGCCCTGCGAACGGCTCTTTGGCGGGTGGGGCCGGGAAAAGGCAGCGGTAGCATGGCGAGCCTTTGACCCATGTGGTCGCTTGTCCGCAGAAGCGTGATATGGCTCCGTGGCTGAACGGGATTCCGGCTGCGACACAGATGTCATTTATCAGAAATTTAGCCTCGTAGTTGTCGGTCGCGTCAATCACGAAATCGACGTCGCACAGCAGTGACGCCGCATTGTCGCGGTCAAACATCTCAGCTACGGTTTCTATCGTTACATTGGGGTTGAGAGCGGTCAGCTTGTCGCGCGCGGACTCCACTTTCAGCCGCCCGACATCGGCGGTGGAGTGGAGTATCTGGCGTTGCAGGTTTGAGTAGTCCACACGATCGCCGTCGACGATTGTCAGCCGTCCGATTCCGGCGGCTGTGAGATAATATGCTGCCGCTGAGCCTAATGCGCCCGCCCCGATGACGAGCAGATGAGCCGAGCGCAGCAGAGATTGGCCGCGCTCGCCTATCTCGGGGAGGAGCATTTGGCGTTGGTAGCGTTGCAGTTCGTCGTCGCTCCACTCTGTTGTGATGTCCTGAATCATGCCGGTAAGTGTATTGGTTTTTCAGCGGCGCGCGCCTGCGCCAGGGCGTTGACCACCAGGACGTTGACCCGGTTGATGCCCGGGCCGTACGGGGTCGGGAGAGGGTGTCGGTTTGGGCCTGACGGGGGATGGTTTCGGTGGCGCGGGGGGATAGTAGGCCGGTGGTAGCGGGTAGATAGGCACTGGCGGAGGAAGAGCCGGGCCATAGTAGTCGATAGGGTAGTAATCGACTGTGTAAGAGTCGGATATCGGCACACATCCTGTCATCGCCAACAACGCTGCGACTGGCAGAATTAATTTATATTTTAGGCTGAATTTCATAAATAAGGTTAATTTATATTGAAAAGCAAATATAGTTACCTTTATTTTAATAACCAAAAATCGGGTAAAAATACCGTAAAAGGTGTATTTTAACAACAATTGTGGTGCAATTTTTATCGATGAGGTTAAACCAATCGGATAAAAAGGTGTCTATTTTAATGTTTTAACAAAAAATCCCTTCATCATTCACTTCATGTATGAAAAAATTTTGACTGCCATAATGCTGACTGTCGCGGTTGCCGTGGCTCAAGCCGCCTCTCTGCGAGGAGTGGTCAGGGACGAGGCCGGCGAGGGTTTGCCCGATGCGACCGTGAGGTTGCTTTCAGCCCGCGACAGCTCTTATGTCAAAGGAACCGCCGCCGATCTCGACGGCAATTACACCATCGACGGTCTGAGGGCCGGGAAATATATCGTTTCGGCATCTTATCTGGGGTATGTCACGGCCTACAGAGATGTGACGGTGGGTGACGGCGCGGCCAAGGTGCCTCCAATCACTCTGCGCGAGTCGACCGTGATGCTCAAGGAGGCTACCGTCGTGGGTGTCAAGACCCCGGTGAAGGTGATGGAGGACACAGTGGAGTATAACGCCGACTCCTACAAAACACAGCCTAACGCCGTGGTAGAGGATCTGCTGAAGCGGCTTCCGGGTGTGGAGGTGGATGCTGACGGTAAAATCACGGCCAACGGCCGCGAGATTACCAAGATTCTTGTCGACGGTAAGGAATTTTTCTCGGATGACCCAAAGGTGGCATCAAAGAACCTCCCGGTCAACATGGTCGACAAGCTGCAGGTGGTGGACCGCAAGAGCGACCTGGCTCGGCTGACCGGCGTCGACGACGGGGAGGATGAGACGGTGATCAACCTGACTGTCAAGAAGGGGATGAAGAACGGCTGGTTTGGCACGGTGGAGGGGGGCTACGGCACCGATGACCGCTACCAGACCACATTCAACATAAACCGTTTCTGGAACGATAACCAGTTTACTGTGCTCGGGGGAGCCAACAACACCAACGACCTCGGTTTCACTGACGGTAACGGCAACCGTTTCCGCCGGTTCGGTGGTGACCGCGGCATCAACACCTCGCAGACTCTCGGATTCAACTTCAACGTGGGCAACAAAGAGATTTTCCGCGTTGGCGGCGACCTGATGTATTCCCATACCGACCGCGACACGCGCTCGCTGCAAAACCGCCAGTACCTGTTCCCCGACTCGACATCATACTCCGAAAGCGGTTCGAGGGCCCGCGACAAGGGACACAACCTGAGAGCCGATTTCCGCATCGAGTGGAAACCCGACTCGTTCAACACCTTTGATTTCCGCCCTCGCTTATCAATCAACCATAACGACAGCGAGAGCATCGACTCGACGCTCACGATGGCCGGCGATCCGCTCAGAACTAAGGTGAACCGCAGTTTCAACACCGTCGATTCCCGCGGCAACTCGTTTGAGTTAGGGGGTGACGCCACGTTCAACCACAACTTCAAGTCACATCCCGGCCGCAGCTATTCACTGAATCTGCGTTACTCGATGAGCAATGTCCGCGAAAAGAGCAACACATTCTCCCACAACCTGTTCTATCTGCTTGACGATGACACCGACACTTATGACCAGTTCAGCAACGACCACACATGGAGCAATCAGATCAGGGCGCGCGCCACATGGACCGAGCCGTTGGGCGATGTCAAGAAGGGGCGTTTCCTGACTTTCTCCTATCAGTTCAACTATCGCTGGAACAACGCCGACAAGTTGGTCTATGACCGTGAGGTTGAGTTTCCCGACGGCCCGACGGGCTTGCCGGTGATCAGCCCCGACATGAGTTTTGTCGATGACCTCAGCGACCGTTTCCGCAATAATTTCTTCACTCAGGATATACGCGTCGGTTTCAAGCAGGTAAAGAAAAACTACACCCTCGACGCCGGTCTGTCGCTTGTGCCGTCGATGTCAAAGAGCACCAATATCATCAACTCTGAAAAGAGCATCCCGCGCCGCTGGGTGTGGAATGTTGCCCCGTTCCTGCGATACCGTTATAAGTTGGGCAAGAGCCGGTCTATCTTCATCAACTACCGCGGCCGCAGTTCCCAGCCGTCGATGACGCAGTTGCAGCCGGTAGCCGACTATTCCAACCCCCTTCGCGTGGTTATCGGTAATCCCAACCTCGACCCGTCGTTCACCCATTACCTGCGCCTGCGTTTCCAGGACTATAACGCCGAAAGTCAGCGGTCAATCATGGTGATGGCCGACGCGCAGATGGTGCAGAACAGCATAGTGTCGCGCACCACCTATAACCCCGAGACAGGCGGTCAGGTCACGACTTATGCCAATGTCGACGGTGTGTGGAGCCTGCGGGCGATGAATATGTTCTCGATGCCGCTGCGCAACAAGAACTGGATGTTCTCCAACCATTTCTTCTCGATGCTGAACCACAACGTAGGATTCAACAACGGCTTGCGCAACACCAGTATGTCGCTTAACGTCAACGAGACCGCCGCGATAGCCTGGCGGCCTCAGAATGTGGAGCTTGAATTGCGTCCATACTATAACATACAGACCACCTGGAACTCGCTGCAGACGGCCACCACCCCCACCGTCCACTCCTACGGCGGCACTTTCACGGGCACCTACTACACTCCCTTCGGCCTCGTTCTGGCATCTGACATAAGCTACAACGGCACATCGGGATATGCTTCGGGATTTGACTCAAACTATTGGATGTGGAACGGCTCGATTTCCTATCAGTTCATGGCCGGGAAGGCTGCGACAGTGGCACTCAAGGTCTATGACCTGTTGCAACAGAAGTCAAACGTGAGCCGCACGGTCACCGCCAACTATATCGACGACACGCGTTATAACTCGCTGACGAGGTATTTCATGGTGACGTTCACCTATCGGTTCAATTCGTTCGGCAAGGGTAATGAGCCTCAGAGCCGCAACAATATGCGCCGCTAAAGGGAGGTGAGGACGAGCACGGCCCGGGCCGCGGCTCCGCGCCGGCGCATCGAATACCATCGGTCGCCGTTTTCGCAACGGCGTTGCAGCGTGCAGCTTTCGAGCGGCGTCGCGACGCCGTTGACTGTCAATGCTGCCTGTTCCAACGGGCCTTCGGTGTCGCCGGCGGGGTTAAACGCGATGTGGTCGCCGCTGCAGAGGTCGCGCATCTCTATCAGTCCGTCGCTGCGTCGCGTGACGATAATGCCGGGGTTGTCGTCGTAGACCATGGTCAGACGGTCGGAGGTGAAGCGTGTGCGGCAGTCGGCCAGCTCGGGCGAGAAATCATAGCTGTCGTCCACATCTCGCGGTGTCACCTTTACCGTCAGCGTCAGCCGGGTGTCGTCGGCAAGCAGCGTCAGTATCCCTTCTCCCGCCGAAAATCCGCTGACTGTGACTACATGGCCGTTTAATCGGGCATCAAACAGGTCGGGGCGGCTGTTTTCTGTGATAACCACATCTTTTGCGTCGAGCACCCGCGCATCGGCTGTGGAGCCTTCCTCCACATATATCAGGGCGGGGGTTACGGTGGGAACCGGCGGGCGTTCAAACTCGGGGTCGGAATCTCCGCAGCTCCACGTCAGGGCTGAAATAACGAGGGTGTAAAAGAAGAATCGCACTGTTTTCATCGCACTATGATTTTTAGTTTCCCCTCTATGCCGTCGGCTGAGAATCGCAGTTCGTGGGTACCCGCTCCGAGTGTCGCAGGCACGAGATAGTCGGCAGTCACAGCCGTTCCGTCGACGCTCCATCTCGCCCCATGAGGGATGTAGGGGGAATAAAGGTCTATGCGCGGGTCGGAGAGTGAGTAACAGGCTCTTAACGGTATCAGTTCGGGAGGGTCGGGGATGAAAGGTTGTCCTCCTTTCTCTCCCCAGATGTAGTCGGCCAACGCCGGGTTGGTTACAAACGGGTTATGGTTCCCTTGCAACGCCGCCACGGCCTCGTCGCGTCGCCGCTCTTGGTCGCTGACGGGGTCGGAATTGTGCCATGCCATCAGTTGGCGCATCGCCCAGGGCTGCAGCAGGGGGAAATTGTCGGACATAAAGTTTTCGCCGAGGTTTTTCCATAAACCGCAGGGGTACACCGCCACCATGTACATCGCCGCACGGGCGAAGTCTCCCTCATATCCCCGCGGTGGTTGGTACATATTGATTTCTATGCCGTCGACGAGTCCTATGCCTGCCCTCCACACGCCGTTGTCAAATGCGGCAGCGGTGACTTTACCCGGCGGGTAGCTTTTTTTCACATCTCCGGTGCCAAGCGGTGCGGGCAACAGGTTGTGAAGGTCGCGTCCCTGTGCGGAGCCGTCGGCCATCGACCCGCCCCACCATTGCGGCGGCAGTATGGCTACGGCTTCCATCGCAGGCGGTGCCGAGTGCCCGTCGGCGGGGAACTCTGCCGAGAGGTCGGAAAAACGGTTGTCTACGCTGCCGTCGGGCAAAGCGTCGGTGGAGCGGAACGCTTCCCACACGCCTCCGGGAGACGCCAACGATTCCCTCAGATTGACCGGGCTGCACGACGCTCCGACTGCTTCGAGAAGTTCCTTCCCCCGCAGCCCTTCCCAGCCTCCGCCGTCGGTTGCGGCGGTCATCGCGGCGGCAGTGGTGATTAGCGTTGCCACCGCAAGTCCGCGCCGTTTGTATTCATTGAAATCCCACATTGTTTTTCATGGAATAAGTTGTTGATTTATGGTTATTTGGTCTCTTTGGACTATGTTTCTTGTCGGCGTTTGAAGGTGACGATTACGAAGCCGCCGTTCCAACGCCATGTGGGTTCTTCAACCTCATGCGTCAGCCATACTGGAAAAGATTAAGGGAAATTTATCTTGCGACTGTGCCATGCGCTATTTCATTTGAAAGAGCCATATTTATAAAATCGTTTATCGTAGTGCCCGCCGCTGACGCCGCTGACGCGACTCTGCCGTGTAATTCAGAAGGCATACGGAGTAGCAATTTCCCGCTATAAGGTTTTGCGGGTGTGATCCCTCTGCTTTCGCAACTTTCGAGGTAGGCGTCGACAGCGTCCTCAAAATCAGAACGGATTTCATCAATCGTCGTGCCCTCATAGGAAATAAGAGTGCCATGCAGCCCCTGTACTTTACCAAAAAGGCAATTATCCTCATCGCTAAACTCTACCGAGCCGGTATATCCTTTATATTTAAGCTGTCCCATATCAGAGTAATTTTAATTCTTTGAAAGTGTCTATCAACTGTTTTACCTGGTAACTTTTCAACTCACCCGAAGGATGAGGTTTATGCAGTAAGAGCGTGTCGTTACCCTTGACAAACTCTACCCTTGAGCCCGATGTTTTCCCTTTGTGGCTCTCCTCGAATCCAAAATACTGCAAAAGCGTTCTGGCTTCATCGTAATGGAAGTCCTTTGGCCTGCTAAGAAGCCGTGCGATTAGTTTCTCCTTTTTACTCATTCGGGAATCGTTATGGAATGATATGCAAAGATACTGATTTTAGTACTGTCAACAAAATATTCAAGCGAAAAGTTTAGGGGGTTGGTGGGGTTAGGGAAGCAGGGAGGAGATGGCTTCGTGGAGGGGGGTGTCGGGGGGAATGGTGGCTTTGAGTCGGGAGCGGTAGTTGTAGACTGTGCCCACGGAGAGGTTCAGGGTGGAGGCGATCTGGCGCGGGTCAAGCATTCCGAGGCTCATCAGGGCCATGATGCGTTGCTCTGATGTGAGCCTTCCTCTTTGGGGCGTCACTGTGTTTGGGGCCGCGGGCGAAAGCCTGCGGCACTCTGTTACGAAGTCGGGGAACAGTTCCAAAAAGGCTCTGTCGAAAAAGATGAACAGTTCCTCCATGTCTTGCTCCACGGAGGAGTGTGACAGAGCGGTGTGGAGGTCTTCGCGGCGTCCCTGCGCCGATAGTTTCAGAAGCCGCTTGCGGTAGCTGTCTTTGTCGGACACGCGCCCGGCGGCGAAAGAAAGTAGCTCGGCGAGCGCGAGGCGCGCGGCTTCGAGCGATGATTCATTGCCGTTGTGCATAGCAACGTTATGTTTTAACGGCGGCGCGAGGTCTGCAGAGCGACCGTCATGGGGTTTGTCGGTTAATGTTGGATATGGACAAGACCCCGGCTAAGCCGACCGTCGGTCATGTTGAGTGGAAATTGGCGATTTCTCAGATGTCGCTGTCGTCAAAGCGTCCATACCCGGTGATTCTGAGGTCTGCGTTTTTTAACATAACAAGCGTGAACCATCTATCATTTCATCGACATCTGAAGGCATCGCCAAACACCTGAACGGTCAGATAAAAAGAAAGCAAAGTCCACGCTATGGGCGCAAACATCATGACTTTACTTCTTTGACCATTCAATAAAAAATTGGCGATTTTTCGGATGTCAAAAAGTCCAGTGATAATGCTCGTATATGACGCATTTCAAAAAAACTGCCACAAATATAATAAATTCCCGCCAAATTCATCAAGGTTTCATTTTTCATCGTGTTAATCTGTTGTTCTTTCGCAGTTTAGCTTCGCGGGATGCTCACAGCGGTCTAACATGCCGCGCCGTTGACGGTTTTAAGGCTACTTTTGGCGTAAGTTTTACATTAATTCATGCAAGAATTGTTACCAAAATAACGATTCAAGGACATCGCGCCGCCGCGAGGCACCGCGATGTTTTTTCGTTTAGGCGAGGCAGGAGCCGGTCACATAAAAAGAGTGTCTTTTAATGCCGATTTCATTTGTGGGCCACCTCGCAGAGGGCTGACACTCTAATTTACAGAGAGATAGGTTAATGCTGATTTTCATCGGGGTTTAACCTGCGGGAGTCAGAGGGTTATTTTAAATAATTTTGTGAAACCGCACTTGGCGTTTGCCCAATTTTAACATTTGGCGGCAACGTGAGGCCGGTAAGTCAAAATAGCAATTTGTAACTCATTGGATAATAACCAAATCACATATCATGGAACTGTTTATTCGCGACTCATAGTGATAAAATAACCCGCGGCTTCGGCGGCGGTTGAATCTCGGAGTTAATCTTCAGGTTTTCAAGATTATACCATAACACTCTTAAATAATTATTAATCTAACCATTTTTTGCAAATGAAGCAATTGACAACAGGAATCAGTAAAAAATTCCTATTTTTATTGGTTGGGCTGCTATGTGCCTCCCTCGGAGCATGGGCGCAGTCCATCACAGTAAGCGGAGTTGTGACCGACCCTCAGGGGGAACCCCTGATCGGAGCGAGCGTGCTCGCGCAGGGTTCCTCTAACGGCGTTGCCACGGACATCGACGGCAACTACCGAATCGAAGTCCCCGCCAACGGAACTCTTGTGTTCTCTTATGTCGGTTTTGACACGCAGACAATCGCCGTCAACAACCGCACCACCATCGACGTGACTCTCAAGGAGAACAGCGTGGTGCTTAACGAAGTCGTGGCCATCGGTTACGGTGTCGTGAAGAAATCGGATGCCACCGGTTCTATCGCGGTTGTCAAACCTGACGATGTTGAGGCCGGTTTGGCTACTTCGGTTCAGGATATGCTTGTGGGCCAGACCCCGGGCGTTGTCGTAACCACCGCCGGCGGCCCCGAAGGCTCGGCCAACATCCGCATCCGCGGCGGTTCGTCACTGAACGCCTCCAACGACCCTCTGATCGTTATCGACGGTGTGCCCTTGGATAACAGCGGCGTGCAGGGTATGAGCAACCCCCTGTCGATGGTCAACCCCGACAACGTTGAGTCGATGACCATCCTTAAAGACGCTTCGGCAACAGCCATCTACGGTTCGCGCGCGTCGAACGGCGTCATCATCATCACCACCAAGAAAGGCACCGCAGGCCGTCCCAAAATCAGTTTCGCGGCCAATATGCACATCAACACCGCAGCCAAAAAGTGGGATGTGCTGAGTGGCAACGAGTTCGCTGACATGGTTAAGAACTATTTCGGTCCCGACAGCAAAGAGGCAGGCCGCCTTGGTCTCAACGGAGTGATCCACAATACCGACTGGCAGGACGAAGTGCTCCGCACCACCGTTTCTCATGACTACAGCCTGAGCGTCGCCGGTACAGCGGGCATCCTCCCCTACCGCGTCGATGTGTCATACACCAACTCCAACGGTATCCTCAAAGGCACCAAGATGGACCGCGTGACCGGCGGATTCAGCCTGTCGCCCAAGTTCTTCGACAACCACCTGAGCGTTAACGCCAACGTCAGAGGCTTCTATGTGAAAAACCAGTTCACCAGCACCGAAGCGATCAGCTCGGCCCTCGGTTTCGACCCGACCAAGCCTGTCTATTCCAACATCCCCCTCTCGGGCGGCAACAGCGGTATGAACTACCTCTACAACGGTTACTTCACCTGGTATAACATCGATGATAAGAACAAAGTCACCGTGGAGCAGAACCAGAGCAAGAACCCTATGTCGATCATCAACGACCGCGACAACTACGCCAAGGTTTACCGCTCTAACGGCAACCTGCAGTTGGACTACTCTTTCCACTTCCTCCCCGAGCTGCACGCCAACCTCAACTTGGGTTACGACGTGAGCCGCACCGACGAGCACAACTCAGTGTGCGCCAACTCTCCGATCGCTTACTGGGAGCATGACAAGAACGGCGCGGGCTTCACCGACCGTTACTACCAGTTCAAGAGCAACACCATGTTGAGCTTCTATCTGAATTACCGCAAGAATTTCGAGTCGATCATGTCAAATGTCGATGTTACCGCCGGTTATGACTGGCAGCGTTCCTACACAAGCGGACACAACTACGGTCAGAACAAGGACAGCGGCAACGGCGGCCGTCCCACCACTCCCGGCTTTGAGCAGCCGGTGTTCTCAGGCACAGGCAACGCCCTCCTCTTTGAGAGCGGCGACGCCTACACCATGGACATCAACCCCGGCTCGCTCGACAAAATCGGCATTAATTTTGCAGATGACCCTGTTGACGCCAACGGCAACTACCACTACCGCAACCACCTGCAGTTGCTGTCGTTCTACGGCCGTCTGAACTACACGTTCAAGGATCGCTACCTGTTCACATTCACAATGCGCGGCGACGCCACCTCACGCTTCTCGAAGGATAACCGCTGGGGTGCGTTCCCCGCAGTAGCCTTAGGCTGGCGCATCATCGACGAGAGCTTCATGGAAGGCACCCGCGGCTGGATGAACGACCTCAAGCTGCGTCTCGGCTGGGGTATGACCGGCCAGCAGGAAATCGGCTCGACCTGCAACTATCTCCCCTTGTATGAAATAGCCGGCCCCGGTTCCTACTATCCCGTGGTCGATACCGACGGCAAAATAGTGTATATGCCGGGTTACTTCCTCCAGGGCTACAACCCCGACCTGAAGTGGGAGACCACCACCACATGGAACGCCGGCCTGGACTTCGCATTCCTCAACAACCGCATCAACGCATCGTTTGACTGGTATCTGCGCAAGACCAAAGACCTTCTCTCTTATGTGACCATCCCCGCCGGTTCGTCGACCGTGAACATGCTCAACCGCAACATCGGCGACCTTGAGAACTACGGTGTCGAGTTCAACATCACCGCCCGCCCCGTCGTTACCAAGGACTTCAACTGGACCGTAAGCTACAATGTGGGTTACAACCATAATGAAATCACCAAGCTCAACGACGCGTCGACCATCATCACCACCGGCGGTATCTCGGGTGCTACGGGTAACACCGTTCAGGCTCACGCCGTTGGCCACGCAGCAAGCTCGTTCTATCTGCTGCAGCAGGTTTATGACAACAACGGCAAGCCCATCGAGGGTATGTTCGTTGACCAGAACAACGACGGTGTCATCAACTCTGACGACAAGGTGATCTGCCACTCACCGGATCCCAAGGTGACCATGACCATGAGCAACAACTTCCGTTACAAGAACTGGGACCTCGGCATCTCGCTCCGCGCCTCGATCGGCAACTACGTCTACAACAACGTGCTCGCCTCAAACAGCGCGATCGACGGTATCGCCACCTACGGTCTGAGCAACCTTGTGAAAACCGACTACTATTTCACCAACAAGAAGGCTGTCAACGACTTCTACATGAGCGACTACTTCCTTGAGAACGCGTCGTTCCTGCGCTGCGACAACATCACTCTTGGTTACACCTGGGACAAGCTCATCGACGGCAAGCTGAACCTGCGCCTGTTCGGGGCTGTGCAGAACCCCTTCGTGATCACCAAGTACAGCGGTATCGACCCCGAGGTGTTCGGCGGTATCGACAACAACGTCTACCCCCGCTCGACCACTTACTCGCTCGGTCTCGTGGCTACATTCTAATGACGAAAAGACTATAAACACTCAATCTTAGAAAAACAGAATGAAATCAAAAATCAATAGAATATTAGCGGGTCTCTGCGGTGCGGCGATGGTAATGACCACCTCATGCGTGGGCGATCTCGACCTCGACCCGAACGACCCCCACTATATCAACGGCGCGAATCTCACCGTCGATGACTACCAGGGGGTATTGAACAAATGTTACGGAGGAATGGCCTATTCAGGCCAGGGCGGCCCTAACGGCAACTGCGACATCTCGGGCCTTGACGGCGGTACGAGCCAGTACACCCGCGCCCTGTTCATGATGAACGAGTTCACTACCGACGAGGCTATCTGGATTCACCCCGATGTCGGAGTCATCGACCTCGTCACCAACACCTGGGGTAAAGATAACGGTAACGTGTTCGGTACATATTCTCGTCTGTATTCACACATAGCTGTCTGCAACGACTTCATCCGCATGGCCAAGGAGAACAGCGACCCCGCCGTCAGAAAGATGGTGCTCGAAGCCCGCGCCCTGCGCGCAATGAGCTACTATTGGGTGATCGACATCTTCGGCATGGGTTCCTATACCCTCGACACCGACCCGATGTTCTCCAGCCCCGAGCAGAAGGACCGCGCGTTCCTCTATGAATGGCTTGACGGGGAGCTGACCGACATCGAGACACAGTTTGAGGAGGAATTCCTCGGCGAACCTGTCAACTATGGCCGAATCGGTCTCGACGGTATTCAGGCTCTTCACGCCCGCCTCTGTCTCAACGCCGGTGTCTACACCAACGGAGCCGTAACCGACGGCTACGCCAAGTGCGCCGAGCTTTGCTCCAAAGTCATCGCCCGCCACGAAGGTAAAGGCGGTTTCCAGAACTCAGGTCTGGCCAACGACTACCTCTATCTGTTCTGCGCCGACAACCATGAGTATATGCCCGGCGGCGGTAACGACGCCGAGAACGAGATTCTGTGGGGTATACCTTACGACGCCAACTTCACCCAGGCTTACGGCGGCACCCAGTTCCTGATCGCAGCGGCGACGGCCAACAACTCTGACGGCTGGTATATGTCATCCTCGGACTACGGTATCAACAACCCCTGGAAATGTATGCACGCTTCCCGCCAGTTCTCAGAGAAATTCAGCTCTGAGGATATCCGCTGGTCAAAGTGGTGCAAGGAAGCCAACGGTTTCTCCATCTCCAACGACAAGATGGGCGACTTTGACAAGGGCTACGCCGTGATCAAGTTCACCAACGTGGACAAAAACTCGACTCCTCGCGCAGAGACATGGGTCGACACTGACCTCCCTCTGATCCGTCTGGCCGACGTCTACCTGATGTACGCCGAGTGTAACATCATGGCCGGCGCAGGCAACGCCGCCGACGCTCTCAAATATGTCAACTATGTGCGCGGTCGCGCGGGTGTCGATTCCTGGACTGCAATCGACATGACTTCGGACAACATCCTCAACGAGCGTTGCCGCGAGCTCTACTGGGAGCTTACCCGCCGCTCAGACTTGGTGCGCTTCAACAAGTTTGCCAGCAACTACAACTGGATGTGGAAGGGCAACGTGCGCGACGGTCAGGCATTCGCTTCTTACATGACCGTGATGCCTATCCCGACCAACATCATTGCCGCCCAGCCATCATTCAAACAGAACCCCGGTTATTGACAATAGCCTAAACCACAATCGATATAACAATGAAGAAAATAAGTTATATTGGCCATGCTCGGAATGGCCGCGTGTCTGTCGAGCTGCGAAACCGACAGAGACCCCGTCTTTCACTCGACAACCTCCGAGACATTCCAGCTCAACACCCCCGCACTGGCCGACCAGTACCTTGAGCTGAGCGCTGACGGAACTTTCGAAATCACCTGCAAGAGCCAGCCCGACTACGGGATGCCGATCGCCCCGATCACTTATGGCGTCGAGGTGTCAATCACCGGCGACTTCAACGACGCGGTTACGGGCGATGACGGGACCGTCGTGACTCCCGCGACCTACCGCGAAATCAAGGCCAACACCACGACTTCGGTTATGACCATCAGCAGCAAGAAGCTCACACAGGCTATCTGCGCTCTGAAGGGCTACACGGAGGATGAGGATGAGGCCACCGCCGACCTCAGCGTGATGAAGGTCTACTTCAGAGGCGTATGCTATCCCGGCACGCCCGACGAGGAGTTCAACACCGCCAACCGCGTAGTGTCGTCCAACATTGTCACCCTCAATCAGGTCAAACCCTACTTCTCGCTCGCCAAACCGGGCTTCATCTATCTCATAGGTCAGCCCGCTGTAGGCAGCCCCGTAGGTGACTGGTATCCCCCGATGGCCGACAACGCCGACCTCTATGAGAACTGGAAACTGTATGAGAAGGATGACCAGATCGAGTCGAAGATCTATTACGGAGTGTTTGATATACCCGCAGAATGTGCGTTGTTCCGCTTCTACACCGCCCTGACCGGCTGGGATGCCGACTCCTACGGCTCACAGGCCGATGACAGCCCCCTTGTATGCAACTGGGAGGATAAGGATTTCGGCTTGGTGAAAGGTAAGGGTGCTTATAACTTCAGCTCATGGCCCGGCGGCACTATGTACGTCAGAGTGAACATGAAGGATATGACCGTAACCATAAGCAATACTGAAATCAAAGACGAATAATAGTAACAACCAAAGACCGGGCGGCTGTCGCACAGCCGATCGCGCCGCCCGGTTCTTTTAAAACAATAAACACGTTAATAACAATATGAAGAAATTAGCTATATTGTCGGTATTGGCTCTGTGCTTGGGTTTCACCGCCTGCGACGACGATGAGAATGTGCCCGGTATCCCGGTCAATCCCCAGCAGCCGACACTTCCCGCCGACGGAGTCACAGTGACGGCATCGGAGCAAGTGGCCAACCTGTTGGACCTCAAGGCTCTCACCGATGCCCAGGAAAAAATCAACGTCGGCACACTGTCGCTCGTTGATTTCCCCGAAAACTACGACATCAAAATCGACCTCGAGATTTCCAAAGATGAGAATTTCTCAAAAATCGGCACTGTCAAGACCGAGATAGTCGACAACGCCGTGATGGTTAGTCCGGAGGATTTTGAGGGGGAATATCTCAAGGCTATCAGCAAAAGCCCCAAGGATAAATCAATCTATGGCCGCCTGACCGCCTACGCAATCAACAAGTCAGACAAAAACAACGTGATGATCATCGGCGCGCCCGGATATAACGTTCTGGCCGGCGCGGCTCCTCTGGCACTTAACGTGCGCCCCTATCCCAACGACTTGGTAATCGAGGACGCTTATTATCTGATCGGTACAATCAACGACTGGGACTTCGCGACGGCTGTCAAGTTCAACCACAGCGAAGGTGTCAGCGGCTATGACGAGCCTACGTTCGCTCTCCCCGTTGATATCACCCCCGACCAGGCCGCTGCCGGATGGTGGTGGAAGGTTGTCCCCGCTTCGACCTATGACGCAGGTCAGTGGCTCGATGCAGACAACTCAGCCTACGGTGTCGCCGAAAACGGCGATGAGGCTCTGTCGGGTATGCTCGTAGCCCGCACCGCTGCGGAAGACTGCGGCGCAGGTTGCGTCATGACTGCCGACAGCTATCTGTTCAGCATCAACCTCGAGGAAGGCACCTATGAGTTCAAGCTGGCTTACCCGAACCTTTGGACACCGGGTCAGGCCAACGGCTGGAGCCAGGCTTCTTCTCAGATGCTCTACACCACCGACTACATCTCTTACGTCGGTTATGCGAACCTTGACCCCGTCGGCTTCAAGTTCACAACCGCTCCCGACTGGGATCATGTGAACTTCGGTAACTCGGGCGTAGACGGCGAGCTCAGCACCGATCCGGGAGCAGGTAACCTCACTTGCCCCGCCGCCGGACTCTATCATTGCACCGTTGACGTCAGCAAGCTCACCTATGCGCTTTATCAGGTGAACACCATCGGTGTGATCGGCGACGCCACCCCCGGTGGCTGGAACGCAAGCACTCCGCTGACTCCG
The DNA here is from genome assembly GCA_947625935.1 of uncultured Muribaculaceae bacterium. Classification (GTDB taxonomy): domain Bacteria; phylum Bacteroidota; class Bacteroidia; order Bacteroidales; family Muribaculaceae; genus JAJPXC01. The sequence continues at coordinate 57,216 of CANQQE010000009.1, read as the reverse complement.
TCGGCCGACTTCCTGGTATGGGAAGGCGACATCGAGTTTGGCACGGGTGAATGGAAGTTCCGCTGCAACGACGAATGGGTGGCTGACCTCGGCGGCGATGTGAACGAGCTTGTACAAGGTGGCGCGAACTTGGTATCGCCCGGCGCAGGCGTTCACCACGTCACTCTCGACCTGAGCGCGCTTTCACCCTCAGGAAAGGGCTATGTGGTCTATATCGACTGATTTTCTCGAGATTTTCAAATAAGGCGGCGACCCCGGGTTTCGGGGCCGCCGCTCTTTTGTTTTTCAGACAATGAAGTTAAATCAGTTCAATGTTATGACTGTGCTGTGCTATTGTTATCTGCAGTTTGTGACTCCTCGAAAGCTTTAGCGGCCGCTGCGAGTTTTGCCTGCGAATCGGGATCTTTCTGCCAATGGAACGGAACGAAGTCAGAACCCTTGGCGACCCAAGACGGCTTACGGAACATCAGTATGATGAACGGAGCGATAACAAACACCGCCACACCTGCAAACAGGACTGTGTACCATACGGCTGTGGATCCCATCGAAATCTGGTCGGGCGGGAAGAAGCTTAACACGAATGCAAGTAACGAACCAAGAAAACCTACACCTCCCACTACCCACATCAGCCAATTACCGCGGGAACCGATGCGGAATGGACGTCGGGCGTTCTTCATCGAATATCTGAGGTAGATGGCGGCTGCGAACATAAGCAGGTAGGCGATCAGATAAAGCAGTACGGTGAGCTGCGACAAAATCTGGTAGAAACTCTGTACTGACGGCATCACCACAAACAGCAGCGCAAGCAATGTTACCGCACCACCCTGAAGCAGAAGGATATTTTTCTGAACCCCTGATTTGTTTGTTTTCTGGAAGAAGGGTGGCAGATAGCCGGCTTGTCCGACGGCAAAAATACCTTTTGAGGGGCCTGCCACCCAAGTAAGGACGCCGGCGAGTACGCCGAACGCCAATGCGATGGCGATTACCGGGGTGAGCCAGTTGAGATGTAGATAAGCGAAATAGTTGTCAAAACCCACCAAAAGGCTCTGCACTAAGTTGATATCCTTTGCTGGAATTATTAAACCGAGAGCGTATGTGCCCAAGACGAATATAAGCACAGTAATCAATGCGCCGAGAAATACCGCTTTAGGGTAGTTGACGGTTGGGTTTTTCACATCACGCACATGAATGCCCGACATTTCCATACCCGCATAGAATAGGAATATGGAGGCCGCAAGCACTACATTGTCAAAATTGGTCAGGTCGGGGAAGAAGTCGCCATGGAGATTCATCTGGGGTGTTCCGCCTGTAGCGAGATATATTACGCCGAGCACCACCAGGATGATTGCCGGAATCACAGTTCCCACGATACCTCCTATTTTCGAAACCTTGCCTACCCATCCAAGTCCTTTCATGGATATGAGTGTCGCAATCCAATAAATACCGAGAACAACGACTATGGTGTAGATTTTGTTGGCGGCCAGATGCGAATCGGCCACATGGTCCATGCCGATGAACGCCAATGACACCGCACCGAATGTCAGTACGGTCGGGAACCAGATGGTGCTTTCAATCCATTGGAGCCAGATACCGAGAAATCCGGTTTTTCGTCCGAAAGCCTCCCCGATCCATCGGAACATGCCGCCCTGCTGATAGGGGAACATGGCCGCCAACTCGGCTGCGACCAATGACACAGGAATAAGAAACACTATTGCGGCGAATAGATAATAGAACGCCGAACTCATTCCATACTCGGCCTCTGCGGGCAGTCCGCGCAGAGACACCACAGCCACCACGTTCATTATGACGAGTGTGAATACCCCTAATTTGGCGGTTTTTTTTATCTGAGTCACGTTAGTAGTTTTCATAATACCTAACACATATTTTAATTAAATCCCCCGCTGACTCCATCGCCCCCCTACAGTTTAAGTAGGCAGCGGACTGTCACCGGGGGAAATGTCATAGACTAATATCAGTTAATCGATGCGAATCCGTATTACTTAGTAGACGGACGTCCAGTGTGGTTGAACGCTACCTTTGAGGTCAGAGGCACGTTTTTCTCCATGGCAATACGGGTCGTGGTGGGGTATTCGAGGGCGTCGAGTTCTTTGACGGCGAAGTCGATGTCGGCAAGGAGCTGATCGGCCATGTCACGGCTGAAGCCCTGTTTGCAGACCACGCGCATCACAACGATGTTCTCGATGTTGGCCGGCATAGTGTAGGCGGGAACCATCCAGCCCTTCTGCGCGAGTTTATCCTGAAGGTCAAAGAGGGTCCATTTTGCGGTCTTCTGATATTCAGGTTTCATCAACCATGCGAACAGTGGATTGGGGACATCCTCGGAGTAGTTCCGGAACTGAGGTCTCTTGCCGATTTGCTCATGCAGGTAGCGGCATACGGTGATAGCGTTGTACTGTACTTCTTTGTAACCCTGGAATCCAAGGCGGATAAACTGGTAGTATTGACCAAGAATCTGTGCGGCGGGACGGGAGAAGTTCAGACCGACCTGGCGTATCTCTGCTCCAAGGTAGTTGACGCTGAACGACATCACGTCGGGAAGATATGATTTGTCTTTCCATACCACCCATCCCAAACCGGGATATACAAGGCCGAATTTATGACCTGATGTGCTTATTGAGAGAACCCATTTCAGCCGGAAGTCCCATTTCTTGTCTGGGTCGAGGAACGGAAGTATGAAACCTCCCGTCGCAGCGTCGACATGGATAGGAATGTTGTAGCCTGTCTTTGTGTTGAACTCGTCGAGAGCCTTGTCGAGGGCTTCGACGTCATCGTTAAGTCCGGTCCATGTCACACCCTGGATAGGCACTACGCATATTGTGTTTTCGTCACACATCTTAATCACAGCCTCCGGGTCGAGTGTGGTTTTTTCGAGAGTCAAAGGAACTGTGCGCATCTCTATCTGCCATAGCTGTGCGAATTTCTCCCATACGATCTGGTATCCGGTCGAGATTATGAAGTTTGGCTTGTCGTAGGGCTTACCTTCTTTTTTACGGCGTTCGCGCCATCTGATCCAAGCGGCGATACCGCCCAGCATGCACGCTTCAGATGATCCGATGGCTAATGCGCCGGTCTTCCACTTTTCCTGTTCGGGGGAATGCCAAAGGTTGGCGACAATGTTTATGCATTTGCCGTTGATTACTGCGATGCGCGGGTATTCGGTCTCGTCTATATAGTTGACATTGATGGCCTCGTTCATCAGTTTTGTGGCGTACTCGTCCATATATGTTGTCACAAACGTGGCGAGGTTGAGTCGGGGCTGGGTTTGTGCGAAAGTCTCGTCTTTTACCATCTGGTAAGCGACTTCAGGAGTGGTCGGTCCGTCGGGTATTTTGTCTACGGGAGCGGGTTGAAGCATTGCGTTTGAGCCGAAAGTGTCGGTTTTTGCGTCGCCGTTGCGAAAATTCTTGTCAATCATTTTGGTTATATTTTAAAGGGTTAGTTTGTCTGGATATCAATGACCTGTTGTCTTGAAATAAATCATGCGAAAAGTCGCTTATAGCAAGAACGGTGTGGTGTTAGAAGTCATTTTCAAAATGATTGTTTTCTGACAGGTGTCACAGTTAAATAGTAATGGATTAACAAATAATTATGTTCGATAGATCCACTATAATTAACAAATGTTTATATATGAAAATGCCGGCGGGGGCTGCCGGACTAAATCCGGCAGCCCCCGCTGTAAAGTAGTTATGGCGATGGCGGATTAACGCCGTTTCTGCTGCTTCTGCTGTTCGCGGAGCATGGCTTGCTGGCGACGCTGCGCTTCCTCAAGGCGCGCCATGAAGCCTGATTTCTTTTTGGGCTTGGCGGCGTTGGCCATCATCTGTTCGCGCACCTTCTTCTCGTTGACGCAACGGCGGAAGATGTAGGTCTGTATGATGGTGATGAGAAGCGACAGGAAGTAGTAGTAGCTGAGCCCCGACGTGTAGTCGTTGAAGAAGAACAGGAACATCAGCGGCATCAGATACATCATCCATTTCATGCCCGGCATTGAGGCCGATGTGGGCTGGTTCTGCATATTGATCTGGGTGTAGAGGATGTTGGTCACGGTCATGAGCAAGCAGAACAGGCTGACGTGGTTGCCGTAGAAGGGTATGGTGAACGGCAGGGTGAAAATCACGTCGGGGGCGGAGAGGTCTTTCGCCCAAAGGAACGCCTCGCCGCGAAGCTCGATACATGAGGGGAAGAATGAGAACATGGCAATCAGCACCGGCATCTGGAGCATCAGCGGGAGACAGCCTGAGAATGGGCTGGCACCGGCTTTGCTGTAGAGCTGCATGGTCTTCTGCTGGCGGGTCATCGCGTTCTCGTTGCCGGGATATTTGTCGTTGATTTCCTTTATCTCGGGGGCGAGCACGCGCATCTTGGCCTGCGACATATAGCTCTTGTAGGTGAAGGGGAAGAGGATTATCTTGATGAAGATGGTGAGCAGGAGTATGATGACGCCGTAGTTGGAGATGAACGAGCCGAGGAAGGTGAACACGGGGATGATTATCAGCGTGTTGATCCAGCGGAACAGGCTCCATCCCAACGGAATCAGGTGGGTCAGTTCAAGGTCTTCGTCGGGTGAGACGGTGTCGTCGAGGCTCGCCAAAAGGGGATAGAGGTTGGGACCGAGGAAGAAGTCGAAGCTGACGGGGTTGGCCGATGTCGACGAGTAGTCCATTGTGGCCTTCACATCCATCTGTTTCAGGAAGCGGGGGTCGTCCTTTATCACGGTTGATTTCAGTTCGGCCGATGCGAACGATGTGGTGGGAATCATCACCGACGAGAAGAACTGGTTTTTGAACGAAATCCATTTCACTTTCTGGTTGAGCGATTTGGAGTCGTCGGATGTCTCGCTGAGGTTGTCGGGTCCCTCGCCCGAGTATTTGTAGAAGATGCCGCTGTTGCGCTCCTCGAATGTGCGTCCGGTCTCGTTGCGCGCCATCTTCTGGCTCCACTGCATGTCAATCGAAGCTACCGACGATGGTATGATTGTGTTCATGCCTGACTGCACTACTTCCATCTTCACGACGTAGCTGCCTGGGCGGAGGGTGTAGCGCAGCCCCCACATCGCGCCTTTCTCAAGGTCGAGCTTCATCAGGACTGTCGAGTCGTTCTCCACGACAGGGGTGAAGTAGAAGTCGCCGGTGTCGAAGCGTTGCGATGCTGACGACAGGATGAAGCTGTAGCCGCTCGTCTGCGGGGTGAACAGTTTGACCAAGGCTGTGTCGCCGCCGACGTAGGTGTCATAGTCTTTTAGCGTTGCCTGAGAAATGATACCGCCCTTGTTGGCGAGTTCGAGCTTGAGCAGGTCGTTTTCGAGCACTACGGTCGATGAGTCGCCGTGCAGGTGGCGTCCGAAGCTGCCGTAGCGGTCTCCGTCGGCAATGGCGCGGCGCAGGTTGGCCGTGGCGTCGATCGCTTGCTGGCGGGTGAGCCCGGAGTAGTTGTTGGCGAGCAGATCGTTAACGCTGACTGTGGTGTCGAGGGCGTTGACCGAGCCAGAGATGTTTCCGTCGGCGTCGGCGGTCAGTTTCACTGCCGCTGTGGTGTAGTTGTGACGCCCGGTCGAGTCGGCGACCCCGGCGGTCGCTATAACCCGTCGCAGAGTCGATGTCTCGGCGGGTGTTATCGAGTCGAGAGTCATGGCGCGTCGCGCGGCTTCGTCGGCCTGTTGTCGTTGCTGCCGCTCGGCTTGTTCCTGCAAGGCTTTCTGAGCCTGAATCTCCTCCTCAGACGGCTTGTTGAGGTACATGAACCCAAAGACGACGGCAGCCATCATGAGCAGTCCTAAAATGGTGTTTTTATCCATTAGCTAAATTTGGTGGTTGTGTGATCGTTGTTAATTATCGCTATTTATTTCCCGCGCTCCTCACCATAGGCTATCGCGGCTTTTACAAAGTCGATGAATATGGGGTTGGGGTTTAGCACGGTGCTTGAGTATTCGGGATGGTACTGGGTGCCGATAAACCAGCGTTTGCCGGGAATCTCAACGACCTCGACCAGCCCGGTCTCGGGATTGCGTCCCACGCAACGCATACCGGCGTCCTCAAACCGCTGACGGTAGTCGTCGTTGAACTCGAAACGGTGCCGGTGCCGCTCGTTGACGGTGGTTTTGCCGTAGGCTTTAGCGGCGCGCGATTCGGGGTCAAGTCGGCATTCGTAGGCTCCGAGCCTCATGGTGCCACCCATGTTGGAAACGGATTTCTGCTCCTCCATCAGGTCGATGACGTTGTCGGGTGTGGAGGGGTTCATTTCGGTTGAGTTCGCTTCGCCCAAGCCGAGGACGTTCCGGGCAAACTCGATGACCATGCACTGCATACCGAGGCATATGCCGAATGTGGGGACGTCGTGCTCGCGGCACCATTTCAATGCCACAAATTTTCCCTCGATGCCTCGTTGGCCGAACCCGGGGGCTATTATGACGCCGTCGAGGTCGCGCAGAGTCTCGTCGACATTGTCTTCGTTGAGTTTTTCGGAGTGGATGTAGCGTAGGTCGAGCTTGCGGTCATCGTAGGTGGCAGCCTGGAACAGTGACTCGTTGATTGATTTATACGCGTCCTGCAGCTCCACATATTTCCCGACGAGTCCTATGGTGACTTTCTTCTCGGCTCGATCCATCTTGTCGAGGAAACGCAGCCAGGGGGCCATGTGCGGCTCCCCTTCGGGGGTGATACCGGTCTTGCGCAGCACAAGTTCGTCGAGATGCTGCTCGTGCATGGTCAGCGGCACCTTGTAGATTGACGGAACGTCGATTGACTGTATGACGGCGTCGGGGGAGACGTTGCAGAACTGGGCAATCTTCCGGCGCATTTCGGGTGGTATGTTCTTCTCGGTGCGCAGCACGAGAATGTCGGGCTGTATGCCGACCTCCTGAAGCTGTTTGACGGAGTGTTGCGTCGGTTTGGTCTTCAGCTCTTTGGCCGCGGCGATATAGGGGACGTAGGTGAGATGGACACACAGGCAGTTGTTGCCGAGCTCCCATCGCAACTGTCGCACGCTCTCGATGAACGGCAGCGATTCTATGTCGCCTACGGTGCCGCCGATTTCGGTAATCACGAAGTCAAAATTGCCTGTATTTCCGAGCTTCTTGATGTTGCGTTTGATTTCGTCGGTGATGTGGGGGACAATCTGAACCGTTTTGCCGAGGTAGTCGCCTCGGCGTTCCTTGTCGATCACGCTCTGGTAGATGCGTCCGGTGGTTACATTGTTGGCGCGGGTGGTCTGCACGTTGGTAAACCGCTCGTAGTGCCCGAGGTCGAGGTCAGCTTCATGGCCGTCGACCGTGACGTAGCACTCCCCGTGCTCGTAGGGGTTGAGGGTGCCGGGGTCGATGTTGATGTACGGGTCAAACTTCTGGATTGTTACTCTGTAGCCGCGCGCCTTGAGCAGGCAGGCCATCGAGGCGGCTATAATGCCTTTGCCCAGTGATGACACCACGCCGCCGGTAACGAAAATGTACTTGGTTTCCACGCTTTGATAGTGATAACGTAATTAAAGCGCAAAATTACAAAATTCCATTCTAATCCCCAACAAGAATTTCGCGGGCTTCGGTGTCATTGGCGTTCAGGCGGGAGCAGGAAGCGCAGCGGGACGGCCACGCGTGATGCCCAAGAGTCCTCGCTGTGTCTGTGGCCGGGGAAGAACGGCGTGAGCAGCCGTGCGTTGTCGTAGCCGAGGCTGTCGGCCAGCGCGTTCATCTCGAAGAAGTAGGGGATGTAGACCTCGTCGATGGTGCGGTCGCCGCAGTCCATGTAGAGTTTGTGTCGGTTGTCGCGGGGCAGTGAGGCGGTGAGATAACCGCGCATCGCGGCGGGAAATATGTCGTTGCGATAGGTTAGCCCCGACCAGTGGGTCGAAAGGCAGGCCGCTCCGCCAAATGTTTCGGGGTGCTCGCACATGGCGTAGATTGACGCGAGTCCGCCCATGCTTGAGCCCATCACGAATGTTGCCTCAGGTTCGGGCAACGTAGGGTAGGCGGCATCGATGAACGGTTTGAGCGTCTTGGCGATAAACTCGACATATTTGCCCCCTTTCACTCCTCCGGGACAGAACCGGGCCAATATCCCGCTGATGGAGTCGTTGCTGATCGCAGCAACCGGCTTGTCGGGCATCAGGTCGCCCACGCGGGTGGCATCTTTGCTGTAGATTCCCACGATTATCGCGGGTCTGATCAGTCCATCGGCCATCAAGGGGCCTGCGACGGAGTCGATTTCCCATGCCTGTCGGTTCCATGTCGTAGCCGCGTCAAAGAGGTTTTGCCCGTCGTGCATATACACCACCGGGTAACGCCCCGCGGAGGGGTATCCGTCAGGTGTCCAGATGTCAATGTCGATGCTGTCGGCCATCTCGGGAGAATAGATTCTGGCGGTTTCGAGCCTACCGGATGTAACAGACTTGCCGGATGGGGTTATAACTGGGGGAGCTGCTAAGACTGAAATGGCTGACAGCAAAACGGTTGCGGCCAAAGTTAGGATGGATTTCATGGCTTTTTCGGGGCTATTTCTTTGTTACATCGACTTTTCGGGTAGGTGGTAGGGTTCCGTTGCGCTCATCGACAGCGTCGATCACCTCGCGGGCGACGTGCATAAACGCCTGACCCGTAATGGAATCCTGAAGCGCGATGGGTGTTCCGTTGTCGCCGCCCTCGCAGATGGCGCCCACAATCGGAATCTGCCCTAACAGTCTTATGCCAAGCTCCTTGGCTACATTCACCGCACCTTCTTTGCCGAAGATGTAATAACGTTCGTCGGGGTGTCGCTCTGGGGTGAACCAGGCCATATTCTCGACAATTCCGAGAATGGGTACGTTTACCTTGTCGCCTGTGAACATGGCTATCCCTTTTCGGGCGTCGGCGAGCGCTACCTCCTGAGGAGTGCTGACGATGACTACCCCTGTGATGGCGAGTGTCTGCACGAGTGTCAGATGTATGTCGCTCGTTCCGGGTGGCATATCAATCAGGAAATAGTCGAGGTCGCCCCAGTCGGCATCGTTTATGAGTTGTTTAAGCGCGGTCGAGGCCATGGCCCCCCGCCATAGCACGGGGCTGTTTTTGTCGACAAGGAAACCGATTGACAGCACTTTCACGCCGTAGCGTTCCAACGGTATGATTAGGTCGCGCCCATCGACGTTGTGCATATAAAGCCCTTCATTTTCAACGCCGAACATTTTAGGCACCGACGGGCCGAATATGTCGGCATCGAGCAGCCCGACCTTGTAGCCTTCGCGTGCGAGCGCCACGGCGAGGTTGCTGGCTACGGTCGATTTGCCGACACCCCCTTTTCCCGACGAAACGCCGATTATGTTTTTGACACCCGGGAGCGGATTCACAGGCGCGGCCGGAGCGGCCTGCCGGGTCTTCACGGCGATGTTGCCCTTTATGTCGACCTGGGGCGACACATGGGTGAGGATGGCTGTTTCAGCCGATTTCACCAACGATCTGATAAACGGGTCGGTGGGGCGGTCGAATATAAGAGAGAAGCTCACGCGGTTGCCGTCGATGCGAATATCGTCCTCGACCATGCCGAGTTCCACGATGTTTTTGCCGTTGCCGGGATAGCGGACTGTGCGCAGTGCTTCGATTATTTTTGCGGGATATAACGTTTCCATTTGGTTATGTTTTTAGTTTTTTTACAGGGTTTGATTGCCGGTGTCGGCAGTCCGGCGGGCCATCTCGTCGGGGCATTGTATCCATCCGCGCGAGAAGCTGCGGTAGGTGTCAGGCTCAATGTCGGCCTCCGGCTCGGTTAGTTGCCCTTGGGCGGGTAGTCGCATACGCAGGTATTTGATTGTCAGCCCTCGGTCGAGCCATTGCTGTTCATAGAAAGTCTTGATGTCGAGTATCGGGCCTGTCAGCGCGCCGTCGCCGTTATAGAGGTCGTCGGTGTCGATTTCCACCGGGATGGAGTTGTGCCGCGCCATCAGCCGCGTATAGGTGTAGAGGAACGGGCTGTCGGTCTTGAGGTGGATAAGTCCGCCCGGGGTGAGTATATGCCGGTAAAGCGACAGAAAGCGTGTGCCTGTGAGTCGTTTCCTGACTTTCTTCATCTGCGGGTCGGCGAACGTCACCCATATCTCATCGACTTCGCCGGGAGCGAAAAAGTGGTCGATAAGCTCGATGTCGGTGCGCAGAAACGCCACGTTGCCGAGTTTCTCGTCGCGCGCCTGGCAGGCACCTGTCCACATACGCGCCCCTTTAATGTCAACTCCTATGTAGTTTCGGTCGGGGAATCTGCGGGCAAGCCCCACGGTGTATTCCCCCTTGCCGCATCCAAGTTCGAGCACGATGGGATTGTTGTTTTTGAAAAAGGTAGACCGCCATTTCTCTTTGAGGGGGAATCCCTCCTCTTTAAGAACGGCAAAGGGATATTGAAAAACAAAATCAATTGTTTCCATATCCCTGAATTTTTTCAGTTTGTTTTTTCCCATTATGATTTAAGAAAGTGTATGTCGCGTAACTACCGGCAATAGACCGCTGCCCGTCGGTTTGCCTATGGGCAGACCCTACCAAGCCTGATTTGCAATAATATATGAATTAGAGTGTGACAGGCCCGACATTTGACAGGAAGATTCCGTGACAACATCAATAGTGAGTGAACGATTGTTGGGCGGGGGTTATCGGCGCGCGAGCTTTATGTTGGCGGTGCGACCGTCGGTCAGCACCACGGCCACAATGTAGATGCGGCTGTTCCAGGCTGCGGTGTCGATTGTGATTTCCTCGGATGCCGGCTCGACGTAAACCCACTGTCGGGCAGCCGAGTCGTAGACGCGCACGTTGTCAATCTCGGTCGTGGCCTTGACAATCAGGTCGGTGCCCGAGAAGAACGCTTTCACGCCGCTGTCGGCCCCATCGGCCATGATGTCGTCGCTGACACCCGTAGATTGCACAATGTCAAATTCTTTCCATTGCGGGGCCTCGGTGAACTCGCTCTGCATATTCGTGTTGACATAGAGCTTCACGGCAGGTTGATTCACTCCAGCCCACACGTCAACACCGATTGACGGAACCGAGTTGGTGTATGCGGTCATCTCTTTCAGAGAAGTCCAATCCTCCATTGCGTAGTCGCCTATAGATTCAAGAGAAGCGGGAATCTCAAATTTGGTAGCTTGGGTGAGTCCGCGCAGCGCGTAATCGCCTATGGATGTGATTCCGTTGTGGCTTATATCGGCGGGGTCGAGTGATGCCGCGCCATTGTAGGTGTAGTTTTCCATTCGGTCGGCCGCCGATGGGAAGTTGGTCGTTACGAGGGCTGCGTCATTGAAAAACGCCCCTTCTCCTATCGAGGCCACTCCGTCGGGAATCCGGGCCGACGCCAGAGCTTCGCAATCGGCAAACGCCCATGCTCCAATAGCGTCGAGCGACGATGAGCCGCTGAGGTCTATTTCCGTGATTCCGCTGTTTCTGAAAGCTGCCGCCCCGATGGCCCTGAGGTCGTTGCCGAGGTCAATCGCCGTCAGTGAAGCGCAACCGGCAAATGCCGCCGAGTCGATGGCTGTCACATTGGCCGGGATGGTTACGTCGGCAAGCAGTCGGCAATCGGCAAATGTCGCAGCGGGAATCGTTGTCAGCGTAGCCGGAAGGGTAGCTTTTTTCAGTTTGTCGCACCCCATGAACAGGTGTGAGCCAATTGAATTGACTGTCGACGGGATGCTGACGTTGGAGAGTGAGCGGCAACCGCTGAAAGCGGCTGACCCTATGGTCTTGACCGATGCCGGGATTTCAATTGCTGTCAACGGGACAGACAGAAACGCCCCTTCTCCTATGGCCGTTATGCCTTGCGGGAGCTTGATGGAGGTTATCTGTGATCCGGCGAGGGCGTAGGGGGGTATCTCAGCCGCCGGGGCTGTGTGGGCGCTTGTGATCAGCGCGTCGCCCTCGTAGGCCGATACCGTGGCGTTGCTGAGGTCGAGCGAGCGCAAAGCCGGGAGTTTGTCTGCGATAAACTCAAAGTCGGCAGCGTTGATCCGGCCTTTGACGGTCAGCGATGAGATTGATGTCTGGGTGCCTACAGCCTCCGCGAGGTTACCGGGTGTCGAGGTCACATCGAGAGCCAAAGCTATTTGCGCCAAAGCGACGCAAGGGAGAAAAATAAGTTGTCTATGTAGCTTCATCTGATAGGATAATTCGGTGAGATTCATGGAAATTGCTTGAGCCGCATGGCTGCGGCGTGACGCAATTCCCGCTTATAAGATAGCGTGCAAAAATACAAAATATTGTGTAAAAAACCATCTTCCACTTAGTTAATATAGCCAAATTCAGTATCTTTGCGGTAAAATTATGACACAACAACGCAAATCAATCTATCGGCGCGGGGCCGAGAACGGCCTTGTGATGGGAGTTTTTCTGTCGGTGCTGTTTCTTGCCATGGCCAATTCTCTTGAGATCGCATGGCTGGGCCTGTTGTCGATGGTGATGATGCTTGGAGTCCCGTTTCTCACCTATGGCCTGTTGCGACGTTCCTATCGGTCGGACCTGGGTCTGTCGAAGTTCAGCGAGCTGTGGATGGAGGGCATCATCATCTTTGCCGGAGGGTCGGTCATCATGGCTGTTGTCGCTCTGGCATATATGCGCTGGATTGAACCGTCGTTCATCACCACGCAGGTGACCACCGTGGCCGCACTCTACCGCGAGGCGGGTGAAACGGGGATAGCCGACATGGTGGACAACGCCGTGGCCCGTCACGCTCTCCCTACCCCCGCCGAGGTCGCCGTGGAGTTTGTGTGGCTCGGTATTTTCAGCGGCTCGATGCTGTCGATGTTGATGACGTTGCTCGTTAAGGCCCGGAGGGTCGATAGAATGTAAAGACTTTGGATAAAAACAATTGCAACAATGGATATATCGGTTGTCGTCCCACTATACAATGAGGAGGAGTCGCTTCCCGAACTGGAGGCGTGGATACGCCGCGTGATGGAGGCCAACGGTTTCAGCTATGAGATATTGTTTATCAATGACGGTTCCACCGACCGCTCATGGGAGGTAATCGAGCGTCTGAGCGAGAGCAACCCCTGTGTGCGCGGTGTTAGCTTCAGACGTAATTACGGGAAATCGCCCGCGCTCAACACCGGATTCACGCGCGCCAAGGGTGACGTGGTGATAACGATGGACGCAGACCTCCAGGACAGCCCTGACGAGATTCCCGAGTTGGTGCGCATGATCCGGGAGGATGGATATGACCTCGTGTCGGGTTGGAAGCAGAAACGCTATGACCCGCTGTCGAAGACTATCCCCACCAAATTGTTCAACGCCACCGCCCGTCGAGTCAGCGGCATTCACAACCTGCATGACTTCAACTGCGGGCTTAAAGCCTACCGCAACAAGGTGGTGAAACATATCGAGGTCTACGGCGATATGCACCGCTACATACCGTTTCTGGCCAAGAACGCAGGGTTTAACCGTATCGGCGAGAAGGTTGTGAAGCATCAGGCGCGGAAATACGGCAAGACAAAATTCGGGCTCGACCGGTTTGTCAACGGCTATCTTGACCTTGCCACGTTGTGGTTCACCAATAAGTTCGGAATCAAGCCGATGCACTTTTTCGGATTGCTCGGCAGCCTGATGTTCCTGATCGGTCTGCTGGCGGTGATGATGGTGGGCAGCATGAAACTCTACCATATGTATTCGGGGCATCCCTACACGCTTGTGACGGATTCGCCCTACTTCTACATAGCACTGGTGACGATGATACTCGGCACTCAGCTTTTCCTCACGGGCTTTATCGGCGAGCTGATAGTGCGAAATTCGCCCCGGCGCAATAACTACGAGATAGAGGAGGAGATCACCCGATGAGATTTCTCCCGGTCATAACGGTCATGACGCTTCTGACGGCTGCCTTCGCGGGGTGCAACACCTCAGGTTGTCTCGACAACCAGAACAGCCTTCCGCTCGCCGGTTTCTATGCGAGCGAGACAGGCGCGCCGGTATCGCTCGACTCGCTCGACATAGGGGGCGTCGGTGCGGTCGACGACTCTTTGCTTTTGAAGGCCGGGCGCGCGGCGTCGAGCGTCTATCTGCCACTGCGCTCGCAAAAAGATTTCACCGAGTTTTTCGTCCATTACGCCTACCCGGAGCAGGGGCTTGATGACCCGGCGTTGAACGATACCATCGGTTTCACCTACGCATCGGAGCCTTATTTCGCATCGGAGGAGTGCGGGGCTATGTACCGCTACAAAGTGAGCCGTCTCGACTATACCACCCATCTGATCGACTCGGTGGTGCTCGTCGATTCGCTCATAACCAATGTCGACACAGAGCGGCTGCGAATATATTTCAAGGTCGCGACGATAAATCCTGAGGAACCGGAGGAGCCTGAAAACCCGGATAACCCCGTTAACCCCACCGATGAGCCATGAGACGTTTACCGCTGACGATTATAGCTTTTGTGGCGTTGATGACCATGACGCTGACGGCGCAGCGGCGCATCACCCCGGTGACCGCCACACCCGCGGCCGGCAAGCCGGTGGAGCCGGAGAAAACCGATACCGCCGCTTTTGATCCATCCCACTTTGTCCATTTTCATGACGCTGAGGGTAACGTGGTGCTTGTCGATACCGTGACGGGGCGCGAGGTCGCCGACACGACTTTATCCTCCGAAAAAGACACCCTCCCCAAGATGCAGTACCCGCTATGGTACTCGGCCACTGTCGGTGTAGACCTATGGGACCCCATCATGAGGGCTTTCGGGCAGCACTACGGGCTGATAGGATTCTCGGCGGGCGTTAATCTCCACAACCGTTACCGCCCGGTGGTGGAAATAGGAATAGGCAACGCTTCCTATACCCCCGACGACGGCAATTATACCTACAAGGGTAAGACGGCACCCTATTTCAAGATAGGGATGGACTATAATTTCCTTTATAATTCCAATCCGGCCTATGAAGCATATGCCGGCGTGCGTTTCGGATTCTCGCATTTCAGCTATGAGCTGACCGACATAACCGTCAATTCACCATATTGGGATGAGACGACACGGTTTAATATCCCGTCGCAGAGCGTCACCGCGTCTTATTTTGAATTTCTGTTCGGAATAAAGGTGAGGGTGTGGCGCGGCATCTCGCTCGGATGGATACTGCGCTATCACTCGATAATGAGCGACGGCAGTCCGCGCTATGGCGATCCGTGGTATATCCCCGGCTACGGCAGCCGCAATGGAGCGTGGGCGGGCAGTTTTTCGATTTATTATACCATCCCGCTGAACAAGCGACGCGCTCCGGCGGTTGGAAATGTGACGGAGGAGCCGCTACATTCGGAACCGCTTCCTCTGCCAGACCAAACAACAGAGCAACAATGAGAAAGATAATCGTTATCGGAGCGTCGTCGGGAATCGGACGACAGGTGGCCCTCGATTTTGCGAGGGGGGGATGGCGCGTGGGAATCGCCGCGCGCAGTGAGGAACGGCTGAAGGAGATGAAATCGCAGTATCCCGACCGCATCGCCTACTCGGTCATCGATGTTACCGCCGATGACGCGCCCCGGCGTTTTCTTGACCTGATAGAGCTGATAGACGGGATGGATGTGCTGCTTATGTCGGCCGGAGTCGGGTGGCTTAACCCTCAGCTTCAGAACGACATCGACACGCAGACCGTAGCCGTCAATTGCTCGGGTTTCGTCAGGATAATCGACGCAGCCTACAACAACTACAAGTCCACAGCCTCGGCTGACCGCGGCCACATCGCCGCCATCACGTCGGTGGCTGGGACAAAGGGGATAGGAATCGCAGCTTCCTACAGCGCGTCAAAGCGGTTCCAAAGCACATATATCGACGCACTTGAGCAGCTCGCGCGCCAGGAGGGGGTGGCCGTCGATTTCACTGACCTGCGACCCGGATTCATCGACACTCCGCTGCTCAACGGCAACCATGACCTGCCGATGACCATGTCGCTCGGTTATGCCGTGCCGTTGGTTGAGCGTGCCATACTCCACCGTCGCCGCGTGGCCTACATAGACTGGCGTTGGGGGGTTGTGACGGCTTTATGGCGGGCGTTGCCCCGTGCCGCTTGGAAGCGCATAGGCTTGACCGTCAACCAAAAACGAACATAAGCTAAACATTCACCATACACATAGACACTGAATCATGTCAATATTAAAATCAGGAAAAAAAGTGGCTCTTTGCAGCGATCATGCCGGGTATGAGCTGAAGTCAATCATCGAGGGTTATCTCATGTCGCAGGATATCGAGTATGAGGATTTTGGAACAGATTCCACCCAGAGTTGCGACTATCCCGACTATGCGCATCCCTGCGCCGCCGCCATCGAGGCCGGGCGTTGCTATCCGGGGATTGCGATGTGTGGCTCAGGCAACGGCATAGCGATGACACTCAACAAGCACCAGGGCATCCGCGCGGCTCTGTGCTGGACTGTAGAGCTTGCCTCGCTCGCCCGCCAGCACAATGACGCGAATGTGCTCGTGCTGCCCGCGCGTTTCATTGAGCCGGCTACGGCTCTCGCTATCGTCGACGCATTTCTCAGCACGCCGTTTGAGGGGGGTCGCCATGAAGCGCGAGTGGCCAAAATCCCCGTGTCACGTTAAACTCTGATGACGTTATGGAATCCAATAAAGAAATTGAGGGTCACGTTGAGGATCAACCGCTGCAGGCCGCCGAGCAGCCGGCTGAAACGCCGCGCCGCCCGAACAAGCTGGGGCGTTGGGCTTTTGCGGTGGCCCTTGCCGCCTGGGCACTGTTTATCATCAGCGGATTTCTGCCGTATGACGCGAGTCTGGCCTGCGGGGCGGCAAGCGGTGTAACAGCGGCTGTGGCATTCGTGATGGGTCTTGTGTCGCTCAGGCGCAGTCCGCGAGGTGCGTCGACGGCGGCTCTTGTGTTTTCGGGAGTCATAGTCATCATATTTGTAATCGTCATCATAGGTGTCGATATGCTGAAGTCGATTCCCTCGGCTTAATCACACCATGGGATTGAATCATCACATTTTAAGAACGAAAATTATATGAAAAACAGATTGTTAGCATTAGCTGTCGCTGTTGTAGCCGCCGTAGGCGCCATGTCGGCGCAGACAGCGGCCGAAGTCAACGCCTCGGTCAAAAAGATGGAAAACGCATCGACCGATTGCAACCAGGGCGCCGAGCCTTTCCGCAAGTTCATCGCCAAGTTTTCAACCGACAAAGATTTCATGGAGTCGCGACTGAAAATCAGTGACGCTCAGCGCAGCCAGTTCGCCGACCTGCTCACCCCCGAGACGTTCACCGCCAAAGTGCCTTTCGCCAAGGACGGCGAGGAGTATTATCAGGCGTGGGGCGAGCTTCAGCGCAACTCGGCCTATCTCGATTGCGGTTATGTCGATTCGTTCTCAGACCATACGTTCGAGTTCAAACGCATCGGCGAGAAATGGTATCTCGCCAAGATTGTCGTCGAGTAACCCGGCTAGTAGACTTAATATCGGTCGCATTCGGCGAAATATCAGCTGAATGCGACCTTAGTTTTAATGTAAAAGCAAATGCGGGCAACAGTTTTGCCCAAGTTAATCATTATTGCTAATTTAATATAAATAAATCAATGTTTTTTGTCGTTAACTCGCTGAGTAGTTACTTTTGCTTGGAACAATAAATATAATCTAAATCATGGGGAATGTCTTGACAGAGGATCAGGTTAGAGACAAAGCGAGAGTTATATTGCGTTTTGCCGATACTGAAAACGCTCAATCCGATACCGGCCAGTTGCGGACGTTTAATCAGTTGGGATTTCCGGGAATATTGGATAAACCTGACGGTTGGTATCTTCCGAATGAGACCAGTCAGCCTGCGATTATACTTGAGACTAAAAACAGCAGTACACGTTTTTCATCAAAGCATCGTGAAGAATTGATGAAAAATGTCGATATTGCCATGAGCCGTTACGGTAAGGTGATAGGCATTTTGTATAATGGTTATGAGGTTGAGGTGTATAAGAATCGCGAGCTGATAGAGGATGAACGGGAACTTAGAAATAAGGAATATTATTTGGAGCTGTTCTCTAAAAACAGCATAGACAAGGGGTTAATATATTCTCTGACAAAAAGTATAAATGATTCGCTCCATATAGATTTCGGTATACACAATCTATACCATAGAATGATTTTTACAGCGTGCGCGCTGGTGGCGAAACGCTATGGAGCGATTCTGTTCCATGATATGTCTTTCGATTTGTTCAGCGGCTCAATATGCGATAAACTCAAAAGTTCTTTGGGAGACGACCTGTCAAAAAATATAAAATTACAGACATTACTCGACGTATATTCCGAGATAAAACTCAACAAGGCTTGCCGCCCGGCAGCGATAAACGGATTTATAGATGACATCACAGAAATTTCGGAAAATATCAACTCTGATTACTGGAACGGTGAGGATGTCATGGCGATATTTTTCAATGAGTTCAATCGTTACAAGAAAAAGCCGGAGAGTGGTCAGGTATTCACTCCCGACCATATAACTTCGTTGATGTATCGTATAACGGAAACCAGGAAGGATGACCGTGTGCTTGACGCGGCTTGCGGCAGTGGCGCTTTTCTTGTCAAAGCCATGTGCAACATGATAGATGAAGCCGGTGGAATACATACCGCCAAGGCCGAGTTTATAGCGCAAAGCCAATTGTATGGAATTGAAAACCACCGGGAGATATATGCGTTGGCGTGTGCCAATATGCTTATCCATAAAGATGGCAAAACCAATCTTGTTGATTTTGACAGCAGAACTCAAACAGCTTGTCGGTGGATAGCCGAGAAGGGGATAACGCGAGTGTTGATGAATCCTCCGTTTGAAAACAAGTTCGGATGTCTTGAGATAGTGGAGAATGTGTTGGATAATGTTGCCAAGCGGGCTGTTTGCGCATTTATATTACCTGACAATAAGCTGATTAAAAACGCCCATAGGGCACAACGGATATTGTCGAACCATAGGCTTGACAAGATAATCAAACTGCCGCAAGACCTTTTCCCAGGCGTTGAGACTTCGATTTTTATGTTCACGTCAGGTATAGGGGGGACGCCGAGTGATAAGATTTTCACCTGTTATATAGCCGATGATGGGTTGGAAACTGTTAAAAACCAGGGCCGTCAGGATGTAAAGGGCAAGTGGGGTGAGATTGAGGATTATTGGGTTGACGTTATTCTGCACCGTCGTGATGATGTTTCGGTGAAATGGATTAGCCGGTCAGCCGGAGACAAGCTGTGCTACAAAATGCCCGAAGAAGCATTGGAGTTGTCATCGTCTGATTTTCAGAAAACAGTGATGGATTTCCTGTTGTTTGAAAATGGTGTGGACGAGATTGAGTTTAAGAGCTATATTTCCGATTTATTGCTATATGGCGGTCGAACGACCGAAGAACTCCTGCTTGTCAAGAGTTTTGTGGGAGGTAGCCGAAAAGATATTGACACATCGGACTGGAATCATGATTTGAAAGTCTCTGACGTGTTCGGTCGCCCAGGCCGTCCGGCAGCGAGGAGCAAATCGAAATATGAGGCGGGCTGTGTTCCGTTTGTATCTTCAAAAAACAGACATAATGGGGTCGAATGTTATGTAGCTCCCATTGGGGGTGAGGCTTTGGACTCGGGAGGGTGTATTACTCTCAGTCCGGTTGACGGTTCGGCGTTTTATCAACCGCATGATTTTCTTGGTCGCGGAGGCGCAGGCTCCTCAATAATCATGCTCAATCCTAAGCGTAGGATAAACCGTCATCAGGCTTTGTTCGTTTGTACGGTGCTTAAGGCGGTTTGTTCTAAATTCAAGTTCAAGGATATGGCAAACAGCAATGACATACCTAACGAGAAGTTGCCATTGCCAGTCACGGTCTCAGGTGAAATCGACTGGCCTTTCATGGGTGCTTATGTGAAAAAGCTCGAGAAGCGGCTGTTGAAGTCAATAGCGGCTTATAAAGCTGTCCTCAGGGGGTCGGCCTGAAATACGGCGGGCAGCGGAATCACTCCGCCGTCCGCCGCTGCTGTTATCTATTATCTGTTATCTGTTATCTATTGGTTGTGCGGTAATCGGCTCCGCATGAGCGGGCGGCTTGCCCACGGGCGGTCAGATGGAGTAGGTCGTGGTCGTGGTGGTGTTGTCGTCGTTGGCCTCGATGACAGTTATGGTTTTTGTCTTTGAGCCTTTCCCTTTCGCGGAGCTTGAAGATGTGGATATCGAGGTTGATGTGGATACGGATTTTGACTTGTTTTTGCTCTTGGATTTTGATTTGTTCTTTTTGCGGGAAGGCTTGTTTTTCACGACGGTGACTGTTTTGGTCGAATAGTCGTTCCATCCAGTGAGGCCGCTCCAGTCGATGTTGTCGAGCAGTCGCGCCACAGAGTCGAAGTCGTAGTCTTCGAGCCGTCCGAGCTGTTCAAGTCCGTCGAGAGAGGTGATGTCGTTGAACTCGCCGCCGCTGAAATCCATCTTTTTACCGTCGATTATGATGTAGCCGTCGCCTTTGGGGTAGCGGGAGTATTCTTTTCGCTCCACGGTGAGTACGGCTCCGTTCTGGTTCTCGACGAGGTTGTATTCGGCTTTGGTGTCCTTGGTGCGGAATGTCATGGACTGTATTCCTCCTTTTGAACGTGTGGCTTCGGTGGAGTTCTCCCGCTCGCGGTCAAAAGCCGCCTTGATGCGTTTGACAGGGAGTGATGTCGACATTATGATTGTTTTTGACTCCTTGTAGATTTTTTTTGTCGCGGGGTTGCGCTTCTCGGTGTAGTATACTTGAACGTCAGACCGCTTTTCGAGCCGCGCAATCTCGTCGTCAATCGCTTTCTGTGCTGATAGGGAGAGCACTGAGGCCAACGGGATTGCAAGTGTGAGAAATAAACGTGCTGTCTTCATATGTCTGGTCGTTTTATTAGTTATCGTCATGAATGGTCTGTAGTATCATTCGCCGTGTCACCGAGTCGGTAATTCCGGCCAGCTCGTTCTCCCATATGTCGGGAGTGCTTTTTATGCTCGCTACGAGGCGGTTTACGCTGTCGGCGATTTGCTCCGCTCTGCGTAGCTGGGGAAGTATACGATCTATGTCGGTGGTTTTCACGCCGTTGACTATTACATAGCTTCCGCTGTAGGCTATCTGTTCGTCGTCGAGGCGGTTGTGGGGCATGAGGGCGGCGAATCCGATTGCCGCGAGCACTGCCACCGATGCCGCTATGCCTGACACGAACCGGAAGCGGCTCAGGACGCTTCGCGGACGCGTTGCCGGCTTTTGGGCCGGTTCAGCATCGGCTGAAAGGGAGTCGTACCACTGCATCATCGGCCGGTATTGCTGCAACACCGGGGCTACTTCGCCGCCAGCGAAGTAGCGGTAGAGTTGCTGTTCCTCAGCTATCGTTGTGGCTCCGTCGAGAAATTTTTCCATCAGAGCCTGTGCCTGTCGGTCGTCTATAGTCTTCATAGCCTTTGAATAAACATTAGTTTGACTTTATGTCGTGCGCGTGACAACGCCACTCGCACCGCACCCGGAGTAGAACCGATCAACTCCGCTATCTCCTCGGTCTCCATCCCCTCGACGTGCCTCATCCTGAGGATGGCCTGTTGGGAGTCGGGGAGCATCGAGAGTAGCCGGTCGATGTGCTCGGCATCCTCGCGTCGTGTCACCGTCTCTTCGGGCGACGGCTCGGTCGCGAGGCAGAGGGCCTCGTCGAGCGCGGTGTCGCCTCCGCCACGTCGCCGCAGGTGGGAGATGGCCAGGTTGCGTGAGATGACGCAGGCGAGAGCCTCGGGATGGTCGTAGGCGTCGAGCTTTTCTCCCATGGTCCAGAGCTTTAGAAGTGCGTCTTGAGCGACATCGTCGGCCGTCTCGACATCTTTGACGATGCTGAGAGCTGTACGATAGATGTCGGGACGCATCCGTCGGGCGAGGATTTCAAAGTTTTTCCGGTCCATTCACTTTTATGACGCAACCACCCTTGGAAACGTTACATTGCAAAAATAGAAAAATTACGCGTGAGATTGGAAAAAATTATGCAGAGGTTCGCGGAAATTAGCTAAATTTGCAATAGTGCCGCTTTGCAGGGCTTAAAATATAATCCAAGGAATGTTATGACCCAGAACTCAACTATGTCGCCGGCCGACGAAGACCGCATGATTGAAGCCGCTTATCAGGAAGTCGTCTCGGGCTACCTCAAAAGCAACCATCGCAAGAAGGTTGAGATAATCGACCGCGCTTTCCGCTTTGCGAAGGAAGCCCACAAAGGTATACGCCGCCGTTCGGGAGAGCCATACATCCTGCATCCAATCGCCGTTGCTAAAATAGCGAGCCAGGAAATAGGGCTTGGGTCGACGTCGATATGCGCCGCCCTGCTTCATGACGTCGTTGAGGATACTGACTACACCGTCGAGGATATAGAGCAGCATTTCGGGCCGAAGATCGCGCAGCTTGTGGCGGGTCTTACCAAAATCTCGGGTGGCATTTTCGGCGACAAGGCTTCGGCGCAGGCCGAGAATTTCAGGAAACTGCTGCTGACGATGTCGGAGGATATACGCGTGGTGCTCATAAAGATGGCCGACCGTCTGCACAATATGCGCACGCTTGGGTCGATGGCTCCAAACAAGCAGTATAAAATCGCCGGTGAGACGCTGTATATCTATGCGCCGCTGGCTCACCGTCTGGGGCTTTTCGCCATAAAGACCGAGCTTGAGGATCTCAGTTTCAAGTATGAACACCCGGCGGCCTATGCCCGCATTTCGCAACAGATTAAGGACTCCGAGGGGCCGCGCTCGGCGGAGTATAACGATTTTCTTGTTCCGATTAAGGAGAAATTGCGCGGACTGGGGCTGACGTTTGAGGCCAAGGCGCGCCTGAAATCAAACTATTCCATCTGGAAGAAGATGGAAACCAAGCATATACCGTTTGAGGAGGTCTATGACCTGTATGCCGTCAGGATAATCTTCGAGTGTGACGACCAGTCGAAGGAGAAGAACATATGCTGGAACATCTATTCGGCTATAACCGACCTCTACAAACCTCACCCCGACCGTACCCGCGACTGGCTTAGCAATCCCAAGGCCAACGGCTATCAGGCGTTGCACCTTACGGTGATGGGCCCCGACGGCAATTGGGTTGAGGTGCAGATACGCAGCCGTCGCATGGACGAAATCGCCGAGAAGGGTTTCGCCGCCCACTGGAAATACAAAATCGGTGAGGGTGATGAGGAGTCGGAGCTTAATGTGTGGCTGCGCACCATCAAGGATATTCTCGACAACCCGGAGCCGACGGCGATGGATTTTCTCGACACGTTGAAACTGAACCTGTTCTCGTCGGAAATAGTGGTGTTCACCCCCAAGGGGGAGCTTATAACGCTGCCCAATAACTCGACGGTGCTCGACGTGGCGTTTTCGCTCCACAGCCAGATCGGTATGCACTGCATAGCCGGCAAGGTGAACCATAAGCTCGTGCCGCTGTCGCACCGCCTGCAGAGCGGCGACCAGGTTGAGGTGCTGACATCGCAGTCACAGACCCCGCAGCCTGAGTGGCTCAACTTCCTCGCCACAGCCAAGGGTAAGACGCGGCTGCGCGCCGCTTTGCGCAAGGAGCTTCAGCCGGTTATAGACCGTGGTGCTGAAATTTGGGAAAAGCTGCTTGAGGAGCGTTCGATAGAGCCTACCAACGAGGTGGTGACGAAGGTGCTCGGTAACTACCATCTGACCAACCGTGAGGAGCTTTATCTGATGCTTGGCCGTGAGGAGGTGCTGCCCCAGGATCTGGTGATTCCCGGTACCGCGCCGACCCAATCGCAGTCAATCTGGAAAAAGCTGTTGCGCCGCAACCGTGGAGCCGTGTCGGTACAGCCCGAATCGACCAAGAAGCTGCCGCCGGTAAACACAAAAGAGACTTATGTGTTGCACTATGACGAGACCGGCGCCAATTTCAAATTGGCCGATTGCTGCAATCCCATTCCCGGCGATGACGTGCTTGGGTTTGTCAACGACAACAATGAGGTGGTGGTCCATTCGCTGATATGCCTCCGGGCTCTCGCTATGAAGGCGAGCATGGGGCCGCGCATCGTCTCGACGCGCTGGGATGTCAACGAGGGCAAATTCCTCGCTCATGTCCGCATTGAGGGTGTCGACCGTCAGGGTATCCTGCAAGAGCTGATACAGATGATCTCCACCAATATGGCTCTCGATATACGTCGTCTCGACATCGAGGCTGAGAAAGAGGTGTTCCACTGTGACCTGAACGTCAGGGTCGATGACACCAGGGTAGTTAACGACTTATGCTCCAAGGTAAAAAAAATAAATGGCGTCAAGCGCGCGCGCCGTATCTATTGAACTGATGAAACCGATGACAAGCAAAGGGTGGATTAAGGCCGCCGTATTCATAGCAGCCACTTTGGTGCTGTTTTATTCCCTGCCGCGCGGTAACGAGCGGCATTTCAACTATGAGATAAACCGTCCGTGGGCCTATTCGCTGCTGACCGCGCCGTTTGACATCCCCGTGCAGCGCGACTCGTTGAGTCTGCAGCAGCTCCGCGATTCCATCAATGCGGCGTTTATCCCGGTCTATAAGCGTGTCGATGAGCCAAAGGCGCGTCTGCTTGAATCGGTTAGGTCGGCTGAGATGCTTTCGCCCGCTGAGCGTCTCAGGCTTGCCAATGTTGTGGATAAGGTCTATAAGACCGGTGTAGTCAGCCAGTCGACATGGGGGTTGATCGAAGGGGGCGAATTGCCGAGTGTCAGGTTTATCGACAACTCGATAGCCACTACCGAATCGACGGAGGGGTTGCTGTCGCAACGTAAGGCTTATGAGGAAATCGACAAGGCTTTTCCCGATGTCCATTCCAAAAAGGGGATTCAGGCCATAAAACTCTCGTCGCTGCTGGCTCCTAACGTCGTACCCGATTCGGTTGAGTCGCGGCGTCTGCTCGATGAGAAGCTGCGCCGCGCCATGGCTCCTATCGGTGTGATACAGAACGGGGAGCGCATCATCGACAAGGGTGACATAGTGACCCCGCAGCTTTACACCGTGCTCAAGACCTATGAGTCGATGGCCGCCGCCAGCACGACGGTGTCGCGGAGCGCGCGTTACCTCACCTGGGCCGGCCAACTGGCGTTCATCATGGTGATTTTAGGTGCGTTGTACTGTTATTTAGCGTTATTCCGGCCGCGAATTTTCGAGAGTGTCAAGGCGGTGGTTTGTATCGTCACTCTGATGGTCGGGTTTTATATATTCGCGGTGCTGTGCCACAACGTGGTTCCCGGTGCGCTATATATCGTTCCGTTCGCTATACTGTCGATAGTTCCCGGCGTATTCTTTGATTTGCGCACGGCAACCTTCTGTCTGCTGCTTGAGATACTTCTGTGCACTCCGTTGTCGCCGTTCCCGCTTGAGTTCTCGTTTATCGAGTTTATCGCCGGCATCACGGCAATCTATTCACTCAAAGAGTTCTCGCGGCGTTCGCAGCTCGTCAGGTCGGCTGTGCTTGTTTTCGTTGCCTACACCGTCAGCTACACCGCTCTGGAGCTGATGCTCAACGGCGACATCTCGACCGTGTCGGTGAGGATGATAGGCTACTTCGGCATTAATGCGGTGCTGACCTCTTTCGCCTATCTGTTTATTTTTATTCTTGAGAAGGTGTTCGGCTACACGTCGGTTGTTTCGCTTGTGGAGCTTTCGGATATCAACAACCCGACCTTGCGCGAGCTTTCAGAGGAATGCCCCGGGACGTTCCAGCATTCGATGGCCGTCAGCAACTTAGCGAGTGACGCTGCTCTCAGGGTGGGCGCCAACGTGCAGCTTGTCAGGACGGCCGCGCTGTATCACGATATAGGTAAAATCGATAATCCGGCTTTTTTCACCGAGAACCAGCACGGGGTGAACCCCCATGACGCTCTCGACCCGGTGCAAAGCGCGAAAATAGTGATACGCCATGTGCCCGACGGCTTGCGCCGCGCTGACAAGGCGAAGTTGCCTCAGGTAGTGAAAGATTTTATCTCCCAGCATCACGGCAGGGGTAAGGCAAAGTATTTCTACAATACATACTGCAGCCAGCATCCCGGTGAGGATGTGGATCCGGAGCCTTTCACTTATCCAGGGCCTAATCCACAGACCCGCGAGGCTTCCATCATGATGATGGCCGATGCTGTGGAGGCGGCGTCGCGCTCGTTGAAAGATTACAGCGAGAAGTCGATAACGGATTTAGTGAACCGCATAATTGATGCGCAGATAGCTGACGGGCTGCACAATGATTCGCCTATCTCGTTCCGCGACATCACAACTATTAAGGATGCGTTCATCCGACGTCTGCGCACGATGTATCACGCCCGCGTGTCATATCCGGCTGACCCCAAAAAAGTAAAATAGTTTTCAGATTCGGCGGGGTTCTGTTTTCAGATCCGGCGAATTTGATGTCCCGGGCGTGGAGAAGCCGTCATGTATCGGTATGGTAGCGGATTAGATTTGTGTCGGGGAGGCGAGCTTCCTGAAGTGGCGCAATTCCCATATAATCATGGTGGCGGTAACGACAGTGGCTATTGTGTCGCTTGCGGGAAAAGAAGCCCAGACTCCTTGCAGTCCTAAATGACGCGGCAATATCAGCAGCAGGGGTATGAGAAACAGTACTTGGCGCGTGAGGCTCAGGAAGATTGAACGCCCTGCCTTGCCGATTGACATGAAGAAGTTGGTCGCAACAATCTGGAATCCAACAATCCAGAACATTACGAGAGAGA
Source organism: uncultured Muribaculaceae bacterium (assembly GCA_947625935.1). Classification (GTDB taxonomy): domain Bacteria; phylum Bacteroidota; class Bacteroidia; order Bacteroidales; family Muribaculaceae; genus JAJPXC01. Next base: position 30,583 of record CANQQE010000009.1, on the reverse strand, counting down.
TAGACAGAGCCTGAACGGTCACGTCGATTAGGTGGGTGTCGATGGTGAACGCTTTGGCTATGAGGTCGGGGCATAGCAGACCGAAAGCGCATCCGCCCATGCTGACCGCGCTGCTTACGCCAACGGTGAGCCAAAGTGTCGAGGTTGCGCGGTCGGTGCGCCCGGCTCCGTAGTTATAACCGATGATGGGTTGCATCCCCTGGCAGAGTCCCACGATGACCATGCAGAGCAATGATGTGTAGGTGGCGAAAATGCCTGCTGCCGCGATGGCGTTGTCGCCGTAGTCGCGGAGGGTTGTGTTGATAATGGCATTGATCGCGCTGCTTGCTGCGTTGACAAGTGACGGTGCCGCACCTATGGCTATGATGCTCAATACGATGCGCCATTTCAGCCGGTAGATGCCGTGCCGAAAACGCAGAGTGCTCCGTCGGTCGAAGAAGTGAATCATTACGAACACTGCCGATATTGACATTGCTATGTCGGTGGCTATGGCGGCTCCTTTTATTCCAAGGTCGAGGACAAAAATGAAGATGGGGGCGAGAATCAGATTTGCGCCGGCTCCGATCAGCATTGTCACCATCGCTCGGATGGGGTAGCCTGAGGCGCGCATGATGTTGTTGAAGCTGAACATGACGTTCATGACCAGCATACCGGGGAGTATGTATAGCACGAAGTCGCGAGCGTAGGGGAGTGTGGCCTTGCTTGCGCCGAAAGCTATCAGGATTTCATCGAGAAATATCGCGAAAAATGTCAGGTAGATGATTGCGTTGACAATAATCAGCACCAATGAGTTGCCAAGCACAAGGTGCGCCCCCTTCTCATCCTTGGCTCCGAGCATTATCGAGACTCTTGCGCTCGCTCCGGCTCCTATCAGCACACCGAGGGCGGCGGCAAGGTTCATTACGGGGAATGTTATGGTCAGCCCGGCTATGGCATCGCTTCCAACTCCTCGGCCTATGAATATTCGGTCGATTACGTTGTAGAGCGACATCACGACCATACCAATTACGGTAGGGAGGCTGTATTCCCATAACAGCCTCCCTACCGGTCTCGTCAGCAAGTCGCGGAGCTTGTCGGCCCCGTTGGTTGCGTTATCGTTATTTTGCCTCGGCCTGTGCTTTAGCACGCTCGATATATCGGTCTACGTCCAAGCCGTATGCTCCGGCGTATTGGGGATATTCGTTCTTGATCTGCTCATACACGCCGGCTTCTTTGGCGAAGTCGCCTTTCGCGCGGTACACGCGGGCTTCTTTCAGCATGAAGAAGGGGGTGTAGACGGGGTTCTCGTCGGAAGCGTCGACCGCTTTTTCAAAGCATTTCAGAGCGTCGTCGAGCTTGTTGAGGTTGACGTAGCAGTCGCCTTCGAGGGAGTATGCTCCGGCGCTTATGATTGATTCTTTGGCGTCAAATTTGTCGAGGTAGTTGAGGGCTTCCTGATATTTGCCGTTTTTGTAAAGGAGAATCGCGGCCTGAAGCGCGGCGCGGTTGCCTGCGTCGTAGCTGTTATCGTTGGCCACGGCCTGATATTGCACTAATGCGATAGAGTCGTTTCCGGCTGCGAGCTGCAGGTCGGCCTGACCGATTGCGTCATTGCCTTTCTGGATAGCGGGCTGACGGAACGCCCATACATAGAGGAGGGCGGCGCATACGAGCACGATTACGGCCACAGCGGCCCAAACGATGTACTTTTTGTTGGCTTGCACCTTTTCGGTTACCGATGTCAGCGAGTCGTTAAGCTCGTCGATAGTGGTGCGGGTTTCTTGTTGATTCTTGTTTGCCATGTTATGTGATATTTTCTTTTTTCGGCTGTGTTAATTGGTATTATCCAAGCTGCAAAGATAATGGTTATTCCCAAGACTCCCAAATTTTGGAAATGCTTAGTCGCGAAAATAATCTGTGCCGGGGTTTCATAAACCATAAACCGAATGATTTATGGTCGTAAAGTGAAACGGGATTGAAATATTTATTCAGAGTGGATTGATTTTTATTGTTTTGGTATATTCTCTGGTGGTGTTAACAGCTATAAAAGAGGCTTCAGTTTCCCATTCAATCATTCAATAATGTCTCAATCTCCATTTTCAAAAGTGGCATATGGTTGATTACTATTCCCCAAAGTATGTCAGGCTTCAAGGAATCGTAGGCATGGATTATGAAGTTTCGTGTGTCCACAATCTTCCTGGAGGCTGTTATAGGAATATCGGGATTGATTTTTAAAACTTGGTTCATAGCCTCCCCCATTATCTCCATGTTCCTTTCAACACCCCTTCTAAAAAGAATGTCATTACAAAATGTGGCATACTCCCTCGGCCTGTTATCCATGAAAGATTCGATTTCTATGATTGAGGAAAGAATGTCAGACAGATATTTCCTCAGTTTTCTATCCATATATAAGGTATTTTGTATCCTCAAGTTCTTCTTTGAAATAAGGGTTATTTACACACGATTCATCAACGAGGTCAACATCACGCCCAAATAAAGCTTTCAAGGCGTGGTAGAAATCAAAGAAATTGTCGGCATAGCTATTGTGGTCAATGTCTGAATTGAAATCCACAAGTATGTCCACATCGCTATGCTCATTGAAGTCTGTGGTAAGAATGGAGCCAAAGGCATATAATTTTCTCACCTTGTGTTTCAGGCATAGAGCAAAGAGCTTTTGTATGTTGTCGTTAATGAGGTGCATGATATTTTATTGTCTGATTACAAAGTTAATGATTACAATCGGATAAATGTTCAAATTAAGTTTAAAATCTTAAATGTGAGAGATCGAATGCTTGTGAAGTGACATCCATCCTTGATTTACAATGATGTGCGGGTCCGTAAGTTTTGTGCGCATTCTAAGATGGCCGATACTCTGGTTTGTGTGGACTAATCGTAATAGCTGAATTTTTGCACAAATCCGTCTTAATGCCGGAGGATGGTATAAAAATCCATTTAATGCAAAACTTTTTGAATAAAGATTTGGTTTTTATATTGAATGTTTATAAATTTGCAACGTAATTATTATACCATAATGTTAAACGACATGACATATCAGCTTTGTTGGTGGCGCATCGGCGATGAAAACCGATGGCTGTCGCGGCGGTGTTGTTGAAGCATTGTCGGAATGATTTAAAGTTTAAGAGTTAATTAAGTTATATTGAGCCATCGGGTTGAAACACTGCGATGGCTTTTTGTTTATGCAAATCAATAACTATAGGATATGAGATTTCACCATGACCTGCCGGTCGACGATGCCGGCTACTACGGGCGGTTCGGGGGGGCATACATCCCGGAGATTCTTCACGGCAACATCGAGCGGCTCACTGAAGCATATTACCGTTATATCGACGACGAGGAGTTTAACGCTGAGTTCCGCGGACTGCTGCGCGACTATGTTGGACGTCCATCGCCGCTATACAAAGCGGAAAGGCTCAGTGCGCGGTATCACACAAACATTTATCTCAAACGAGAGGATCTCAACCATACCGGTGCCCACAAGATAAACAACGCCATCGCCTCGGTGTTGCTCGCCAAACGCATGGGTAAGCGGCGCATCATAGCCGAGACCGGCGCGGGGCAGCACGGGGTGGCAACTGCGACGGTGTGCGCCTTAATGGGGCTTGAATGCGTGGTCTACATGGGTGCTACCGACGTGGCACGCCAGCAGCCCAACGTGGAACGGATGAAGATGCTCGGAGCGCGGGTGGTGCCTGTGAGCAGCGGTAACATGACGCTGAAGGATGCCACGAATGAGGCTATACGCGACTGGTGTTGCAATCCCGACAGTTTCTATGTGATAGGGAGCACTGTAGGCCCTCATCCCTATCCTGAGATGGTGGCGAGATTTCAGTCGGTCATAAGCGAGGAGATGATTTCGCAGCTTGGCGAACAGACCGGGCGCGGTTATCCCGACTGCGTTATCGCCTGTGTGGGCGGGGGAAGCAATGCCGCCGGGGCGTTTTACCATTTCATTGACAATCAGGCAGTGAGGCTTGTTGCCGCCGAGGCCGCGGGGCTTGGGGTCGACACCGGGATGACCGCCGCGACGATGCAGGCGGGGTCGGAGGGTATCATCCACGGTGCGCGCACCATGGTGATGCAGACGGCAGACGGCCAGATTGTGGAGCCCTATTCGGTGTCGGCCGGTCTCGACTATCCTGGTATAGGGCCGTTGCACGCTTTTCTGGCTTCGACCGGGCGCACGGAGATGGTTGCCGTCACCGACCGTCAGGCTCTCGACGCGGCGTTGACGCTGACACGTCTCGAAGGAATCATCCCCGCTCTCGAATCGGCCCACGCGCTGGGTGCTCTCGATCTCCTGGAGTTTGCCCCGGATGATGTGGTGGTGGTCAACCTCTCGGGTCGTGGTGACAAAGATATGCACACTTACATGAAATATTTTGACAATGAAAAAGCATGAACTGACAGTGGTCAGCCGCGAGCTTCCGGCCGACCTCGAAACCCCGGTGGGGATATATCTCAAAATCCGTGACCTTTATCCAGAGTCGGCGTTGCTCGAAAGCTCCGACTATCACGCGTCGCAAAATTCGGTGAGCTACATAGGGATACACCCGATAGCTTCGTTCACGGTCAACAACGAGATGGTGACAGCGTCGTATCCCGGCGGTGAAACCTTCGTGAAACCGATAGCCGACGGCGTCGATGTGATCGGGGAGCTGCGCGGTTATGTGGAATCGTTTGCCGTCGAGGGGGAGGGAAGCGGTGATGTCAACGGGCTGCTTGGCTATACGGCATATGATGCCGTGAGATATTTCGAGCGGGTGGATGTGCAGCCCAAAGATGAGACATTCCGCGACATCCCCGATATGAAGTACGTGCTCTACCGCTTTATCGTCAAAGTGAACCATTACAAGAACACGATGGCGATTCACGAGCATCTGCTCCCCGGGGAGCAGTCGCGCATAGACGAGGTGGTGAGCGTGATACGCAACAATAACGTGGCTCAATATCCATTCAAGGCGGTGGGTGACTCCACGTCGCCGATCACCGATGCCGAATATTGCCGGATGGTTGAGCGGGGCATATCGCACGTCAGGCGTGGCGATGTGTTTCAGATAGTGCTGTCGCGGCGTTTCGAGCAGGGTTTCAAGGGTGACGAGTTCAACGTCTACCGTGCGTTGCGCAGCATCAATCCGTCGCCCTATCTGTTTTACTTCGATTTCGGGTCGTTCAAAGTGTTCGGTTCCTCGCCCGAGACGCATCTGAGGGTATCGGGCGGCTATGCCTACATCGACCCGATAGCGGGGACGTTCAGGCGCACCGGCGATGAGTCGCGGGACCGGGAGCTTGCCGAGGCGTTGCTCGCCGACGAGAAGGAGAACGCCGAGCATATAATGCTCGTCGACTTAGCCCGCAACGACCTGAGCCGCGGCGGGGGGAAGGTCGAGATTGATTTCCTGAAACAGATACAGTATTATTCCCACGTCATTCACATGGTGTCGAGGGTCAAAGCCAAGCTACCCGCGGCCGCCGACACCTACCGTCTCTATGCCGGGACATTTCCCGCCGGGACACTTAGCGGCGCGCCCAAGGTGAGAGCCATGCAGCTCATCGACGAGATTGAGCCATACGGCCGCATGACCTATGCCGGGTGTATAGGCTTCATCGGCTTTGACGGAAGCCTTAACCAGGCCATCACCATCAGGAGCTTTCTGAGTCACGGCAATCGCCTCTATTCGCAGGCAGGCGCGGGAATAGTGGCGCGGTCGGTGCCTGAGAACGAATTGCAGGAGACCAACAATAAGCTCGGCGCGCTCGTGGGTGCCATAAAATATGCCGAGAGTTTTTAACCGATTAGAAAAATATGATGATGAAACTGCTTATAATAGATAACTACGACTCGTTTACCTACAACATAGTCCATGCGGCGCGCGAGCTTGGGGTGGAACCGGCCGTGGCGCGCAACGACGCGATAGGTGTGGCCGAGGTGGGGAAATATGACAAGATAATAATATCGCCTGGCCCGGGTGTCCCGGCAGAGGCAGGGATTGTGGATGAGGTGATACGCCGCTATGCTGCGGAGAAACCGATTCTCGGTGTATGTCTGGGTCATCAGGCAATAGGGGAGTGCTTCGGTGCGCGTCTGCGCAACCTGTCGCAGGTGTATCACGGTCTGCAGTCGACCGCTACAGTGCTGAAGCCCGATTATCTGTTTGAGGGGTTGGCCAAGGAGTTTAAAGTTGGCCGCTATCATTCCTGGGTGGTGGATTCAACCGGGTTGCCCGACTGCTTGGAGGTGACGGCAGTCAGCCCCGACGGCGAAATCATGGCGATGCGTCACCGCGATCTTGACATCAGAGGGGTGCAGTTTCACCCGGAGTCGATACTGACCCCCGACGGGCTGACGATTATCTCCAACTGGTTAAAACATTGACTGCAATTTCCGGGAATAGGAACGATAAAGAGGAGATGGCTTATGGCCATCTTTGGGGTGGCATTGGTGTTTTTCGCGGCGATGTATTGCCATCTGATGTCGGCGGCGGCAAGCCAAACGACATAATAAATATAAAAATTATAAGTCTATTTTGAATAAATATTTGTTAGCATAGAAAAATTAGCTATATTTGCAGCATGATTATGAATAATGTCTCAATATTTCGAAATGGTTGGTGGCGCATCGGTGACAAATTCCGATGGCGGCTGACTGCATTGTGACAAGCCTGTTCAAAAAATAGATGAATAATATGAATTAGCCATCGGGTCAGAGATGATTGCGGTGGCTTCTCTTTTTTCCATACTTAAAATAATGACAAAGAGCGATGAAGAATCTGCTTTACAAAATGTTTGAACACAAGAGCCTTTCGCGCGGTGAAGCCCGCGAGGTGCTGCTCAATATAGCCGACGGGCGTTACAACGATTGCCAGCTCTCGGCGTTCATGACGGTCTATCTGATGCGGAGCATCACGTTGGATGAGCTGACGGGTTTCCGCGACGCCATACTTGAACGGCGTCGGCCGGTGGATTTCGGTGGTGTCGATGCCATCGACATAGTGGGCACCGGCGGCGACGGCAAAAACAGTTTCAATATCTCGACGGCAACCTGCTTCGTGCTTGCGGGGGCGGGGCGTAAGGTGGTGAAACACGGCAATTACGGCGCCAGCTCAATCTCAGGGGCGTCAAACGTGCTTGAACAGCATGGTGTCAAATTCACGGCTGACATCGACCGCCTGCGTAAGTCGTTGGATGCAAGCGGTGTGGCTTATCTGCACGCACCGTTTTTCAGCCCCGCGCTGAAAAGCGTCGGCCCGGTGAGGCGGTCGCTTGGGGTGAGAACGTTTTTCAATATGCTGGGCCCGTTGGTCAACCCTACCATGCCGCGCCATCAATTGTTGGGGGTGTATAATCTGAAATTGATGCGCCTGTACAATTACATAGCTCAGAACGAGGGGATTAATTGTACGGTCGTACACTCGCTTGACGGTTATGACGAAATTTCGCTGACAGCTCCTTTCAAAGTGGCAAACGTCAGTGGCGAAAGGGTTTACACCCCTGAGGAAATAGGGCTCCCCATGGTCGGGGAGGAGGAGCTGTCGGGGGGTGAAACGGTCGAGGAGGCCTCCGCTATCTTTGACGCCGTCTTAGGGGGGTATTCGACCCCGGCGCAACGCAATTGCGTGGTGGCCAACGCCGCATTCGCTTTAATCACACTTGAGCCGCAGCTTCCCTTAGCCGACGCTATTGCCATGGCCGAGGAGTCGATAGCATCGGGACGGGCGTTAAAATGTTTCAAACGATTCATAGAACTTAACGGAAATGACTGATATACTGCAACAAATAGTGGCTAACAAGCGGCGCGAGGTAGCCGCCAAATCCGCTCTCGGCCTCTACCGCGGGGTTGAGGAGGGTGTGACGCGGGCGGCGCGCGCCCCGCTGTCGATGAGTCGGCGGCTCGCCGAGTCGCCAACAGGCATAATAGCCGAGTTCAAACGCCGGTCGCCGTCGAAAGGTGAGCTTCATCCGATGGCTATGGCCGGAACGGTGGTGAGCGGCTATGAGCGGGCCGGGGCTGCGGCCTGTTCGGTACTGACCGACACCGCTTACTTCGGCGGTTCGCTCGACGACCTCGCCGCAGCTCGTGAATCGTCGTCGTTGCCGTTGCTGCGTAAGGAGTTTGTGGTCGATGAGCGTCAGATACTCGAGGCGCGGTGTTACGGTGCGGATGCGGTGTTGCTGATAGCCTCGGTTCTGACGGCTAAAGAGGTCGAACGGTTCACGCAAACCGCGCACAGTGTGGGGTTGGAGGTGCTTTTGGAGCTGCACGGTGCCTGTGAACTCGACATGGTGGCTGAAGGGGTGGATATGGTCGGGGTCAACAACCGCAACCTCGCCACGTTCATGGTCGACATAGAGGAATCGTTGTCGATGGCTGCAATGTTGCCGGCTGATATCGTGAAAGTCGCGGAGAGCGGGCTGACGTCGATGGAACAGGTGAGTGAGCTTAGAGCGGCCGGATACCAAGGTTTTTTGATGGGTGAGAGGTTTATGAGGTACGCTGACCCGGCGTCGGCATTAAATGATTTTATAAATGATGGGAAACAGTAAATTTCAGCAACCGCGCCATGCCGACATGGTCATCAAAGTGTGCGGCATGAAGGATCGGGCCAACATCATGGATGTGGCTGCGCTTCACCCCATGCTCATGGGGTTCATATTCCACAAATCATCTCCGCGCGACGCTTCGGGGCTGAACCCCGAAGTAGTGAAAACGCTTCCTGAATACATAAGGCCGGTGGGGGTGTTCGTAGACCGCACCGATGACGAGATTGTGTCGATAGCCGAGCGGTATGGCATCACGCATCTGCAACTTCACGGGACGGAGCCGCCGGAGCAGTGCGCCAGACTGCGCTCCAAGGGGTATAAGGTGCTGAAGGCCATAGGGGTAGATAATGACGTGAATTGGGCTGACTATCGCCCCTACGAAGGATGCGTGGATCTTTTTGTGCTTGACAAAAAGACCCCGGCCCGCGGCGGCAGCGGTGAAAAGTTTGATTGGGGGTTACTTGAGGACTATCCGCTTGGCGTACAGTACCTTCTGGGTGGAGGCATAGGCCCCGACGATGTGGAGGCTATAGTGGCCGCCATGCGCCCCGGATTGGCGGGAATCGACATAAACAGCCGTTTTGAGACATCGGCCGGAGTGAAGGACCTCCACAAGTTAGTGAAATTTATTCTGTCACTTAGAATTTACAATGAAAATGAACCGAATAGAATCGTTATTTAAACTTAATGACCGCGACCTGCTGTCGGTCTATTTCACGGCGGGATTTCCCTCGCTCGACTCCACGGGCGAAATTATCAGGGAGTTAGTAAAGGGGGGCGTCGATATGATAGAGGTCGGCGTGCCGTTCTCAGACCCGATGGCCGACGGTGTGGTGATACAGCACAGTTCTTCGGTGGCGTTGAAAAACGGCATGACACTTGACCGGCTTCTGGGTCAGGTTGAGGAGGCGCGCGCCGCCGCTGGCGACACCCCCATGATTCTGATGGGTTATCTCAATCCGATGTTGCAATATGGCGTAGAGCGTCTGTTTGCCCGGTGCAAGGCTTCGGGCATCGACGGTCTGATCATACCCGATCTGCCGTTTGACGAGTATCTGAGGGAGTATAAACCGCTGTGCGACAAGTATGACCTGCCGATAATCATGCTCATCACTCCCGAGACTTCGGAGGAGCGCATCCGTCTGATTGACGATAATTGCAGCGGATTTATCTATATGGTTTCGTCGGCGTCCACCACCGGCACCCGCGGCAGCTACGGATCCGAGGAGCTCGCCTATTTCCGGCGAGTCGACTCCATGGGGCTGCGTAACAGGCGTCTGATTGGTTTCGGCATCTCCAACCCTGCTACGCTTAACGCAGCCCGCGCCTGCTCGGCCGGTGGAATTGTCGGGTCGCTGTTTGTGAAGTGTCTTGAGCGTAATCCCTCAGACATTCCCGCTGCCGTGACGGCTTTGATGGCGGCTCTCGGCGGGGACTGACTGAGCAGGCTGCTTTTGGTGGGTCTTGACGGTTTTTGATGGTTTATGATGGGGCTTTGGAGTAAAATCGGCGAAAAAATTCCGAAAAAAACGTTTTGTGTTTTGTTGTCAAGAAAAAAATGCCTAACTTTGTCCCCGCTTAGAATGTCACACCGACGTCAAGCCGGTCCCATAGCTCAGTTGGTTAGAGCACCTGACTCATAATCAGGGAGTCCTAGGTTCAAGCCCTAGTGGGACCACTCCTTAAAAATCAAGCAGTTACGAAATAAGTCGTAGCTGCTTTTTCTTTTGCGTTGAACACAAATCTGAACACAACTCCGCGCCAACTCATTTCAGCCGCCCATGGCAGGCTCCCGTGTTCATGCTCCTGTGTTCAAATTCTGTGTTCAAACAATAGCTGATGAAAAGGAAATAATAAGGGAGAGACTGAGACTTTCTTTGGGCCGGTGGATTTTTTTGGTTTGAGCCGATTTTTCCGGTGTTTGGCTTTTCTTTTGCCCAGCCCTATATATAGGTTTAGGTTTACCCGGGCATATATAAAGCCCGAACCAAACCAAATTGTATTACTTGAATAAAAGAATTTAAGTTCTACTCACATTGTTTGTTGAATTTTTTCTTCAATATATGTTATGGAATAACGCACATCCGATCCAATGTCTCGATATATCGTATCAATTTATCAAGTGGTATAATCGGGAACACAGAAAAGAAATTATAATATATTAGTGAATTAGTTACGAATAAACCTTCGACCGTAAATTCGTTGATATTATTCATTCTGAAGAATTTACCAACCACAGTCTTATGGGAAGCAATCCATTCGACCTTATCACTAAGTTTGATAGAATAATCCTCAAAAGTAGACTTATCATTAGTGAAAGATTGAAAATAGAACTTGGTCTTAGTACACTTTGCATCAATCACAAAAATGATTTTTCGAATGTTATCAATTAGAATGAAGTCTATTTCCCCTACTTTGCGTTTAGTATTGGGAACCACCTGTTTTTTTAACGAAACATTATGAAATCCTGATATATTGCGTTTGACACTATATTTAGGATTTATTACCTTAAAAACTTCATCTTCAAACAACTTTCCTACCTGTTGAGTAACATCCTTGCAAAGTTGTTTTAGATCATGCACCTTTTCCCATCCTTTAGGCAATTCCCCGTAGGGTATCAAATTTGTACTTAGCTCGTCAAAAGTTTCTACTATCATCCATGACGTGGTGAAATAGCGTATTTCATTATCTATATTTAATTGCAAAATTGGTCTAAACCGAGTACGATGGAATATATTATATGGAGAGTGTACTGTTTCGTAGAAATTAACATTTTCTATAGTGTATGTCAGCCCTGAAATAATTGGATCATTATCAGTTTTACCAACTTCTCGTGTAACTTCGAAAATATCACCTCTTTTTCTTATAAATTGAGCGGCATAGTCCAACAATGTTTTTAATACTGGGCTGTTATCTTCAAGCGTAGACATCAGACGCTTGAAATCATCCTCTGACGCAAAATTCTTATGAATAAGACAGGGCGTTTTTCCAAGTGCCGAATTTAGTGCAATTATATTGTGTTTTGTATATTCAATACCTATAAATGAGTTAATCTCAATTTTTAAACAGGTAGTATTTTCAATAATCTGTATCGACTTTGCTTGTATGAAAGTATGTAACAACTTCGTCAATGCAATTAATTTGCACAGTTCTAATATGTTGTGTTCATCCGACCTTGAAGAACGTTCTGATGTTAACTTGAGTTTTGGCAGAATAGAAAGGATATATCGACAAGTATGCCTAAAGATTATTGGTTTTTTGCTTGTAGGATTCGAGAAAGAAGAATAGATGTGAATAAACTCCCTAACATCCGCAAAGGATGTTAAGAGTTCACTAACTACTCGCTCAAATGTATTTAGCAAGCAGTTAATCGCTATATTGCAAATTGGAATAATCTCCTCTGCAGTGTTATACTCTGGAGCTGTAAAGCCTTCATCTTTTATCTGGCAAGCTAACAGATGAGCAAAACCGGCATAAAAGTTGTCAATAATATCATCCATGAAATTCTGCATATCTCTAGGGAAGGACATTAAAAATATATTTGTTTAAGATTTCTCGCTTACAAGATTCATAAGTTTGCATAGTTTTTGCCGCTTCTCTGATTTTTTGCTCCATTAATCTAACCTGATTTAAGATTTTTATTTGCTCATCAATGTTCACATTGGGAATCTCGAAACGAAGATTGTTTATCTTATTTCCGCGCGGCATTTTTACACCACTCTTATCTTGCATCATATGGTCAAAGAAGGCCTTTCTACGCAACGCGTAATATACAAATTCAGGTGAATATCGCATTGGATTTTTCACACGGATAACCAGCACATCAGGATTGCAGCCTCCATCACAATCAGCAAACCATATCTTCTGTAGGTATGGACGAATGTTTGAGACTAGAATATCACCTTTTTTATATTCGATGACTGTATTCACTTCTGGTGAACCCTCATAATATATTTTTCCTTCACAATCTTGCAACATATTCTCGGTAGAAATATAATTCGTAGGATCAATGCTTGAATAGTCTATTCTATTTGTTTGATATTCACAAATTTGAGCCAATCGAATTACCCCCCCCATTTTAGATTTTTTAACAATTTCAAGATCATCAAAAATCTTAGCGATTTTCTTTCGATAGGATGTAATTGTCATACGACTAGATGCGTATTCCTTATCTACTATATCGCATTCTCGTATTATTTTATCTTGAACATCAATTTGAGGAACTGGAATTAAAATGTTCTCTATATCTGTTCTATTGATACTAGGATACTGTCCTTTAGGCATCGCTGCAACAATCTGCTGCATGACAATATCTAGATTCATAAAAAATATATAAATGAGTTTATCTCTAAGAACGTTGTTATCTTTAGGATGCAATATGGCAAAACCTGTAGAAAACACAGTATTTTCTACATTCTGATTAAGATAAGCGAAGGCCTTTAAATTGGGTCTTACTGTGGAGATAAGAGTGTCTCCTTTTTGTGCCAATCTTCTTGCTCTTGATGGTGCATCTTTCCCTAAAATTTCGTTATCAAATGATATATCTCCAGTCCCATTTTCTACAGAAGCAATGTCAACATATATAAATTTCTTATCAGCGAATGATTTAGGATTTATATCTCTTTCATTTATTTCGACGATTTCTCCTAACCGAATAAAAGGATATTTGCCTTGCAATTTAAACGTAGAGGGCAAAGAGGTGCGAATGTTGATATCAAATGATGACTGCGAAAAATCAATTAACTGACTTAATTGATAAGTAGCGGCATAACTTTCTAATTCACTCTGAAGCTTAGTCTCAGCCCCAGTGAACGAATTTCGGATTTTACAAGCTAAAGTGCCACGAGCAAACCGGTCCTTTGAATTATATAGTTTTCCCCCCGGATTCTTAATTACAATACCCTCTGCACCTTTGCGAGAACTCCAATCATAGCCAAGAAATTCCTTTTGTTTATTATTATCAGTGGGTGCCGTGATGATTGTAGTCTGCTGGTTCCGGACTAATACGAAAACCGTGAGTTTCCGATGCTCAGTTTGCAATATTAAATCATATATTCGTTGAAGCTCAATATTTTGTCTCTCTTCTTCTGAGATTCGTTTGGGATAGGACTGAGAGGTTTGTTCAAAAGCCTCTACATAACTCTTAAAATACTCAATCCCATTGAGGTCTTCTTTGGCTAATTGTCTTTCAATTACTTGTCGATAAGTAATTTCATTAACTCCTATCTTACTCAGATATTCTGAAAAGACTTTTTCATCCTCCCAATTTGATAAATTTTGTCCGGATAAAATTGCGTCAGCCACATCTTTTGCCATAGCAGACATCTTTGGTGGTTCGTTAAATCGTTCCAAAAAGAGAATGACCGTTGCTGTATTAGTTGCTCCGAAGGTTTTGCTTTCAAGGCTTACAATCGCTCTAATGTAGAAATTTTTGACGATCAATTCTCTTGCCATCACATAACTGCCCAAAGATTTAGATAAAATTGGAGCGGGCAAGATTATAGCAGCCATACCTCCTGATTTCAGTAATTGTACAGCACGTTCAACAAATAGAGTTTCAATTTCGGAACCATCCGAAGATATTTTTCCTATAATCTCGAAATCGTTATTTCTAAGTTTTAAATGACTCTTAAATGCTGAAACAGCATAAGGAGGATTCGCTACTAGGATATCAAACTCACCCGATTCAATCTGTTTGTCTGGATAATTTTCCAACCCATCACCAAAAATGATATTAGCTCCACCTGCTCCATTCATAAACATAGAGATCTTGCTTACTCTTGAAAGGCGGTAATCTTTCTCAATTCCCCAAATATGTTTTTCCACCCATGAATTATCAGTATTAGCCCTTACTTCATCAATGGCAGCTACTGCTTCTGTAAGAAAATGTCCTGCCCCACATGAATAATCAATTACTTTGGGGAGTCCTTTTTCTGATATATAACTTTGAATTGGCAAAGCATCCCAAATAAAACGGGTTATGGGCATAGGAGTAAAGAACTGTCCCTCATTTTGCTTAAAGCCCTTGCTCAACAGTTGTTCGAACAAGTCTCCTAAAAATTGATGTCTGCATCGATATACGATCCTGTATCGTTCAAACAATTGAACGACTTCAACTAATATCTTACCATTCTGAAAGAACAATTCCTCGTTGTGAACGTCTTTAAATGCAAAATCGTTGTTTGAATAGAATTTGAGGATTCTTATTGTATTATTCAGGTCTTTGATAGCCTCGGTCCTTTGACTGCCGGTATACTGCAAAAACAAGCGTTCTGCATAATCAGCTGACACGTAGAAAATCTTCTCCTTCATAAATTCCTCCATCCCCCGTTTATGCAATAACTGAAGTCGATCTTGAAGGCTTTCATATGTGTCTGTTCCAACTTTGTATTGGAAATCAACTACGTCATCGTCATCTTTGCTAATCTCATCTACAAGTTTACATATAAACAGAGCAACTAAACGATTGAAGGCATTCTCCTTATCACTTACATTATTGTGTCTGAGAATCTCCTCAAATTTATTAACGATTTTATCATCAGGAGTAAAGTCCTTCAGATTCTTCTTTATTAATGGTTTAATGCCGATTCTATATGCACTAGTATCGTCCCCGAAGATAAGACCTTCGTGAAATTCCTGTTGATATGTCCTAGTCCATACTTCGAAAAGATTCTGAGCATTACCAGCGACACTTGGATTTGCATACACCAGAACTGAATCATCTTTTTTAGCCAACTTCAGAATATTGGCATCATCAGAACAATTTATAATAAGATTCTCATAACTCAAAATATTCTGATGAAAATCGCTGGAATATATTCCAAGCCATTGTGTTGCTCTTTCTTGTTGCCAATAGGAAAATACTTGTCCACCATCCTCTTTTGTTTGTCTTACGGCCTTTTTGTATTCCGTTCCGGCAGTTTTACATTCTAAGATAAACAATATAGAAGACTTGTCATGTGTATATACACAAATATCCGCTCGACCGCTTTTTTGTTCATGTCCGAGTGTCCAAACTTTTTCAAGTTCAATCGTTTCAGGACGGTATCCCTTTTGCAAAAGCCGATGAACACATTCAAAAACAACGAAATTTTCAGGCTTATCAAAACTAGTATTCCGTTCTCTTCCTAGAATAGCAGTAGGATACACCAAGTGGTTATTTGTAAAGTCCACTTCCATTATACAATCTCCATATTCAGGAAATTCCTTTGTATAACAATCCATTATGGGATTTTGAATAAATCCCAGTTTAACCAGTAATGGACGAAGATTGGTCTTGGTTATCATAATTCTACCTATTGCTGTTGATCAACTCTTTAATATCGACATCTAGTAATTCTGCAATCCTGTTTAAAGTTTGCAAATCGGGTTGGCTCACATTGGTACACCATTTGGAAACAGTGGATGGATTCTTGCCTAGTTCCGCTGCAAGCCACCTGCTTGTTCTTTTCTTTTCAACAAGCACTACTTTAAGTCGATTTAAGTCTTCCATAACTCAACAACATTGATTTAAGCGCAAATTTAATGAAAAATTCTGATATGACAATCGAATATGCTGAGAAACATATATGACAGCTATATTCGTTAAACTCTGAATCCATTAAGGAGATTATATGAACAACGCCGCCGAGGGCTACTTCTCTCAGCGGCGTTGTGGTCAGTGTAGTTTGGGTCCTTGTCGACGGCGTTTGGTTTTTTGTTCTTCGCGATAGCGATGAAGGGCCTCTTCTATGGTAAGTCCGGGATGACGGCTTAGCCAAAGTTTGAAATCATCGGGTAACGCATTGCCGTCAGTGAACCCTTCTTGCGGTTGTGTGGTTCCTGCGGTTGAAACATGGGATAACCGGGGGCCATAGTTTTGCGACTGAGATGGGGCTTGTCCGGCCAAGTCAGGATTCGATGAATAGACTCCCGGAGTCATGCGCTGTGGGTTGAATTTTATCCAAACAACAGGCATTTCTCCCTGACATCCGTCAACCCGGATAGCTTTCCCTGCAACGTAATCATTGATCTGTTGCGCCGAAAACCGCACTCCTTTGTATGATGCGATAGGCACAATGGAGCCATCTGCATACATCCATTGAGACTGAGGATGCAGCGGTCTGTTGTTTGCCAGATGCTTGCGAATATTGCCCAGACTGAATCGCCGGTCAATCTTCGATGCGGCGAAACGCTTCCCTTTTCGGGTGTACCAAAGACCCTGCAATTCATTGCTGCCACATTTGTATTTGTATTCAATGCCTACTCCCGCAGCCTTTAATCGTGCCTCGAATTGCTCGAAAGTATGGACTGATTTATCGTTCCATACCGCATCAACTGCGTTGAAAATCTCGTATCGTATTTTTTCCGTGCCACGCAGTTTATTAACATTGGTCTGTCGCTTGCTCTCGGAAATATGCAGCCCATATTCCTTTGTCAAATCAAGACAGACAGCCCGATTGCGATTGAAATCATTTTTATCAGAAATGGTTTCGGCGTGGTTATCTATTCGGCTGAACACGATATGACAGTGTGGATAACCCTTGTCAAGATGACGTACAATGATGTATGGAGTATCCTCGATACCCATTTTCCTCATATATTTTTGGGCAATCTCTACCATAACCTGATCATCAACCTTATCCTTGTCGTTGGCATGGAAGTTCAGAGAAATATGACCAACCGGATTTTTCAAGCCCGGATTCAAGGCGAGATTATCCTCGAAAGAGGCAATTATCCCATTTCGCCCTTCTATCGTAGATACATCTTTACAGTCTATAAGACGCCATTCTTTGCATGGAGAACCGTCGGGATTATCCTTCTTTCGGCGGGTAACGTAATCGACGCAACCGCCAAAACTTCCGCCTTTTGTTATCTTGCCCATCATACGCTGTCGGGTGTATTACGATAGTTTTTTATCAGTGAAAGAACAAAATCCTTGCACTGAATTATTTCTCTGTATGTACGGACAAACTGTTCTTCCGAGGCGCCACCTTTTAGAATGGCACCAACAAATTTAGCCGTGCGATTGAGATTTTCTGCGATTCCCTGAAGGTCGCGGATTGCCTTGACATCTCTTGGCGTGAGCCTTTCCACGACTTTGCAATGCAGTGCCGACTGCCGAATATATTCCGATCGGTTGAGCCCTGCCACGAGAGCCTTGTCCATCATTACCTGATACTGGTCTATGTCAAATTTCACCGGCACCATGATGGACTTACGTTCATCAGCCGGGAGTTTGGGGCGTCCTTTAGAGGGACGTAAGTTGGATTTCTTCATTGGAAATTCTGTTTGAGGTTTGTGACCATCGGGAGCGGAGGGGAGCGAGTCGTTTGAGGATTACTTGTAATACGAAAACATAAACTCGCTCCCTCCGATTCCGAACCCATGCGATAGTTTCGTGGTGCGCGAAACTACGAGGACTATTTAGCGGTCAAAATGTAGTTGCAATCACGCACTCAGAGCTTGCGCCAGATTTCAGTGTCGTCGGCGTACATTGCAAGATGCTCGACAAGGATGGCGTTGATGTAGCTGCCGACAGTCGAGTCGCGGTCACCGAGGATACGGGCGATGCGTTCAAGTTTCTCCCATACGCTGTCCTCGATGTTGACCGGATGACGCTTCACCAGCTTTGACGGCGCAAGGAATGTAGCCTTGAAATCAGCGAAGTCCGACTTACGCTGTTGCTTGCCCATGCGCTGTTGCTTCGGCTGCTCGGTTACGGTAGTTGCCATGTTTGCTGTCTGCTCGTTGCCAAACAGATTGTCAGCGCTGGCAGGAGTGATGCTGTTAACAGTGTTGTCGCTGTTGACAGTAGTGGTCGCGTTGATAGCGTTGATGGAATTGATAGAGTTATCTGATTTCATTGTAACTTCGGATTTAGATGGTGAAACTTTGGGTTTGGGAGCATCGTTCAACTTGGTTGACTTGGATGCGGCTGTTGTTGGTGCTTTGGCGGTTTTCATTGAAAATTGTGTTTTGAGCGAAACTTCGATTGACAAGAAAATCATTCAAGTCGTTAAACTCGGAGTAGAGAGTGGAGCGGTCAATCACAGCAGAGCCATATATGGCTGTCAACTCAGCGAGTGCTGTTTGTCCGGCATTGTCGTTGTCAAGATAGCAGTTGATGGTGGTGTAATCTTTGAGATATGGCACTGCCTTGTTGACATTGACAACCGAGTTGAGTATGATTGCGTCGGCTCCGCTGATGATGTCGAGTGCGAGGGCAGAGAAATAATCAATAAATCCCTCGAACACGGCACACTCTGTTGACGGTCCGTCTCTTGACCACGGCAGATATGAGATATCCTTGCGTCCCCGGCAACCTTTGAAATATCTGTTGCGCAGTTCCCAGCCACCGCTGACATTCTCAAATGCCACGGCAAAATATGGTTTGCCGTTGACGCTGTAATGAGCTTCTTTGCATTTCGCCTTGGCGATGTGTGCCGGAATACCACGCTCTTGGAGGTATGCGACAAGTGCGCGGTGTTCCAGTGGCACGAATTCAAACCGTTCCATACTCGGTGCAGAGTGCCGATGGGGATAATAGGAAGCGACTGTCTGCACCGATGGCACAGGATAGCTGTTGGCGATGCAACGCATGAGATGGCGCAGGTCTGTTGACTGATACAGCTCGGCTGCCAGGTCGATGATGTTGCCGCCTTTGCCAAGACCGAAGTCATACCAGCAGTTGAGCACGGTATCGACCTTGAATGATGGCGTCTGTTCCTGTCGCAACGGCGACCTGTACCAGAGCCTCGTTCCTTTTCTCACCGCCGGTTCATGTCCGAGTCGGGACAAGAAGGCGGCTAAAGGGATTGATTTAATCTCTTTTATCATGGGTGCTAAAATGTGTGGGTGAGATGGTCTTTGGTTTAGCGCCTATTATATATGCCCTTTTCTAAACCAGACCAGAATAGTATTTCTCAATAGTAGAAATCCGGATTGTAGATGTACTCGCGGTTCTCGTAACGGATGATGCCTTTGTTGTCCAAAAAGGTCTTCAAGCCCTTGACCTTGTTGTTGGAATATGAATGACCGCAGGCGGCATATCCTATTTTGAGCGCAGCCTCGAAGTTCCGGCATCCTTTTATCGGTCCGTTGGCGAATATTACGCCCAATGCCTCACGGTGCTGTTCCTCGGTCAACTCCTTGTATGGATAAGGATCTTTGGCTTTCTTGCCCGGTTCGGTGAATACATATCCGCTGGCAATCTCCGGCAATCCATAGTCATTTACACGGAAGGCGAATGGGTCAAACTCGGCGGCGCGGATCATGGCGGCGCATACTTCCGACACGGTATCATCGGTTTTACTGCGGCTAACCTGAAGTACGGTCTCAGCCTTATTGTTCAGCTCAGTGCCGACATGACCACGGGCGTTGTCATCGCTCTTGTTGAGGTGCAGAACCGTGTGGATATGTATCTGGAATTTGTCAGTCCATTCCATTAGCTTGCCTATCAGGTCGGTCGATTCCTTGGCACAGTTGATGTCATACATCAGGTCGCGCACACCGTCGATGATTACAAGTCCTACACCGGGAGTGTTGATTATCGCCTGTTCGATAACTTCAAGGCGCAATGAGGGTGTAAGTTGACGTAGGGCGGCGAATTTCAGATGTTCCGGATGGGTATCGGTCGGAAGTTTCGCCAGTCGCAACGCCCGCTCCATTACCTTCTGACAATGATACGGGCTTTGCTCGGTGTCGAAGTAAAGGATTGTGCGCTTGTCATCGGGAAACTCGGCTGTGTAGCCCAATACTTTGCCATTGACGAGCGATGCTCCGACGATGGCGGCGACATTGAAGGTCTTTTTGCTCTTTGCCTTGCCTGTCGATGCCGAGAAATTGCCAAGTGTGCCAATGACACTGCCGTTGGCATACAGTACCTCCGGCGCGGTCTGAATCTCATCCGTGATTCGCAGCTGCTTTTCCTCCCATAGTTTGAGGATGTCTTGCTTCACTCCGTCCATTCCTCACCCCCTTTCTTATGTTCTTGTATGAGATCGAGTGCTTTCTGGGCGTCAATGACGATTTTTCTGCCAGATTGGGTTATGGCATCTTTGATTACGCCACTGTTCTTGATACGGTGTGCGGTAGCCTTACTGCACTGGAGAAGTTCGCAGAGACCCTTGATTCCGTAAACGAGCCAACGCTTTGCAGTGGTGGCAACATTTTCGTCAGAGGTAACGCTTTCGGTAGCGGTCTTGGTCTTGACAAAATGAGAGTCAAGTAATTCTAAAAATTGTTCTCCGGTGTACTGCCAGAGAGGAAGTTTGAGTAACTGGTCTTTTGTCATACGCAGTGTGGGTTTGAGTTATACTTCCGCCCTCTGAGAGAGCGTATCCGAGTATCTCCCGGACACTGCAAAATTACAACCGGTAATGAGTGGTATGTATGTGGATTCCTATTCTCCACTTACTAAAACTACCCGTCAGAGTATCAGGCTCTAACGGGTAGTATCATAAGGTTTCAAAAGTGGAAATTTGAGTGGTGAAAGTGGTGCGCGAGTGGTATCTTTAAGTAGCACGGACTATCAAGCCCGCTTTTTATGGTTTTTGATGATTTCATCTATGTCATCAGCGAAGGCCATACTTGACCTACTGGCATCGCTTCCACGCGGATGGGAATACTTGCTTTCGTAATATGAGGAGTCTATGTCGAAGTGCAGAAGTATGTCCTCCCGCCATGCGGCCTTGTGCTTTTCCGGCACAATATCGTAGAGCTTGGAGATGAGATAGCAAACCTTGATTTTTTGTTTAGGCTTTATTTTCAGTGGCTCATGCTTACCATGAAGATTCAACGATGAGTGAAACTGGGTTTCGGTCGATTCCTCAAATATCATTTCGCATACCTCATACAGTTCCGAAACTAAAATCATCGGGAACAAGGGTTCAATCCACACCCTTGGTTCTCTCTTGCTTTCTGTTTTGTCGTCAGATGCCTGTTGATTTTGTTTTCCCTTGTTCTTACGCTCCTCTTCGTATTGAGTAGGCATTTTGGGAATTATTATTTCGCATGGTGGAAAATATCTTGAAATTACCTTCGATATTTTAGCACAAGTCAGTTCCGCCCGCCTGAGTTGTGGCGTACACATATCTTCGAGATTTTCCTCAAACTCGATACTGCGCTGAATCCATTTCATCAATATCCGTTTAGACTTGATATAATCCTTTCTGTGTTTATCTACACGCTGAATCAATCCAACGGGCAAGGTCTTGACGAAATATTTGTCTGTATTGGCTTTTTCCGCTTTATCGTTTTCTTCATTTGCCGCAATCAAACGACCACATGCCATATTGTATAGATCAAACGAGCATTGCAGATGTTGAATTGGGCTGGCCATCATTTCTCGCTGAAAGCGGTCAAAAGCATCTTCCGGACTCTTTTCCTTTCTGTCTATCTGAGGATTTACGAAACGTAGATCATTAATCCGGGCAGCTATTTCAGCCAAGAGATTTCGCAGGGTATTTGCTATGGTATTTCCGGCAAGACCAAGATTGAGAGTCTCTATAACCATGGACTCAATATCCATAGCATTAAGTTCGTTAAGCGTCTTAAACATTGAAGCCCGGCCGTATAGGTCGTGCTTTATTACGCGCGAAAACTTTATATCCCGATTCAGCACATCAAGCAGCGGCACGATGTCTTTAAGGGTCGGATTTGGCATAGGCACAGTGGGGTTTGATGGGTTGATGAATAACGAGAACCGATAAACCATGCTGTTTTACTTAAACTTTATGGCATAACGGCACTCAACGTATCAAACAACCGCCAGTTGCCAAGTGTTCACCACCATATATTATATGCAATTGAAGGGGAATTTGAAGGAGAAGCCACGATAATGAGGTTATATTAGAAGCCATTTATAAGCAGCATAGACGTTAATGACTTGTCCATTAACATCCAACATACGCTCCTCAAAGGCGGTCACCAGAGTTAATTTGTCACATTTGAGAGATGTTCCGGCTTTCGCTAAAGCAGAAGTTTCCCGATTAAGAGTTTTTGCAGAGGATATGTCATAGGAGACCTGCACAAGTTCAACAACCGTTGCCCGATGACAAACTACGAAATCCACTTCATAAGAGTCTGTTTTGTGGTAATAGACATCGTAACCGGTTCCATATTTCCTGCATAACTCCAGATAAACCAAAGACTCAAGCCTCCATCCAAAATTATCTTTTGCAAAGGCATCCTTTCTGGCGTTCATAAGAGATACGTCTATGGGGTAGCATTTAGCGTTACGAATCCTCTCGCTACTTTTAGTGGAATATTTGCGTAGCTGTTTCAGGAGATAAGCCTGATATAGGTATCCGACATAATTCTCAACGGTTTTGTCATTTTTGAAATTAAAAGTCTTCTGCAAAGCCGTATAGACAATTTCGCATGGGGCATTATTCAAAAGATGATTCGACAGTGACTTAAAGGCATCTTTGTATCTTACTTTAAAACGTTGCACGATGTCTCTTTCCAGAATATTTGAAACCAATGTGTCAATATATTCCTCGGCAGTTTCCTCACCACTGATTATCTCCGGAAAACCGCCTGTCTCCATGTACTTGTCAAATGCTCTGCGGAGTAAAGCGTCTGTTTTTGTAGAAAGATTCGTTGTTTCCACTTCCTCCATTTCGCAAAATTCACGGAACGAGAAAGGATACAATTCGATTTCATTATAGCGTCCGGTGAGATATGTGGAAAGCTCGCTACTGAGTAGTTTTGCATTGCTACCGGTTATAAACACTTTCATTCCGTGCCTGAGCAATCTATTGACGAAAAGATGCCATCCTTCTATATTCTGCGCCTCGTCAAGAAATAAGTGAGTGAAATCACCATAAATTTGGTAAAGGCACTTTAATACATCGTTCAGATCATCGGCTGTCAAACGGACTAAACGCTCATCGTCAAAATTCACATAAGCAAATTTAACCTGAGCTTTGTCCAATACGTTGAAACACAATGTCGATTTTCCACTGCGGCGTACACCTATTACCACTTGAGCCTTTTTGCTCTCAAGCTTAACCATATCTTCTTCCTTCCGTTTGCAAAAGCGTTGGGAACGAAGAGTATCAAGCTCCTCTCGTTGGTCACGTAATATTTCAAGTAGTATAGAAGTCTCCATTAATGTCTTGTATTTATGGTGCAAAGATAAAAAAAACTTCGATAAACTGGCAAAATTTCGCCCCATGAACTACGATAATTGGGTGTATTTAAGGTTTGTGTACTACGATAAACAAGCGCCTTGTTCAGCCAAACCTCGTTATAACACTCCAAAAGTGGGTGAAACAACACGGTTTTGGAGGATTATAAGCGATTTTTCGGCATAAAAAATCACTGAATAGGGGGAACAATAAAGATTTTTTCATTGAACGCCTGCATCATAGCTGGTGTTACATTGGATATATAACCGGCGAGGAGTGCCGACACCTCCGATGTGGCGTGTCCCACGGCATAGTCGATGTAGGCTGTCATAACGCCGTGATGTGCCAAGGCTGAGATGAAGGAATTGCGGGCATACTGGGGCGTGACGCATTGGATGCCAAGCGACTCACATACCTCTTTGATGTTCTTTGAAATCCGGCGGTTAAAGTCGTGAACGCGGATTGCTTTTTGCTCATCTGTGACGGCATTGAGAAAAATGTCAGGGAAAACAAGTTCACCGGGGCTATATGGCGAGGCATACACATCAAGCAACTGCCGCAACTGCGGAATAATCGGTACTGATGTTTCATCAAGCTGCTTGCCGACAGGTTTGTTTGCCCTGTCAATCTTGGAGCGGATGAAAACAAATTGCGGGAATTTCTGCGATACTGCCGCTTTCTCTGTCCAGACAAGTTTAGCCATATCTATGGTATTCATCCCGTTGAGACAGTAAAGGAGCAACCAGCGACCTACGGCACGGGCATATTTTGACTGTTTATCGGGAGCTTCAAGCCAGTAGTCCCACAACTTCAACACTTCTTCCACAGTCAAGGCGTTCAGGCGGCGACGATTGCCGGCATGTATAAGACCTTTGAAATTTGGTACCATCGTGGTGTGTCCATCTTTATAAGCCTGATTGAATACAGCGCGGGTGGCACGGAGAATTACCATTCGTGTGTCCAAAGAAAGCGGTTGATCTGTGCCGTTGCGTGCTTTCTGTTCATCAAGCCATTTGGCGAAGCGTGTGATTATGGCGGTATCGACAGCACCGAGTGAAATAGGCTTATCCTTTCGGAATAGCTTGAACCAGTCAAGCGCAGAAGAATACATCGCGCGGGTCTTTACTTTTTCTTTCGATGCGCCAAGTGTAGCCCAATAAGAAAAAGAATCATCAGCTCTCATCGTTTTTTCTGTCACTTTCCCCTCTGACTTTTCAACATGGCTTTTGAGGTCGGCAACCGAGAACCGATTGAGCAAAATAAGTTCGTCTGTTTTAGTGCATATCTGGTCAAACACCTTGCGGAGTCCCTTTCGGATCTCAATGGCAGCATTTGATTTGGAAAACAATGCCTCGTATTCTTTTATTGACGATACCTTTAACCCGGTCGTGAAATATCGCCGCAACCGCTGATGAGTGACGCAGACTGTCAACGGCACAGATTTGCCTGTGTCGAATTTATATCTGTTGTCCGGAGCGAGAACGATATATATTGTCGCTCCTGCGAACCGTCTGGATTCATCGCTAAAAAGAGCCTTGTTCATATAGCTGTGTTCAAAGTTGTGTTCAAGTTTTTATCAGACCTGCCAGACCCTAAAAAACAATCAGGGAGCGTGTTCAGCAAATGGGATTTGAACACATTTTGAACACAACCCGCAAGTTTCAAGAGGTCTCACACAAAATTACAAACTTCTTCTGATGCTTGCAAATATCTGATAATCAGATTGTATCTTATTAACGAAGTTTCATGCGGTTTCGTTCAAAATCACGCCGTCCACCTACTCATAATCAGGGAGTCCTAGGTTCAAGCCCTAGTGGGACCACGAGTTTAGCAGTCAACATGGGGTTGGCTGCTTTTTTATTGACAGATCAACCTTTAGTTAGAGCACCTGACTCACATTGTCTATCATTTGGCAGGGAGTCCTTGGTTGAAGCCCAAGTGGGACCACGAGTTTAGCAGTCAACAGGATGTAATATTTCAAGCGATACGGATGTGCCCTTGGGCTCTGCATATAAAGTCGCCTGTGTCGGTTCCCAACGTTTTTCAGGGCAGAAGCGTTAATATGTCAGAATGAATCGCTATCTTTGTATTTGTAACACAAACGTCTATGAAGCTGATTGAACTGAATCTGCAACGAATCATCGACCTTTGCCGTAAGCACAGGGTCAAGACTTTGGCCGTCTTTGGCTCTATCCTGACGGATAGATTCAATGACCAAAGCGACGTGGACTTGCTTGTCAACTTCGACACGACCGATCACGAGAAGTGGGATTACGTTACCAATTACTTTGATTTTCGTGACGCGTTGGAACTGCTTTTTGGCAGGAAAGTCGATTTGGTGGTAGAGAAAGGACTGAAAAACAAATACTTCATTCAAAACGTGAACCGTACCAAACAATTGATTTATGGCTGACGAATATATACTGAAACATCTTCAGGATGTGTTAGATGCGATAAATGAATTGGAGGGGTTCTTTTCGGACTTTCCCAGACGCTTTGATTTGTTTGAACAAGACGGTTTGAGGATTTGTGCTGTCGAACGCAAGACTGAGATAATGGGAGAGGCAATCAACCGTATACGGAAGAAAGATCCTACATTTGAGATCCCAAATGCCAAGGAGATTATCAACACGCGCAACCGTATCATACATGGTTATGACAGTGTAGAGACTGAATTTTTATGGGGGTTGGTTGTAAGACATATTCCTAAACTCAAGAAGGATGTGGAACGTATTATTGCCGAATATGGTGAAACTACAGGAGAGTAAGCGCTTGAAATTCTTAAATCCTAAATGTTTTAACCGAGTTTGGCGGGGAGTGGTTGGTTGAAGCCCAAGTGGGATCACGGGTTTAGCAGTCAACGAGTGGTTGGCCGCTTTTTCTTTTGCTTGGCAAGACATATTTGTATAAGTTTGGTCGGGCATATATGGTGCCTCAAACCCAACTCAATCATCCCCCATCCAATAGGTTAGGTTAGGCAGTTTAAGTATTAATCTTTTCCATTCCTTTGCGGCCTCAGTCAAGCGGTATTTCTGTTTCGGATGATTGGGCTGATCGGGATACAGCCGCTCAATAGCCCCCTCTGCCAACGCGGGATTGAGATATAATTTACGGAAATATCTTATGTTCTTTAGGCCACATAACTCTGCGAGTTCCAATGCTGTCATAAATACATCTGTCCCTTTCTCAATCAAGGTCTGAACTGGTATAGAACTGGTATGGTACTGGTGTGGTACTGGTGTGGTACTGGTATGTTGTTTCTGGGGAACTGGTGTGGTATTCGCATCTTGTGCTGGGGATGCTATGCTTGGGCGTTTGAAGGTGACGATTACGAAGCCGCCGAGAGGGTGCGGTTTCTCTCGGCGGCGAGGTGGTTATTTTTCGGGGAGTTGAAGGGGAGGGGGGGATCGTCGATGTGGCGGGCGGGTTTGCGGCGTTGTCGGAGGGCGTTAGAGCCGCGATTTTTCGGCGTTGCCGGCTCCGGTGCCGCGATAGCGGTCGCGGGTGGTGTTGAAGCGGTACTGGAGGGTGAGCATTACGGAGCGTCCCGGAGAGTAATTTTTCTGAACAATCTGCACTGCGTCGTTATACATGATAGCGTCTTTTTGCGAAGAATTGAACAGGTCTTTCGCTTCGAGGGTGACGCTGAACGCGTTGTTGAGGAATCCTTTATATATTTTGGCGTTGACATACCATGGTGTGTTGGAGAGTTTCATGTTGTTGTCCCAAGAGGTGGTCATGAGCTGTGCGTCCACATTCAGCCAGATGTCGAAAGGGAGATGCACTGCATTCTGCCACTGGATGAGGAAGCCCGGGGTGTTCATCTTCGTAAGACGGCCGTTTACGGGCATGGTCAGCCATTGTTTCATCATGCCGGCATTGACGTGCGGTTGCCAGACACCGACGTTGAAACGGCCTCCCACAAATGCCTGAAGATAATGACGCCGGTCGAGATTGGCCGTCCGAATGATGGTGGCTTCTCCGTCAGTGCCGTAAGGTTCGGTGATGTGGTAGACGCCATCCTTGAAGTGGGTGTAAGACACCTGGGCGAAGAACTGCCGCCACTGTGCCATATATTCCACAGTCTGGATTTTTGTGGGTTTAAGATACGGGTTACCGGTCTCATAAGTGAGGCGGTTGATATAGCTGACTGCTCCGTCGAGCTGCCCGTAACCGGGTCGGACGGTTTTGCCTGAGTAGTTCAGTCCCATACGGACATTACCTGTCTGAGTGGAGACATTCAGTGACGGGAACAGATTGTGGTACTTCTTGCTCTGGCCGTCGCTGAGCTGCCCCATCTCGTAGTAATCGAATTTCACATGTTCGTAGCGGAGTCCGACACCGACGTTGAAACGACCGAACTGCTGCGCTATCTGGACGAAAGCCGCAATATTGCTTTCGTCCACTCTGTTGTCGGCATCCGGGACTTCGGGGATATTGGCTGAAAAAAGATTAGTGGTGCGGGTATCGGTATATTCCTCGCCAACCTGTATCTGTCCTTTCCAAATGGGATGGCTTACCACAAGTTTCTCGGCGAACATACGGTTGTGGTTGGTGGATTCCGTACTTACATTACGGTCATCTCCCGTCACGCTAAGTTCGTCGCTCAACGATAGTTCTCTGTTCTTGTACCAAAGGTAATCGGCGTTGAAATCAATGGAGAGTTTACCTATTCGGCCATTGTAATAGAGGTTGGCGTAGTGTCGCGGCAACGCTGTGGATTTATTGTCGACATCTGAATTATATCGATCAAGGAGTGTACCGTTCAGCCAGACTTCACTTGGTATTGTGCCGGTTGTGTGGTGGCGGTTCCAACTGTTCTGATAATAAGCACCGATGCTGTGCTTATCATTGAACATGAATGAAAAGCCGACTTTGCCAGTCATGTCGTTGTAAGACTGCTTGCCTATTGTTTGAAACGACTGATTGTATGTGCCTGATGCAGTGGCAGTAATCATATCATTTGAACGGTAGTCGCGGTTGTTGCCACGCCACCATCCGAAATTGGCAAACAGTTCGAGTCCGCGGGTACGATACTTGAGGTCGATGGAGTTGCCTGTGCGGAAATAGTGCTGAAAACCGTTATCGGTACGGATTGTTCCGCTGAGTCCATCGCCTTTCGGCGGTTTTGTGCGGATGAGAATTACAGACTTCACATTGGCGGCATAGGCAGCCCCCGGATTGGTTATTACCGAGACATCTTTCATGTCATTGGAATTGAGTTGCGCGAGTTCCTGAAGGTCATTCACTTTGCGCCCGTTGATGTAAATTTCGGGCGAGCCTTTGCCGAATACTTCCAGTGTGCCGCCATTGTCAACGACCATCGGAACACGCGCCAGCACATCGTTGGCGGTTCCTGCGATTGCGAGTGAACTGCCTTCGATGTTGGTTACGAGAGCGTTGCCTTTCATAGTAGTGGCAGGGCGAGTGGCTTTCACTACGACTTCGTCGAGTTTTACGGTTGAAGGTGCGAGTTTTATTATCCCTAAGTTGCCTGACGCCGGGACTGGCACGGAGGCCGTCTCGTAGCCGACAAACGATATCCGGGCGGTAAGGTTGGCATTGGTGTCGTTGACGACAGAGAACAGGCCGGCGGAATCGGTCACGGTGCCTGTGACGTAGGTTGAATCGCTGTAAAGCACGACATTAACAAAGTCAAGCGGAGACCCGTTTCTTTCCACTACTTTTCCGGTTATCTCCCGGCCATAGGTTGTAGCCACCGAGATTACGACAATGAGGGAGGTGATGAACTGCCGTTTCATGTTGCGTATTGTTTTATCGTTTTTTAAATTCAATCAGTGCATCAATCAGGCTGTTGCCATCCATATTTATGCCATTTTCTTCCAATTTGTCGCTTATCATTTGCTTGGCATAGCCGATTAC
Organism: uncultured Muribaculaceae bacterium; assembly: GCA_947625935.1. GTDB lineage: Bacteria > Bacteroidota > Bacteroidia > Bacteroidales > Muribaculaceae > JAJPXC01. The sequence continues at coordinate 1,049 of CANQQE010000009.1, read as the reverse complement.
CTGTGTGTCGAGATTTTCCCATGTGTAGACCTCGGAGCAGTCGGCGTTGGTTATGATGCGGGCATTGCGCTCAATACGGTTTCCGATTGAGTCCGTCACATAGTATATTACTACAGATTGGAGTCTGTTGCCTTCGAGAGTGTGAACGTTTGACATTCCCACGTATTCTACATTGGAGGTTGAGTCAAGGTGCGTCAGCACGGCCTGTTCGAAATTGCTGTCCCTGCGGTCTCCTCTGCCCATGGAGCATGACGGGAGGAGAGTTGAGGCCATCAGAAATGCGATGGAGAAGATGTTGAATCCTGTTTTCATTTTACATCAGTTTTTAATGATTTACTGATGCAAAATTATGTCTAACGGGATTTTAATGCCAAATATAAAAGTTTTAATGTGAGAGATGCAAGCCGCTGATTATCAGCGGCTGCATGTCTTAAAAGTTTTAATGGGGCCTTGCGCCGGTCTTAATGATGTCTTAATCCTGATGCCTGTTATCCAGGAATCTGACGATATCCTCCTTTTCGGGCACACCCAGCTTCTTTCTTATCGAGGATTTTTTGACATAGATTGTTGATGTGGTCTGCCCCGTGATAACGCTTATCTCTTTCGTCGAGAATCCGGCCACCATCAGGACGATTATTTGTTCCTCCTTAGAACTGATAAGGTCACCATATTGTCGGTGGAGTTTACTGTAAAATCCGAAATAGAGGCTGTCTATTATCTCAAAGAGATTCGCCCAATCAACGAGTTCGCCGTTGGTTTCGCCGTCAATGGCTGAGATCTTACGCAGCATCTCGCGGTTCTGCTCGGTGGGTGTCTCGGCTACCAATTTGATGATTCCGAGTTGCTTGAGCATGGCGCTCCTCAACGCTGACGAATCATTGGCTTCGGGGGCTTGCGTGTGTGGTGCGGCCCTATACTCGTCGACCATCTTTTGCAACGCCTCGATACGCTCCTCATTCTCCCGTTCCCGCCGGCGACGCGTCTTTATAATCCATAACGCTCCGATCATGATTATAAGCGATACAAAACTTATTATGAGTATTATAATC